>CAWHUL010000022.1:0-37870 GCA_963832365.1 uncultured Acidobacteriota bacterium | reverse complement strand
CCCGGTTCCGTTGGCCGCTGGGAGTTCGGCTGGAAAGTGCCTCTCCGGCTGAAGTTAAGCTTGCGGAAGCCACGCTCGACGAAGTCCGCGTCCCCCGGCCGAAAGGCTGTCCGCGGCAAAGGCCGGAGCGCGTGATTGCCGACCGCGGCTACGATTCCGACCCACTGCGGGAGCGGTTCAAGAAGCGCGGCATTGAGTTGATTGTGCCCTACCGGAGCAACAACAAGGAACGGCGTTATGAAGATGGACGCAAATTGCGGCGCTATAAGCGTCGCTGGATCGTGGAGCGAACCAACGCTTGGCTCGGTCAGTTCCGCCGGTTGCTGGTTCGTCATGAGCATCTGCTCTCCACTTACTCCGCCTTCTTCTACCTCGCCTGCTTCTGGATTACGCTTCGGAGATATTTTTGAAACAAGCTCTAGTCAGAATTCTCGTCAACACTGACTTTGGAATCCGCAACTGGCGATATTTGCGGCGACCCTTGACCGTCTCGGTGTTGCCTTCGACCCTGACGCCCCGCTCGTTGGCGAAGCGGCGGATGATCGTGTCGCGGCTCCAGCCAGTTATCGCAGCGACTTCGTTGACCGTGTATTCGGTTTTGGCGAGGTCGATGTCGGCTGGGCTCTTGATCTTGCTTTTGCCACTTTTCACGAGCGGCAACAAGGCTTCCCACAGCTCGGGTAGCGCATCTTTGTGCCGGGGCGGAGCCACTACCTTGATGTCGTCGGCGGCTGGCAGCTTGAGTCCTATCAGTGCGCCTCTTTTCATATAACAACAATGATACCGTGAACATCATCGTGCAAGTCCAGCAGCGCCGAAAGGCCCGAGGCAGACGTTTGCTACGCTGGTTGGCACGGACACGCAATGCCGTGCGTGCCAACGGTGCCGACTCGGAGCTTCATCGAAGCCGATCCAATTACAGCTAGCTGCACGGTCTCGGAGTCTGCAGGCACGTTAAGCCTTGATAATAGCTGCGTTGTTCCGACACAGAAATCCGTTGCGGAGCTCTCCCTGTAACTCGACCCCCTGGTCCCGAACCATGAAATTAAAAACTCCAAATGTTTTATCTGGTGTCGCTTAGGAGCCAGAAAGCCATTCTTTCTCTCCCTCAGTTGTACCGAAGTTGTACCGAGATTTTGCCGTTTCGGATGCCGGAGATCGCCTCACGTACCCAAGCCAGCTTGGACGCCGCGGCGACCCTCGCTCCATGGTTCCGGTGCGGCTGGCTGGTGCAGAGGTTTCTGAGGGTTTTTGGGCCAAGCTGGCGGGGCTGTCCTGGACCCCCTCCGCTTCCACGTCCGCATCAACTTCTCAGCCCGGATCATGATGAGAGTTCCCAAGGGTGCGCCAGGTCGATTGTGCCTGAATAGCGCCAACATGGAAACCTTTCACCCCGACATCGAGAAAACACACACGAATATTCATTTGAGAGCTCGTCGCCGGATACTTCAAACCCGCGGGTCAGAGAATCGCCTAGACGGCGTGAGTTCTCGTAACAGCGCACTGTGAACGTATGTTTTCCGGACTGAAAAGGCCAATCGTACCGCCAGATGATCCAGGTCAACTACGACAGCGGCGTGCGTAGCTCTGCCTGCGCCAGTCTATACCTCGGACTCAAGATCGGATCGGCGGCACAACTGGCGCGACGCTCCCCAACCGCGCCGTTCCTGGCTCCGCATGCTGGGCACACCCTTTCGAAATCAATTCTCTCGGCCATAGAAACGACGACGGCCACAGGGTGCTTGTAAACTAAGTTTCAGGCCGCCCTTGTTCCCGGAAGCTCTTGATTGCTGTCGGTCGCGTGCCCGCCGTGCAATTCGGCGTGGGTCTGCAGGTAACGCAGCACCTGGCCGCGTGAAAAGATACCCTCAATCCTTCCATTCGATACGACAGGCAATTGGTTGATGTCCTCGCGGCTCATTTCCTCGAGTGCCTTGAGGGCCGGAGTGTCAGGCGAGACCGTTCGAAGTTCCCGCAGGGGCCGCATCGCGCTCTGCACGCTGGTTTGCGCCCAGTTTTCGCGCGGGACTTGCCTGACCTCATTGGGGGTGATCAGCCCGACCAGAGAATTGTCGCGCACAACCAGAAAGCAGCGCCGTCCGCTGCGCAGCAAATATTCATTGACAAAGTCCTGCAGACTTAAATGACTCTCCACAATGGAACAGTCCCGGTCCATGATGTCCGCAACGCGCAATCCGCGCAATCCCGACGTCAGCTCCGCTTGCAAATAACTGCTGCGGGAAGCATCCAGCAGGAACCAGCCGATAAAGGCCAGCCACAAGCCGCCAAGGTTCGCACCAACAAAAAAGCGAAACATCCCAAGAACGACAAAGAAGAACGCCACTGCCCGCCCGGCCTGCGCAGCCAGTCGCGTCGAGCGGTCAGGGTCGCCAGTGATGCGCCAGATCACAGCCCGCAGAACGCGACCGCCGTCCAGTGGGTACCCGGGAACCATATTGAACGCCGCTAGTGTGAGGTTGATGTACCCGAGCCATACCAGCACGGAAATTAACGGATCGTCTGCCGTAATGCCGGGGCGCCAGCCTGCAACCATGGCAATGAGAAGGAGTGATATCCCAATGGCGGCACTGGTCAGAGGACCGGCAATTGCCATCCAGAACTCAGTCTTCGCGTCCGGCGACTCGGACTCGATCTGTGATACCCCGCCCAGCGCAAACAGAGTGATCGACCTTACATGCATGCCGTGCGCTTTGGCGACCAGCGAGTGTGCCAACTCATGCAGTAACAGCGCCGCAAAGAACAGCAGCCCGGTCCCGATTGCGGCAGCCCATACTACAGTCTCGCTCCATTGCCTCGTGGTCTCATGAAAATGCTGGGCGAGCGATAACGTAATCAGGAGGGCGATAAGCAGCCAGCTGTAGTGCAGCCCGACCGGGATCCCGGCGATTCGGCCGAGTTTGATTTGTGCCCGCAAGATAAGAGGCTCACTGGTCCGAGATTCTGACAACACTCGAGATTCTGACAATACTAATGAGATGCGTCTCAGACGTCTTCGGGATCACCGGACACCATGCCTGACGTTCCAAGCGCTCGAGAAGCTTCGCTCCGAGTTCGTCGGTGTCCGTGTGGAGTTCGCAGGCGGCGATCTGCTTGGCGTTGTGCCCTGATCGAACCGGCTCGGCTGATCCGATGGGGACGAGGGGCATCTCACCCCCGCAAAGCAAACAACAGTTCGATGAGGGTTACGATCAGAATTCCCAGTGCCTGCCAATTGTGTAACAGGTGGTAGCGCACTGGCCATGCAATCCCCACCGCAAGCACCAGGATCAGCAGATTCCCGATTACTGAGAACGCTCGCGTAAGCCCATACTTGTTCCGGGCGCGCGATACGTTCAGAAAACCGCCGATAATCATGGCCGCCGCTGTTCCTGACAGCGACAACGTGAGATGACTGGACGACTGGATGCGGAAGTTCGTAATGGACTGAGCTACCCCGAAGGCAATCATCAGCCAGCCAAAGATCTGGTCAAGTGCGTTCATCCTAGCTCCTGCCTCGTTAGGTTAGCATCTCGCAGAACCGAAGCGGGTCGGCCAAGACCCTGGGCTCTCACGCTGAATCACCGCTTGGTGGACGCGACGGACCGTTCCACCAACCATCGATGCGGCCACAAGCTGCGCGGCCATGATTCTTCCATGCGAACATCCAGCCGCCGGAGCGGTGCGGAAGTGGAAAACGTTTTGCGTTTTCCAAGGCGCGTCAGCGCCGTCTTCTGCACCGGTCAGTCTGGATGCGAGAGTGCCCATTCAATTTCCCGGTCTGGCTTGCGCTGACCACACCTTTATCTCGGGCTGCTCTCGATGCGAGCGATCTCCGGATATGCTGTGTTGGTGCGCAGCATCCAGAACAATCGCACGGCTAATCTTCTTGCCGCTGCCACCTTGGCGACTCCCTTCGCCATGCGGTGGCAGCGAACTGCGTACTGCTTGCGAAAACTCTCATCTAGTCGGTTCACCGTTTGCGCACTCTCGACCAGCAACATGCGCATAAACGAATTTCCCTGCTTGCTGATCGACCCCAGTCGCCGCCGATTACTTGAGCTGTGCTCGCTTGGAATTAGGCCGAGATAGCTGGCCACCTGCTTACTGCGGTGGGACCGTGTCGCATCCCCTATCGTCAGCACGTATGCCAGCGCCGTGATCGGACCCACGCCGGGCTGCGTCATCAACAACTGCGCCTGCCGGTTCTCCTAGGCGGCCCGCTCGACAGCCGCATCGAGCTGACCGACCCCTGGTCCCGAACTGAAGAACCTATTGGATAACCAACAGCTTATGAATCTGAACCGTGGCGCTTCAATCGCGTAAGTCCTTCTGATTCATACAACGGCCTCTCATTAATTTTGATATGGCACCCTCCAATGGGAACCCCTGTCCGGAACACCATCGTGCCTCCCCGCCCGCGGCTCTGCACACCCGCCTGGGCAACTGTGCCGCTCTTAGTTCGAATTTAACCAGTCGTTCACTCCTCTGTCACAACACTGTCATAACCGATTGATATCACTGAGCGAGCACTCCTGAGTTTCTGGGCAGCGGCAACTTTCAAGTGCGAGCCATCACCGTGACCACACCAGCCAGGACAGTCTCGCTCCCGGCAGGAGAAGGACTCGGCAACGGCCCGGCTTGCGTATGTTACCGCGACAGAGTTCCGGGAAAGCTCCCACACATCACAAAAAAATCATACGGAGAGAGGCAACATGTCGCACAACGACGAAAACGAACAGCCAAAATCAACCGGCGTTAATAGAAGACAATTCATCACGCGGACGGCGGCCGGTGCCGCCGGTGCCGTCGCGCTAACCTCTGTTCTTGATGCGTGCGGTGGATCATCAAGCACGCCGCAGGCCGTGACCGATGCGCAGGCCATGATCTCTGCCTCCGGGGCATGGAAGTTTGCAGTAATGGCGGATACGCAATGGACTGGCGTCCCTGACGACGGCAACAACCCCAACACAGCTGCTGTCCACATTGCCAACCAGATTCAGCAGCAGCTCATCAACCAGGGAGTCAAGTTCGTCGTCCACGTTGGCGATCTCTGCGATAACGATAACCTCGCTCCCGCCACCAATCCCAATCCCATCGCTGGTGAAACCACCCGTGCGCTCTATGCTCAGTCTCTCTACAACGCCGGCATCGGATTCTTCCCCCATCGCGGCAATCACGACGACGGAGTTGCCGGCGCCACGGAATTCCGGAGAGTCTACCCGCAAACCCAGACGGGACAGCACAATGCCTCTCCTGCAGACGTAACCGGAACGTTTGCCAGCACCGATCCCAATGTCGTACACGACGCTGCAGGCAATCCTTACGCCGCCAAGACGGGCTCCGCGTTCACGCTTGGTTCCAACTTCAGCAGCCCTGATCCATGGGGTGATGGCGGATTGAAGGGCTTGAGCTATTCGTTCGATGTCAACAACGCCCGCTTTATCCTGTTGGATCAGTTCACACCGACCACCGCTCCTGCGGGCTACAATTCTGCGACCACGATTGCAGCGCAGCAATCGTGGATTTCCCAGCAGCTTTCGTCGAGGCCGGCGGGCAGCCACGCTTTCGTCTTTTCACACAAAGGTTTGATCACTTGCAATCACACCGACGTCCTGTTCGGCAATGACCCCAGCCTGAACCCCACCGCGCAGAATGCGTTCTTCAGCAGCCTGTTCAGCAACAAAGTCGGGTACTACATCAACGGCCATGACCATATGCACGACCGCTCGCTGATTTCCAGTCCGGATGGCCAGTCGAGCGTAATGCAGATCCTGACCGCTTCCGATAGTTCAAAGTTCTATGTGCCACTGGGCTCGGGTAACAATGTCTCGGTCACCGTTCCGCTGGGCCATTCCAATGACTCGGTCTATTCTCCGCTGACCAGCTTCGACGGTAAGGGTCGGCGGCAGGTTATCTCCCAGGAACTCTACACGGTCGGCTATTACATTTTCACGGTGCTCGGCTCGACGGTAACCGTGGATTACTATTCGGCCGATGTGTACCCATTCCAGTCAACTCCAAGCGAGCTGCTGATCTACAACGCTGTCGGCCTCAACTTCGCCAAGCGCGAGACTTTCGGTTACGGCCTCAACGGCAAACAGTTCGTAGTGCAGCAAGGCAAGAGTTATGTCACGGATGCCCACATTCAAGACAGCTCCTCCGCAGGGACGACGGCGAAGATACTGAGCGGAAGCAACAACAGCCACTCGACCGATGCAGTCGGACTAGCCTACGTAAAGGTAGTCAATACCGGCTGGCTTCCGTCCGTGGCGCCCACCGTAAGCGACATCCTGTCACTTCGGGGAATCGATCCCTTCGTCGGAGGATCTCAGCAGGATACTTACACGCTCTCCATGGCTCTTCCGGGCACTTCGGGCGTAAGGAAGGGACTTGTCCTGTGCGCCTTGGATTCTAACGGCAACTGGAATAACGCCGTCAACCAGAACGTCGGCGGTACGAAGAGCTATGTGAATGGGCCCTGGAGCTCCAGTTACGGCTTGGGCACCTACGGCATAGATCCGACAACGAACTCCGCCTGGGCAGTTCTGAACTACGACGGCATCTTCGCCGTCGCAGCCGGCAGTTAGGTCTCGCGAAGCCTGACCGCAGCCGGCGCAAAGCCGGTAACACGGCTCGCCGGGGAGCCGAGGTGAGCTGCGGCAGGAAGCGACAGGGGCCCGCGGGTTATGCGGGCTCTTTTTTAGACTTTCATCTCGGATTTTCAAAGGATGAATTCATGATTGGGAAACTCGGATTACCTGAACTTGCGGTGATCTTCGGCATAGCATTGCTGATCTTCGGCCCCAGTAAGCTCGGAGAGCTCGGGAAAAGCTTCGGCGAGGGCATTCGCGGCTTCAAGTCTGCTCTAGCCGACAAAGATTCAGCAGGGAGATGAAGGCTCGCCACAAGAGGCTGCAACTTTCGAAGTGTGCTTTGGGGCCGGCCGCCCAGCTTGCCGCTCAGTCAAGCGACCTGCGCAGGACTCGCTCATCGGCGGTGGGCACATGCGTTTCATGTCAATTTGCGAGCTAGCCCAAGGCGCTTTACTTCCCGCCAGTCGATTTACGGCGCCGGTCGGGATTTCGCAGTTTAGGGCTTGCAGGATGCTGCGTGCCGCCTGGCGTGTGTTAGGACGACATGAGAAAGATGTTAACGCAATGTTAAATCCCTTCTGAATCGAAAACCCCAATAACTATCATGGTTCCCCCGGGTTTGTACCCCGGCGTATTCTCCGTCTTTTCATCTCTTCTTTACCAAGTGTTAAACACTACACAGCATCATATCGGCATGTCGGATGCGATTCCTGACACGCTAATTATTTCCGACCTGCACTTGGGATCTGAACTGAGCAGGGCCCGCGAAGCACTCGATCTGCTGCAATCGTTGCGCTATGCCAGACTGATTTTGCTGGGAGACATTTTTTCCGACCTCAACTTCCGTCGTCTTACCAGCGAACACTGGAAGTTCCTTTCCTGCATTCGCAAGCTCTCCAATCCAAAACGTAAGGTGGAAGTGGTTTGGGTCGAAGGGAATCACGATCAGGGTCTTGCCAACATCATGTCGCACCTGGTCGGAGTGCCTGTCTACCAGCGTTATGTTTGGGAATACGCGGATAAGCGGCATCTTGCCATCCACGGACACCAGTTCGATCGCTTCGTCAGCCGCAATCTGCTTCTCAGCCGCTTCGGCGAGTTTCTATTCCACGAAATCCAGAAGCTCGATAGCCGCAGCAAAGCGTTCTCGCGCTTCCTCGACCGCATGAACACCCGCTGGCTGCGGCTCTCTTCCAAGGTCACCGCCGGAGCCATCGCCTACGCACGCCAAGGCCGCATCGACCGCATCTTCTGCGGACATACCCACGTCGCATTGCAGGCCGAGCAGCAAGGCGTTGCCTACTACAACTCAGGGTGCTGGGTCGACGAGCAGCCCACGTACATCACCGTCGACGAAGAAGGAGTTACCATCCATGCTTACTCAGCCCGAACTGACTATCGTGATCCCCGCGAAAAACGAGGTCCACACCCTCCCTCGGTTGCTGATCTCTTTGAGCAGGCAGGACTACCCGCTTTTGCCGCATACGAGAGTCTACGTTGCTGATGCGGGCTCGACCGACGGGACCGTGGACCTGGCCGCCCTGTTCGCGGATCAGTTGAGAATCTCGGTGATTGCCGGTGGACTTCCAGCCGTGGGACGCAATCGCGGAGCGCACCTCGCCACTACGCCGTACGTATTGTTCATCGACGCCGATATCGAATTCAACGACGACACCTTGCTGCGCCGCGCGATGGACACCATGAAGCGGAGGAAGCTGTACTGCCTCACGACCAATATTCGCTGCACCGGCGGGGCAGTTCCCGACCATTTGCTATTCGCCGGCAACAACCTGGCACAACGGCTCGCGTCGTGGGCGCAACCATTCGCCACCGGCATGTTCATGCTGTTTGACCGGGCGAAGTTCAACCAGCTTGGCGGCTTCGACGAGCGCGCGCTCTACGCTGAAGATTACCTGCTGAGCAAGCAGGTGAGTCCGCGCCGCTTCGGCATTGTCAGCGGCCACGTACTGACCTCCAACCGGCGCTTTCGGAAAATGGGACGCCTGAAAATAGCGCGCATGTTCCTGAACACCGCGCTACACACGTTCGATCGCACATATTTCCTTCGCGATCAGAACTATTGGACCGACGTTGACAGCGGCGCTCGACCGAATTAGCCGCTGCAGGGGGCGGGCGGTTCAGAGAACCTGCTGAGCTGCTCGTAACTCAATCCGTTTTGCGCAATGATCTCGCGATATAAGCCGGCACTCACTCTAGGTCTTCTGGTCTGGGTCACTGGGTCCATGTCATAGAGTCCGAAGCGCAGGGTCCAGCCCTCGCTCCATTCGAAGTTGTCCACCAGACTCCAGTGGAAATATCCACGCATGTCGACTCCGCGCGTAACCAAGTCCTGTATACGCCGCACGCTTTGCACAATCACCCACGGGCGGATGCGGTCGGCGCGGTCGGCGCGGTCGGGCACTCCGTTTTCCGTGATATAGAGCGGCACGCCGAGGCGCGCATATTCGGTTGCGGCCACCAGGATCGCGTCCGGATAGGCTTCGCCGTAAGGCAATTCGACTCCGTGATCGCCCTGCGGCGCGTCGACGGGCACGAACAGCCCGCCGCTGCGCCGCGAAGTCTCGTTCCAGGGCGCTCGCACGTGCAGACGGTTGTAGACATTAAGCCCAATGAAATCGATCTTCTGCATCACCTCGGGAACTTCCGGCGCGAACGCGCCGAAGGGAAACTGCAAATTGCCGCAGGTGAACAACTGCAACGTCGAGCGATTGAAAACCGTGTCGTAGGTGTAAGCCGCCAACCGGTCCGGGGCGGAATTGCTCGCCGCCTGGAACTCGACCCAGTTAGTGGCGATGCCGACCGCGGCCTCCGGTTGCACACTGTGGATGCGTTCATAGGCCAGCGCATGCGCCCGATGCATATTGGCCATCACCAGCGCATAGTCATAATAGCGATAGCGCAAACCCGGCGGGAATTCGCCGAAGACGTAACCGAAGCTGGCATAGACATTTGGTTCGTTGAAGGTCAGCCAGTCTCGGCAGAACTCGCCCAGTTCGCCGACCACTCGTTCAGCAAAAAACGCAAACTTCCTGGCGGCGCTCATGGCGGTGAACCCGCCCGACTCTTCCAGCCATTGCGGATGGGTAAAGTGATGCAACGTCACGAACGGTCGCATCCCGCGCTGCACCGCCGCGCACAGCATCGCGCGGTAACGCGCCAGGGCGCTCCGGTTCCAGCTTGCCTTCGATCGGTTCCACCCGTCCCCAGTCGACTGAGATGCGGATGGCGTTTAAGCCCAATGCGTAGCACAGATCCAGGTCCGCTTCCGCACGCTCCCACCAGTTGCATGCGGCGGCGCAAGCGTGCCCGGAGCGGATTCCGCCACGGCGCTCCCAGGCAGCCCACTGATTGTCGAGGTTCCCACCTTCAAACTGGTGTGCCGAGGTCGACACACCCCAAAGAAAACCGGGTCGAAAACTCAATTTACGCGCCACATGGACAAATCGCTCCTAAAGGCGCGCGCTAGGTTTTCACAAGTGTATAACGACATGTTCACGACCGCTTTGCGAAGCTGCGCCTGATTAATTGGGTCTCTGTACACCATTGAGAGCGAACTCAAAGATATCGAAATTCCGCAAGCGTCGGCTTTCCGCGATCCGACGGTATCTCTCGTTAAGTTGCCGCGACAGAATGAAGGGGACGGGCTGCTCGGATATGCCTCCGTGGGAGCGAAGCCGGGCACCGGGAAGGGTTGGATGTTCTGCGCGGGTTGCACCGATCACGGCATGGCGATCACTTACAGCAACGAAGTCTGCTTCCCGGTCAAGTGGCAGTTCAAATCGCTCCGCAGCGCTCGGCCCGTCCAGCACCAGTTCAATACCGGGGAGCGATCTTGTAGCTTCCATCAACACGTCCATGTCGGTGGAGTTCTTGCGATAAACCCGCACGAATGATCCCAAGGCACCATGGTGCATGACAAAGGGATCGGTGATCGGACAAATCACTCGGACGGCGCCTTCGCCAAAGCGAGCATTCAACTCGTCTTCCAGGAACACCACGTTGGAAGTGCCATCCGCGCGACACTTATCGTTCATGCCGTGATCACCCGTAATTCCCACGACCGCGCCCAGAGCGAGCATTCTGGCTACACGCTGATCGATTGCCCGATAAAACGCATCACTCTCAGGTTCGCCCGGCGCGTGACCGTGCTGCACCACGTCGGACAGCGAGAGGTAGAGAAGGTCCGCCGCTTTCCGTTCGAGCAGGCGGATACCGGCATCCAGTACAAAAAGAGAAAGGTCGGGATCGTACATCTCGGGTCTACACCTACCAACCATTTCCTCAACGTCTGTAATTCCGTTCTCCTCGATAGTGCAGCAATCTGCGCATTGAGAGGAGAACGCGATCCCCTTGAGGTTGTGGGCCAGCATCTTACGGAGCTTGTCTTTGGCGGTCACGGCAGCCGTTCTCACGCCTGCCTGCGAGAACAGCCCGAGGATTGTCTCGCTGCGCAGCAGATGCGCGTCAGTGACCATCACTTCCTTGCCGGTCTCTCGGTCAAGATAGTAGTTGCCCGAAATGCCGTGGACCGATGGGGGCACTCCTGTGACAATAGAGGTGTTGTTGGGATTCGTAAACGTAGGAACAACCGAGTCGGCTGTAGCCATGAATCCTTGCGTCTTAAAGGTGGAGATAGTAGGGAAGATTCCATCAGTCAAGCCAAGGTCGAGATATGCCGGGTCGAATCCGTCAACGCAGAGGATCACGGTAGGCTGCCCCCGCCATTCGTAATAGCGTCCGTTAAGCTCAACCGTTCTTGTCAATTCGATCCTCCACCTGCATGGCTCAATTTATAGGTCTCCTCAAAAACAAATGGCTGCCCGAACCGCCTTTCTTTCCTCCGCGACTTTCAGCCCCTTGGCCAGATCTACCAACGGGAACTTATGACTAACCAACTCCTTGAACGGATACTTGTCCTTAGTTCTTTCGATGAATCCAATCGCCTCGGCAAGTTGCAGGGCATCGTAGTTATGAAAGCCGCGAATAGTGAGCCAGCGGGTGATGATATCGTAGGCATCAATTTCAACCTTCGCGCCTGGAAAGACGTTTCCTTGCCAGCAGTACTGGCCTCCTTTGCGGAGCATCTTCAGTCCTGCAGGAATAACCTTGGGAGTCCCCGCCACTTCAAGGACGATATCAGCTCCCCAGCCTCCGGTCTGATCCATCACGGCTGAGACTATGCTGCTATCGGACAATTCCCTGGTGTTTAAGACCACGTCCGCGCCGAATCTCTTTGCCGTTTCAAGCCGTTCCGGCACAACATCGAGAACGATCACCTTCCCGGCGCCGCGGTCCTTGGCCACCGCCGCAGCATAAATTCCGAGCAGACCCGCACCTTGAATCACGACATGATCTTCAGGCTGTATCTTGATTCCGTCGAATGCTTGCATGATGGTAGCGAGGCCACAATTGGCCGGCGTCACCTCTTCGTCGGACACGGTGTCAGGCACCTTAAATACGAATGTGCCAGGAATGATATAGCAGTACTCCGCATAGCCGCCATTCAGGTGGGGAGCAACGGCGCAGGTTTCGTGCCCATACTTAAACAGCTTCACGCACTTCATGGGAAGAGTTCTTGATTTTGCAGAAGTAACAGTTCCCGCAACTTGCGAAGATTGTCCAAGTGATGCGGTCACCTTCCTTGAGCGGCCGCCCCATCGTATCGGTGGTTACGCCTTTGCCTAAGGCCGCAACTCTTCCAGTGATTTCATGACCGAGGATGATGGGAACTGGCGCCGGACGTGCTCCCAACGTCGTATGCAGGTCGGACCCGCATATAGTTGACATTGCCACCTTGACCCATATCCCTCCCGGTTCGGGTGGGGTGACGGGATACTCCCGGAGCTCCAGAGGGCTGCCGACGGCGGTAAAAACCATTGCTTTGCTGATCATGCTTGGTGCTTCTTCCTCGTTATGGACGTTCGCCGCGGTCTATCCGGGATGATATTTCGTCGACGACCGGCATTAGATCGGCCACCGCGTCAATTACGTAGTGGGGGCCGGCGGCTTCCAGCCGCTTTCGGGCGGCCGCTACCAGCGAATCTCGCTGCGATGACGGCAAGTTTTCCAACTGTTCTTCTGAAAGTCCGACTTCGTTGCCGGTGCGGACGACGGACACTGTCCACATACCCGCGTTATGCCCCTCTGCAACGTCAATGAGGGTGTCGCCTACCTTGACAAACGAACTCATCGGATAAACGCCGAGTTGACGAGCCGCGTAAAATGCCATCCACGGGAAAGGCCTTCCCTGGCCAACCAAGTCTGGAGTAACCCAGACGTCTGGAGAGTATCCGCCCTGGGCAGCTTGCTCTTTGAGACCGTCCATCATGTCTGCGTCGAACCCGGTTGTGTTAGCGATCCGGATTCCACGGTTCCGCAACTCCAGAGCTATGCGAGATACTCCGGGAATAACTTCGGAGTGGCGCTTCAGGGCCTCTTTCATCACCGCTGGGAATTCATCGTAGAGTTGATCCAACGCCTCGCGAGTTGGCTGCGTTCCCTTCGCTTTCGTCCAGCGCCCGCATATCGCCGGATCGGTTAGCATCGCCCAGAGATGATCTTTCTTGTGGGCGCCCATAGGCCGACGTGCTTCTTCTTCCGAAACGGCCACTCCGTGGCGAGCGAACAGCTCGACAAAGGCAACCACCGGCCCGCGGCTGCCGAAGTCGACGGTAGTACCGGATATGTCGAATATCACAGCGCGGACGCCGCCTTTTGTGCTTGGTGAAGACTGTGTCATTACCTCTCCTGGAAGGGACTGATTTCTGTTTCTGCCTTGCTGAAATAGTGAGCGTTTTTAGCGGCGCAGCCGTGTGCTTCGAATCGGAGCCGCTAAAGCATCTTCTTCCTTACCTGCGACGACGCCATGTCGATCAAGCTACACGTCGCAATCACGATGAGGATGACGGCGCATGTCTGCGGAAACTGGAAGCCCTGAATGATTTCCCAAAGCACCATTCCGATGCCCCCGGCGCCCACCATTCCCACCACGCTTGCGGAACGCACGTTCGACTCGAAGCGATAAAGCGAATAGGAGACCCACAGCGGCAACACCTGTGGAATGATGCCAAAAACAATCTCTTCGAGTGCTGTTGCTCCGGTAACACGAATGCCTTCAACCGGGCGGGGATCGATCGCTTCCACGGCTTCCGAAAAGAGCTTCGCGAGAACACCGGTGGTGTGAACGAACAGCGCCAGAACGCCGGCAAAGGGACCCATGCCTACCACCACGACGAACAGCATGGCGAACATCATTTCATTGATCGCTCGCGCCGAATCCAGCACCCGTCGCACCGGTTGATAGATCCACCAAGGCGCAACGTTCTTTGAGGCTAGAAGGCCGAAGGGAATCGCGAAGAATACGGCCAACAGCGTTCCCCAAATAGCGATCTGAATGGTTACCGCCATCTCCACCAGATAGGATTTCCACTCGCGAAAGTCCGGCGGGAAGAAGTCCCGGGCAAACGTAACCATGTTTCCCCGGTCCTTGATTAAGAGTAGCGGATTCATTTCCGCACCCCGCCAGGACCAAGCCAACACGGCAATAACTGCGGCCCAGCCCAGAACCTGCAGGATCGTTCTTCTGGGAGCACCTTCTAGCGTGCGATCGAACGTGCCGACATGCGATTGATTGGCCATAGAGAACCTTCAAAACAAGAAGCATCCGGATGACATCCTGATGCTTCCTGTTGAGCTACTTCGAAGTATTTTGTGCTTGCTTTTGAAGGTCAGCCAGCTTCGCATCAATGGCTGTGAGTTTCGCTTGCTTCTCTTGCGGTGCCATGTTTTGGCTGTTCTCGATGTTCATCTTTTGTTTTGCAAGCTCGAGTTGTCGAATCGGGATGAGCTGCACATTGCTCGACTCATGGAAAGACAGCCATCCTTGACCCAGATGGGCCAGCATCTGCCGCTGCCGCTCGGCATCGGGGCCTTGCTTTCCGTAGTTCAGAATAAAGGTTCTGATCTTGACCTTCAGGTCCGCTGGAAGATCTTTACGCCAGACCAGCGGGTCGCTCGGAATGAGCGGAGATTTCCAGATGACCCTGATCTGAGCAGCTTTCTCCGGCTGTTCCCGCTGGATCTTCGCCAGGTCCATGGTGTTGTTCGTCGCCACGTCCACCTGCCTGGTCAGAACCGCCAGAAGATTGGCCTCATGGCTGGCATTGCGGGCAATTTTGAAATGCGTTTTGGGATCAATCTTATTTACGGCGAATATGTAGTAGGCTGGGATCAGGAATCCCGAGGTGGAGTTCGGATCTCCGTTTCCGAAGTTATACTTCTTGCCATTCTTGAGAATGTCGTCGATGCTCTTGATGTCGCTGTCGTTGCGAGTGATCAGGACCGACCAATAGCCGGCAGTGCCATCCAGATTCAGTGCCTGGACAAAGATTTCCCCGCTGGCACGATCTACGGCTTCCATGGCGGCCTTGTTGCCGAACCAGGCAAGCTGAACCTTGTTGAAGCGCATCGCTTCGATTACCGCGGCGTAGTCCGAGGCGAAGAAGGCGTTCACTTTCATGCCAACCGCCTTGGACATGTCGTCGATAAACGGTTCCCAGTACTTCTTGGCGTTCGGTGTCAATTCGGCGGGGATGACCCCGAAGTTCAACTCATTGACCTGCTGAGATCTTGCCGGTTCTGCCGCCATCAAAATTAGCGCCAGCAAGCAGGTCGCGCACACCATCCTCATCAGTTTTTGAAACGCCATTGAATTCTCCTATTAATCAATTTCTTCCCCCACGAACCCAGATCAGCCACGCACATCTGCCTTTCAAACTCCCGCACTTTGCGAAGCTCCTAGCCGGCATTGCTTGCGGAACTGAACACTGCTGGATTTAGCGCCACAACACTTGGCTTCATTGGCACACTTGTCGGCTGTGAGCCCTGGCAGCAATATATTTCGCGAAGTGAGTTTGGCGTTAGATCCGCATTGGATCCGTCGTAAACGATTTGTCCATCCCTGAGAGCCACCACACGGGAACAGTACTTCAAGGCAAACTCCACCTGATGCAACGAAACGATCACGGTAATGCCGTTATCGCGATTGATTTGGGACAGGATTTCCATCACGCGCACGGATGCCTCAGGGTCGAGCGACGCGATCGGTTCATCGGCCAAAATAATCTCTGCTTGCTGAACCAGCGCCCTGGCTATCGCGGCGCGCTGCTGCTGCCCGCCAGAGAGCGTGCTAGCCCGCTGACTGGCATATTCAGCGATGCCCACAAGCGCCAAGGCATCAATGGCCATGTTCTTTTCCGCTCGCGTAAACCAGCACATCGTGCTCCGCCACATTGGGACCCGGCCAAGTGTTCCCGCCAATACGTTGGTAAGCAAAGACAAGCGATCGACGAGGTTGAATTGCTGAAACACAAAACCTATACGGCTCCGCACCTTGCGGATATCCCGCGCCAGAACACCGTCTTTTTGCACGGTTCGCCCAAGCACTCTGACTTCGCCCGAAGCTCGATCTCCAACGGTGAGCCCCGCCAGATTGCGAAGCAGTGTGGACTTGCCCGATCCGGAAGCGCCGATCAGAGCTACCATCTGCCCCGGTTCAATGTTGAGGGCTATATCGCTGAGCGCTTTACGACCGGAGCGGAAGGTCTTAGCCAGCCTGGATATTTGGACAACTGGTGACCGGCCTGGTTCGTCGCTGGTTCTCTGTTGTCTGGAAGATGCTTGCATATGAATCGGGTTACCAGGTTCTAAGTTATTTGGCTGTGTATGTATGGCAATCGACAAGCCACCCTCACGGATTTCCGCGATCTTCTGCATTGCTGTGAGAAGCGGAAATCACCCATACAATGGCGGATCAACGTGAACGCCTTGTTAAGGCTTTATGACAGTCAGATGAATACTGGCTTGGCGTAAGGAATGTGGATGGTTCGATACAAATACGTTGGGCTATTCCAATTCAGGCTGGGCAGACTCCTCGGCTTCCGCTACGAGGCCATTTCCAGATAGAAAAAGCGCAGCTAAGGCCCGTATGGCGCTTAAACTCGCGGGTCGCGAAAAATGGTGCGGGCGTGCGCCCGGTGGAACACTCTGTCTTTCAGGGGTGGCCAAAAAACAAGAAGATAAGCTCAACCACAAGGATGATTACTACAAGGACTTCCAAAACAAAGGTTCGGGTTTGATGGAACTCCCCGATCATAAACTCATAGAAGCTGCCAGCGGTACGGAGCTTCTGTTCTACGAGGGTGCGGTAATCAAGCACGCCCACCTTGGCTGCTGCCAACTTGTAAAGGCGCGCGGCAAACATGTCGCTAAGAAACTTTACCGCGTTCTCCGCGCGTTCAGCGAGCTCCCTGATCTCCACGGTCACCTTCTGCAACCGCGTAGCTTCTCTTGCAAGGTGCCAGTGGCGAAGGATGCCGGTAGGACGCTCCAGGAACTTATAAACTCTGGTCGTCTCACGGGTTAACAGTTCGTCATAATAGCGGAATTCCAATAGCTGCGAATTTGCGTACTCCAGGAGCTGGATGGAGGGCCGCGCCCCTTCCGGGGTGTCGTAGAGGAAAGCTGCATGCCAGCCGATTACCGCCAGATCTGTAGGGTAGTACGATATGCTTGATTGCAAGACTTCCCTCTGCTCATCGGCGGAAAGAGCCCGCGTTTCTCCCCTCACGATCTCTGCGATCTGATCTCCATGCTGTGCCAACAGGTCGGGGGCAAGAAGATCACTGGAGAGTTGACTCAGGTTGAAGATGAAGTAGTCTTCGCTGATCCACTCGGAATAGGGTTTGACGATGGCAGCGCCGCACTGTTTCAGCTTGTCCTGCACGACCCGAAGAGCTTGCTGCTCAAATTCACTGCTTGACATCCAGCGGCTTGCCAAGCGCGGCAGGTCTTCCCAGTTCGTAGAGAAGCGCGCCTCGAACAGAATGCTGACTACACCATAATCGTAATACTTGACCTGCCAACGAACTTTTTCGCCGGACTCAAGGGTTGTTTCTTCAAAGCCCTCCACAACTGGAGGCCGCTGGAGTCGTAAATACTCAGGCGCCGCAAGTTTCAGCACGCGATCGGCATTTCGCGCCCCAAGAGTTCGTCGCAACTCCTCCAGCCGTATCTCATCGGAGACATCGTAGAGGATAAGAACAAAAGCGGACACTTGCAGGTTGTCGGGCATTGCTGCTTACCACGGCTCAATAATGTATTAGCCGGCCGCCCACTTGGGCCGCCTTTCTCGCGTTCGCTGGTTACGCGCCTCGCGCCTGTCCGTTGCGCCGATCCGTAGGCCGCGCAATCCTCTCACGCGGAATCTCGAGAACTTCGATCAGCTGATTCTTTAGGTGTGTAGAAGGGACAACGTCGCCGGAGAGCAGCTTTTCAATCATGAACGGGTTTGTTCCCAACGTTTCTGCAAGTTGATCTCGGGTCAGGTGCTTGGCGCTCATCGCATTTTTAATGCTCTTGGCAAGCTCCGTGTTGCTTTCCACGCAATTACCTCCCAGGAACGTAATTAGGAATGTTGTTGAATCTCAGGTGGGTCATGTTTGCCTAGCAGTACCCCTCATTACAACACAACCGGCAGTTGGTGCGAAAGCCGGTAGTGTCTCAGTTTGAAAGCTGTGCGATTTCTTCGAGGCTCCAAACGTGATCCGATAGCATTCGCAGCCATACTCGGCGTGATCCTTAGCGTTTTGTGAATCCGTGCAAAGTTGTAATGAATGAAGTGGATTGCAACTGCGTAGGCGTGATTTTCAACTTTCTTGCTAAACCCGTTCGTCAACCGCGTGAATCGCCGCATCGACATCCGCATCGTAAGGTTCTGCCGTTCCACAAATGACGTGCTGACATGCTTGGGATCGGGATTGCCGCTCACAACCTTCATGTCAGCCCCGATGCATTTTGCCGGGGAATATCGGCGCTGCTCGGCATCGGTCGGAGCGCCGTATATCTTCTGGAGCTGTGCATAATCCACGTCCATGCCAAAAGCGCCCTCAACCGCTTCCAGATAGGCTCTGTGTCCGTCCGTGGTGACTTGTACGCGACCCTTGATTCGATCCGCGCAATCTTGCATGAACTCGTGAGCCCAACCTGCATCGCGTCCGCCTACCAGATAGCTGACGCAGAGTTTCGAATCGGCATCAATTGCGGTCCATGTCCAGGTGTCACCCCAACCAGCCGCTTCTTTCTCCGCTGAAACATTCTTTTTCTTCGCGCCGACAAATGCCCCAAATTTCATCGCACTGGAGGCGCCGGACACGCACACCGCGCACAGTTTCATCGTGGAAAGTCATTGCCGCTTTGCCGAAATCGACCAGCAGCTTAGTCACGGTATTGATAGACACGTCACACAGCCGACTGATTGCTCGGAGGCTATTTCCTTCAACCATCAGCCCGATTATCTTTGCGCGGGTTTCAAGCGGTAGCCGATTCATGAGAACAGAGTAGCTCTGCTCTTGTTATTTGTCAAGCATTAAATTCAGTTTGCTTTTACGGGCAATTTGCCTGTTGACATTACACATACTCTTAATTACGATTTGCTCATTATGATCCCCGATCAGGATTATCGGACCCCAGGGCAATTGATCCAACACTTGCTTGATACTCGCGGCTGGACTCAGCGCGTCCTTGCAATCGTGTTGGGTGTAGATGAAACCGGACTAAATAAGATTGTATCCGGGAAACGCGCTGTTGATGCCGGAATGGCTCTGGCCTTAGGTGAGGTTTTTGGCGTGCCAGCGGAGCAATTCCTTGAACTTCAAAAAGTCTACGACCTAGCAATGGCTCGCCTCTTGTTTCGTCCCGATCCAATGCTTGCCACTCGGTTGCGCGTGTTTAGTGAACTGCCGGTTGCTGACACTGATAAAGCGTGGATGGCTGAGAGGCATATCAGACATCAAGGATGCGAATGTCGAAGACGCACTGTGCCAGTTCTTTGGCGCAACCTCCATTGATGAGGTAGTGGCACCTCCCCACGCAGCAAAGAGAAACCGACGGCGACCGCGAGCCCACCCCAATCCAACTAGCATGGTTGCGGCGGGTACGGGAGCTAGCAGAGGATTTACCCGTTCCGAAATACTCCCACTCCGCCCTAAGTTCGGCGCTCTCCAAGCTTAAACCGCTACTTATATCGGCGGATGGAGTACGCAAGGTCCCTCGCATCATGATGGAGTGCGGGGTGAGATTCGTAATTGTTGAATCTCTTCCTTCCGCCAAGATCGACGGCGTTTGCTTGTGGGTGGGAAAGAACTGCGATTCCCCGGTGATTGGTCTGTCACTTCGCTTTGACCGGATCGACAATTTTTGGTTTGTCTTGCGTCACGAGATTGAGCACGTATTACGGGGGCATGGTCACGGTGCTGTGATGCTAGACGCTGATCTTGAAAAAGAGCGCGCTGGCACGTCTAGCGACATTCCCGACGAGGAGCGCGTGGCCAATGCTGCGGCAGCGGAATTTTGTGTTCCCCAAGATAGGCTTGAGGACTTCATCGCTCGCAAGGCTCCAATGTTTGCGGAGCGAGACATTCGGGGCTTTGCGGCAACGCTAGATATTCACCCTGGAATAGTTGCCGGACAGCTTCAACACCAGATGAACAGGTACGATTTATTTCGCAACCATCTAGTGAAAATAAGATCAATCGTCACACCAAGTTCCAACTATGACGGTTGGGGCGATATAGCCCAAATTGGAGCGTAAAAGGAGCGCTCATACTGATGTCAACAGCAATCGAAAAGAGACAAAAATTCATCCGATACTTCCGGCGTGTCACTGGGGCGCAAGAAGTCGATATGCACGAAGTGGCCAGATGGCTCAGCAGATGGGATGGCCACTTCCTAAACCTAAAGATCCACTAGATTTGTTCGCTCAGCAATTCTCGGACGCTGCCCGCGTGGAAACACGCGAGGACAAGACAACCAAGAAGACATATAAAGCGAATCTCGCTTACATCAAAAAGATGGCTAGCGGGAAGCAGCTCTGGCTCTGGTTTGATGTAGACGAAGCAACTCGTCCCCAAATGGTTAAGGGACTGAAACTTTACCGTGAGCAGATGGTTGATGAAGCTGTCATTGGTGTGAATACGACTGAGCACTGGAACAGGAAGAATCCAGACCAGATGGAATTACCGTTCAAGACCGATCTAACGTCGGACGTTGCCGAGCGGTTCGCCGCTGCGGCGCTGAAAGGAAAGCGGAGGCGTAACGCCAGCTAGCTTTTCTTCCAGCGCGCATTAGCAGCCAACCGAGCAATCTCTGAGCGTTCTGAGTCAGAGAGATTGTCGGCTCTTACCTTTCCCCCTTTAAGACCACCGCTACGGCCACGAACCGTAGCGGTTCTCTTTTGGGGGAAACTTCATCGGCGACTTCGCCTGTGGCAATGTCCACGATCATCTTTGCAAGTTGGTTCGGATCACGCGGGCGCTTTGCCATGAGTCGAGTATGCCCGGATCGCGAAACGGACGCAAGCCCCTCAAAATTGAAACTGAGACACTACCCGAAAGCCGTATTGGAAATCGCTGATTAAGAGCAACTTATCGCATCCTTTGCGTTTATGAGATGACCTTAGACATTGGGCCGCAGATTGGCCACCGAACGCCGTCCAGTAAGCGCCTTTCTCAAAGAAGGTTATTTCGTAACTCCAGATCGCCGGCGGCTATCGGCTGGGAAGCGTGTGCGAGATTCTGCCGCGATTCGGCATCAGCGGACTCTATACCGCAGCCCTGTTCCGCTATGATCCGTCATTCCTCGAAACCATCGGTGACGCTCTTGAGCTGGGTCGATCGTTTATCACACCCGAATATCAAAGGCACTACCTGCCGCTGCTCCAACTCTGGAAAGGCATCGGCGCATACTTGGTACGCTGCCCAGAGAGCCCAATTTTGTTCGGCGCGGTCAGCATCAGCAACACGTATTCCCCGGTGTCGCGAGAAGTTATGACTGCCTTTTTGAGTGCTCAGAGAGCGCCGCAGAATTTGGTCGAAAAGGTGGGGTCGCGAGTTCCGTTCCGCAGGATTGCGCGATGCGCACTGCCTCGTGAACAGAACTTTTCGAGAATGCTAACCGTGAGTGATGTTTCGGAACGCCTCTCTGGCTTGGAATCCGACGGGAAAGATCTTCCGATTCTGGTGAAGCATTCCTTGGCAAGAAAGCCCGCTATACCAGAAGCAGCAACCACAATTCAACGACGAGACTTTAATCCTTGCGGACCAAGCTAAAAAGGCCATCACTCAGGTTCAAACAACGGTTCGGGAGCTGCTTGGCGGCAAATATCCAGACTCGGTTGCCGACAATCTGGCAGCCTTGCTATCTGAGGGTAGGTGGACGCATGATTTCCCAATTACCTACGATTACGCTAAAGAGCTTGGGTTGCACGTAAGTTCCGAGATGCCGCCGCAATTCTTAGAACTGATGGCGCTTTACCCCCAACCGGTGCGACATTCCCCCACGGTCGTGTACCTGCCGGGAAGGCGTGTTGCTGAACGAAAGATGGCGCTATAGGTGTGCAAGTCCACGGGAGCGTTTCGCTGAAGCTCCTGAGAAACGGAGGATGACCGCGTGGGGGCATGATCCCATTAGGAGACGCATCTCGACGGCCCAGACGTTCCCCTGTCGTAACGACCGCGATCATCCTCGCGAACGCGTTCGCCTTCCTGTTGGAGCTGCAGGGCGGTGCCGAATTTGTAAATCAGTGGGCGTTGATCCCCGCCGACATTGTCGCAGGCCGACACTGGGTGACCATCGTGACGGCGATGTTCATGCACGGCGGCTGGATGCACATTTTGGCAACATGATATTCTATGGGCATTTGGCCCGGAAGTTGAAGATACGATGGGGCGGCTACGCTACTTGTCGTTTTACTTGCTCAGCGGCCTGGTGGCTTCGCTGGCGCAGATCGCGGCCATGCCCAATTCCACCGTTCCCAATCTAGGCGCCAGCGGCGCGATTGCGGGCGTGATGGGAGCCTTTCTGGTCACCTACCCTCGCGATCAGATACGCACCTTGATTCTGTTTGGCTTTTTCTCTTCCGCGTCGCTTTCATTCCCTCGGCGATTTGGATCGGAGTCTGGTTCCTCATTCAGCTCTTCAGCGAGGTCGGATCGGTGGCAGATGTAAAGGCAGGGGGCGGCGTCGCTTATATGGCTCATGTTGGCGGCTTCATCTTTGGCATGGTTACTGCACGAATCTTTGAAAGCTTCGGGCGGGTAGCCGGAGAGGAGATCTAGGGCGGTATCGGCAGCGCAGGAATTTCACTCCACGTGATGTTCCTCAGTGGAGGTATGCTGGCCGTTTGCTTGGAGGCTCGAAATGAAACCGTCGGATGCCGAAAGAGCCATTGCGCCGAAGAATATTTTATTCGTCACAGATTTCTCCCCCGCAGCCCGAAATAAATACGGGTTCCGCGAAACAAAGCACTCGTTGCAAAACCCCGGGTGGTCGCCTGAGACAGAATGACTGCAACTAATTCGCTAAATGCTGAGTCTGAATGCTTATCCAGAAACCCCGGCCAGAGAACCCGATTTCGCAAATTATTGAAATCTACGAAATTTTGTTGTTTCTAAGTGATTCTTGTCGAACTGTTTGCACTCGTGAGTGACAAGTTTCGATTGGGGTTACGCCGACAGTTTCGTGGGTTCCTTATACGGCGTTACTTCGGCCTCGAGTAAAGTTGCGGCGTCCGCACGTCCAAAAAGATCGATGAGGCGCGCAATGACTCCCGTCCAACCGGTTTGATGGCTCGGCGCCAACGCCCGCGCCGTTGTCACCGTGGAAGTATTCGTAGAAGAGAAGGTGATCGTGCCAGTTGGGATCACGTTTGGAACTTTCTGTGCCCAGCCGTAAACCGGACGACGCCCATTCTCGTCACGCTGATAGATTCGCGTCAGACGATTAATGATCTCCTGGCATACCTCAAACAGGTTCATGTGTCTTCCAGAGCCTGTCGGGCATTCCACTTTGAAGCTGTCGCCGTAATACAGATAGAACTGCAGCAATGCACGTTGATCAGCACCTGCATCGGCATCCAGATCGGTCCGCGCCAGTTGGAATTGCCGCCGAACATGCCACTGTTCGACTCAGCAGGGAGATAGTCGACACGGAATTGCTGTACCACGCACATTTACCAAACGTATGGATGATCGGCGTGGTACCGCGACAGCGCTCGAATTCCGTAAGGGCTCAGGAATTCATTCTCATCCAGCATACGGCTCAGTAGTCGCCGCAGACGATCTGGGTTTACGAGCGCAAAGATGCTCTCGCCCGTTAACTCCTAAGTGTTCCGGGACCGATTGGATGAATGCTGGTTCGAACCTCCGGCATCCGCCACAGCCGCTCGAAGATCTGTCGTCAACCTGCGGCGCCTGCTCCCGGACGATCTTTCTCAACGATCGCCGTAGCGCACAGCGGAAGCAGGCCAATGATCGAACGTACCTTCAGCCGATGAGCCGAGCCATCCGGCAAGGCGGAGCAAGTCGTAGATAGAAACCGTCCTCTTCATCCCAAAGGCCGTTGTCACCCATTTGGTTCATCGCCGCCGCGATCCAGAAGAAGTGCTCGAAGAATTTGATCGCAGTGGTCCTCGTACAACTTATCGTGGGCGGCAAGCTCCACAGCGATCTCGCACATGTTCTGCGTGAACATAGCCATCCACGAAGTGCCGTCGGCCTGTTCCAGATAGCCGCCGGTGGGCATCGGTGCGCTGCGATCGAAGACGCTGATGTTGTCGAGTCCAAGAAACCCACCCTCGAAAACGTTTCTGCCGTCACGGTCCTTACGGTTCACCCACCAGGTGAAGTTCAGCGCCAGCTTGCTGAAGGCATTCCTGAGAAACTCTATGTCTCCTTCGCCGCGCAGTAGTTTCTCCGTGTTGTAGAGGAAAATACTGGCCCACGCGTGAACCGGAGGATTTACGTCACTGAAGTTCCATTCGTAGGCTGGAATCTGTCCGTTCGGATGTAAATAAAGCGAGTCCCAGCATCAATTCCAGTTGCTGCTTGGCGAATTTCACATCGACCACCGCCAACGCCGTCGTGTGAAATGCCAGGTCCCACGCGGCGTACCATGGATACTCCCATTTGTCCGGCATCGAGATGACATCGTCGTTATACATGTGGAACCATTCACGATTCCGATAATTGCTGGTCTCGAAGACAGGAATCGACCTTGTGCTCCTCCAACCATCTGCTCACGTCATACGAGTAGTACTGCTTTGTCCACAGCATGCCCGCCAGCGCCTGTCGCATGATTCGCGCCTGGTCCTCGTTCAGCGACGTAGGTGTAATGGAGTCGTAGAACTCATCTGCCTCGCGCTGCCGGGCTACTTCATCATTTCGTCAAACCCGGTTCCGACCTATGCTGGGCTAACGACCTTGGAGACATCATTGCAGGACTTGTCTTCGTCAGGCGCAGCCGGATCACCTTCGACTGTCTCGGTCCAATACGTCAACTCGTAGTGCGCTGCTGCCTTCGTGCCGATGTCCTCAGGATTGACGGCCTTCTTGTCGCCATTCACGACGTAGGAATGGAAGGCGTCCTTAACGTAGGGTGTCGCGTTTTGGCTTCCCGAAGACGCGTCTGGTTGTTGGTTTCGTTCTCGGTGAACAGTAGCTCGGGATCGTCCTCGGCGTAGAGAATGAACTCGCCCAATGCTGGTTCGGAAGCAACGATCGCGGCGATACCGCCGGGAGCGTCGGTTCGCTTGAGTTGAGGGCGTTGTGCGTTCTCCGCGCTCGACCAGGTGTTGCGGAACCAGAGAGTCGGCAAAACGTGGATGGCTGCGGCATCGATCGCCCCGATTGAAACCGTGATCTTGATGAAGAAGTCTTCGGGTGAGTCTTTCGCATACTCGACAAAACATCGAAATATCGTGTCCTCGTTGAATATTCCTGTATCGAGCAGTTCATACTCCAGTTGGTAACGATTGCGCTGGCGATTCGTTGTCACCAGGTCCAAGTACGGAAAGGCCCATTGCGGGTACTTGTACAGGTACTTCATGTAGGAATTCGTAGGAGTGCAATCGAGATAGAAGTAGTACTCCTTTACGTCTTCCCCGTGATTACCTTCGCTGTTGGTCAGGCCGAAAGAGTCTCTCCTTGAGAATGGGATCGTGTCTCGTTCCAGAGCGCCAGCGCGAAACAAAGCCGCTGCTTGTCGTCCGAGAATCCAGCGATGCCATCTTCTCCCCACCGATAGGCACGCGAGCGGGCCTGGTCGTGGGTAAAGTAATTCCAGGCGTCGCCCCACTCGCTGTAGTCTTCGCGCACGGTCCCCCATTGCCTTTCGCTCAGATAGGGTCCCCATTTACGCCATGGCGCTTTTCCTTCACGGGCTTCGGTCAAACGCAAATGTTCTTGGATCATCTTCGAACCACCTTGCACTCATGTCCGCAATTTCTTGTTTGTTACGTCTGACATCGAATCGCAGACATTCGGTTGCTTTGCGCTACCTTTTTTGTGCAGGTGTGAACCCTGAACTCCGCCACAGCCAATCAGAATCGGCGAGGAACGCTGGTCTATGCGGCTTTGAATCGATGTTTGTTGATTTCCAGACTGCGGATCGTGACTCAAGTTGATCGTGGAATCCCGAGCTTGGCAGCCGCTCTCAGTGCTCACTTCTATGCTCCCGGATGCACAAGTATCCAAATGCCTATGCCGAGAATGACTCCGGCCGGAGTTGGACGTCGCCGGGCCCCTTGCTCATTTTTTTCTGTTTCCCTGGAACTAACACGAGCAATCCAATGCTGCTCACTACGGCAAAGGCTGCACCGAATGAAAGACTGCCGTATGGCCGATCCGGTCCCAAAGCAGCCCAGCAACGATGCTTGCCACCAGTCCCAGTAAACCGACGATTGTGCTGTACCAGCCAACTTCACTGGCGCGCGGGTGCTGCGGCACGAAATCCGATGCAAATGCCTGGATACCAAGGAGGCCGCCGTGGATTTCGTTGCTGATAATCCGGGGCTGACCCTATTTCACTGCCACCAGCAATTACACATGGATTTTGGTTTCATGACTCTTTTTGACTACGTGTGAAGATTCTCGGCGGGCAATAAGTCGGCCAGCTTGTCTGCTGCGAGAACATCGGAAACGGCACCGTCCCCATGCGGCTCCAACCGGTGAGCTAAAAACGCCTTCACCAGCTGCCCGAAATGGGCACGCATTTAAAGGTACTTACGGTTGCGATTTCGGCGAGCGGAAAACAGATGTCTGTTGCTCGTTATTCTTATCTCGAACGATGGCAGACTTGCCCGGCCATGCCTGCCAGCCTCTAAGACTCATCTTTCTCGCTTTTTCCCAGTTTCTTTAGGAGCCGCAGCAAGATCAGCCGCTCCTCTTTTGAGAGGACGCCGGCGGCCTCTTCCATCGCGGTCGCGTGCTCCCGAAAAGTCTTGGTGATGAGCGCGCGTCCTTTCGCCGTAAGCTCGACCAGGCGCACGCGCCGGTCGCCGGTATTCTTTCGTTCCACAAGCGCTTTCTTCTCCAACCGATCGACCGCGACACTGATCGATCCCGGCGTAAGCCATACTTTGGGACCAATCGTATTGACCGGCAATGGTCCCTGGTGGAGTAGCACTTCGAGTACACGGAAATCCGAGTCGCCGAGGCCGGTCCGGCTCAGGTTCAAGCTCTCCTGCGCATGAGCCGCCAGAGCGCGAAACGCCTTCATAAGCACCAACCAGACATGAACCCCAGACGTGTCTTGCATTTCTCTGCGTCCCTTCCGCCCCTTAACGCATCCGATATATTGACATCAAGTATATTGATATAGATATGTACTTGACAACTCTCTTTTCGCGATTCAGAAAGGAACATTATCACCACTATTTCCGTAATCGTCGGCAGCACGCGTCAGGGCCGGTTTTCTGAGAAGCCGGCGCAATGGATTCTTCAGCACCTCCAGAAACGCGACGGAATCGAAGCGCGACTACTCGACCTTCGCGACTTTCCGATGCCTTTCTTTGACCAGGCCGTGCCTCCGGCCAGGCCGGGTCACGCGCCTTACGAGAATGAGGTTGTCAAACGCTGGACCGCCGCAATAGCCGCATCAGACGGGTTCGTTTTCGTCACTCCCGAATACAACTACGGCCCTTCAGCCGTGCTGAAGAATGCGATCGACTGGGTTTATCCGGAGTGGAATCGCAAGGCGGCTGCCTTCGTAAGCTATGGCGGCGCCATGGGAGCGCGCAGCGTCCAGCAGCTACGGGAGACGATGATTGAGCTTCAAATTGCCCCGGTACGCTCATCCGTCCACATTCCCATTGCGACTCTTTGGGCGCATTTTCAGGGCGGCGACGTGGACAAAGGACTCGCCGAGCTTGAGAAACAAGCCCAAACGATGATTGACGACCTGCTCTGGTGGACGGCTGCTCTAAGGGCGGCACGTGCAGGCTCCTGACGATTTGAAAGAAAGGTTGTGAGCGAAAACTTCACCGAGAAAGGAATAGACATGTCACCCAACGATAAACAACTCATCGCCGTGATCGGCGCAACGGGGCAGCAGGGAGGCGCAGTGGTACGTGCCCTGCAAGCCAACGGCCAATTCAAGGTGCGCGCTCTGAGCCGCAATCCAGACAAGCATCGCGAACTCGCCGAGGAAGTCGTCGAGGCAGATTTACACCGGCCGGAAACCCTCAAAGCTGCATTTGAAGGGGCACACGGCGTTTTTCTAGTCACCAATTTTCGGGAAGCAGGCACCGACGAGCTCAAGCAGGCAACCGCGGCGGTACGTGCTGCCAAGGATGCCGGCGTCAAACACTTTATCTGGTCCACGCTGCCGGATGTAGAAGCGATCAGCGGCGGCAAGTTCCACGTTCCCCACTTTACCGGCAAGGCCAAGGTCGATCGGATAGTCAAGGAAGCCGGGTTTGCGAATCATACGTTCGTCATCGCGCCTTTCTACTACCAGAACCTTGTGGGCGCTCTTGCTCCGCAAAAGCAGGCAGACGGATCCTTGGGCTGGGCTCTTCCGCTTGATCCAGATGTGCGTTGCATCCACATGGGCGACATTGCCGAACTTGGCAACATCGTGGCCGGAGCATTCGCACACGCAGATGAGGCAGGCAATGGCGAGTATCTGCCACTCGTCGGTGATTTCATGAGCTTCAACGAAATCGTTGACACGCTAAATCGACAGGGTCACAAACTGTCATTCAAACAAGTCCCGAAGGAAGTTTTCGCCGGCTTCTTCCCTGGGGCCGCCGAGATAGCAGAGATGTTCAGTTACTTCCAAGCTCATACCTACTTGGGTTCGGATTCGTCCGACCGAATTGCGCTCGCAAACAAAATAGCAGGTCGGCAACCGACCAAGTTTTCGAGTTGGTCTCGACTGAATATCCCGGCGGATCGGCCTGCCCAAAATCCGGTCCCGAGGGAAGACCTGCGACTCTTTAGGGACCCCGCCGTGCGCAGTAGAAGCACCATGTCGAACAGGCTTTCAGGCAAAGTTTGCATCATTACGGGCACCGGCGGGAGCATGGGCCGCGAAGCCGCCTTAGTCTTCGCTCGAGAGGGGGCTCTGGTCGTCGGCTGCGATCTGCAGGTCGACGCTGCGCAGGCCACCGTTGAAGCGGTTCGCGGCGGGGGTGGAACGATGGTCTCCTTGCAGCCATGCCATCTGAGCAAGCCAGCCGACTGTCAAGCGCTGGTCGATTTTGCGGTGCGCACTTTCGGCCGGATCGACGTGCTCTTCAACAACGCCGCCATGGGGTACTTCAACTGGCTGGAAGACATCTCGGACGAGGAGTGGGACCGCAATCGTCGGGACGAGGTAGACCTGGTGTTCTACCTCACCCGCGCTGCGTGGCCTTACTTAAAGGCTAGCCACGGGGTAGCCGTGAACACCGCTTCCCTGACCGCTCTGATGAGCTTCAAGAACCTAGGCTCCCTTGCGCATACCACGGCCAAGGCGGGCATCATCGGTATGACCCGGCAGCTGGCGATGGAAGGCCGCGAATCTGGGATTCGCGCCAACTCAATTTCGCCGGGGCTGATTGAAACCAACCAGACGCGCGAGCAGCTGAAGGATCCGGAATGGGCCGGGTACATGCTCGGGAAGACGCTATTGGGTCGCCTCGGCCGGCCTGAAGAAGTGGCACGCGTCGCCCTGTTCCTTGCCTCCGATGACAGTTCGTATGTGACCGGAGTTGATATCGTGGTCGATGGCGGGATGAAGGTTTGGTGATCGACAGCAGAGTCGTGACCAAACCCCTGCTTCGTTCATCCAACTGTCCATCAACCCAGCATGCGAAGGAGATGAGTTATGAAAGCAGTTGTTGTCCACCAGTATGGCGGCCCCGAAGTGCTGAAGTTCGAGGAGTACCCTGATCCGGTGCCCGGTCCAGGAGAAGTGCTGGTGCGGGTCGCTGCCACAAGTGTGAATCCGATCGACTACAAACGTCGTGCCGGGCTAACGAAAGACTTCTATCCCATTAAGTTCCCGGGGCTGATGGGAGTCGATATTGCGGGGACTGTGGTCAAGGCTGGGCCTGGAGTGGAAGGCTTCTCTGGCGGTGACCAGGTGTTCGCAATGGCTGCCGACACGTACGCCGAACTTTGTGTCGTGAAAGCAGCGATCCTGGCGAAAGTTCCCGAGGGACTCGATTTGATCCAGGCGGCGGCGCTGCCGCTGGTTACGACGACTGGCAACGAACTAATTTCTGCTACGGGAATCAAAGCGGGCCAGACGGTGCTCGTCGCAGGTGCTGCAGGAAATGTCGGCCGTTCGGCGGTGTTCACGGCGAAGCAACGCGGAGCGACTGTGATTGCAGGAGTTTTGAAGAGACAGATGGGCGAAGCGAAGACCATCGGCGGGGATCAGGTGGTTGCAACCGACGACGACAACGCGATTGCGAATCTTCCGCCGCTCGATGCGGTTGCTGATACGGTCAACGGCAAGACCGCCGAAAAGTTGATCGCCAAAGTGAAACAGGGAGGAGTGTTTGCATCGGTTCTCGGAGCGCCGCAGAACGCCGAGAAGTTCCCCGCGGTGAAGGTGGTACCGGTGTATGCGACACCTGATACGAAGACTCTCCAGTTCATGGCCGAAGCGGTTCGAGATGGCAAACTGGTGATTCCGATCAGCCGGAAGTTGCCACTCAGCAGCGCAGGCGAAGCTCAAACCGCTGCAGAAGAGGGTGGTATTGGGAAGGTCTTGCTGGTGGCTTAACATTCTTTAAACATCAACACGAACTGGCCCGCTTAGTAGGCCCAATTCATTGTTGCGTCTATGCGAGCTACTGCCCACGACAAGGCGTGTCGCGCTGATTACCACCCGAAACCGGCGGTGACTGCTCGCATCCGCGATTACATTGTGAGGACGGCGCGGAACCGGGCCTTGCCCTCCGCAACGCGCTCATAGGCCTTCGGTGCCTCTGCCAATGGGCACGTCTCGACGATCGTTTTGACTTTTCCTTGCGCTACGAAATCAAGGGCTTCGTAGAGATATTCGGCGCCGTTTTGCTGGCTGCCGATGATCAGAATGCGCTTCTGGATGAGATCCATCAGCGAGACTGAAAGCGGCTCTTCGTCAGCGCCCGTAGCGACAAGTCGGCCATCCGGCCGCAACCCCTGAATGCTGTCTATCATCGACTTGGTTGAATTGGAGGTGCTGAGGATCACATCCGCGCCACCTGCCGCGGCCAGGCTTTTGCCGTCGCGGACAACCTCGTCTACGCCGAGATCCCGGACCATCTTGTCTTTATCGGGGGAGTGAGAAACGGCGATAGTCTCGAAGCCCGCAGCTTTCGCGTATTGCACTGCCAGGTGCCCAAGCCCACCGATCCCGAGCACGGCGACGCGCTTGTGCGGCTGGGGATCGGCCCAGCGGAGCCCGCTATAGACGGTGTAACCGGCGCAGAAAATCGGGGCTGCTTGTTCGTAAGAAACCTTATCGGGAATCAGATAGGTGGCGTCGGCATTCATCAGCATGTACTCTGCGTGACCGCCTTGTACATCGAGACCCGTACTCTTCAGATAGGGACAGAACATCCTGCGGCCACGCTGGCACCATTCGCAGCGACCGCAGGTGGATTGAATCCAGGCGGTACCCACGCGGTCGCCCACTTCCGGCGTCGTGACATCGGGAGCCACAGCAACGATTTCACCAACAGGCTCGTGACCGAGGATTCGAGGAAATTGTCCTGGGATGTGTCCGAGTGTTTCGTGCACGTCGGTGTAGCAGATGCCACTTGCATGCATTTTCATGGGTCCGGGTTGAGGTTGCGGAACGTCTTTGATCTGCCACGAACTGCTCACCGCGGGAACGACTGCAGCTTTCATAACACTTCCTCCTAGCGCGATCCGATGCGAGTGCTTTTGCGGTTGGTGCATGATTTTGGATGCCCGATTCGTCAATCCCACACCTAAGCTGAGATTAGCGGTCAGCGAATGTAGGCAATCCGGAAGCTATCGTGGAACCACTCAGGGGCAGCAGATTACTTCCAGGGTCCCCGGAAACCGCGTTCGCGGACCCTGGGGCTCCGTCCCTCTGACTACGGACGAAAAGATGTTGACCCTTAGCCGTGACATCATCGAAGCATTCGACAAGGCTGACATAACTGGCTTCGCACGAATCCTTGTCTTTGACGTTCCGTAAAGTCGGCTAGGGTCCCCGGAAACTGCGTTCTGGGAAACTTGAGGCGGATTCTGCCTGAGTGTCAACAACCGGAATTGATCCTGGAGCCACTTTAAGGTGCCCTGGCGGAACAGAAGTTTAGGAATTCCGGCGCTCCGTAAAAACTTCCCCTTTTGTGACTAGTTTGCACCGGGCGTTCGTAGTCGATTTGTTGAGGACGAGCTCTTTCATTCTTCTGCCTTGAAAAACTCGTTGAATTCGTCCGCAATCTCTTTCGTGAACAACACCATGGGGCAGCGGGGATTAATACACCTGCATGTTTCCCCAAATAATGCTTGTCACCTGAGCCGGAGTGATAAGAATCCTCGGTGGTTTCCGCTGCTCCCCACGGGACAAATCCAACACTTTCTCGGCGAGCACTTTCTTATCCTGGAGCACCAGATCGGGACACAGGACATCCAAGCACGTCCATACAGCTTCGACACGCTTGCGTGCGGCAAGCTTAATAGCTGCCGGTACCTCGGGCCTGTCGCTGCGGTTTTGACTCATGCGAGGGTATACCTCATCAACCACTCAAGTTCTGCGAAATAGCGAGCTCGCCAAAACCGTTCCCCGTAAGTCCTTTTGATTGAGGGACGCGCAGGCTACTCCTCAATGACGAATATTCAAGCAACCAACGGAAGCGACGGGTCGAGCGTGCAGCCCTCAAACCGAAGGGGCGGACTGATGTAATGCTGAGCAATTCCCTCCAGCGAATTGTTCACCATTACACCTTCCCGTTGGAATAGCCCCACATCGCCACTGACTTCGAGAACGGTGCCGTTCGGGGTGCGCTTCGGCGTCAGCACCAGCCTCTTAATGCGCTTCTGGATTTCCTGTTTTGCCAGTTCGGGGTCACCGACCAGTATTTCGCAGAAATCCTTGCATTCCTTGTGAAGGAACTCTCGTATCTCTTCATCTGAAAACGTCGGCAGTTTCGCCAGAGACTTGGCTGCAAGCTGGCGTTCGATTTCGGCCAACCGAGCTTCGAGCGTCGAAAGTCGCAATGACAGAACCGATGAGAGACCATGCCTGGCAATGGCATCAGCAAGATGTTCCGCCTGGACCTGCAAGTCGGACTGTTCTTCCTTCAGTTCGGCGCTGTTCGAGACAGCTTCACGAGCCAGCTTCTCTTCCATTTCAATGCGTGCTTTGAGTTGCGCAACAAACTGGCGACTGAGTTCTTGTTCCAGACGAGGGTCCAGAAGATTCGTCGAAAGGGCAGCGATGAGCTGCTTCTCTAGGCGTGTTCGCAGAATTGTAACGTTGTTGGTGCAGGTGTCACGAAAGCGATAGTTCGGGCAGCCGTAGCGCACGTTCGGTTTCTTGCCGCAAATCACAGTGAATGGACCACCGCAGACTGCGCAGAACATCGTGCCGCTGAAAAGATACGTGCGGCTGGTTTCAGTGCGGTTCATTCCCCCGAGACGACTTGCGTAGTATTTATCCCGACCACGCTGGTTGACTTCCTGCACCCTGTTCCAAAGCTCGTCGGAAATGATGCGCAGTTCAGGAACTTCCATTCGCTTCCATTCCGATGGCGGGCGCTTCCGTCTGGATTTTGTCCCTTCGGCAGTACCTAAGCACCTGGTAGCGGTTGTTTTCATTTACTGGTTTTTGCTGGTTTCGGGTCCGCCAGCGTGAACGTCCGTTGCCCTCCTGCTATGGAGCGCCGTAGTCGATTGGCGCTGGTAACGAGTGTCATAGGCGAAGCCTTCGGCTCGATTTCATGCATCCGCAGAAATTTCTCGACCAGTCGCGCGTGACCGAACGCAAAGCTTCAAGGTCTGGCTCTCCGGCAGGAAGCTTAAGGCGCGTTTCGGGCGTTCGCCCGGAATTGGTGTTCGCGAGCTTTTCGCGGTCCGGTTTAGGCTGCGGCTTTCTTTTGGGGATCATCCGTTTGCTCCTTCTGGTCGCCATAGTGTCCTCCGACACCGGGTTGGTTTCGATGGTTAAGCGCTACAATCCCAACGCCTTCTCAGACAATGAAAGCGTACGGATCGACCCCACGATGTACTCGATACGATGAAAAGGGACAAATAGCAGCAACGTAGTCACCGACGTCGCGAGGTTGCACTTCTTCATCATCGCGTCGGTGAAGCCTTGGCTCTCAATCCAGATGCCAGTGGCTTCCACCTTATGCAGCTTCACCATCGTCATCTCGTCCGCGTTGAGCGCTGGGATGCGGGCGATGACAATCTCGCCCACCATACTCCGGAGCGACCGCGCGGAGCTTTGCTTGCTCATCAGCAGTCCGCCCGGCCGGCGGTCGCCGCCGGGGCAACACAAAGCCAAAGATGCAGATGCCAGTGGAGCAGCCTCCGGGCAGTCTCGCGGTGTTCGGGCGCTACCGCCTCCTCTATTAAAACGTGCCCCCAGTCACCGTCCTCTCCTACAATCACGATTCCCAATGGATGCAGGGCGTTCGCCTGCGCGTAGGCGATTAACTGTTCAGAGTTATTGGGAAGCAGCTGAACCCCTTCATCCAATTCCCGATATTGTTCTGGACCGAGCCAATACAGCTCGCTGGTAACGGCTGTCAGATCGTTTTGTTGTAGGGCGTCAGCCAGATTTCGCATGAGCAACACTGCCACGCGCTTACCCATGTACACCTTCCTTCCTTACCTGTCTTTCAACCGCCGTCACGGCGAATCTCAACGTCAGCCCCACGCCGTCGTATCTCGTCTCGCCTCATCGCGCGCCGTCATTTCCAGTGAGGTCCCGCCGGGACTGGCCAAGTCTCAATCAAATCATTTTTTCCCCAACGCTGTCGCATCTCGTCAAGTCACGTCCAGGCAAGTCACAAGCTGGCGCGTGATGCCATGCCCAGTCAAACCAAAACATCTATGCCGCGACCCTGCGCCTCTTTCTGGTTGCCCTCGCCGCTCTGGTCCTGACCTCAGTCAGGGAAACCACCCTGAAACGGCCCCAGATGCCGCGATTTTCCGGCCGGAACGAGCCGATCTCGATATAGCTCCCTGCCACCTCCAGGAAGTCTTGCAGGATGTCCTTCGTGATCGTCTCGTCGATCACCGCGAAGCAAACCTCACCACTCCATTCATCAATCACCGGAAAACACTTCATCACCCTTTTTGCACCGCCTGGTGTTCCATCCGCCGGGACGAACCGCCACTCGCCGCGTACATTAAGTTTTTTGATTGGAAGCACAACCGCGGCCTCAACCATCACGCCTGAATGAACGTGTTTGGTATACGTGGCATTGCGCTTGCCCGGGATCTTCTTGCCCTCGTACTTTGCGGCAGCATCCAAGGCGTTCTTGAACGCAAACAGCGGAATTACGACGTTTCCTTTCGCGTTGCTGTGCAGCCGTTCGCGCCAGGTGCGCTCTTCGTAGTCCATGTCCGACTCGCGGTCGAGCTTTGGCGTGCCGTGATAGCGCGAAAAGGAAATCGGTGATGTGCTCTTAAGATGTGCGATGTACCTTTTCATCTCTTCCGTCCAGTGTGTTGCCTTGGTGCAGGCCGCAACATACTCTTGATCGACCCCGGAGCAGGGGCGACTGCACGGGCTTTTGGTTGTTTGCTTGTTTGCTCAGGAACGAGCGCCACTCGTTCTACACTTTTCAACGGATACACCTTCCGTTCTCTGACAGGCAGCATCACATCAAATGAAACGGACGCCGGCGGCTGCGGTACTGGCGGCACGAACATCGTTTTCCGGCTCACTGCTCGTCGCATCCTGTCCATTTGCTCCCACAAGTCGTCGGGAGGCTGCGGAGAACGCGCGAGTTCGGCGAGTAATATGAAGTGTTGCTCCACGTCGGCGCTGGATTCGAATTGTGCTTTGCCGCTCATTTTGTTTTCGGCTTGGCCAGCCTTTTTCCCACTGCCAGCTTGTTCACCCTCGGGCTGGGGAGCTTATAAAGCAACTTGGTAAAAGCGATTGGGTCCATGCCCTCCTTCTTTGCCTGTGGGTGGACATGGAAGATCAGCGCTCCAACATCGGGCATCAGCTTGTAAGCGCTGCGGTGGCGCGCAAAACGCGTTTGCAACTGCCAGCACGGCACCAGGAAAGCATGCCGGTTAACATGCTCCACGTGCATGAAGTAGTGCAGATGCGAGCGTACGATCAGATCGGCGGCAACTGCCTGTCCCTTGCTGCTGGTGATCTGGCACCACAGAGCTTCTGCGTCGAGGCTGCCCGAGCGCGTGAATCCAGCGCCTCCGCCCAGGTGATGGGCGAAATTCAGCACCGTGCCGCCGACATCAAGATCGATCACTTCTTTGCAGTGTCGGCCGGTGAAATTGGAATCGATGTGTGCTCCCTGCACGCGGGCGGCAATTGACTCCAGGTTCTCCGCGCCGCGCCCTTCGTGGTACTCGGTGCCTTGAATGAAGTAGAACGGCACTTCGCGGCCAGTGTTCTTTTCCAACCAGTTTCGAAGGTCCCGCATGATGAAAACCGCTGCCGATTCCTGATCGTTCGGTGCAATCAGCGTCAGCTCCGACGCCTTCTGCTTTGGCTGCTTGCCCTCGATCAAGTCACCGTTTACGACGACCGAGTCGATACTGAACCGCGCTGCTTTGCGTTTCATGTCTTGCCAGCATTCCCATAGATACTTCTGACCTTCGTTTTGGGGTTTCTCCGCGCCATCACAGCTGACGAAATCTGGCGGCAAGAGTCCGTACATTGAGCCCACGTGGACATCGCCGATGACCAGGATGTTTAGTGTGCTGCTCAGGGGCGCTGATACTATCTTCACGGTCTTGCGCTGCGCCCCTGATTTTGCGTGCGTCTGCGGCATCGGTTTCTCTCGCTATGCCCAAGCACGCAGTCCAGCTTGTTTGCACGCACGTACCAGCTTCGGTGATACACGGTAGGGAAGCCGCACGATTTGTCCGTTCCCCGCCGTGTATCCCTTGTGCATCCGGTAAAGGAAATTGCGAAGCGAATGGTAAGGATCTTTAGGGTTCTGCTTGTCGACCCTTTTAATCGCGTGCGCAATTTGCGAAATCGTGCGCCCCTGTTCCCACATTTTGGCGACCCAAGCATAAGGAAATCTTGTGTACCGCCTGGGGCATTTCAGTTTGCCGCTGAGCGACGTGGTAGTTCGAGCTTGTTTCATACTGTTCATCATTTCTCCTATCCATGATGTTTCATTTAAGTCAGCCCTAGCACATTCATCGGATTCGCTGCCCTAGGGTGCCTCACTTGGTAATTGCGTCCCATCCGCGGCCGTGAAATATATTGTTTGGCGACCGAATGTGCGGCGTTTCATGTTGATAGCCGACCTTATAGGAATAAAATATACATCGTTAGGAATATAATGTCAACTCACAGGAATGTCAAGAAGCAGCCTGATCTTAAAGCAATCGGGCACCGTATTCGGCAAATCCGTGGGTTTGACCTAACGCAGGACGAGTTCGGCAGGGTGTTGGATTTAGGGCAGGCGCAGGTGGCAAAATATGAACGGGGCCAGAGTGCACCCACGTTGGAGTTGCTTCTGAAATTGAAAGCCTATTCAGGTAAGAGCATTGATTGGATTCTGACTGGTGAAGAACCTGGAGAAGTATCAGCATGATCCGCCGTCCACACCTGTGGGCTGACGCCCGGCGACTCCGGGAATAAGCAGGCAAGTAGTCCGGTTTATGTCCGATATAAAACCAATTTTCTGCTTATCTTACTTATCCTACGTACTGTATAATCAACAAGTTACGTATTTTCAATAACAGCGTGTATTC
>CAWHUL010000021.1:0-132944 GCA_963832365.1 uncultured Acidobacteriota bacterium | reverse complement strand
GTCGGCCACTCGGAAGTCATCCAAACTAGGCTGCACGGATTAGTAATGGGAAGTCGGCTTATGGCACGCAACCTTGGCAGTTGAATTCCCACTCGCCCGATTGCTCCTGGATCATGGGCGCTCCGGAAACTGATCCACTCCCCGTCCATCATGCGAACTCTTAAAACTTCAGTCCCAGGGCCTTTGTCGTGAACTCGACCAGCGGCACCATGGTCTTGCACGCGGCAGCATAATCCCGCATGAAACGTGGGCTACACACCTGCTCGTCTTCGAGCGCAACGGAGGCGACGAAGTCCTTCCGCTTGAGGTCTTCAATGAATGGATGCTCCGAATCGTATCCACGGGGAGGCCGCGTCAGGCTGTCGCCTTCGAGTTCCAGCTTCCGAGTGACCTTTGCCCACTGCTTCGGCTCACGGACGATCGCCGCGCGAATCCTGGTGAGAGTGCGGTTATCCGGATGCCAGACCCCAGCCGCCGCGAAGCAATTTTCGGGCTCGAAATGCAGATAAAAAAGAGGCGCATGCACGTCCTTGCCGCCGGCATGCAAGAAATGCATGCCCACATGCGTCTTGTAGGGACGCTTGTCGGCGGCGAAACGGGTATCGCGGTAAATGCGAAATAGAGAACCTCGCGTGGGACGCGGGTCGGCAACGAAATGAGCGCTGATGCGGGAGAGCGGCGATTGGAACTCGGCGATGAACCGCAGGGCCGGATCGCGCACGACTTGCTCATAGCGCGCCTTGTTCTTGGCAAACCATTCTCGGTCGTTATGGCGTTTGAGTTGCCGCAGGAATTCGAACAGCTCCGGCTGAAAGAACGCAGAATCTGGCATTCTGATCTCCTGCAAACACTTTACTCTTTCAGTTGCGTAGACGCGGATTTGCCCCCAAAGAACAAGGCCGATATCCTTTCGGATACCGGCCGGCCTGAAAGACAATTTATGTTTTAAGACCGATGTCCTCCCCCAAGAGCACCGGTCTTAAATGACACAGTCAACTGTCTGTGCAGCATGAAAATAACTTCCCCTCCTTGCTGTTGCAAGTTACGTCAGTAACTCCTCGATCCGCACCGCGCGGTTGCAACAATTACCGCCCAGACGGCTGTCCTGCGAGGCACGCTCCCGCTTGGGCGCGTTCCGTCGAATTGTAATTTTTCTGTACTTTCTTCTCTTAATCACGGCAGGCGAGTGCTGAGATGATTACGATTCGGATAGCACATCAGCTACTTAGACGAGGATTGCATAGGTGGAAACCCATCCAAAGGCCGGCAACGCTCGCGTTTTGCTGACTTCCGTGTTCGGCCCATATTCGCAAGACGACCAGTTCGGCAGCCGAGCCATCAACCCGATGGAGCTCTACCAAAACCAGGTCACCCGCGCCCAGGGAGCGTTTTCACCCCGGCTATTCCACCGCTCCTGGGGCATCATGATGATCCAGGAGAATATCTCCGCTCCCTGCACGGTCCTCGACTTCCCGACGCGCGAGGCATTTGCGCACGAGTTGACCAGCCAAAATTACGACGTGGTCGGCATCTCGTCGATCATCGTGAATGTCGGCAAAGTGCGCGAGATGTGCCGCATGGTGCGGCAGCTTTCACCGCAATCCAAAGTTGTCGTGGGCGGGCATGTGGCGGCCATTCCCGGCATCGATCACATGGTCGACGCCGATCATATCGTGCAGGGCGAAGGAATCGCCTGGATGCGAAGCTATCTCGGGGAAGACCCGAGCGCGCCGATACGACATCCGCAGATCGCCTCGGGATTCAACTTCCGAATCATGGGACAAAAGGTTCACGAGAGGCCTGGCGATGCCGCGGCAACGATCATCCCTTCCGTTGGCTGCCCCATGGGCTGCAACTTCTGCACCACATCTTCGTTTTTCGGAGGCAAGGGGAAATTCACGAACTTTTACAATACCGGACGTGAACTGTTCGAGATCATGAGCCAGATGGAACGCACCATGCGGGCTCGTTTCTTCTTCATGATGGACGAGAACTTCCTGCTCCACCGGCGGCGTGCCATGGAACTGCTCGCGCTCATGAAGAAGCACAACAAGAGCTGGTCGTTTTACGTCTTCGCCTCCGCCAATGCGCTCCGCCAGTACACGATCGAGGAACTGGTGGAATTAGGCGTGACGTGGGTGTGGATCGGTCTGGAATCCCCGCGCTCGAGTTACGACAAGTTGCACGGCACCAACACCCTGGAACTGGCGCGCGAGTTACGCCAGCATGGCATCAAGCTGCTGGGGTCGACCATTATTGGCCTGGAACACCATACGCCCGAAAACATTGGCCAGGAGGTTGAGCACGCCATCGCTCACCAGACCGACTTTCATCAGTTCATGCTGTACACACCGGTTCCGGGCACACCCTTATACCAGCAAATGCGGGATGAGGGACGCCTGCTGGATGGCATCGATTTGGCGGACATTCACGGCCAGCACAAATTCAACTTCCGGCATGCCGCCATTTCGCGCGATGACTCGAAGCGATTCCTGGATTGGGCATTCCTGCGCGACTATGAGCTGAACGGACCCAGCCTTTACCGCATTTGCGAGACCATGCTCCAGGGATGGAGACGTTACAGAGATCACTCCGATGCGCGGGTGCGCGCCCGGTTCAACTTTGAGGCCGAACCACTGAAGACGTGGTATGCGGCAGCCTTGTGGGTCATGGAGCGTCAACTCAAGGACGCGAATGCGGAGATCAGCCAGCGGATTCACAACCTGCGGCTTGAGATCGAAGGCGAATTTGGCGGGGTGACAAGGTGGATGTCACGGGCGGTCGGTCCCGTGTTGCTGTGGAAGCATCGCCGCGAAGAACGCCGCCTGAAGAACGGTTTGGTCTACGAGCCGCCGGTCTTTATCGAGCGGCGAAACTGGGGCGCCCTTTGACCGTGATTCGTCGCGCTCGACATATGCAGCCTCGGCCAACCGCGCACCCGCGCAAGGTTCTGCACATGTTTGCTTATTCCAAACGTGGGTACCAGCCCGGCTATAGCGCTTAACTACCAAAGAATTCAATAATTTATTGTGGCAAGAAACGTGCACATATCGTCTTGCCATGACGTAGAACCCTCGTGCAAGGATCGGTGCTCGATGATTACCCCCGAAGAAAGCATCTGTCACACGGCAAACAGAAGGCGAAATTCACGTATTCCAGTTAAGCCTTTGGTCTATCTAACGAAAACAACGGACACCCCCGGTTTTCTGCTGAACCTGAGCGAAAGCGGCATGGCGATCCAAGGCATGGAGATTTTGCAGCAAGGTTGGCGAATAGAGTTTCAGTTTCCCTTGCCGAAGACAAAGATTGAGATTTCGGGCGCAGCGGACGTTATCTGGTGCGATTCCACAGGTCGGGCAGGACTGCAGTTTGCCAGCATCTGTGAGTTTGATCGCTTCCACCTGCGTCGCTGGATAACCGAGACTCAAATCAACTGATTCGGGCCAGGCTCGAAAAAAGAGCCTGGGCACATGGCAGGCCCACAACCTTTTGCGCGCGGCGCTCTTCTTGGATTCTTGGCGAAAGATACGACCGGCTCTTGCCGAAATCCGTCAGCTTTTTGTGGCAGTGATCTTTAGCGACCCCACCAGATCCGACAGGTGCAGCCGCTTGCGACGACAAAAATCGAGAATGCCATCCACGATCCGCAACGAGGTTCCGGGATCGTAGAGGTTGGCCGTGCCTACCTGTACTGCACGCGCACCAGCGATAATAAATTCCAAAGCATCATCGGCGCTGGCGATACCGCCGATTCCGATGACTGGAATCTTTACAGCCCGTGCAGCCTGATAGACCATGCGCAGGGCCAAGGGCTTGATGGCCGGCCCGGAAAGCCCAGCCGTAACGTTCGAAATGCGCGGCGTGGCGGTTTCGATATCAATAGCCATGCCGATGAACGTGTTGATGAGCGTGAGCGCGTCAGCACCCGCGTTTTCCGCCGCACGCGCGAACACCGTGATATCCGCAACATTTGGCGAGAGCTTGACGAACAGGGGATAGCGCGCCGCCTTTTTCGATGCCGTTACCACTTCCTCCGTCAGCCGCGGATCGCTGCCATAGACGATGCCGCCGCAACGCGTATTGGGGCAGGAGATATTCAGTTCATACGCCGCGATGCCGTCGCCCTCGTTCAGGATTTCGATGCAGCGCACGTAGTCCTCGGTGGAATACGCAAAAACATTCACCACCACACGCGTTTTGAGCGTGCGCAGGTAAGGCAGCTTCTCGGTCAGAAATCGCTTTGCGCCCACATTTTGCAGGCCGATGGCATTCAGCATTCCCGATGCGGTTTCGTATATGCGCGGCTCCGGGTTGCCTTCCATCGGGTCCGCCGAGATGCCCTTCACGCAAACCGCCCCGAGTCGATCGAGGTCGATGAGGTGGGCAAATTCCTTGGCATAGCCGAACGTCCCACTCGCCGTCCACACGGGATTCTGAAAACGTACTCCGGCAATCTCTGCTTCAATCTGGGGGGTGAATGTTTCGACTGGCGCCGATGCGGTCGCCGCGCGCGCCTGCCGCGCGGTGCGGGTCTTGCTTGCGGATTCCACTCTAGTCATGCGCGGTTCCTGAGTCCTCGTTTTCCAATTGAATCTCGAACCTACTTCCAGACAATCTTCTCCGCCCAGAACACCGGCCCTTCCGTGCAGACACGCTGGTAGGCTTCGTGCCCTTCGTTCTCGACCCGGATGCAGCAACCCAGGCACGCTCCCAGCCCGCAGCCCATGCGGTTTTCCATCGAGACCAGGCAGGGGTGGCGGAATTTCTTGGCAAGTTCCACCGTGGCGCGCAGCATGGGTCCCGGACCACAGGCCATCAGCAGAAACTTCTTGTTGGTGTGCGCGGCTAGGTATTCCTCCAGGGGACGCGTCACATAGCCGGGGTATCCGGCCGACCCATTCTCGGTCGCCAGCAGCGTGGCGTGCACCAGCGGTTTGAATTCCGCCGTACCCACCAGATCTGCTTTGGTCCGCGCTCCGAAAAAAAGCCGCTGTTTGAATTCCATTTCCGCCAGGCGCTTGGCGGGCAACAGCAGCGCTGCAATGCCAATTCCGCCCGCGACATGCAGAATCTCGTCAGCTTCGCGCGCCTGCGGCAGGTATTCCTCTTCGAAGAAGCCGTGGCCGAGCGGCGCCAGCAGCCCGACCTTATCGCCCTTCTTCAGCTCCGCAATCAGGCGCGTGCCGCGCCCCACGGCCTTGTAGAGAAGCTGCATGACACGGGGCACTTGCCCCGGCCGGGACTTTCCCCCCATCACGCGCGACTTCGGCGCGTGTCGAGTAGCCACGCCGCGCCCATTACCTGCCATTAGATTGAAGATGCTCATAGGCCGACGCAGCAGCACGTCAGAGCGGCCGAGAATGCGCAACATGGCAAACTGGCCCGGCCGCACGGCCGACGCTTGTCGCGGAGCATCCAGACTCAAGAGGTAATGGCCGCCGGTCAGAGGACGATTCTCGAGGATGGCCACCATGTCATCGTGCATCGGCATTATGCTAAGCACCACCTATAGATTGTTGCTTCAAAGCGATTCATCCGTCTTCATCATTACATCCCGGTTCGATAAAGTCTTGCCTGCCACATTGCGCTAGGATACTCTACAGCGAGGTGCTGAGGTAAGACTCCAACAAAGACTGGTATGCAAGCGCGCCAAATCTGGCGACGATCCAATTTTAATGACTACTTCTCTCCGCAACACTGCCCCTATCAATGCCCGCTCACGACTGATGGTCGCGCTTGATGTTCCGACGGCTCGCGACGCGAGGCGCATCGTCGACCAACTGGATGCCCGGGTGGATATTTTTAAAGTTGGATTGGAGCTGTTCACCGGTACCGGGCTGGAATTTGTACGTGAACTGCAATCGCGCAACAAGCAGATATTTCTCGATCTCAAGGTTTTCGACGTTGGTGAAACCGTCAAGCGCACGGTGAAGGTCGTGGTCGACGCCGGAGTAAGTTTTTTGACGATTCACGGCAATGCCGAAATCGTTGCGGCGGCGGCTGAAGCCAGAGGCAACAGCGGCCTGAAGCTGTTGTCGGTCACCGTGCTCACCTGCCTGGATGTGAAGGATATTCGAGACCTTGGGTTCGAGTGTTCTCTGCAAGAACTTGCTCTCCATCGCGCCAAGAAAGCGCTTGAGGCGGGCTGTGACGGTGTGATTACTTCGCCAAGAGAAGCCAAGCTTATCAAGGAAGCAACGCACGGCGATCTGTTGGTGGTAACGCCCGGCATTCGACCTCTGGGCGGGCAATTGCAAGATCATAAGCGATCCGGGGATCCGCGATCCGCGATCGAAGATGGGGCGGATTATCTGGTTGTCGGCCGTCCGATTACGGCGGTACCGGACCCTGCCGCGGCAGCCGATGCAATCATTGCAGAGATGCAGCTCGGCTTTAATTCCCGTATGTAATTACCTGCCAAGCCGGTGAATCTTGCCGGTATCTACGCCGGTCGGACTTCATCCTGCCGGGGGCCGGCACATCGGCGTCACTTTCCGCGCCCTGCCGGGCCCGCGGGTCCGGCGCTCTGCTCATGGCTGAGCCGCTCGATGATTGAATAGTTCATTTCCCGTGCGGGGCCGATGAAATCGCCGTAGTTCTTTTCCTCGCCGCCCGTCGGGTATCCCCAGGCATCGATCCCAGGGGCGATGCTGGCTTCCATCCCGTCGTAGGAATTGTCCATCAAGGAAACCAGTCCCCAGTTCATTTGCTCGCTAATCATGTCCAACCACCACCACCACATGATCCCCACATAAGGACTGGAGCCGGTAGCGGAAGAAACTCCTGAGAAGAGGGAGTCCATGCGACGCCGGTAGCGCTGCCCACGAGCCGCCTGGGTTCTCACCTGCCACGAGCCGGAGGCAGCGTCGGACTCGGCATGACGCCAACGGCTGGAGTCCGGGTTCGCCACCATCCCCTCCCAGATTATCAGTGGAACATCTCCGGCAGCGCGAGTTATGAAGTCCAGCTGCGCTTGACTGCAATCCGTGGTTACGCTCACTACATCAAGGATCTCGCCAGCAGCACGGTAGATCGGAGCTCGCGCTGGAGCCCACCAGCCGCCAATACTGGTCGGTCCAAAAAACAAACCGTTCGGGACTACCGCTCTAAATGCATCCCGCTGTACCGAAAGCAATTGCCGTGCGATCCGGTACAGGAACTCATCCAAATCCTTTACCAGATTTGGGGCTGCGCCTGCATCAGGCGGCAATATCGGGTCCCCTGTTCCCAACCATTTGTGCGTCGTTCCGCCATTCTCGTCCAGCAACCCATTTCCGTTTGGCCACCCACCATCGCTGTCGAAGGTCGTATAGCTGGAATGCCATGCCGCATTCAACGCCTCAATCGTTCCGTATTTCGCCTTCAAGAAGTCTCGCAGAGCAAGTTTCGTGTAGACCTTTGTGTCCCCGTAGGGCCGGCCGGCGGGCGAGGAATAGGGATTCGTGACCTGAACCGGAGCGGTCACCAGCGCGATATAGCCCAGATGTGAGTGAGTCTTGCCATGAGGGTCGCTGGCGAACTCGGCGCCTGGGCCAAAGCCCCCCAAATTGTCAGTTTCGTCGGAAAAAGCACCCAAAAAATAGGGCGACTTCGAGGCATATATGAATTCGCTGTGAATAGCATATTGATGATGCGTGTTGCTGACCCATGCAGGGTCGAAGACATCAGGGAAGTTGCCTCCGAAATCAGCATAACGCGCCGAGTTTTTATCGAGACGGGCGTAAAGGTTCTTGAATAGTCCGTCCCGACGCCCACCCTCGGAAGTGTCAACGCCTCTAACCGTATAGGGGAATTTCACTGGTTGCGTTCCGCCCCACTCCGGCTCATTGTCGGTGGGCAGAACCATACGGTAACTCCACGGTCCCACGGAATTAAAGCCCCACGATCTCAATCGCCTGTTCGCCTGGAGCCAGATCGTTGGATTGCTTCTGTACTTCGCAGATACCCGCTGGTTGTAATTGCCGCCGCGCTCGTCGTCGCGGGTGTCGCCGGTCACTCCCCAAATGCCGGTCATCCAGAAAGCATTGCCAGCCGGGGTGATCATGACCCAGCGCTTTCCAATCTTCTCAGTACGCCAGTTGCCAGTGCCTCCCTTGGCAGAATGCAACGCGATCACCCCGCCGAACATGTCGACCCTTGCCGCACTGACGTGAAGGCTGAACTCCCTGCTTACTGTTCGCTGCAAATCGCTAACCAGCACCGTGATGCGGAAATCGCCTGCTTGCTCCGGTATTCCCGCCAGTGTGCCGTCGCGTTGCAGCTTTAACCCGCGAGGAAGTGGACCGCTGGCGGCCCAGTTGTAAGGCCTCACACCACCCCATGCAGTGAACCGCACCTGGTATTCGGAGCCTGCCCTCGCCCATGGCAGAAGCGAATTGCTGGTAACAATTGCCAATCCGCGCGTCGGCACGCGCAGCACAAACGGCTTGTTCGCGCTCCGCGCAGGGGTCGAGGAATCGGTCACGAGCGCGGTGAAATAGAACTCACCCGGCAGCTCAGGCGTTCCCGCCAGGGTGCCGCCGCTATCAAGCTTCAGGCCCGCCGGCAACCACCCGTTCTGCACGCTCCATTTGTACGGCGCTGTGCCACCTTCCGCAGTGAGCGATGCGTTGTAACTCGTTGCCATCGTCGCTTCAGGAAGTGCCCGGGTGGTTATTCCGATGTTTCCGCCGACGATCAAGGACATTCTGGGCAGAAATACGGTCCCGCAGTATCCGAGAACTGCGAGGCCTACCACCACCAACATTGCACCAAATACCGCGTTCGCCCTGCCCGACCGTCTAGATGGCATGGTTCCTCATGGAGCCGCCTGGATTGACCACCGCCGCGAGAAACCGGACAACATCGAAATTCAGCCATGGCAACCGCAATGCGCATACAGTTGGTAGCGACAGCGCGTAGAAACCATGGGCTAAGGGCAACACAGCTTGTATCTTGCAGCACTTCCTGGCGAGTGTCAAAATATAAAGCCGAAACGCATTGAACAGGACACGTTATCGTTAATCCCGCGCGGGCCGCGTCACCCGAGCTTGTAGAGCGCGAGGAGATAGGAAACCGAAGGGCTGCGCGCGTTGCAGGCGGTGGTTGAGGATATCCAAGGTGCCGCGGATTGATTGACATCGTAAACAAATCGGGCAGGATAGGAAGCGCCGACCAGTTGGCGGTTCGTGGGCTGGTGTGCGAGGTTGTCTCCCGCGTTTGCCAACAGCAGGAAGGCCAGCACTTGCGTACCTTGCTCCTGACTGGCAGTGTTGCTCGCGACGAGGCGACGATTCGCGCCCATCCCGACGGTTGGCAAGTGCTTGGCGATGCGGATTTCATCGCCGTATTCCAGCCGCATGCGCCCTTGCCGGCGGCCGGCACCGTGGCGGCCCTGACCGCGAAGTGCGAGTCCGATTTGCGCGCCGCCGGAGTGGTTGTCCACGTGGGAATGGCCGTCGTCCACGATGACTATTTTCGCCGGCTTCCGGCCCACATCTTCACTTACGAACTGCGTTGTTGCGGGCGCATCGTCTGCGGAGATGACAATCCCCTCGAACTTATCCCTCGTTTTCCCGCCTCCTCGATCGATAAAGAGGATGCGTGGCGCCTGCTGGCTAACCGCACTATCGAATGTCTCGATCTCCACCTTTCGAACCCGGCGACCGCTTCTGATGAGCTGCACTATCGTGCGGTGAAGCTGTTTCTGGACATGGCGACATCGCTTCTGGTGTTTCTGGAAGCCTATGAACCCACGTATAGCCAACGAGCGCAGACGTTGCAACAACTAGCGGAACATCCGGAAGAGCTAGCAACGCTTCCCTTTGGTCTTGATGCTTTCACCGAACGCGTACGCGAGTGCACCCGGTGGAAAACAACCAGCGACGGAGGTGATTTTGATTCCGGCGCTGAGCTTTCCCGCGAAGCGCTCGACTACGCTGGTCAGTTGTGGCGCTGGGAGTTGGCACAGCTCGCTTCAGCCGCGCCGCAAGCGTCGCTGGAGGCTTTGTTCGCTGCGGTGGCCGCGCGGCAGAGCGCCCCGCAGAAGCTTCGGGGATGGCTCTATGTCGCCCGGCGTGTTGGTTGGCTGCGCGGCGTGTGGAGCTGGCCGCGATGGATCACGATGGGCTTACGCTGTACTCCGCGTTATTACATTTACGAGGCCGCATGGCGGTTGGCCGCGAGTGTCACTGGCCCTTTTGGCGAGCCGGAGATTCGCCGAATCCGGGCGCTGCTGCCCGTCGCCGGGGAAGATGGCAACAACGATGGTGACGCCAGGCAGCAACTCGCCCGCGAAGTAGTATGGAATTACCGAACTTTTCTGACGGAGACGCGCGCATGATGCTTGCCTCTTTGCACGGTCGTAGTCCGCGAGTGGAGCGGCACGTCCACCGACGAGGATGGCGGGAGGAGATAGGTTGTCCAGCTCTGTGATGGATTCCACCCACGCGGTTGTACTCGTTTCCGGGCCATATGAATTGGCACCTCTTTCCGCCGAAGATTTCAACCGCTGGGACGAACTCGTAGTTGCTTATCCCGGTTTTGAAATCTTCCATCGCCAAGCATGGCTTGATTATCTGGCCGAGAGCAGAGGTGTTTCCGTTCGCAAGTGGGCGGTGTGCAAGGATGGGCGCCGTCTTGGCTTATTCTGTGCCGGGGAGGTGCGAAAGGGACCGTTTCGAATTCTGGGCAGCCCATTGAAGGGCTGGTACACCAATTCCATGGGCGCTCTGCTGGATGCCGGCGCCGATCCAGCGGAATTTTTGCGCGCGCTGGATGCCTTGGCTTGTCGCGAAGGCATCGCCATGGTGGAATTTGAACAGAATCGGTTCCCCGAAGAGGTGCTTGCGGCCGCCGGGTTCGAACCGGTGCAAGACCTCACCTACCGGGTTCCGTTAGATGATGAAGCATCGATGCTCAAGCGCTTGCACAAGAGCCGCCGTTATCAAGTGAAAAAAGCGCTGGCTTCAGGTCTGCAAGCGGAGATTTGCCAGAGCTCGGAAATCGCGGACGAATTCTACGAGCGGTTCTGCGCCACGATGCGCAGAAAAGGCAGTGCGCCTGGCTTCCCCGGCTCCCACCCGCGATTGCTCATAGAGCATCTGCGCCGCGTCGATCGCATCCTCGGATTGCGGATCCGCGATTCCCAGGGTCGACTGCTGTCGGTTGGCCTGTTCCCGTTCGATAACCAAACCCTTTACTTCTGGGGCGGCGCCGATTCCGTGGAAGGGCGGGAGCTTTTCCCCAACGATTTCCTGCATTGGAGTGCCATGTGCCTGGGGTTGGAGCGTGGGTTGAAATGCTATGACATGAGCGGTTATGGCCGCTTCAAAAGCAAATTTGGCGGTGAGTTGGTGACGCTTCGGCGCTGGCATAAGGCGTATTGGCGCTCCGCGCGATGGGCTCGCAAGGCCTACGCTTTTTGTCACCGGCAGCGGCTGATTGCCCGCGCCTGGTTGCTGAAATTCTCACAGGCGTCCGGTTCCCCGGCGGCAAAGGAAGGCGAACAAGGATGAGCGCAACGCCAGCGTGCTAAGGTCGTCGCGGTCAGGCGGTGTTACTCAGCCGCGCCCATTTTCGAAAACGCTTTTCGGCACAAAAGCGTATCCCTCCATCAACCGCCGGGCTGTTCTGCCAATACCCACGCGCTGAATCAACTTCGCGGGATCGCCGGGATTCGACGTAACCTTTACGTCCATCACTCCATAAGGATGGCCGATCCTGATGACGTCCGACTTTCTAGCTGTTTCGTCGAGCAAATCCCACAACAAGGTTCCCTCAATTTTGCAGGCTGCTCCGGTGCAAACACCCCCGGTCACCATGTACGCCCGATGCATCTTCTGCATCGAAGTAACGCGCGCCACGAAATCGATATCCTCGGCCGAGATGGTTTTGCCGTCGGGACTCTCGTAGCTGCGCTTCCTGGAGACGAAGCCGATCTTCGGAATCGCAGGGCTCTGACTGGTCGCAACGCTTGCCTCACGCACAATCCCTATCTTTGCGGCTACAACGCTGCGTATCTCCTCAATCAGATCCATAACCTCGGGCATAGCATCGACTTCCGCAGGCAGTTCCGTACCTTGCAGTCCAAGTTCTTCCGCCTTGCAGAAGACAACCGGGTTCGCGGCATCGACTACGGAAACCGTGAATTTACCTTTCGAGCCAAGGTCAATGGTGTCTTTGGGATTTCCGGTTGGAAGCAGTTTTTTCGTAACCGCTCCGGCGGGATCGTCGAACTCGAGCAGGATACGAGCGCCTGTTCCGGGAACGCCGCGGATTTCATAGTCGCCCTCGGACAAAGCTCTTCCATCCTTTACCGGCACGGTGGCGTAGATCATCTTGGCGGTGTTGGTGTTGTAGATGCTGACCGTGGTTGTCGGCTCCGCGGGCTTTACGAATCCTTCATCGACTGCATAGAGTCCGACCGCCGCGGATATATTTCCGCAGTTACCGCGCCAATCAATAACCGGGTGAGTGAGCGACACCTGGCCAAGCGTATAGTCGACATCGACACCGGGGCGGCAAGATGGCCCGATGATAGCGACTTTGCTGGTCAGGGAATTCGCGCCGGCCAAACCGTCGATCTGTCTCGGATCGGGGCTGCCGAAGATTCTTAAGATAACCGCATCGCGAATTTTTCCGGCCGGGGGAATCTCATGTTCCTTAAGGAATATCCCTTTGCTGGTGCCGCCGCGAACGATGGTGCAGGGCACACGTAACCATTCTCTATGCACGGTCATTCTCTCCTTATCCGGTTAAATCCGCTCCGACGATTCTAGTAGGTTCATGGTAAGTCACGCTGTGCTTTTGCTTCGATCAGTTCGGCTTCCGAACCGGAACCGCACTCAGTTTTTTTCCTTCGACGTTAATTGCCACAAACTCTTGCTCGCATTGGACCAGCAGCCGGTGCTCGTCGATCCAGCCGTATTCATCGGCTTTGCGACATTGGAAACGTGGTTTCCGATCGATCCAAAGCACACGATTCAGGCTGCCGCATTTGTCCGGTATTTGCAGATAGGCGAGATGAGTTGCAGCCGGAGATCGCAACGGCCGCTGAAACTCGTTAATGCAAACGCCTTCGGGAGAAACCGCACTTTCGGTCCCTGAGCGGGTATCGCATTCGATGATTTGACTGTGATCGTTGCCTATCCGAGTGCACGTCGCAAGCTGTCCGTTGGCCGCCAGCGTGCAACTGGAGGCCGAGGCGCATTTGGGGGGTAAGGCGACGAAATCATGCGTCGGCAGCTTCAGCATTCCGAGCAGGTCGCCATAAGCGCCGACGCTGGCAATGAACAAACGATCGCTTTCCAGGATGTCAAAGACGCGAGTGCTCTCCGGTACCTCCATTTTCCAGGCCCGCCGGTTGCGCATGGTATAGAGAAAGAACCCATAGTCCGCTTTTTGAAGTAGCGGCTTAGGGTGATTGGAGTCTGGATTCTCATCTTTACCCGGGGCCACTGAGTACATGAGCTGCTTGGAATCGGGTGTGAAGCCGACGAGAAATACCTCTATCGGCAAATATCGCCCGGCCGAATCTTTCCCCGCCGTTGTGAGCTGGATCGCTTTACCCGCCCCCGCAGGGCGCAACCACGCATTATGGTCTTTAATGTAGGCAATCCAATATTGGTCAGGCGAGATTTTGGATTCGGTGGAGCCGAAGCGCAGATCGGATATGACCGGCTCCAGTTGCAAGACTCGCGTCAAGGTGTTGTCGCGAGACACCCGAAGCACGTTTGCGCCCACGACGACCATACGATCCTGGGCAAAGGCCGCCGAAGCCGCCGAGACTGACAACAACGCAATTCTCAGATAGCGTCGCCACATTCCCAGCAGTGTACCCGAACTGAGGCCGCACTAGAAGGCCGCTGAAATACGTGCTTATGCCCGGGTCCACGGCACCCCGTAGCGGCACGGGTTGCGGCAAATAGGGCTGACAGCGGGTCATGCCGGTTTTCATATTAAAATGTAAACCGGACGGAGAACGCGGAAAGCAAACACGATGACGACCCATCCCCTTCAAATTGCGCGACTGACCAAGTCCATCGAACTTTCTGACCAAACCAAACATCTCGAATTCGAGATCCCCGGAGTGGAAAGCTTTGATTTCAAGGCGGGACAGTTCGTTTCCATCCGGGAACAGAGAGCGGACGGCAAGCTGATCACCCGGGCGTACTCGGTGGCTTCCGCGCCTCGGCGCAACTGCTTCGATATTTGCTTGAACCGGGTCGAGAAGGGATTCATGTCGAACCACCTTTGCGACATCGAGGTGGGTTCGGAGGTTCACTTCCATGGACCGCACGGGTTGTTCGTGATGCGTGAATACCGTCAGGACGCTTTGTTCATTTCCACCGGAACCGGGGTGGCGCCGTTCCGCGCCATGGCGCAATGGCTCTTCGCCGATCCGGCCCGCAACGCCGGGCATTGCTTCTGGATGATCTATGGAACGCGTTATCCCAAGGACATCTACTACCGTGAAGAGTTCGAGCGGATGGCTGCCGAGCACCCCAATTTTCACTACGTGGTGAGTTTGAGCCGCGCACAGGAAGACTGGACGGGGTTCCGTGGCTACGTTCAGGAACGAGTCCGCGAAATCGTGGGCGCACGCACCGACATGCAGGCTTATATCTGCGGACTGAATGACATGGTCTCCGCGACCCGCAACCTGCTGCAAAACGAAATCGGGTGGGACGCCAAGCAGATCTTCTACGAGCGGTACGACTGAGGGGATTACTAACTTGATAAAAGACGCCTCTGCCGCAAAATACATAAGCGACCTGTTGCTGGAGGTGCATGAGCGATTGGACGAATCTGTGGCCACTGTCAACGAGCGATGGCCGCAGGAGGATGCGGCATATCGCCGAGCGGTTGGTAAAGTCCTATACGAGCTATATGCTCAACTAATGAATCCTTTGTATTTGGAACATCCGACGCTGAAGCCCTTCGGGTGGGAAAACGATTAAATAACGTACGATCCAAACGCCCCTTTTTGCACGCTGGCGATAAAGCGCCTTCTCGCCAATTACACACAGGGGGAGTACGACCACAGAAAAGCTGGTCACGCGACTAGGTCGTTTCCCCGGCAGTCATATCCCGACACAAACTCACACTGTCATGGCGAGCGAAGTCGAGCCACCTTTTGTTTCTGTCGCCGAAAACAAAGGGTGGCTCCACTCCGCTTCGCTACGGTCGCCATGACATCCTCTTGAAAATTTGGATACACCATCATGAGAACTACCCTTAGCGGGCAACGCTGATACCGCTATCGTTGGTCAGTACGCGCTCGATGCGGCGGGCCATCTCATCCGTTCCATCGGCAACCGTGACCCATCCCGCGTGCTGGAAAGATCCGATACCCGTTCCGCCGCCGCTGTGAATGGAAACCCACGACGCGCCGGAGGCGGTGTTGAGCAATGCGTTCAGCATCGGCCAGTTGGCGGCGGCGTCGTCACCGTCTTTCATGTCTTCGGTTTCGCCGAACGCCGAAGCTGCGCCGCCGCAGTCGAGGCGATCGCCAGCGATTACTATCGGCGCCTTGACTCTTCCCTGCTTCACCAACTCGTTGATCGCCAACCCGAGCTGCGCGCGTTCACCGCGTCCGAGCGAGCAGATGCGTGCCGGCAGTCCCTGGAACCTGATGCGCGTGCGGGCATGCTCGATCCAGCGCTTCAGCACTCGGTCTTGCGGGAACAGTTGCAGCACGAGATCGTCAATCACCGCGATGTCGGACGCATCTCCCGAGAGTGCCACCCAGCGCAATGGTCCGCGCCCCTGGCTGCAAAGCGGCCGGTAGGTGGCGACGAATCCCGGGATATCGTTGGCGTTCTTGACCCCCTGCTGAAGGGCAAATGTGACGAGGTTGTTGCCGTAGTCGAAGGTGACCGCGCCCATCTTTTGCAGACGCAACATGCCTTCAACGTGGCGGGCCATGGCAGCCAGCGAGCGCTCCTCGTAGGCCTTGGGGTCGCGCTGGCGCAGTTCGAGCGCCACGGCCAGCGGCATGCCATTTGGCACATATCCGTTCAGCGGATCGTGCGCAGAGGTTTGGTCTGTAAGAATGTCGGGCAACACGCCGCGCTCCGCCAGCTCCGGAATGACATCGGCGCAATTACCGATGAGTCCGACCGAAATGTTCTCTTTCTTGCGGATGGCGTTCTTGAGGATGCGCAGCGCCTCGTCGAGCGAATTGACCATGAAGTCGAGATAGCCGGAGCGCAGTTGCCGCTTGATGCGTTCGGCGTCGACTTCAACTCCCAGGAAGCACGCTCCGGCCATGGTCGCCGCCAAAGGCTGGGCTCCCCCCATTTCTCCCATGCCGCCAGAGACGATGAGCTTTCCCGCCAGCTCGCCGCCGAAGTGCTTGTCGGCGACCGCCGCAAAGGTTTCGAACGTCGCCTGGATTACGCCCTGCGAACCGATGTAGATCCACGACTGGCGATCGAGTTCGTTGAACTTTTGCCCACTCGGCCCATGTCCGGACACGCTGGCGTTGGCGATCAACACGCGTGGCGCGTATTCGTGGGTGCGAAATATGCCGACCGGCTTACCCGACTGAATGACCAGGGTTTCGTCGTTCCCCAGCGACTTGAGTGATTGCACGATGGCGTCGTAGCACGCCCGGGTACGTGCGGCATATCCGGTGCCGCCATAGATCGCCAATCCTTGGGTGGTGCCCACTTCGACCGTGTTCATCAACATTCGCAGTGCCGCCTCCTGCTGCCACGATTTACAGCAGATTGCGGTTCCGCGCGGCGCCTGGATGGGCAAATCGCCGCGGCGAGGCACTTCGGTTTCGATGGGCATATATCGCCTCTGTCGGCGGAAAGAATATTAATTCTGCAGAGTCAGCAAAGGCAAATGCGGTGGTGCGAACGCCGCGCGGCAGTTGCGCGTGTCGGGGTAACAGAACGTCACCAGGTATTGTAGGCAGTGCCGTCGCCGCTGGTCCTGTCCGAGCCGCTGTGCACATCGGCTATCCCGGGCTGCGTCTGGTCGAGGCTGCGCATGGAGTCTTCCATCTCGGTCGTCCAGGTATCGCGTGAGTTGGTGAAAGGATCCCTGGGGAGCGATTTGATGTAACCGGCCTGTGTGAGATCCGCCAGCGTCTGCGGCGCCTTCTGCTTATCCAGCGTGTACTGGTCGATGGCATTGCGCAGCGTGTAAAGGTCTTCCCGCAGCACGGATTCACGGGCGCGAATCAACGATTGCTGATAGAGCGGCACGGCGATCCCCATCAGGATAATCATGATGGAGATCACGATCATCAATTCGATGAGAGTGAACCCCAGCTTCTTGCGGCAACGCAGGGGAATTGGAACGCGCCATGGCTGCGCGGGTTGGAGCATACACGGCTCTGCATGCTTCAACGGTGCGGAATCGCAGCCGGACACGTTTCCGGATTTACGCCTGAAGATCATCACCAATCCTGGTACTTAGTACCGTCAAGAGCGGTGTCGGTTGACTTCGAATAAACATCGAAGACGCTTTGTCCACCCCACGAGGTCGATTCCGGACTGTCCTGCATCGACCGCAAACCCCAGTCGGTGGTTTTCGTCATCGGATCGACGGGGATACGACGCAGGAAGCGTATCTTCTTCCCCTTCACGTCCACGCCCTTGGTCAGTGTCTCCAGGTCAGGCGGATAACCCTGGCTGTCCAGCTTGATCTGAAAAGCGCCACGGTCGGCGGCGTCCTTATAACGATCGATGGCGTCGCGCATCTCCCACAGGCGCGTTCGCAACTCACGCTCCCGCTCGCGCTTGATGGCCGTGCGAACCACGGGAATTGCAGCCCCGGCCAGCAGAGAGATGAGAGCAATCGCAACGATCAACTCTACGAGCGTGACACCGCGAACCCTGCTACCGGATTTTCGGCAAATACTCACAGCTCCCTATTGTAGCGGTTCATCAATTCGGCTTCCTGCTCTGCTTCACGGCGAATAGGGCTCCACCCAGCCTCTCATTGAATGCTGATAATTGCCTGCGATCCGGCGGCGTTTTGCGATTGCATGGCGGCGTCGCGCAGCACCGCCCGATTGATACTCAATGTCGCCTGCCCGGATTTCACGGCCAGGAAGGTCAGGGTGAAAACACTCCCATTCCCCGAGACACCGGGGGTGGATGGTGGACGCGAAGCCGTCATCTGGATCGTGCCGGCCTTCGTGTCCTCCCGGTGAACCAGCGCCACGGCTTGGCCATCCTTGCTCAGTAAATCACCGTTGGAGACGTTGACCAGTTGCAGCATGCTCGAGTCATAAATCACCTGCACCGGGACCGATGAGATGTTCTGGGCGCCGCTGAGCATCACATTGATGGCAAAGGTGCTTCCGACCTTTTGGTTGATCGTTGCCGGCTCAAAGCTGATCACCGGTCCCGCTCCCATCTGTCCCATCCTTTGCGCGGCGGAGGGCATGCCGGCCTTTGGGGGAGAGGCGGCAAGAGCCTGTTGTGCCGGAGCGGGAGCTGCCGCTTGAGGCCGCACACCGCCCACCGGCGTCTGCACATTGCCCGACGGAGACTGGACTGGCACGCTGCCGCCAACCGGAGGTGTCGACCCGCTTCGTGGAGCAGGCTGCGCCATTCCAGGCGCAGGTTGCGCGAGTGCGGGCTGCGCGGGTGCGGGTTGCGCCGTTCCAGGGGCAGGGGCGGATGCGGGCTGCGCGGTTCCAGACGCGGGATGCATGGGAGTGGAGGCCGACACCGCTACCGGCTGGATGCGCTGAATCTCAATCGCGTTCGCTGTTCCTATGTTGACGGACCGCGTATTGAATTCCGTCACCTCGAGCGAGCGGACGATGTGCGGCGTCAGCACGAAAAGGATTTCGTTCTGGATGCGTTCAGTCTGGCTCTGGCCAAAGAAATACTTAAGGACGGGAATCTGCGAGAGCCACGGAAGTCCGCTCATAGCACTGGTCCTTGAATCTTCTATCAACCCGCCGATCAGGTTCACCTCGCCCTCGCGCAGCCGGATCTCGTGCTCGATGCGGTCCTGTCCGATCACCGGCTGATTGATGCCGCCGATGTTCTGGAAACTCACTACCGAGGAAATCTCGAACAGAATCTTCATGCTCACTTCGCGGTTGGCATGAATATGCGGGGTCATGTCGACGTTGACGCCGACATCGATGTAATTGAACTGCGTATTGACCAGCGGATTGACACCGACTCCACCGATGCCGGGCTGAAACGATCCGGTCGCCACCGGCACGCGCTGGCCAATCTTGAGCGTTGCCTTCTGGCCATCCACGGCGCGGATTTGCGGCTGCTGGATGACCTTTGTCTTGCTGTCGTTCAGCAGAAATTGCACGCTGGTAGAAGGAATGCTGATGGCGAAATTGCGCGCGTTAAGATTTGCCAGGTCGTTGAGAGTCAGCCCGCTGCCACTCGTGCCAGTCGTCGTGCCGGTGGCCGTGTTGCCCGAACCTGTGGTGACGCTGGTGCTTGAGGAACTCGTTGGATTGGTACTCTGCAAAGTAATCGTGGGATTTGCGGTGGTGCTGAACGGCATCTGAATGCCAAGCTGGCGCAGCTTGTCCCGGGATACGTTCATGATCGCCACTTCGACCACGACTTCCGACTTCGCCTTGTCGATGTCGTTCAGAATCCTTTCCGCCAACGCGATCTGGGATGGCGTACCGCGTACGACAATCGCGCCGGAACTCTGCAACTGCTGCACGCGCGGCAGCTCCAGCAGGGTACGCAGCGTGTTGGTTGCATCCTGGATGTCGGTGGGGGTACTCCAGTTGGAAAGATAGAAAGTGCGAATGACCTGCTGCTCGATCTCGGTGCGTTTGTTCTTTGTGTCAGCAGCGATAAAGATGGTATTCGGCGTCACCGCCCGCCAGAAAGTCTTCGACTGCAGAGCTACAATTTGCAACGCCTCGTAAAGAGTGACGTTATTCAGTTCGATCCGTATTCGTCGCGAGGTGTAATCGGGATCAAACAACACGTTGATGCCCGCCAGTTTGCCTATGGTTTCATAAATTACCTTGGCGTCCTCGCTCAGTTTCAGAGTGATCGGCAGGTTGGAGATTGGCGCCAGCTCGACCGGACCGGCAGCTTGCGCCGCCATAGGGCTCATGTTCGCGGGCGCCGGCGGGGGCTTGCCGGGCTCCCGGCTTCGTTTCTCTATCAAAGCCTGGGTTCGCCGGATCTCCTGGTCGACAATGGGATCGGCGGCATCTATCATTCTGGCCACCTGGAACTCGGCCAGGGCATCTTCAAGCTTGCCTTCATCGCGGAACAACTGGCCCCGATGCACATGGGCCGCCGCCGCCAGGAACTTCGTACGCTGGTAGGCGAGACGATAGCTTATTTCCTTGGGCTTGAGCTCGTAGGCTTGCTTATAAAAGTTGTAAGCTGCTTCGAAATTCTGGCGGACCTCTGAGTCCTGCCCTTTTAGAAACAGTGATTTGGCTTTGTCTTTTTCCTTTGTGGCGGCGGGCACTGCTGTCAGGATGGCGAGCAGCAAAACCATCCCAACGCGCTTCAGGCGTCTCATCCCACTCCTTAGCTTGCTCGCGTCGTGCGGTCTTCAGAACGGCCTGCCCGGTCGCAGACAGGCCACGACTTCTGGAACATACAAATTATAGCAGCTCACGGTTAAGTTCTTCGTCTGTGCTAGCATACGAACTTCGGCCCTCGTGTCGCGCGCTTTGCGAGCGGCTGCGTATGATCTTGAAACGGCACTGGATAATGGCCCGTCATTCCCCACACCAAACCCGGCCGGAGAAGCCCAAGAACGTCCGTCGCGACCCCGTTGCCGCAGGCGAACGCGATGCCACCAGCAACCGGGCCGCGTGGCACAACTACTTTCTGGAAGATCGCCTTGAAACCGGCATCGTGCTGCAAGGAACCGAAGTGAAGTCGGTGCGCGCGGGTCAGGCCAACCTGAAAGACGCCTATGCTCTCGTGAAAGATGAAGAGTTGTTCCTGATTAATGCGCATATTGGTCCCTACGCTCACGGAAACATCTCCAACCACGAACCCCTGCGTAGCAGAAAGTTGCTGGCCCATAAGAACGAAATTTTGAAACTCTCAAGCAAAGCCCTGCAAAAAGGCCTGACCCTGATTCCAACGCGCATGTATCTCAAGAACGGGCGCGTTAAAGTTGAAATCGCGGTCGCGCGCGGCAAACAACTCTGGGATAAGCGCGAAACCGAACGCCGCCGCGATGCCGATCGCGAAGCGCGCGAGGCGGTAGCCCGCAGCAGAAAAAGCTAAACTCGGATTCACGCAAGGCTCCGCCGGAAATGTTTGAAAGAAAGGAAGCAACAAGGAAGCAATGAAGACCATTCTTTCCACGCAGTCTCCCTCCCAACTGGAAACCGAGTGTCTCATCGTCGGCGTTCTTGACCACGGCGACAAGCAGAATTCACAACCGGAGCTGCAAACCAGCGACAGCGCCATCCGCCAGATAGCGCTGGATTTGATCTCCTCCAAGGAAATCACCGGCAAGACATCCGAGACCCTGCTGCTCCACAGGCCGCAAGGGCTCAAGGCAAAGCGCATCCTGTTCGTTGGCGGCGGCAAGGCCAAAAACTTTGCCACATCTGAGATGCGCAAGCTCGCCGGAACCGCTGTACGCTTCCTTAAAGGCAAGAACATCAAGAGTTTCGCCCTCCTGGCCCCTGACCAGGGGAGCGCCGAGGCCGCGATCCCCGAACCGGTCAAGCGACGCATGGTGGAAGGCGCCTACGTCGCTGACTTCGATCCTGACTATTACCGTAGCGACCGCAAAGATCAGAAGGTGCAGGAGTTCACGATTCTGCTGGGCGGCGGGACTAATCTCCCCCCGCTGGAGCGCGCCGTCGAAGAAGGGCGCATTGTCGCCGAGTCCCAGAACTTTACCCGCGACCTGGTGAACGAACCCGGCAACCGCATGACGCCCACCATCCTAGCCGACCGCGCCAAAAAGATGTGTGAAGAAGTCGGACTACCCTGCGAAGTCTACGGTCCCGACAAGATCAAAGAACTGAAGATGGGCGCGTTCTGGAGCGTGGCCCAGGGCTCCGACGAGGAGCCCCGGCTCATCGTCATGCGTTACGAACCGAAGGGCGCGCCGGCGGCCCCCGTGCTCGGCCTCGTCGGCAAGGGCATTACCTTCGATACCGGCGGCATCAGCATCAAGCCGGCCGATGGCATGGAAAAAATGAAGTACGACATGGCTGGCGGCGCCGCCATGATCGGTGCCATGCGCGCCATTGCCCTGCTCAAACCCAACGTGCGCGTCATAGGCATCGTCTGCGCCTCCGAGAACATGCCCAGCGGCAAGGCGCAAAAGCCCGGCGACGTGCAGTTCGCCATGAGCGGCAAGTCGATCGAGATCATCAACACCGATGCCGAAGGACGCCTTGTGCTTGCCGATGGCCTGCACTACGCGCGCCAACTGGGCGCTACCCACCTGCTCGATGCAGCCACGCTCACCGGTGCCTGCGTCGTCGCCCTGGGCTACGTCAACGCCGGCATCTTTTGCAATGACGAAAAGTTCTTCGATCAGTTCGCCCAGGCCATCAAACTCTCCGGCGAAAAGATGTGGCGCTTGCCGGTCGATGCCGAGTACCAGGAGCTAATCAAGTCCGACATCGCCGACATCAAAAACACCGGCGGACGCTGGGGCGGCGCGGTTTCGGCCGCCATGTTCCTCAAGGAATTCGTGGAAGATACTCCCTGGATTCACCTCGACATCGCCGGCACCGCCTGGATCGAGGACAGTAAATCGTGGATTGCCAAAGGCCCCAGCGGCATCGCCGTGCGCTCGATCATCGAGCTGGCAAAGCAGTTCGCCGCTGGAAATGGAAAATAATAGACGAGAAGTGTTTCAAATCTTGGCTTTGAAATGGCGCGGCTTCACAGGCTGTTGAAAAACGGTTTTCCAAGGTGCCATCCTGAGCGCAGCGAAGGATCTATGCATTACGAATCGAATACATAGATTCTTCGCTCGCTATGCTCGCTCAGAATGACACTTCGAAATTGTTACGCCTGGTGCCCCTGTTTGCCGCTGTAGCAAACCTGGGTTCCCGAATCCAGGTCTTAATCCCACATCTGCTAAGAAGATGTGGGGCACCATCAATTTATCATCGAGAACTGCCGGCGACCCGGTCTATTTTTTGCCGCTCCGCTGGCGTATTGAGCCGATTTCCGCGGCGGGGATGTGCAGAAATTCCAGGAATTCCTGATGCTCCGCCGGGGCTTTCTGTTCAAACTGATGGTGCCACCGGAGCATATCTTCCTCGCTGAACCCGGCGGCCTGCATGATCGAGACCCACTTCTCTTTTGTCATTGCTTCTATCCTCCATGTCGATTCGTCGGCTCGCAATAGCCGCAGAATCGACTTCTGATGCTCGCGAAGGGCTTCTATCTCTTCGTCCAGCTCAAGCAGCCGTCGCTTCAGCACCCCGGCGGCCTGGTTGGACCGCTCGTCCAATAACACCAGAATATCGGCCAGCTTCAATCCCGCGTCACGATACGCGCAAATCTGCCGCAGCCTGCTTAGCTCCTGCTCGGAGTAGTTGCGATAGTTGCTCGTGGAACGCAACGCGGGCCGGAGCAACCCGATTGATTCGTAGTACAGGATTGTGCTTCGGCTCAAGCCGCAGCTCCGGGCGAGTTTAGAGACAGTAACCATCGGAGGATACCTACTTTGAACCCTATAGCTTTAGACAGGTCAAGAGAAATCTTCGGAATTTCGAAGAATACGATCCAAGTTACTACTCGCTTGTCGTCAAGCTGATCGTGGGTTAGTTTTACGAAAAGGAGTTCGAATGTCCCTCGATCAGCGTTTGCATGGATTCATTCGCGAGCTAGGCGCCGATTTCGTCGGTGTGGCGGATCTTTCTCCCGCACGGGATATGATCCGCGAGCAGGGCGGAGAGAAGATCGCCGCTTACCCCTTGGCGGTCTCGGTCGGCATTCGCGTGATGGACTCGATCATCGACGAACTCCCGCACAGCCGCGAAGACCGCATTGTTGCGCTGAACTTCAAGCAGCATGGCTACGACATCGTAAACGCCCGCCTCGATGCGATCACATCCAGGACCTCAAGCCTCCTCCAGAACAGCGGACACCGGGCGCTGCCCATTCCGGCTTCCCAGATCGTGGACACCAAGAATCTGTTGTCCGCGTTCCCGCATAAACTGGCAGCTCACCTTGCCGGACTGGGATGGATTGGCCGAAGTTGCCTGCTGATTACACCTGAGGTTGGCCCGCGCGTGCGTTGGGCGACCGTGTTGACGAAGCGCCCCACTGGCTGTGACCGGTCAGCCGATGGAGAGCCGTTGCGGCAAATGCACGAGCTGCGTTGACACCTGCCCGGTGGGTGCTTTCACCGGCCGCATCTTCGCCGAAGATGAGCCGCGCAGTGCCCGCTTCGATGTCTTCAAATGCAGTGAACGCCTGGGTGAAGCCGAGAAGGCGATCGGAGTGCGCGTCTGTGGCCTCTGTGTCTACGCCTGTCCACACGGACAGAAGAAGCATCCGGCTTCGGCGTAGGTGCCCCACGTTCCGCCCCTCTGTTGGGCTAACGTGGGGTAGTTTTTCAATCCAGTTCTTCGAATCCCACATCTGCCAAGCAGACTTCTTCGGACCTACATCACTTCCGGCGCTTCGATCCCCATCACTTCCAGGGCGCGGATCAATTCGCGTTCGACGACGGCGGCGGTGGCCAGCAGAAACTGCTTGCGCCCGGCGTCGGCCTCGGCGAGGACGTGGTGCCGATGATAGAAGTTGCTGAACTGCTGCGCCAATTGGAAGGCATGCCGGGCGAGGTAGGCCGGTTCCGTGGTCGCAATGCACTGGTCGATGGCGTTCGAAGTCTGCCCCGCCAGCAGCCATAGCTGCCAGATTTCGGTGCCGGTCTCGCCCTCGAAATACGGCGAAAAGTCAGCATCGGCGGCGCTGGCAAGCACCTCTCCGGACGAGGTGCCGCCTTTACGGAAGATGTTGCGGGCGCGCACGATGGCATACTGCGCGTACGGTCCGGTTTCGCCCTCGAAGGCCAGCGCCTCGCGGAAGTCGAAGGCAATCACCGACTGCTTGGTGAACTTCAGCATGAAGTAGCGCAAGGCGCCTATGGCGATCTGCCTGCCTATGGCGGCGCGCTCCTCGGCCGTCAGTTCGGGATGACGAGTGTCGACCTCGCCGGTGGCGGCCGTGATCAGCCGGTCCATGAGATCGTCGGCTTTCACTCCGAAACCCTTGCGGCCCGAAACCTCTATGTACGCTCGCTGCTGGTCCTCTGCGCTTACCTCGTAGCCGAGTTCCATGGCGCAGCGGGGGGTGAGCGCAACCATTTCGTAGGAGAAATGCGTGTAGTGTTCGGCCTGGTCGGTGTAGCCGAGCAGCCGCAACGCCTCAATGACCGTGTTCTGCGGGTCAGACTGGCGCGCGTCGATCACGTTATAAATCTCCGAGACGTCGCCGAAGTGCGGATGTACCGCCTCGCCACTCTCGGCCGAAATCCAAACCTCGTGACCGTTCGGGTAGCGGAAAAACTTGCGATAACCGAAGTCGCGGCCGAGCAAGCCGAACTTCCACAGGTGATAGGCAATGTCTTTGCCGACGTAGCCGACCGTGCCATTGGAGCGCACGATGACCTTGGCATCTTCGTCCGGGCCGTTCTTTTCTTCCACCGCCACCGGTTGTTGCGCTTGCGGGGCCGTGGGGCGGGTCATCACCCAACAGCCTTTGTTCTTGCCCTCTGTCTCGAAATATAGAACCTTCTTTTCCTTGAGTTGCTCGAAGGCCCGCTCCCAGAAATGCAGGCGCAGAATTTCGCTTTCGCGTGGCAGAAAGTCATATTCAATGCCCAGGCGCTCCATCGTTTCCAGGTGGCGGCGCAGCACGGCGGTCGAGATCAGCTCCGCGATTTCGGCCAACTCGTTGCCGCCCTGCTCGATGGCGTGAAGCGTATCCAGGCGCGCCTTCAGGTTGCCCTTATCCAGCGCCGTACCACTGCGAAACCCGCGCATAAAGATTCCAGCAGTAGTAGTCGATGCTGATTGGACCCTGAGGTCCGCACTCGTCGATCAACTGCCGGACTTCGGCGGCGGTTTGCTTGTGCTCAAGCTGCGTGAATCCCACCACCACATCGGCAACCTGCACGCCGGTGTTGTCGATGTAGTTCTGCACGTCGACCTCGCGGCCGGCGGCGCGCAGCAGGCGAACGAAAGTATCGCCGAGGATGGCATTGCGCAGATGCCCGATATGCGCAGCCTTGTTGGGGTTGATCGACGTATGCTCCACCAGTACCTTGCCGGGATGCCGCGGCGGCTCCGCTCTCTTCCGCTCCGCCGACAACCTGGCGCGCCGCTTGCGCGCGGTCGATTCGGGCATTGATGTAGCCGCCTCCGGCAACTTCGAAGCGGCTAAAACCCTCCAGCGGCTTCAGCTCGGCGACGATCTCTTCGGCGATCTTGCGGGGAGCCTTTCGCAGCCGCTTCGCCAGCTCAAAGCAGAGCGGCAGAGCATACTCGCCCATTTCGAGTTTGGGCGGCTGCTCGACCACAATGTTCAAAACGATCGACGTTTTGCAGTTCGACCTGGTACTTGCGGCGCAGAAAATCGCGGACGTGCTCGATGAGACGGCGTTGCAACTGGAGATACAATTTCGTTCCTTTTCCTGATCGCTAAGCTTGTCTAGCAACCTGCGGATGAGTGGTAAGCAAAGGCGATTATAAACGGCAACCCCGCCGTGAGCCGACGGTGTGTACTCCAAGGCAATAGGACAGGCCGTTGGCCCGGGCGGCCACCCTGCCTGGATTGACCCTAGGGCCGCAACTCCCTATGATGAAAGTTTCCGCGCGCAAGCGTTTGCTCCGGCGAACCAGGCTCGTACCCGCGGCGGCGGTGAAGTCAGGAACTCATGAGAATTGCTTATCTGGACTGCTTTTCGGGGATCAGCGGCGACATGTTTCTGGGTGCGCTCGTTTCGGCCGGAGTTCCGGCGGAGCTGCTGCTGGAAACGGTTCGCGCCCTGGACATCGGAGCCTCGCTGGATATCCGTGTCGTCGACCGCAACGGAATCTCCGCGACCAAGGTCGACGTGCTCGTCGATGGCCGGAAGGAAATGCCGCTGGAAGATTCCGTGAAGCAGCAGGAAGATCAGCACGGGCACGAACCACGAGCACGCTCATCCGCCGGAACACCATCACGAGCACGAGCATCATCACGAACACGCGCACGAGCACGCGCACACTCATCATCCCCACCGTGGGTTGAAGCAAATCCGCGAGATCATTCGGCAGGCCGCAATTTCCGATGCCGCCAAACAAACGGCCACGGCGATTTTCCAGGCGCTCGGCGAGGTGGAAGCGAAGATTCATCACCGGGATGTCGAAACCATCGAATTTCACGAAGTCGGCTCGGTCGATGCCATAGTCGACATCGTGTGCGCGGCGGTTGGGGCCGATGCGCTGCGCGTCGAGCGTTGGGTCTCGTCGCCCCTCAACGTCGGCGGGGGCGTCGTGAAATGCGCTCACGGAACGTTGCCGGTCCCCGCGCCGGCCACCCTGGAGCTGCTGAAGAACGCTCCCATATACTCCTCCGGCGTGCAGAAAGAGCTGGTCACGCCGACCGGGGCTGCCATCGTGCGCACGCTCGCCGCGGCGTTCGGCAACTTCCCGTCCATGCAGGTCGAGACCGTGGGTTACGGCGCCGGCGGACGCAACCTGCCGGGCATGCCCAATATCGCCCGGTTGACCGTGGGCGAAAGTCTTGAAGAGCACCGAGCCGACCAGCGGGAGACGAGTGACAGTCCTTGAGGCAAACCTCGACGACATGAGCCCGCAGGTATTCGGCTACGTGATCGACCGCCTGCTGGAAGCCGGAGCGCTCGACGTATTTTCCACGCCCGTGCAGATGAAGAAAAGCCGTCCCGGCCTGGTGCTCACGGTATTGGCACGCAACCAGGACGTAGAGCGGCTGTCGAAGCTGATTTTCGCCGAAACCACCACGCTTGGCATGCGTCTGCGGCAGGAGCAGCGGCTTACGCTGGCGCGGCAGCACGTCACCGTAACCACGCCGTGGGGCGAGGTCCGGGTAAAGATCGGCAGCCTTGAAGGCGAGGTTTGCAATGCCGCCCCGGAGTATGAAGATTGCCGCCGCCTTGCTGCGGAGCACAACGTCCCCCTCAAGCGGGTGATGCAGGAAGCGCTGCGCAGCTATTATTCGCGGCAGGATCAAGTTGTAACACCCGTCCCGCCGACGCGCTGATTGCGCCGGTCGGGAAAAGGTTCGGAAACGATCGATGGAAAACCTAAAGGCTTCGAAGTTCTACATTACGACTCCCATCTACTACGTGAATGCTCGTCCTCACATCGGGCACACATACACGACCATGGTCTGCGACACCATTGCACGGCGTCAGCGGCTGCTGGGTCGCGACACTTTTTTCCTCACCGGCACCGACGAGCACGGCCAAAAGATTGAGCGTTCGGCGGCCGCCGCCGGCAAGTCTCCGCAACAATTCGCCGACGAAATTTCGGGCGAATTCCGCGCCCTGTGGGACCGGCTTGGGATTACCTACGACAAGTTCATCCGCACCACCAGCGAGGAGCACAAACGCGGCACGCAGGAGATGTTCAAGCTGCTGCAACAGCGCGGATACATTTACAAGGGCGCTTACAGCGGCCAGTACTGCGTCTTCGACGAACTCTACGTCGACGTGAACACCCCCGGCGCTCCCTGTCCCGAGTGCGGACGCCCGACCGAAACCGTGCGCGAGGAGAATTACTTCTTCAAGCTCTCGGCCATGGAAGAGCCGCTGCTAAAGCTCTACGCCGAGAACCCGGACTTCATCCGTCCGGAGAGCCGCCGCAACGAGGTGATCGCTTTCGTGCGCGGCGGATTGCGCGATCTTTCGGTTTCGCGCACCACCTTCACCTGGGGCATTCCCGTGCCGGGCGATCCCGCGCACGTCATCTACGTCTGGCTGGATGCGCTGTGCAACTACATTACCGCTCTCGGCTTCGGCGCGCCCGAGGCCGCCCAGCGCGCGCTCTACGAGCGTTATTGGCCGGGCATGCACATGGTTGGCAAGGAGATCGTCCGCTTCCATTGCGTCTACTGGCCGGCGTTTTTGCTGGCCGCGGGGCTGCCGCTGCCGACGGGCATCGTCGCGCACGGATGGCTGCTGTTTGAAGAGAGCAAGATGTCCAAGTCACGCGGCAATATCGTGCGCAGCGAAACCATCCTCGACGTGCTCGGCGCCGACGCCCTGCGCTATTTCCTGATGCGCGAAATCGTTTTCGGCCAGGACGGCTCGTTCAGCTTCGATGCCCTGGTGCAGCGTTACAACTCGGACCTGGCGAATGGCTTGGGCAATCTCGCCAGCCGCACACTGTCGATGATCAACCGCTACTTCCGCGGTGAAGTCCCTTATCCGGAGCGAGTCCGCACCCCGGGCGACGAGTCCATCGCGCAACTGGCCACGAAGGTCATTGCGGATTTCAACGAAGCCTTCGACGCCTTCCAGTTTTCGCGTGCGCTGGAAAGCGCCTGGAGTCTGGTTGCTGCCGTCGATAAGTACATCGTCGAAAATGAGCCCTGGGCTCTGGCTGAAAAGCAGGATGAGGCAAGCCGCTCGCGTCTGGCGACCGTCCTCTACACCTCCGCTGAAGCCCTGCGTATCGTAACCGCGCTCGCCCACCCGGTGCTGCCCGATTCCACGGCGCGCATCTGGTCGCAGCTTGGCCTCGGCGATATCCGCAAGCTTCAACTCAACGAACTGAAGTGGGGACACCTGGAGATCGGCACCCAGATCGGCAAGGTCGAAGCGGTTTTCCCGCGCGCCGACAAGAGCGTAATTGAAAAAATGCAGCAGCTTGAAACGGACGGCAGAACCATGACGGCAACCACCAATGCGGCAGCTCCCGCACCCGCAATAGCCGCCGGGGCGCCAGCCAGCCAGCCGGCACCACCGGCACCACCCGCCGCCAGAACCGCCGCAACCGCTACCGGCGACCATCAGCATCGATGATTTTGCCAAGATCGATCTCCGCGTCGCGCTGGTCAAGGTGGCCGAACCGGTGAAGGGCACGGATAAACTAATGCGGCTGGAAGTCGATCTCGGGACGGAAACGCGGCAGATCGTTGCCGGCATCGCCAAGGCGTACACACCGGAGCAACTTGTCGGGCGCAAGATCGTCATCGTCGCCAATCTCGCGCCGCGCAAGCTCAAGGGGCTGGAGTCCAAAGGCATGCTCCTGGCCGCATCGATTGGCGAACAGGGCACGCCGGTGCTGGCCGGATTCCTGGAAGACGTTCCAGTGGGTGCCCGTCTGAAGTAGCACTACGGTGAGAACTTATGCGGAGCCGCAAATCTGCAGGCGGCAATTCTTTCGCCTTAGGTGATATCGCTTGTACGTAGATTCTCACGCCCACATCGATGGGCCGCCGTTTGACGCCGACCGCGCCGAGATGCTGGCCCGGGCGCGACAGGCGGGGATAGTCGCGCTGCTGGCCGTCGGCAACGCCGATGGGCCGTCGAACGTCGAGAGGGTGCTGCCGTTTGCCGAGCAGCATGATTGGGTCTGGGCCTCAATCGGCCTGCATCCGCACGAGGCGCGTCTGGCCGACCGTGATGCCTACGAAAAGATGGCGGCCCTTGCCCGGCATCCGCGCGTCATTGCCTGGGGAGAAATCGGTCTTGACTACCACTACGACTACTCCCCGCGTGACGTGCAGCGGAGGGTTTTTGTCGAGCAGATGGAGTTGGCGGCCACGGCCGGCAAGCCGATCATCATTCACTGCCGCCCGTCCGACAACAGCCAGAACGCCTGGGACGACCTGCTGCAACTGGTGCGGCAGCATTGGCTTGGCACCGGGTTGGGAGGCATCCTGCATTGCTTTACCGGGCAACCGGAACATGCCCACGCGGCACTCGATATGGGATTCATGCTCAGCTTCGCCGGCAACATTACCTACCCGAAGGCACCAGAACATCCGTGAAGCTGCCGCTAAAGTGCCACTCGACCGCTTCTTCATAGAGACCGATTCGCCCTATTTGGCTCCGATTCCTCACCGGGGCAAGCGCAACGAACCGGCGTTCGTGGTTGAGGTCGCCCGGCAAATTGCGGAATTGCGTGGCAGCACGCAACCAGAGGTCGCGCAGGTGGCGGCGGAGAACTTTTTCCGCTTCTTTGGCCTATCGCAGCCCGTGGAGGAGATCACGGCGACATAGACTGTGCGGTTTTATCAGGTTTGTCATACACTAGTGGCCATGGCAGCCGAGAATGCGTTTGACATCGTCAGCAAGGTTGATTTGCAGGAAGTCTCAAACGCCATCCAACAGGCGTTGAAAGAGATTCACCAGCGCTTCGACCTCAAAGATTCGCACTCCGACATCACGATGGAGGGCAAGGAAGCCCTTATTCTGACCTCGCAGGATGATTTTAAGCTCAAGGCAGTCAATGACATCCTGCAGGCAAAACTGGTTAAGCGCGGGGTTCCGCTCAAGGCTCTCGATTACGGGAAGATCGAGCCTGCGGCCGGTTCAACCGTTCGCCAGAGGGTGACCATGCAGCAGGGAATCCCCACGGAGAAGGCGCGAGAGATCGTCAAAGCGATCAAGGATTCGAAGAAAAAGGTCCAGGCATCGATTCAGGGTGATTTTGTGCGGGTCAGCGGGCGCGACCGCGATATCTTGCAGGAAATCATTGCCTTGCTCCGGCAAAAGGATTTCGGAATCGACATGCAGTTCACTAACTATCGCTCACTTTGAGCTTCACCACCGACGAACACCAGGAACCCTTTTTGAACATCTCCGCCACGGTGAATACAAGAGGAATTTTCGAACTGCTGCGAGACGATCTGGCGGCCATCGAGCAGGAGTTTGGCCGCGATACGGTCTCGAGCGTCAGTGTCATCACCGAGATCGGCGAGTATCTGCGCGAAGGCGGCGGCAAGCGCCTACGCCCCGCCCTGCTGCTGATGGCCGCTAAGCTCATGGAATACAGCGGCGGCGGCGCCGTGCGGCTGGGCGCCGTGGTTGAGATCATTCACACCGCGACTCTCGTTCACGACGACATCATCGACGACGCGCGAACCCGCCGCGGGCGCCCCTCGGCCAACACCCGATGGGGCAATTCCAAGTGTGTGCTCGCCGGCGACTGGCTTTACATGCAGGCCTTCAAGATCGCCGTGCAGGAGCGCAACTTTCGCGTGCTCGACCTGCTCATCGTCCTGACCCAGCAGATGGTGGAAGGCGAACTGCTCCAGATGGAAAAGCTCGGCCGTCCCATTACCATGGACGAGCATCTCGATCTCATCTATCGCAAAACCGCGTGCCTGTTTGCCACCTGCACAGAGTTGGGCGGAGTTCTCGGCGGCGCAACCGAGGCGCAATCGCGCGCCCTCAGCTCCTATGGCAGGAACGTCGGCATGGCTTTTCAGATCGTCGACGACGTGCTCGACCTCACCGCCTCCGAAGAGGTGCTTGGCAAACCCGTGGCCAGCGACCTGCGCGAGGGCAAGGCCACGATGGCCGTCATTCATTCCTTCGAGCGGTGCGCTCCGGCCGAGCGGCAGTTGATCGAGAAGGTGTTGCAGGAACGTGCATTCAACGGCGTGAAACACGCAGACGTGCTCGATGTGCTCAATCGCTATCAGTCGCTCGAGTACGCTACCTCTCAGGCGACCGAATACGCCCAGACCGCGACTCGCGAGTTGCAAGACTTTCCCGATAACGAGTTCAAGCGCGCTCTGCTTTGGGTTCCTCAGTTTGTGGTGGCCCGCCAGAAATAATACGGCGCGACGGTCGCCGCTTGTCCTGACCGCAACAATCACGAAAGTGGAGTTTGCCGGTCCATCGTACCCGCCCGGATCGCCTGTTGGTCGCGCCTCACAGCGCGTTGTGAGCTAAATCACTTCCTGCTGGGGCGTAAACGACTGAGAATGTATATACACAAGGGTGTAGTTTAGGCATCTCTGTGACCGATTTTACCAATCGCTGGCACTCTGCTGTACTCCCCTGAATTCTCAGCGGACCAATCACGGCAGAGCGTAGGCGCCTGAAAAGAGGCTTCATGGCACGTGGTTCCGTGTCGATTGTGGTCGAGCGATGTAAGGCCTGCGGTTTTTGCGTGGAGTTTTGTCCAACCAAGGTTCTGGCACTCTCTTCCGCGTTCAACTCCAAGGGTTATCATCCACCACACATGGTTGCTGCGGATAAGTGCAGCGGGTGCGATCTCTGCGGCATGTACTGCCCGGATTTTGCCATTCACGGTTTCCGGCTGCCCAAGGAAGCCGGCGCAGCGGAAGACAAGCAAGACAAGGACAAGAAGGAGGCTCCCGATGCACGCTGACCCTCGCGGAGTGATGACTGGTTCGCATTTCCTCGACGGCGATCATGCCGCCTGCGAAGGCGCACTGGCCGCCGGCGCGCGCTTTGCCGCCGGTTACCCGATTACTCCCTCCACGGAAATTGTGGAACGCTTCGCCTCGCGTGTACCCATGGTGGGCGGGACTTTCCTCCAGTTGGAAGATGAGATGGCCGCTTCCATTTGCATCCAGGGCGCGGTCTGGGCCGGGTCCAAAGCCTTTACCGTGACCTCCGGACCGGGATTCTCGCTCATGATGGAGCATATCGGCCTGGCGATCATGACTGAAACGCCCTGCGTTTTCATGGACGTGCAACGCGGCGGACCGTCCACGGGCCTGCCGACTCTGCCGGCGCAAGCTGACATGATGCAGGTCAAGTGGGGGTCGCACGGCGACTACGAGACCATCGCTCTTTGTCCGAGTTCGCCGCAAGAGTGCTTCGATCTGGCGATCAAGGCCTTCAACCTGGCGGAAAAATATCGTGTTCCGACCTTCCTGATGTTGGACGAAGTCGTCGGCCACATGACGGAAAAGGTTGTGATTCCTCCGGCGGACCAGATCGACATTGAGCCTCGCCGCTTCACCACCAAGAAACCCGGCGAGTTCAAGCTGTTCGAACCCGACGCCGACGGCATCCCTGAGATGGTGAAGGCTGGCGATGGCTATAACATCCACGTCACCGGTCTGACGCACGATGAGCGCGGCTACCCGAACATGTCTCCCGCCATGCAGAACACGCTGGTTAGGCGTCTGCAAACCAAAATTTTGAACAACGCCGAAAAGATCTGGATGTATGAGGAGCGGGACACCGCCGACGCGGAAATTGTGGTGGTCTGCTACGGCATCACCGCACGGGTCGCGCAGCGCGCAATCGAAATGGCTCGCGCCGAGGGCGTCAAGGTCGGCAAGTTCAGGCTGATTACCGCATGGCCTTTTCCCGACAAGCCAATTCGAGAACTGGCTTCCAAGGTCAAGGCGTTTGTCGTGCCCGAGCTGAACCTTGGACAAATGGTGCGCGAAGTCGAGCGCGCGGCCGCCGGTCAGGCCAAGACTGTCCTGGTGGGCCACGCCGGAGGCAGCGTTCACCGTCCGGAAGACATTCTGAAGGCGATCATGGAGGTGGCGCGATGAGCGATTGTCAAGTAACTTGTCCGGCGAACCCTTCTGAGCAGTTCTTGCGCTCCGAGCGAATCCCGCACATCTGGTGTCCGGGTTGCGGCATTGGCACCACCGTAAATTGCTTTACCCGCGCGCTGGTGGAAGCGAAGGTCGACCTCACCAAGACCGTCGTCGTCTCCGGCATCGGCTGCACCGGCCGCGTCGCCGGATACGTGGATTTGGACTCCTTCCACTCCACACATGGCCGCGCCATCCCCTTCGCCACCGGGTTGAAAATGGCTAACCCAAAGCTCGACGTGGTGGTCTACAGCGGCGATGGCGACTTGTTCGCCATCGGCGGCAACCACCTGATTCACGCCGCCCGCCGCAATATGGATCTCAAGGTCATCTGCGTAAACAACATGATCTACGCCATGACCGGCGGCCAGACGGCGCCTACTACGCCGAATGACGTCACCACCTCGACCGCGCCTTACGGAACCTACGATCCAGCCTTCAACCTGCCGTACCTGGTGGAAGCCGCCGGCGCCTGCTACGTGGCGCGTTGGACCACCTATCACGTGCGCCAGTTGGCCCTGTCGATGAAGGAAATGTTCACGAAAAAGGGCTTCTCGTTCATCGAGATCCTTTCGCCCTGTCCGACGCTTTATCAGCGCCGCAACAAAATGGGCGACGGACTCGACGCCATGAAGTTCTACAAGGAACACAGCAAGATCAAGCACGGCGCACTAACCAAAGATGTAGGGCTCACCAAGTCGGGCGAAATTATTCTCGGCAAGTTCGTCGATCGCGAGCGCCCCGACTATCAGCAGATGATGAACGCGCACTTCCATGAAGAGCTGGGCGACCGTTACATCGAAGTGGAGGAACCGGTATGCAGCTAACCGAAATCCGTATCGCCGGCTTCGGCGGACAGGGCGTGATCCTTGCGGCAATCGTCATCGGCAAGGCCGCATCAATCGTCGATGGCAACCATGCCACCATGACCCAGAACTTCGGTCCTGAGGCACGTGGCGGCGCCTGCAGCGCGCAGCTCGTTCTCTCCGATCAGCCGGTGCTCTATCCCTATCTGACCAAGCCGGACATCCTTGTGGTCATGTCGCAGGAAGCCTACGTCAAGTTCTCGCCCGAGCTTCGGCCTGGCGGCCTCATGCTGATCGAGCAGGATCTGGTGCGCGTCTCCAGCATTCCCGAGGGCACGCGGATCTACGGCATACCGGCAACCCGCATCGCCGAGGAAATTGGCAAGCGGATGGTCTCGAACATCGTCATGACAGGCTTCTTCGGTGCCGTCACTGGTGTGCTGAAGCGGGAGTCCCTGCGCAAGGCGATTGAAACCTCGGTTCCCAGCGCGTTCCGCGAACTGAACCTCAAAGCCTACGACCGAGGTTTTGACTATGGCCTCGAACACATTCAGAGCGGCGCTTTGAAATTAGAGGAGCTGGAAACGGAATTAGTGCGGGAGTAATCGCCCAGAAGAAGAAAGAGCAGGAATTGATGGTGCCCCACGTTCGCCCGCAGTTGGCTGACGTGGGGTAGTTTTTTAGGAAGGCTCCGGGGTTCCCGCCTCGCCATCCCGCCCCGGTCGATAGCGAACGTCTACTTCTTATCTTCCCCGGCGGGCTTCACTTCTTCGACGACGATGACCTTCGCCTCCGGCGGGGCGCTCGGCGGAGCAGGGCTAGGAGGCTTCGCCTCTGGCTCCGGAGAACCACCCAATCCACTCTTGAAGTTGCGAATTCCCTCTCCCAGTCCTTTACCCAAATCGCCTAGTTTTTTCGGCCCAAACAATAACAGAGCGATCGCAAAGATCAACAGCATCTCCGGCATGCCAAGGTGCATAGTCTGGTCTCCTTTTCAGACGAACGGAACACTAATCGCGCCAGGAGGGGTCCGCTTCGCCCTTTTATTCATTGTACCCACTTGCGGACCGCAGCGGTCACGCACGGGAAAAATGAGTTTCCATTTCAACTGGCTGCCTCAAGCAGGCATTAGCATTTGCCTGAATTCTCGCCTTCTGGAACCGCGACTTCTTTCGAAGCCTTTCGGGTCTGACGGCGGCTTTGATTTGCTCGATCACAAATTCGCTCCTTTGGCCCTTAACTGAGACCTCTCATACATCTTCACGACGGCTGCTTCTAAATCGCCTGGTCTAATCAAGAGATCCTCCCGTTTGGCCCGTTCTTTCACCAAGGTAGTCAGTTCATCCCTTTTCGCTTCATCCATGTTCTTGTAGGTCTCTTCGATCTCCATCCGTCGACGTTCTGCTTCGGCTCTTGCTTCGGCTTCTGCTTTGACTCTTGCCGCAGCTTCTTCCTCGCACCGTCGGCATCGACCGAAAACTCCGTGGGGATAGCACCGTTTCGAACTGAACAGGTCGCTTAGGAACCAATAGGCGATAAATAAGACAAGTAGCCAGCCCAGCCAGCTCATAAATAGGAGTTCCCTCCTCCAGCACTGAATTCCTCAAATTCTAATGCTCTCCAGCGGTTCTGAAAAACACGCCACGGCCAAAACTGCGATAGTCTCAGTTTGCCGAAAGCACAATTTCTTCCAGCGACCAACGTGATCCGATAAGCCAGCAGCCATGCTCGGCGTGATCCCCGGGCCGCCCGACGCTGACGACGAGTATTGACGCACATCGTTACTCGCCTGTCGAGTGCGATAATCGAACACTGCGGCCTGCGGGCTGCTGCCCGACTCGCTTCAGCCTGAGCTTCTGGGCGGTCCCCGTCGGCGCGCCGTCTTTGTGTCTTACTATCGAGGTGCCCACATCCGCCCCGCGGTTGTCGAATGTGGGGACCTGCAAGGAGCAGAAATGATGAACGACACACCAGCCAGCTTCCACGTGGAAGCAAATGGAATTCGGTTTCACTGCCGGGTCGACGGACGCAAGGAAGCGCCATGGCTCGTATTTTCCAATTCCCTGGCGACGAATCTCTCGCTGTGGGACGGGCAGATTGCCATGCTCGAGAATTCCTTCCGCATCCTCCGCTACGACCAAAGGGGCCATGGCGGCACCGAGGTTCCGAGCGAACCCTGCACCTTCGAGCAGTTGGCCGACGATGTCATTGCGCTGTTTGACGCCTTGGCCATTCCGCGTGCAACCTTCGTAGGCGTCTCCATGGGCGCGATGACTGGCCTTCGCCTTGCCGCGCGCAATGCCATTCGCCTGGATCGCGTTGTCGCCTGCGACACCCAATGGGCCGCTCCTGCGGGAGCGAGGCAACTTTGGGAGGAACGCATCGGCATCGTCCAAAATCAGGGGATGGAAGCACTGGTCGAGCCCACGTGCGGCGCTGGTTCAGGCCGGAGTTCATTGCAAGCAATCCGCCGTCCTTGAAAAGGTTCGCCGCATGATCGCCACTACGCCGGCTGGCGGTTACATTGCCTGCGGACGCGCCCTCCAACAGTTCGACTATCGCCAGTGCCTGCCGCAGATCAGCATCCCCACGCTGCTGCTTGTCGGTACGGCCGATGGCGCTATGCCGGAGGCCATGCGGGAGATGCACCAGGCGATGCCCGGATCGAATTTCGTGGAGATACCGAACGCCGGCCATCTCCCGAACCTTGAGAATCCCGAGGTCTTCAACCGAACGCTCGCAAAATTCCTTTTCTGATCTTCACCGGATCGGAGGTTTTCGCACGCTCGACGGGCGCGGGGTTCCGCGCCGAACCAACCTACCCACGGCAGACGGCGATCAATCGGCTACTTCTTCAAGATTGCGCCGCTTTCGAGCACGTTGATCCCGGATGCCTGCAAGCGCTCGATCGCTGCATCCGGATCGCCGAAGCGGAAAATCAGGACCGCCTTGTCGCCATTGCCGAACGGAAAGGCGTACATGTACTCGATATTGATCGAGGTGCCTTCGAAGATGGCCAGGATCTCCGCCAGCCCGCCCGGCCGGTCCGGCACTTCCACGGCGAGCACCTCTGTCACTTTAACGAGATACCCGTTGTCCTGGAGCAGCCTGTTCGCCTTGGCGCAGTCGGAGACGATCATGCGCAGAATGCCGAAGCGCTGCGTGTCGGCCAGCGACAGCGCCCGAATATCAATGCCCTCCCGCGCCAACAGCCGGCAGGGTGCAATGATCGTTCCCGGTTTATTTTCCGCGAACAACGACAACTGTTGGATTTTCATGATGACCGCCGGTCAAAAACTCGTTTTGCTTTGCCTTCGCTGCGCTGGATGGAGTGCGGCTCGACCAACGTTACCTTCACCCGGATTCCGAGAACATGGTCGAGGGCGTCCACAAGTTTCTCATTCAAGGCCTCAAGCGCGCCAATTTTGTCGCTAAACATCTGCGGCGTCACTTCCACCTGCACTTCCATCTGGTCGAGTCCGAGCTCGCGGGTGAGAATAATCTGGTAGTGCGGCAACGTGCCCTCCACCTCGAGCAGAGCGGTTTCCACCTGCGACGGGAATACGTTGACGCCGCGAATGATCAGCATGTCATCGCTGCGCCGTCCGATGCGCCGTATGCGCCGCAGAATGCGGCCGCAGGCGCACGGACCGGGAATGATCGCCGTGATGTCGCGCGTGCGATAGCGGATCATCGGCATCGCCCGCTTGCTGAGGGTGGTCAGCACCAATTCGCCCTCTTCGCCGTCGGGGCGTGTCTCGCCCGTCTCCGGATCGATAATCTCCGGGTAGAAGTGATCTTCGAAGATGTGCAAACCGTCGTGGCAATGGCATTCGATTCCCACGCCCGGCCCGATGATTTCGGAGAGCCCATAAATGTCGAATGCCTGAATGCTGCTCGACTCCTCGATATGCTTGCGCATTGATTGCGTCCACGGCTCGGCGCCGAAAACACCGACGCGCAGCGGCAGGCCTTTGACGTCGACGCCTAACTGGCCGGCGCGTTCGATCATGTGTAGGAAATAACTCGGCGTGCAGCAGATTGCCGTCACCCTGAAATCTTTCATCACCATGATCTGGCGATCCGTGTTGCCTCCCGAGATCGGAATGACCGTCGCGCCCAATTCCTCTGCGCCGTAGTGCGCGCCCAGCCCGCCGGTAAACAGTCCGTAGCCGTATGCATTCTGCACCACGTCGCCGTGATGCAGGCCACAGCAGGCGAAGCTGCGAACCATGACCGAGGTCCAAACCTCCAGGTCTGCTTTCGTGTAAGCCACTACGATGGGCTTGCCGGTGGTTCCGCTGGAGGCGTGCAGACGCACCACATCCTCCATCGGGCTGGCAAACAATCCAAAGGGATAGGTGTCCCGCAGGTCGTTCTTTACCGTGAACGGCAGTTTGCCGATGTCGTCGATCGAGCTAAGGTCGTCCGGCGAAAGTCCGCGCTCCCGCATGCGCGAGCGGAACCATTCCACTCGCTCCCAGGCCCGCCCCACAATATCTCTTAAACGCTTGAACTGAAGGTCGCGAAGCAGCGGGGCCGGAACGAAATCCGGCGCGCTGGCCGGATGGTAATTACTGCCAACGGCGTTTGCAATTGACTCCATACCGTGTTTTATCACCACTATGACAGTCTGGGAACAACTTCCGGCGCGATCATCCTACAAATCACTCCCCGGTTTGGCTGTGGTGGTAGACTGCTTGTCACTGAAAATACGCAATACTGCGGGGAAGGCATGGGTTACAGGAAGCGAACTGCCACCCCTAATTCGATGAACTGGAGGATAGGATGGGAATCAATGGCTTGAGTCGTCGGGAGTTTGTGGTCGCTGTTCCCAGTATCGTTGCGGGTGTTAGCGCCTTCGCCGGCGGTCAGACCGGAGGCGGCGGCCAGACGGTCCCCTGGTCTGGGGGCACCGGGCTGCCCCGTTTGAAGGTGCCTCCGAACGCGGCGGATTGTCATCATCACATCTATGACGGACGTTTTCCTAATACGCCGGAGGCGGTCCTGCCCGCGCCTGACGCCTCGATTGCCGATTACCGTCTGTTGCAGAAGCGGTTGGGCATAACCCGTCACGTAATTGTGCATCCCTCAGCCTATGGCATGGATAACAATAGTCTGATCTATGCTCTCGGCCGCTTCGGGCCGGAGGAGGCGCGAGGAGTAGCGGTCGTCAACACCAGTGTCACGAATCGGGAGCTCAAGGATTTGCATGCCGCAGGCGTGCGCGGCATTCGCTTTAACTTGTCGCCGCCGGGCACCACGACATTCCAGATGATCACGCCGCTGGCGAAGCTGGTCGAGCCGATGGGCTGGCACATTCAAGTCAATGCTTCCGGCAATCAGATTGTGGAAAGCAAAGAACTATGGAACCGTGTTCCGTGCCCGATTGTCTTCGACCATCTCGCGCATGTGCCACAGCCAGACGGTATGAACCATCCGGTATTTCCTCTGATTATCGAGCTGCTGCAGAAAGGCAAGGTCTGGGTCAAATTGTGCGGCGCATATCAGGAAAGCAAGGTTGGGCCTCCGACCTATAGCGATACGATCTCCACTGTGCGGGCCTTTGTGAAGGCAGCACCAGAACGGCTTGTGTGGGGTAGCGATTGGCCGCACCCGACAGAGAAAGTCAAACCCGACGACGCAGTTCTTCTGGACCTTCTGGCCGAATGGGTGCCCGATACGGCAACACGAAACCGCATTCTGGTCGATAACCCGGCAAAGCTGTATGGCTTTTAGCGGTCCGGCTCAGGCAGGCCAATCTGCTTGCCTGAGCCTGTAACTTAAGTCTCCGACGGTTCAATCCACTTGCGAACTACCGTGGGCTCGAATGCCTGCATTTTTTCCAGCAGTTCCCGGCAGCTCGGCGAGGACAGTACGAGTTCGCGGTTCTCGGGTTTGAGAAATCCCTCAGCGACGGCGCGATCGAACATCTCCAGCAGCGGATCGTAGTACCCGGCCACGTTGAGCAGCCCGCAGGGCTTGCGGTGTATGCCGAGCTGGCTCCAAGTGGTCATCTCGCAGAATTCCTCGAACGTGCCAAATCCGCCGGGAAGGGCGATGAATGCGTCGGCCAGCTCTGCCATCAGGAATTTGCGGGCGTGCATCGAGGGAACGACGCGCAATTCCGTGAGGCCGGAATGCCAGATCTCGCGAACCACCATCGGTTGCGGAATGACCCCAATCACCTGACCGCCATGTTCCAACACGGCGTCGGCGACCACTCCCATCAATCCAATCCTCCCCCCGCCGTAAACCAGACCCAGACCCTGCTCGGTCAAAAACCGTCCAAGTTCCACGGCTGCGGCCCGGTATGTGCCGGAAATGCCCGTGCTGGAGCCGCAAAAGACGCAAATCCTCTTGAAAGAGTTCATCCAAACTCCCGGAAACCGCTATGGTTCGGAACGTCAGGGGTCGATTGAGTCAAGTCAGTGTGATGTCCCGCGATTTGCGCCGCAAGGGACATCACCTAGTTCTTGCGAGCACTCCAAAAAGAACTCACGCCGAAGTAGGCGAACAAAACAGCGAAAAGTCCGGCAACGACGGCACGCCCGGGTCCAACCTTGCCCGCCGCGTAGGAATGATACTCGCTCCAGCAAGCGACGCCACCGAGTATAGCGAGCCAGAGGAACAGGAATCCAGTGATCTCCAGCCAAAGAACCCTGCCGACCCGTCGCAGCGTCTGCAGAAAAGCGCCGATTCCCGCCGAAACTCCCTGAAGAACCTGCCGGCCCTTTTGTCCTTTTTGAAAGGACCTGGCCACTTTGCCCAGCATGGTACCGACCGAGCCTGCCGATGTAGGCTTTGCTCGCAGAGGATTAGGAAGACCGCTCACAAAAGGATTCTAGACCAGTTTCGTGAAAGCTGTACCCCGAAAGCAGCTGCCAAGCGCCGGAGGCTGTCATTGCCGGGTACTTTCATCGCGGAATTGGTCCCGACGGCCCGCCAAATCTGTTGTTGAAAAAGCTCTAAAACTTCCATGCCGGTCGTGGCATCCAATACCATAGTGACTCAAGCGCGCGCGAGCCGCAGAGTACGTCGGCGGCTTGAGCGCAGTTTGCCGGGGTTCCGGGCTACGGCCATCGAATTTGACTCCAAATCGGGGATCCAAAGTGGAGCAGCGGCTACAAAAACTGATGAAGGAACTCGGCCAGGCGATCAATGAGTCAATCTCGGATTCGGAGCAGATCGCCGAAGTGATCGCCAAAATTAAGTCCGGCGGTTACGATGTGTTCCTCGTCCTTGAAGCCACAATCGGGTTCAACAAGCGCGACGAAGACGAAACCAAACAGTCTTCGCTGGTGAATTTCAGAAAATCGGACCCGGATTTTAAAGTCAGCCCTCAAGATATGAAGTTCTTAAAGTCATTGCGCATCAGCATCGACCGTCCCGATAAAACTGCCTGAGCTGGCCGCCGGCAACGGCACCTGCACCTCGCCTGCTGTGATAGGATTCTTAGTCCTGCGTATGATCTGACGCGCCTGGACCGTCGTCGCTCCCGGCACGAAATTACTGGGTAGGAACAGGGATGAAAGACACTCTTGGAGTTCTGCTGGCCGGCGGTGCGGGCGAGCGTCTGTACCCACTCACACGCGACCGTGCCAAACCTGCGGTTACTTTTGGCGGAATCTACCGCATCATCGACATTACGCTGTCGAATTGCATTAATTCCGCTCTGCGGCGCGTCTACATTCTCACGCAGTACAAGGCTTTGTCGCTGAACCGGCACATTCGCGAGGGTTGGAACATCGTAGCCGATCCGCTCGGCGAATTCATCGAGATTCTCCCGCCAATGAAGCGCGTCAGCGAGAACTGGTACATGGGCACGGCCGATGCCGTCTACCAGAACATTTACTCCATTGGGTCGGAGGAGCCCAAGCGCGTTCTGATCCTCTCCGGCGACCACATCTACAAGATGAACTACGGCCGCATGTTGCAGCAGCATCAAGACTCGGGCGCCGATGTCACCATCGCGACAATTCTCGTCGATCTAAGCGAAACCAGGAACTTCGGCGTGGTCGATATCGACCACGAGGGCAGAGTGGTGGGATTCGAAGAAAAGCCACTCACCACGAAACTCAGGTCGCCCTACAACCCGGAGATGGTTTCGGCCTCGATGGGCGTTTACCTGTTCAATACCGATGTGCTGATTCCGGTGTTGCTCAAAGACGCGGAAGATCCCGATTCCCAGCACGATTTTGGCCACAACATTCTTCCCCGAATGGCTGACGACTACCGCGTCTATTCCTTCAACTTCATCGATGAGAACCGCAAGGAAGCCCTCTACTGGCGCGATGTGGGCACGCTTGAGGCTTATTACGAAGCGAACATGGATATTGCGTCGGTCTCGCCCGTATTCAACTTATACGACGAGCACTGGCCGATTCGCACTCGCCAGCGGCAGTACCCGCCGGCAAAGTTCGTATTCGCCGAACCGGGCCGCACCGGAACCGCCTTGGATTCGCTGGTGTCGAGCGGCTGCATCGTCAGCGGCGGGACGGTACGCGACAGCGTGCTCTCGCCCAACGTGCGCGTCAATTCCTATGCCGAAGTCGAATCCAGCATCGTCTTCTCTCACGTCGACATCGGCCGTCACTGCCGCATTCGCCGCGCCATCATCGACCGCGACGTACACATCCCGGAGGGTACGGTGATCGGCTACGACACGGAGTCCGACCGCCAGAAATACTTCGTTACCGAAAGTGGAATTACCGTGGTGACGCGCGATTACTCGTTGTTCGAGAGCCCAGTTACAGTGGACTACTTCACCTCGGAATGAAATCGCGCACTCCCGACGAGCGGCGCTTGCCGGGGACTCAATCCACTGGCGGTCAGCCAATCCAGGTGCTCTTCACCGTTATGGCCCCGACGCACCAGAGGATTGCGTCTTCCACTGTCTCGCGATCGATTCCTTGCTCCGCCAGAAAGCTGCCAAACTCGGAGTTGCGCTCCAGCCGCTCGGCAAGCGCATTGAGTACGGCGATATAGTTCGCCGGGACGTTGAGTGCGGTGGCGCGCAGCAGGTCGTCGAGACAAGCGATGCAATCGAGCAGCACACCATCGGAGTCGTCCGGCTGCGAGTTGACCAGAAACAGGCTCTGCGCAATGTCACACAAAACATCCATCTGCTTCGGCATCGAAACTGAGGTGGCGCTTGTTCCCGGCAAACCACCGGCGATGGCATCGTCGTCGGCCAGTTGAAGTGCGCGGGCAACCAGCGCCGGACTCGAGAAGAACAGTATCCGTCCGTTCGCCATGATCGTCCCGCCACCGCTTTCACGCTGCTCGATCAGGGTGAACAATTGCGGACCTTCGGCGGTCGGGTCCAGACGCAGCCCGATCAGGCATAATTCATGGGGCCGCCGTGGCGTCGGAAATGGAACAAAATCGCTCAATCTATTCGAGGATCGCAACTTTCCCGTCCTGCATAGGTTACAGCGTCACAGCCGAGTGTGGAAATCTGAAGCCCAGCGCGGGAGTTGAAAACAATATGAAAGCCATCTGGACATTGTGTCTAGCTCTTCTTCTGGCAAGCATGGTCGCATGCGGCGGCAATAGCAGCAGCCCGATAGTACCTCCGTCACCGAACAACGCTGGGTACAGCACCGCGAGTTTGAGCGGCAGTTATGTTTTCAGTCTGCGTGGAGTCGACTCTCGCGGTGGGGCCTTTGCCGCGGTCGGCGTATTCACCGCCGACGGCACAGGCAAGATCACCTCGGGCCAGGAAGACGTGAACGATCTCTTTAGCGGGCTCCAGCAGCAGGCCGCCATCTCCAGCGGAACGTATTCGGTTGGCATCGATGGCCGTGGACAGGCGACATTGAACTTCGCAGCCGGCAGCAATGTCACCTTCAGTTTTGTGCTGGTTTCACCCAACAAAGCACGGATCGTCGAACTGTCGAATTTCGAGCTTTCCAGCGGTCTGCTCGAACGCCAGGACGCCGCGCCTCTGGTCGCTCCCACAGGCTCTTATGTACTGCGCACGGACGGCTCGAATAATATCCAGTTCGGGCAGCCGATCTCCCGCGTGGGCTTGCTCACCGCAACCGGAGCAGGCGCCTCAGCCGTACTCGACGAAAATTACAATGGGTTTTTTACCCCGACGATCGCCGTCCCCAGCACAGCTTTCAGCGGCTTTAGCGGAACTTCGGGGCGCGGAGTGATGCAATTCACCACCACCACGGGCGGCGCGAGCTCCATTGGTACAGTGATCGACTTGGTGTTTTATGTAGTCAACCCTACGCGCATCGAATTCCTGTCGATCAATCAGTCGGAACAGGTTTCCGGTTATGCAGATCAGCAGAGCGGAACATTCATAACCGCTGCCAGCGTGAACAACCCGTACGTCTATTCTATCTCGGGAAGCTCGGCGACTGGTTTCGTCACCGAGACCGGGAGCTTTGCACTGAGTGGCGGAATCGTGAGCAGTGGGCTCGAAGATTTCGTCGACACCGGGGCCTACTCCGCCTCCGTCCCATTTTCAGGCGCTTATGTTGCCGACGGCGCAAACAATGGGCGCTTCACCGGCAACTTCACCGCCAGCGGCAGAACGGTCAATTTTGTGCTCTGGTTCAGCAGTGCGCAGAATGCCGTGCTGATGGCCTACAACAGCGCGAGTACCCTGCTTGAAAGCGGACTGGTTGCGGTGCAACCGGCTGTTCCCACAACCGGCACGGTTACCGGCAACTATGCGCTTCACCTTGGAGGTTCGACCTTCGGCGTCCTTACTCTCCTCGACGGTCAGTTGTTGGCCGATGGTTTAGGCACCTTTACCGGGGTCGAAGACTTCAATCAGGGAGGCAACGTGGCGGTCGGCGCCTCGGCTAGCGGAAGCTATAGCGTCGCTTCCGGCCGTGGAACGGGATCAATCGGCGGGATTCCCGTTGTGTTGTATCCCGCCAGTAGCAGCACAACCTACGTCATGAGCACCAGCGGCAGGAGCATGCTGATAGGCTCGCTGGAAGCACAGCATTAGAGTGATTCCTGGTTGGCGGTTGGGCCGACACTAATGCCGGCTTTAATACCTTCCGCTGATTTTGTGGGTGGCGACAAAATGTCCGGGGCTCACCTGCTTCAAGGGATGAATCTCGGGCTCGTCGCCGGCGGCTCGAATCGGACTCGGCATTTCGTCCACCAGCAAGGATCGCGGCAAATGACGCTGCGCCGGATCGGCAATCGGCACGGCGGAAAGCAATGCGCGCGTGTAGGCATGCCGCGGATCTTCAAAGATGGCGCGGCGCGGGCCAATTTCGACAATCTGCCCCAGGTACATCACCGCCACCCGATGGCTCACCCGTTCCACAACCGCCATGTCGTGCGAGATGAACAAAAACGAAATACCAAGATCACGCTGAAGATCGAGCAACAGGTTGATGATCTGCGCCCGGATCGAAACGTCGAGCGCCGAGACCGACTCATCGGCGATAACAATCTTGGGATTGAGCGCCAGCGCGCGCGCAATCGCAATGCGCTGCCGCTGCCCTCCCGAAAATTCATGGGGATAGCGTTGCGCGTGCTCCGGCAGAAGCCCCACGCGTTCCAGCAGCCACGCCACCCGGCGCTCCGCCTCAGCCTTGGTGGACACGTGATGGATCAGCAGCGGCTCCATAATCGTGTAGCCAACCGTAAGCCGCGGGTCGAGCGAGGCATACGGGTCCTGAAAGACAACTTGAATGTTCCGGCGCAGCACCTGTAACGGTTTGCCGGAGAGCTGCGTAATGCTGCGGCCGTCGAATTCGATTTCGCCGCCGGTAATGTCCACCAGCCTGAGCAGCGATCTTCCGGTGGTCGACTTGCCGCATCCGGATTCGCCAACCAGCGCCAGCGTCTCTCCCGCGTAGAGATCGAAGCTGACCTGCTCCACCGCATGCACGTGGCTGGTCACCCGGCCGAAGATGCCGGTGCGAACGTCAAAGCGCGTGGTGAGATTGCGAACCGCCAACAGCGGTCTATGCCCGGCCGCGCTATCGACGGAGAGGCCGTCCAAAGCATTCCAGGCTATAAAAGCGGGCGCGCTCACCTTGGACTCCGCCCTCGGTTCGTCATTCAGCGCCAGTAGCGGAAATCTGGCGGGAGTATCGGTCCCCCGCATCGCGCCCAAACGCGGAACCGCCGCCAGCAGCGAACGCGTATAAGGATGGCGCGGTTCGCCAAAGATCCGCTCAGACGGTCCTTCTTCAACTCGCTCGCCAGCGTACATCACCAGCACTCGATCCGCGATCTCGGCCACCACGCCCATATCGTGCGTAATAAAGATCACGCCCATCTGCATCTCTCGCTGCAGTCCGCGGATGAGTTGCAGAATCTGTGCCTGAATGGTCACGTCCAGCGCCGTCGTCGGCTCGTCTGCAATCAGCAGAGACGGACGGCAGGAGAGTGCCATGGCAATCATCACGCGCTGCCGCATGCCGCCGGAAAGTTGATGCGGAAAGCGGCCAAGCACTCGCCGCGATTCTGGGATGCGCACCAGTTCGAGCATGCGCAAGGCCTCCGCACGAGCTTCCGCCTTGTCCTTGCGCTGGTGCAGTCGAATCGATTCGGCAATCTGCTCGCCGACGGAAAGGACCGGGTTCAGCGATGTCATCGGCTCCTGGAAGATCATGGCCAAGTCCGCGCCGCGCAGCTCGCGCATGGCGGATTCTGTGGCCTGCGCCAAATCCAGCACGCTGCCGTCGCGCCGGTGGAAATGCATCTGGCCGCCGATGATGCGTCCGCCGCCGTGCTCAACCAAACGCATGATGGCCAAGGCCGAGACGGATTTGCCCGAACCGGATTCACCGACAATCGCGAGCGTTTCGCCGCGGTCGACTTGCAGGCAGAGATTGCGCACCGCCTCGACCTTACGTCCCGAGGTCGTAAAGTGCACCGTCAATTGCTGTACGTCGAGAATCCTGGCCGACCCAGCGGTCTCCGCCCTTTTCAATTCCGGCTCCCTGGAGCCCTCATCGATGAAGCTCGCGATGAACTCTGTGTCATGTCTATCACAGGGACTTATACGTGCGAAAGTATCTGACCGTTCCTGGCAGGCTGCTGAGAGAATTGGTTTGCAAACGTAAAAAAGCCCCGCATTGTGTGACTTTGTCTGCCTCACGGTGCGGAGCGGAGTTATTGTTGTTTGGATTGCAGATTTATATCTGCTAGGGCAGCGTATCAATCCTCCAGGGTTTCGACAAGAATTGATTATCTGACGTGCTTCTATTGACATCGAACGGCAGCAGATGAGGGTTGAGCCGCTCTGGAGCAGAACCTCGCGAAGCCAGCATTTAATCTGCCTCGCAACACATCCAGCCGGCCCTTCCTGTTAATCAATGAATCACCCTAGCGCTACTGGAAAAACAGTTACCAGCCCCCCTTGTGGCGCAAAAAGACGCCGCCGGGTCAAAGAGCGTGACTAACGTCCTCTACTGGGCCGGTCCGTGCCTGTTGATCTAGCTCCGGTGCAGTCGCATCAGCACGGTCCGTTTTTTGGAAGTTTAGAGCATCAATCCAGCGCAATTGGTCTCGTCTCGCTCTAGATTCGCGCGGAACCGCAACCGAGGCCAGCTCTGGTCTCCGCTCCAGCGTCACGGGACGCTATAATTCTTTTGCAATAGTCGCAAGGCTCCCCGCGCGACTGCCCGGGGCGAAGGTTTCGAAACCAAATGACGATTCTTGTCTTCACAGTGCTGGTCGCTGTGTCGTCCTTTATGGCTGGATTAGTGGGGGCTCTGACCGGCTTGGGCGGCGGAGTTGTTCTCGTCCCCCTGCTCACAATCGTTTTTGGGGTAGACATTCGCTATGCGATTGGCGCCTCGCTCATCTCGGTGATCGCCACATCTTCCGGCGCGGCAGCCGCTTATGTTCGTGAAGGCTACTCCAACGTTCGCATCGGCATGTTCCTGGAGATCGCAACCACCCTGGGCGCAATTCTTGGCGCGCTGATCGCTACCATGGTATCCGCCCGGGCAATCGCGGTGATCTTCGGCGTGGTGCTGCTGGTCTCCGCTTATCTCTCCGGCAGGAAGCAACGCGAGCAACCGACCATGGAGGAATGCGGCTCGCTGTCGGAGAAGCTGCGCTTGAGCGGAACCTATCCGACCCCCAATGGGCCGCGGTCGTACTGCGTGTGCAATGTGCCGACTGGATTCAGCCTGATGTTCACGGCGGGAACGCTTTCGGGCCTGCTGGGTATTGGCTCGGGTGCCGTGAAGGTGCTGGCCATGGATCAGGCGATGCGCATTCCGTTCAAGGTTTCCACTACCACCAGCAACTTTATGATCGGCGTGACGGCGGCGGCGAGTGCGGGACTGTATCTCAGCCGCGGCTATATCGATCCCGGATTGGCGATGCCGGTGATGCTCGGGGTGCTTGGCGGCTCACTCCTCGGGGCAAAGCTCCTGGTAAAAGCGAAAACAAAATCGCTGCGTCTCGTCTTCAGCGTGGTGATCGTCGCGCTCGGCATTGAAATGATCATCAACGGAATCAGAGGAAGCCTATGAACGTACACGAGTGGGGCGACCGGCGAATGGAATTGATTATCGGCATCCTGCTTCGGCTGGGCGTTATGGTGGCCGGCGCCGTCGTGTCCTTCGGGGCAATCATCTATCTGATCCGGAATGGTGCCGCGCCACTGCCCGATTACAAGGCATTCCACGGCGAGAGCGCCCAGTTCAGCACGATCGAAGGCATCCTCACGGGCGTCGGCCAGTTTCGCGGGCGCGCCATCATTCAATTGGGAGTGCTGCTGCTGATCGCCACGCCTGTGGCGCGAGTCGTCTTTTCGGCTGTGGCATTCGCGCTTGAAAAAGACAAGCTCTACGTCTGCATTACTTTGTTCGTGCTCGCCATACTGCTGTTCAGCCTTGTCGGCTCTTCGCTTGGGTAGACGGAGGTCTTGCACCGCTTTGGGCTTTTTGAGAATTGGTGGCCCACATTTGCGGAGCCGAAGGCGGAGCTAATGTGGGGTTGTTGTCTCAGTCCCGCGCAGCTATTACGCGAATTCCCTAAACGCTATGCTAGATGCCGAGGTATGCGGCGCGAACCTCTTGGTTGACCGCGAGTTCTTCGCTGCGGCCTTCCAGCACCACCCGGCCGGTTTCCAGCACGTAACCGCGGCTCGATACCGCCAGCGCCTCCACCAGGTTCTGCTCGATCAGCAGGATCGAGACACCCTCGCTGGAGATTTCCTTGATGATCTTGAAGACGCTCGCCACGACGATCGGAGCAAGTCCGAGCGATGGTTCGTCGAGAATCAGCAGTTTGGGATGGCTCATCAAGGCCCGCGCGATGGCCAGCATCTGCTGCTGTCCGCCGCTGAGTGACCCGCCGAGATCGTCCTTCTTTTCCCTCAGCACGGGGAACAGCCCATAGACTTTCTCCAGCGTGGCGGCTCGCTGCGGCTTGGCCGAGGCGGTATAGGCGCCCAGGATCAGATTGTCCTGAACCGTCAGTAGGCTGAGCACCCCTCTGCCCTGCGGAATGTGTGCGATCCCCAACCCCGGCAGCGTATGGGCCGGAATCTTCGTCAGTTCCTTGCCGTCGAACACGATGCTGCCCGACCACACCGGAATCAGTCCTGAGATGGCCCGCAGCAGGGTGGTCTTGCCGGCTCCGTTGGAGCCGACCAGCGCTACAGCTTCGCCGCTGTCGACGCGCAACGACACTCCATCCAGCACCTTCATATCTCCGTAGCCGGTTACGATTTCCTTGATCTCAAGCACGTTTGTAGCCCTCGCCCAGGTAGGCTGTAATCACCTTCTCGTTGGCCATCACCGCTTCCGGGGCTCCCTCGGCGAGCAGTTCGCCCTGATTCAACACCACTATCCGGTGGCAAAGCGCCACCACCGCTTTCATTACATGCTCGATAAAGATGACGCTGATTCCGCTGCGATTGATCTTCCGCACCAGTTCCAGTCCCTCTTCCATTTCGTGAGGGTTAAGGCCGGCCAGGCATTCATCCAGCATCATGACCTTGGGCTTCAATGCCAGCGCCCGGCACAGATCCAGACGCTTTCTCTTTTCCACCGGCAGGCTCGCGCTCTTCAGGTGCATGGAACTATTCAGGCCGGTCATCTCGATGCATTCCAAGGCGACCGTCTCAGCCTCGGCCGTATGGTTGGTGTGGAGCAATGCCGCAATGGTCACGTTCTCAAGCACGCTCAGGTTCAGGAAGGGCCGCGACGACTGGAACGTCCTGGCAACGCCATGGCGAGCCATCTGCGGGCGGCGCCTGCGCGGTAACATCGACGCCCTCCAGCAGCACGTTGCCGCCATCAGGTCGGTAGAGGCCGGCGATCGTGTTCACGAACGTCGATTTGCCCGAGCCGTTGGGCCCAATCAAACCGAGAATCTCTCCCCGTTCGAGGTCCAGGGAAACGTCCTTCAACGCATGTACGCCGCCAAAAGACTTCTTGAGCTTGGTAACCTTAAGCATTGGTTCCATGAGCAACCTGTTTCTTGGGCCAGAATCTGTCAAACAAGGAAATCAGACCATTCGGCTTCACGAGTATGACCACGATGAGAAGAATCCCATAGAGCACCAAACTGGCTCCGCCTCTCACCGCGCCGAGATACATGTTGGTCAACTCCGTCAGCATCACAACCACTGCCGCGCCCAGGATGGGCCCCCACAGCGTTCCGATTCCTCCGACGATCACCACCACGGCGATTTGAATTGACAGGTCGACGCTGGCAACGCTGTCGGGATCGATGTAGCCGACCGTGAACGCATAGAGAACTCCGCAGGCAGCCACGATTGCCGCACTGAGCATAAAAGCGGCCATCTTGACCCAGGCAGTCTTGACACCGAGAGACTCGGCGGCGTCCTGATCCTCCCGCACCGCCGCCAGGTAGCGGCCTATCTTCGCGCGCTCCATCGTGCGCACAATCATGAAAACCACGGCCAGCATAAGCAGAGCCAAATAGTAGTACGCAGCCTTGGAACCGAATTGCAGAAAGAGCGGGTCACTGCCATGGAATGGAATTGGCACCCCGTTGGCACCCGCCGTGAAGTCCTTGAAGTGCAGCAGCAGCGTGCGCGTGATCTCGCCAGAAGCGATAGTGGCCAGCGCAAAGTAAGGTCCGCGCAAGCGGAAGCAAGGCATGCCAATGATGACCGCTGCCACCACTGCCAGCGCCATGCCGATTACTCCGCCCACCAGCGGCGTCAGATGCTTGTATACAACAAACAAAACCGAGGTGTAGGCGCCGATGGCGAAAAACACCGAATGCCCGAGCGAGAGCTGCGCGCCATAACCGCCTATCAGGTTCCATCCCAGCCCCATGGTGGCAAGTAGAAAAATCATGAACATGATATGCAGGTAATAAGGAACGGATACGAAAAGCGGAATGGCGAGCACCACCACAATGAGCACAGGCAGGACGAATTTTGCCGCCTTGGGGTTCATTTCGCAGCTTCTCCGAATAGTCCGCTTGGACGTAAGAAGAGCACAGCAAGGAAAATCAGGAAGGTAAACAATTGCGCCAGGTCCAGCGAAATATAAGTGCTGCTGAGAGCCTCGACGACGCCGATGATCAACCCGCCCAGCAATGCGCCGGGTACCGATCCCATTCCGCCAAGCACTACCACCACAAAGGCCGTGAGGTTAAAGAGCGTGCCCACGCCGGGAAACACATAGAACATCGGCGTCAACAACACGCCGGCGATGCCCGCCAGAACAATACCAATGGCGAACGCAATCGTGAAACACTTGGTCGGATTGATGCCGAGCAGGGTTGCGACCTCACTGCTCTCGGAGGTTGCCCGCATGGCACGTCCCAGATCGGTCTTCTTGAGCAGAATGGTGAGCGCCACAACCATCAGCAGCGCCACCACAAAGGCAATCAGGCGTGGCACGGAGAGGCTGAGACCGGCCAAATGGAACGCCTGATCCTTGATGGGTGTGTCAACTGAAAAATACTCGGCGCCAAAGATGACCAGGATCAGGTTTTGCAAAACGATGGACAAACCGAGAGTCAGGAGGATGAAGGATTCGTCGGGTTTGCCAATTACCCGGATAATGAGGAACTTGAAGACCAGATAGCCGAACCCGAACATGACAGCCGCGACGATCAGCAATCCCGGATAGGGCCCGATGTGGGCAAAGGTTGCGAGCATCCAACTGACGTACATGGCCAGCATTACGAACTCTCCCTGGGCAAAGTTAACGATCTTCATCACCCCGAAGATCAGCGTCAACCCGACGGCAACCAGCGCGTAAACGCCGCCTATCATCAACCCATTGATAGTCGTCTGCAAAAAGATAGTAGGGTTCACTATCCTATCTCCTCCGGTTTAATGAACGGGGGTGCCCCGAGGGGCACCCCAGATGCAGCTTGCTCTTATTTCTTAGGTGGCTGATAACTGCGCGTTGCATCAGCCTCAGGGTAAATGGTCCGCGGTTGGTTATCCTGCCACTGGATCATGACCGGATGAACGACACCGTTGAAGCCTGTGCTGTCAATCTTTATCGTCCCAGGCTGCATGAAACCACCGACCGCTCCGCTGTCGTTGAAAGTGGCCAGGTAGTCGCGAATCTTCTTGCTGTCGCTCGACTTGGTCGCCTCCATCGCCTGGGCAATCATGCGAATGGCCGCGTAGCTCGGCCCGGCATGCTCGCCCATGAACACCCCAAACCTCTTCTGGTAACGGTCAGTGATCGCCGCCAGCTCCGGCACGGAGGAGATGCTCTTCGAATCCCAGTTCCAGGAAGCGACCGAGACAAATCCATTGGCCGCGGCTCCCATTTCGGTAAAGAACGCCGGCCAGATGAAGCCCGCACCACCGCCAACGATGACAGGGTGCACATTCATCTGATTCATGGTGCTGGTGATCAGCTTCGCGTCCGTGGTGTAAGCAACCGGGAACAGTGCCTGCGCCTTCGACGCCTTAACCTTTGTCACCAGCGATGAGGCATCGGTGAATCCGTGCGGATACGACTCGTAAAGCACCAGGTTGAATCCGCCCTTGGTCACCATGTCCTTAACGCCGCCCGCCGTCGAAACCCCGTATCCAGAGTTCTCGTAAACCACGGCAACGTCTTTAATCCCCAGCTTGTATTTTTCGTTTAACCATCGCAGGAATTCGACCTGAGTGTTGCCGAACTGGCTGCCGTGTGGCGCAACCTGAAAGGTGTACTTGTAACCCTGGCCGGAGATCTGGTCATTGATTGAATTGCAGATGACCGGAATTCCTGCCTTTTCCGCGATCGGCAGCATCGGCAAAGCAATTCCGCTGATGCCTGGGCACTTGGCGGCAACCACTTTTTCGGTGCTGAAGGTACGCTCGGCGGTGGAGGCGGCGTTTTTAGGATCGCTCGTCATGTCCACCGCTACCAGCTTTATTTTGGCGCCGCCAAGCGCCTTGATGCCGCCAGCGGCATTGATATCGTCCACGGCAAGTTGCGACCCATTCAGATCCTGTATGCCGGCGTCGGCATTGCTGCCAGACAGGCAATCCATGTCAGCGATTCTGATTTCCTTTTCTCCTCCACCTTGGCAACCGATCAGTGCGAACCCAAGGACGGCGAGTAGCGTCATCAGTACTACTGCCCACAAAACCCGGTTTTTCATTCTGTCGCCTCTCGTATTGATTCTCTATTTCTTTTCGGAATAGTTGTAAAAACCACGGCCGCTCTTGCGGCCAAGCCAACCCGCCTCGACCATCTTGACGAACAGAGGACAGGGTCGGTACTTCGAATCAGACATGTTTTCGTAAATGCCGGTAATGGTAGCCAGCGCAACGTCAAGGCCAACGAAATCCAGTAGCTCCAATGGACCCATCGGATGATTGCAACCCAACTTCATGGCGGCATCGACATCCTCCGGTTTCGACCCTTCCATCACCAGGAACACGGCCTCGTTAAGCATGGGAAGCAGCAACCGGTTGACGATGAAGCCCGGATAGTCATTGGCCAGTACCGGCGTTTTAGCGATCTTTTCGGCGTAGGCCCGGCATTCGTTGTAGGTCTCGTCAGAGGTCGCAAGGCCGCGGACCATCTCGATCAGCTTCATCCGGGGCACCGGATAGAAGAAATGCAGGCCGATGACTTTTTCCGGCCGTTTGGTAACCGAAGCAATCTCGGTGATCGACAACGCCGAGGTATTGCTCGCCAGTATGACGCCGGGCTTGGCGATAGCATCCAGCTTCTTGAAAGCCTCTTTCTTGACCGGCATGTTCTCGTAGACGGCTTCGACAATAAACTCCGTCGAAGCCAGGTCGTCGTACGATTCGCTGGTCCGTATGCGGGAGAATACATCCTGCGCGGCCGAAGCCTGAAGCTGGCCCTTTTCCACTGACTTGTCGAGACTGGCTTTGATGCGGGCTTTGCCTTTTTCCAGAGCCTTGCCGCTGACATCCACCAGCAGGACGTTATAACCCCCTCGGGCCGTCACCTCGGCGATGCCCGCGCCCATGAGTCCGGCTCCCAACACGCCGACGCTGCTCTTATCCATGCTCCTAATCCTTATCCTTTCGGGAACCCAAGGCTCGACTTATGAATTCACGGTGAATGCAATACAATCCACGACGTGAGTCAAACGTAAGCTATGGTCGCCGGATAACTTTTCCCCAGGTTGCAGATGGCGGGAGTAGTGTACCAACTTTCTCACGTGTGGGAATCAGATTTTTGGCTTCAAGCCCTGTCCGCCCGGAGAAACCCGCGGGGAGGTTCCGGCCCACGATCGTCTGCGTCGAGTTCCCTTTGCATCAGGACGCTGTCGTACCAGCGGTCGAACTTGAACCCGACGCTCCGCAGTGTGCCCACCAGACGAAAACCGACTCGCTCGTGCAAACGTATGGAAGGCTGATTGGCGGAATCGCCAATCACGGCAATCACCTGCTGGAATCCCCTGTGTTCGCATTCGGCGAGCAACGCCGTCAGCAGCAGTTGCCCGATGCCTTCCCGAAGGTTGCCGGGACGAACGTAAACCGAGTTCTCAACCGTAAATCGGTAGGCCGGCCGCGTCCGATATGGTCCTGCGTAGGTGTAACCGATCACCTCGCCGCCCCGCTCCGCCACCAGGTAGGGAAATCCCCTCTCCAAAAGACGCGTCCGCCGGGCCGTCATCTCGTCGATGTCGGGAGGCTCCAACTCGAATGTCGCCGGCGAATGCAGGACGTGATAGTGGTAGATGGCAATGACCGCCGTCAGGTCGCGCTCTTCGCAGGCACGGATGCTTACGCTCAACGAGTTCAACGAATGCCTCCGTTCAAAGTGGCCGGGTGCCCTGCCCTTCCGGCGAAGCCGGAGGGTGGGGTTGTCCGGTCTGCCTCCGAACAATGTTCTCAATGGCTCTGTCCGGCCAGCCCCAGTTCGTCGGCCACGCTTCGCATGGCGTCAACGCAAAAAGCTATGTGCTCCTCAAGGTCGACGCCCAGGTCGGCAGCGCCCTCGGTAATGTCGCTGCGGTTGACGGCGCGCGCGAATGCCTTGTCCTTCATCTTCTTCTTTACGCTCTTGGCTTCGACTTCGGCCAGCGACTTGCTCGGCTTCACCATGGCACAGGCGGTAATGAAGCCTGCCAGTTCATCACAGGCGAACAATGTCTTTTCCATCTTCGACTCCCGCGTCACGCCGCTGTACTGCGCGTGGGAGAGAATGGCGCGGCGAATATCCTCCGGGTAGCCGCGTTCGGCCAGAATCTTTTCGCCCATGAACGGGTGCTCTTCAGCCGTCGGATACCGCTCATAGTCGAAGTCGTGCAGCAGCCCCGTGATGGCCCATTTCTCTTCGTCTTCGCCAAACTTGCGGGCATAGGCGCGCATGCAGCTCTCCACGGCCAACGCATGTTTCCGCAAACTTTCCGACTGTGTGAACTCAGTTAGTAACCCCCACGCTTGTTCGCGATTCATTCCTGTTTTCTCCCTGTTTTCGCCGTCTTTTTTCTCTTCTTATGGTCCTGATTCATAATTTCAAGCTCAAATATACCGTCTTTGCCGCAAAATCATCTTGACATTCAGTGTACGTTTGCCGCAAATTGTGCTCAGCCTGAGGGTTACCACGTTGATTCGGATCACGATGGTAAACCTGAGGTGGAGTGCCCGCTCTGGCAGCTCCGCTACTACTGAATGGCCACGCTACTAGCGCCTGTTGACTCCAGGGAAGTCCTACGTTGTGATCATTGCGACCTGGTGCAATTCCGGACGGCTAATAACCTTTGCCGTAAATGCAAAACCTCCTTTGACGAAGAGCCAGAACCGCCAATAACCATGCCGATCGCCCAGCCGGCGGCGGTTGCCGAACCCGGCAACAGGCCACTGAGCGTGGCGGGAGCAATCCGCGCCTTGCGAACTCGCGCCGGATTGAGCCAGCGTCAACTGGCTCAGCGCATGAACGTGCCGCGCACCTACGTCTCAAAAATCGAGAACGAAAAGGCCTGCCCTACGCTTTCATCCATGCAGCGGCTGGCCGATGCGCTCAACGTCACGATCTGCGATCTGCTGCGCAATGGCGAACCGTCGTTGGAGGACCAGATCCGGCAGCTTCAGGGCGACGACTTCATTGCCGAGCTGATTCCCTATTTACGGAAGCTGAACTCCGTGCAGTGGACCAGCATCCTGAACGAGATTCGGACCATGACGGCGCAGACTCGCCGCACCGCGTAGCCTGCCTCCAGCGTGTTCGGGTGGTTCGGGTGGCCCATTTAAGCCCGTTGTTGGCTTGAGTGGGGTAGTTGTTCGTTCATCAGGGATCTGGTGGCCCACATTTGCCCGCAGTTGGCTAATGTGGGAATGAAAGGGCTTAGGGTGCCCCACGTTCCGCCCCGCTTTTCGGGGCTAACGTGGGGAAGTTTCTTAGCGGCGAAGTCCGGGTAACGCCCGCTCAAGCGATGCCGGCCTGATTTCGGTTGGGCGGCGCCGGTTTGGACTCGCCCGCTGAGATCGAACGGATGCGCACACGGTTCACGCGCCGGTTCGTCGACTCCAACACCTCGAAGCGCAGCCCACTCAGTTCGACAACCTCCCCGGGCGGGGGGATATGACCTGCAATTTCCGTGACCAGCCCGGAGACGGTCGTCGACTCCCAGTCGCCCAGGCGGATGCCAAACAGTTCGTCCAGCCGATCCACGTCCATGTTGCCGGGTACGATGTAGGAACTCTCGCTTTCGTGAACGATGTCCGACTTGCTCTCGCCTTCCTCTCGCAGTTCGCCGACGATCTCCTCGACCAGATCCTCCACCGTCACCAGTCCGGCCACCCCTCCGTATTCATCGATGACGATCGCCATGCGGTTATTCTGGCGCTGCATTTCGCGCAGCAGTTGGCTGCCCCGCTTGGTCTCCGGGATGAGGTAGAGATCGGTTTTCATCAGCTCCTTCACCGTACGATGATGGGCTTCGGTATCGGGAACCTGGAGCAGGTCTCGGGCGTGAACGATGCCGACGATGTGATCGAGATCGCCCTCGTAGACAGGGACACGCGAATATGGATGCTGCCGGAGCATCTCCGTGAGTTGCGCGACGGTCGTTAACGCTGGAACGGCAAAAATCTCCGGGCGTGGGCGCATCACTTCGCGCACAATCTTGTCGCCAAATTCAACCACGGAGTGGATGAGTTGGCGGTCGCTCTCTTCCAGAATACCCTCGTCCTGCCCGGCCTCTATGAGCGCGTCAACGGCTTCGGAAGGATGCTCGGGCTGCTCACCCGCGTTCTCCGTGCGGGTAAGCGAGACAACGGATTGCAGAAACCCAAGCACCAGCGTCAAAGGCAAGACAAGGTAGATGAGGGCACGCACCACGGGAACAAGGGCCAGCAACCAGGCCCCGCGCGTGCCGGCAAAGAGCAAATAAGGCAGAAAGCGATGGAATACAAGAACAATGATGACGATCACCGCACTCAACTGCGCGATTTCGCCGGCGCTCCAGCGGCCATGATATGCGGAGAGGGCGAGCAGGAGGGTGATGGCTGCCGTGGCAAGCTGCTCCAGCATAGCCATCGAGAGCGCCGCTCGCCAGCGGCTGACCTTGAGCCGGGGTTCAATTTGCTGTTCGAACAGCTCGATATTGTCTTGAAACTCGCGCGAAAGAAACTTGCCGGCTTCGCTGTAGAGCCGGGCGACGTAGGAAACCAGCGTCAGCACTCCCAGCAGCAGAATGAGCCCGCAGACGAACATGGCGCTCATCGCTTCTTACTCCGGCTGCCGGACGCAGGCTTGCCTTTCGCGCGGTCCGGGTTTGTGCGATCGATCAGTCCCTCGGGAAGTCCGAGAGCGCTGCGCAGGACAGCCTCCTTGCGTGCCATCCGGCCGTTATCTGTTTCGTGGTCGTAGCCGGCGAGGTGGAGCAGCCCATGCAGGATGAGAGTCTTGATCTCGATGGCCGCACCGTGTCCGAGCAGTCTGCCGTTCTGCCGGGCGATGTCGGCGGATATGGCGATATCGCCCTCATACCGTGGAAGCTCGGAGCGAAACGAGAGCACATCGGTCGGGTAGTCCTGGTGGCGAAACTCGCGGTTCAACCGTCTAAGTTCCGCGCTTGAGGCGAGCAGCAATGTGACCTCGCCGTCGAGCTTGAGCGTGCGGCGGCCGCGATTGAGAAAACGCGCCAGCATCGTGCCGCTTACGCCTTCCACCGCTTTGTGAACAATAACCAAGAGTGCTCCTGGGGCGGCCGCTGCGACGCCATCTGAAAACACCAATGGGAGGGCCCGCCCGGACCCTCCCATCCATGGTATATCGAATTACTAGTCGCGCGCCGAATGGGACTCAAGCACGGAATCCCCAAGCGAGCGGCCGCGAACCGATGGCATGCCGCCATTATCGGTGGCGCGAGCCTCGGGACCAAGATCCAGTTGCAGCGACATCTGCTGCTCCTTCCAGACCTTGTGCTCTTCATAGGCATGGACAATCCGCTGCACCAGGTGGTGACGCACGACATCGGTCTCGTCAAAGAACTGGAACGAGATGCCTTCGACGTTCTTGAGCACCGTAATCGCCTCGATCAGCCCGCTGCGGTTGGCATTCGGCAGGTCGATTTGCGTAATGTCGCCCGTAATCACGGCCTTGGAATTGAATCCCAGCCGGGTGACAAACATCTTCATCTGCTCGGAGGTCGTGTTCTGCGCCTCGTCGAGAATGACAAAGGAGTCGTTCAGGGTGCGTCCGCGCATGAAGGCGATGGGAGCGATCTCGATGACGTTCTTCTCCAGGAAACGATCCACCCTCTCGGGCTCCAGCATTTCATAGAGCGCGTCATAGAGCGGGCGGAGATAGGGATCGACCTTTTCCTGCAGAGTGCCGGGCAGGAACCCCAGGCGCTCGCCGGCTTCCACCGCCGGACGCGCCAGAATGATGCGGCTGACACGCTTGGAAACCAGCGCCGAGATTGCCATGGCGACCGCCAGATAGGTCTTGCCGGTGCCGGCCGGACCGATGCCGAAAACCATGTCGTTCTTTTCAATCGCATCCAGATAGCGGCGCTGATTGGGGCTCTTGGGCTGCACCTGGCGTTTGCCGAATGAGCGCTGGCGACCAGCCTCGGCAAGCCCACGCAAAGTGGCGGCCGGATCGGTCGTTACCACGCGGATCAGCGAACCGAGGTCGCCGTTGTTGAACTGATGACCGGCGCGCTGCAGGTGGTCGAAGTCGATAAACACCTGCTCGGCGCGCGCGACATCGCTTGCCGCACCCTCAATCTCGATCGAATCGGATTTCAAGTTGATGGCAACGCTGAACCCATCCTCCATCAGGTGCAGGTTCTCATCGCGAGTGCCAAACAGAGTTTCGATTTTCGGGCTGATATCAACGTTTTTCTTCATCGAGACTCGATCACCACCTCAAGCGCATACGCGCAGTTGTGCCGCCGGCCACGGCCCGCCAGACCATATTGTTTGGAAGTGAAAGGTATAGAAAACGGGACGCGAAGGGATTCGCCGGCGCGTACGGAACAAGCTGGCCGGCAAACACGATCCGAAATGCTCGCCCAAAGACGTGGAGCACTCCCATCTGCCGAGAGAGTAGCCTGACTTTTCTCTCCAGTCAATGAAACTATTTGTAAAAAGGTACAGCCTTGATAACGTGGTACAAACCTCCCCGACTCGCGCTTACAAAATCTTGACCCGCTACATAACTTTGATGTATTGGCCAAGGGGAAAGCTCACGCCTGCTCACGATTTCAAACATTTTCTCTAATCGCAATCACACCGGGGTTCCTGGCTTGGCAGGTGCCGCGATCCTTGCTCCGCGATCTTGCGTCACCAATCACAGGTGGCCCATATTTGCCATCTGTTGGCAAATGTGGGGAAATTCGGATGATTGAGCTCCCTGTTCTGAAGCGATCCCAAGGTAGTGGGTCAATTTAAATATTTGGGAAATGGCCCACGTCAGCCCAACATCAGGGCGGGACGTGGGGCACCCGTTCTTCAGTATGACCCGTTACCGGGGGTAGTGGTGCAGTTCGGATTTGCACAGGTCTTGATTCCGAGCCGGAACCCCGTAAACTGTAGGCATGGCAAAACCAAATATCTGCCCAGAATGCGGCCGTGAATTTCACCACGGATGGGACGGCATCGACTCTCATTGGCGCGCAAACCACAATAGCGTGATGCGCTACGAGGAAGCATGGCCACTACTTTCCTCTGGCCGATACAAGCGCCAAAAGCAAGGTCGCGAGGACTTCAGCCAGGCAGCCGTGCGGATCGTGCGAGAAGCGACCGAAAAGGTCTAACCCTCAAACGGTAGGAATGGCGTATCCCCATATCTCGGCAGAGCACGGTCGATCTGGAAAATCAAACTGCACCACTACCATCTCGGGTGATGATTGCAACCGGGGCGGCGTTTCCCGTACAATCAAGATTCGGCCAAAGGCCATTGCTGCGGGTTGACACCCGCCGGCCTGACCGAACATTTCTTTAGAGGATGACTGGAAGGTATGGCTAATCATTTTTCGGCGCTTAAGCGCACCCGGCAAACCGTAAAACGCACCGCAGTCAACCGCGCCAGCAAGTCCCGCCTGCGTTCGGCACTGCGCGAGTTGCGCAGCGCCATGGAAGAGGGCGACAAGGCCGCGGCTGAGAGCAAACTCCGCCAAGCGACTTCGGTTTTGGACAAGAGCGTGCAAAAAGGCGTGGTTCACAAGAATACCGCTTCACGCTACAAGGCGCGCCTCACGGCGCGGGTAGTGGCCATCGCCAGCAAGTAATCTCTCCCGACTTCGAAACGGCAGGTTCAGACCTGCCGTTTTCTTTTGCGCACAGTTTTGCACCGAAGACCGTTGGTACATGCACCAACGCTTGCCCACATGGGCCAACCTCCTGGTTTTCAAGAGATTTCTCCTATCTTTATCCCCCTCACTTAGTAGATTCCCGGTAGTAGTACTGATTGCTATGGTTGCCGGACCGTCCTAAAATGCTTCTACTCTGGCCGATCTTTGGCCGCCACCGCGACCGCGCTTTTTTTGTGGGCAAAGGTCGACGGCGGCCTCGGCTTGTTCATGATGACTTCGGCGAAGCGTATGTGGTCCACGCAACTCGATGGCAAGAAAACGGCGGCTCGCGTCCTCCGGCCTGAGCTGCTGGCGTGCATGCTGCTGTGCGTTTTGCTTTTGTCGCCGGTCTCCGCGCAAATTCGCCCGGTTCATGAAGATGGGCACACGGTATTCGTCAACGACGGCACAGTCGCCTCACGGTCAGTCGCCTCGAATTCGGCCGTCCAAGCTGCCGAAAGCAATTCACCACCCCTCGAATATTGGAGCAACACGGAGCACCGCTGGAAACCGCTGCCGCGCGCTTCCTCAAGCCTGCTTCGGCGTGCGCGAGTTGCCGCCGCCGAAGTGCAGAGTGTTGTGCAAGCCGATCCGGTGGCAAAATCGGTCCCTGAGAAATCTTCTGCGGCTTCGCGGAACCATGGCTCCAACTCGGTGGAGATCGATCGCATCATCGAAGAAGCTGCCGCGCGTCACCACGTCGATGCCAACCTGGTTCGCGCCGTCATCAAGGTTGAGTCGAATTTCAATCCGGCAGCCGTTTCGCGCAAAGGGGCGATGGGATTGATGCAGTTGATGCCGGCAACCGCACGCAAGTTCAACGTCAGCAACCCCTTTGATGCGCGGCAAAATGTCGATGCCGGAGTCCGGCAATTAAAGCGGCTGTTGGACAACTTTGGCGGCGATGTCGGTTTGACATTGGCAGCCTATAATGCGGGAGAGGCAGCAGTGAACCGCAATAAAGGAGTCCCGCCATACCCTGAGACGCGGCAGTACGTGCGTCAGATCAGGGGACTTTATGGCGGTGAGATGAGCACCCTGATTTCGTCGGCGCCAATTCGTGTCTCGCGCAACGCCTTCGGTGTGCTCACGTTCACGAATGTGGAGTAGGAACCGGGCGCATTTCTGTCACATGACCCAGATTCTCTCAAAACGACGGATGTGCCAGGCTGCGATCGGGGCCGCCGTGGTGCTGTTTGCGCTCTGCTCGTTCGCGCGCGACACGCAGCAAAGCAAGCTGGTGGCTCGTACCCAGTTCGCAACTGCCGAGCGCATGCGCGAAGCTCTGAACGGTAAGCCCTCCACTCAGCGCACTCGCCGCGAATACCAACTGGTAGGCGACGCCTATCGCAAGGTCTATTTCACATCGCCCGGCAGTTCCAAGGCCGACGCCAGCGTAATGGCGGAAGCCGAGTTGCTCGCTCAGCAAGGCCGTTCCTTCAACAGCGAAAAAGCTCTGCGCGAAGCCATCGCGAAATATGAGTTCCTGCGCCGCGAGTATCCCGGCAGCAAGTATCGCTTCGACGCATTCTTCGCCATCGGACGCATCTATCAGCAGGATCTGGACGAGCCGGACAAGGCCAAGCAGACGTTCCAGGAGTTTCTCAAGCGCTATCCCCGGCAAGCTCGTGCACAGGAGGCTCGGGATTCACTCCGGGAAATCGACGCAGAAGTCGAGCGCAAGAGCCGTCGCCCACAGGTGCGAGAGGCAAAGCTGGTAGAGGTGAAGTCGGCGATGCCGCTGGTGACGGGTATCCGACACTGGTCGACCCCCGACTACACTCGAGTCGCCATCGATCTGGAAGCCGAGGTCAAGTACGAAGCCGGACGCGTGCCGAATCCCGATCGTATATTTTTTGACCTTCACGGAACCAAACTGGCGCCGGTGCTGATGGGCAAGACCCTCGATGTGTCGGATGGCTTCCTGCGAAAGATCCGTGTCGCTCAGTACCAAAAGGATATGACCCGGGTGGTGCTCGATGTCGACGATGTCAGCGACTACTCGGCGTTTCTGCTTCCCAATCCTTATCGCCTGATCATCGATATACACGGCCGCAACCCGCAGAAGACGACCGTGGTGGCGAAGCTCGAAACTCCGGTGATCAAACCGGCGGAGGAAGCCGCGAAACCGAAGCAACCGGCGGCCTCGAAACCGGCTGCCCCGGGCGCGGCGCCCGCGAGCAAGGAGTCCACCTCGAACCCGGCGCCGGCAAAAACGGTGAAGACGACGGTTTTTCCCGATGGCACTCAGGCAAAGACCGGGGCCACGAAGATTGCCCCCGGCAAGCCACCGGAAAACAGATCGTCCGATGCCAACGGCATGGATGCCAGCCAGGAGCAGAAAGCGACCCAACGGCCTACGACCAAGCCCACGTTCCAGGCCGTCGCGCCACGGGCACCGGAAAAGCAGCCGGCGCGAAAGGCGCCCGAGGCGCGCGCCGCTCAGCCCACCGCCGGTGGCGAGCGTTCGCTGACTCGCGCTCTTGGGTTGAAGTTCGGCCGCATCGTGGTCGATGCCGGCCACGGCGGGCATGACACCGGCACCATCGCAGCCAACGGACTGACCGAGAAAGACCTGGTGCTGGACGTGGCGCAGCGATTGGGACGCCTGCTGAAAACGCGCATGGGCGCCGAGGTGGTCTACACGCGCAGCGATGACTCATTCGTTCCGCTTGAGACCCGGACGGCAATCGCCAATCAGGAGCAGGCTGACCTGTTTATCTCGATTCATGCCAATTCGAGCGCAGATCGCACGGCTCGCGGCATCGAAACCTATTACCTGAATTTCACTTCCTCGGCCGATGCGCTGGAAGTCGCCGCCCGCGAAAACGCCGTCTCGGAAAAATCGATTCACGAGCTTCAGGATATCGTCAAGAAGATCGCATTGCGGGACAAGATTGAGGAGTCGCGCGAGTTCGCGGCCAACGTGCAGTCGTCGCTCTATCAGAATCTGTCGCTGCGGGATCGTGGGTTGCGCGACCGCGGGGTGAAGAAAGCGCCCTTCATCGTGCTGATTGGAGCCAACATGCCCTCCATCCTTGCCGAGATCTCCTTCGTCAGCAACCCCACCGACGCCCACAAGCTGCAAACACCCGAGTACCGCCAGAAGATAGCCGACGCCCTGTACAAAGGTGTGACGAAGTACGTCAGCGGACTGAGCGGCGTGAAGCTGGCGGCGCGCACCAAAGAGCAAACGGCACAGCAGAAGGGGCAGTAGTCCCACCCCTGTTTCGGCCAGTCGCGCCGGAGCAGCTTCTTCCGGCATCGAATGTAATGTCGGGTCGGCCTGCACGCTGGAATGATCGTTCTTGGGATACACCAACTTTGGAACTGCTCTATGATTCAGTGTGACGGCACTTCCATGCCGCAAGGGCAAAGGCGCCGGGCTTTCCCGGATTTTTTCATGAAGCTGCTGGTCATCCTGCTCATCTCGCTTGCTGTAGCTCCGGCCGTTGTCGCCGGCCCAGCACCGGCTGCCTCGGGCGCTGGCGATCAAGCCGCTGCCGCGATATTGCCGAACACTTTCGCCGGATGGGAGATTTCCGGCACCGTCCGCAAAGGAATCGACGCGGGCACGATCGACCACGCCCAGAGTGCCGCATTGCGGGAGTACGGTTTCACCGGATACGAGATCGCGACCTACTCGCAAGGCAAACGCAAGCTTACCGTGCGCGCCGCCCGCTTCCAGGACGCCACCGGAGCCTACGGCGCTTTCACTTTCTATCGCGCACCCGGCACGATTCCCGAACGAATTGGGAATCTGGCTGCTTCCGACAATGAGCGCGTGCTTTTTTTCCGGGGCGCGGTCCTGGTGGAAGTCCGCTTCGACCGCGTCACCGCCATGAGCGCATCTGAACTGCGAGAGCTCGCTGCGGCATTGCCGGCCGTGGATGGGCCGGCAGCGAATCTCCCGGTGCTGCCCAACTATCTGCCTAAGGATAAGATCACGCCGAGTTCCGCCAAATACGTGCTCGGACCCGCCGCATACGCATCGCTTGCTCTGCCAATCCCCGACAGCATCATCGATTTCGCACGCAAGCCGGAAATTCTCACCGGAAAAATCGCCCAGCAAGGCACCGACGCCACACTTCTGCTGATCGCATATCCCACGCCGCAGATTGCGATGGAAAGAATGGATGCGATGCAGAAGACGAACCCGCTGCCCGATGCTTCGTTCGTCGTCAAGCGGACCGGCCCGATCGTGAAAGTGGTCTGCGGTTCGATTCCGCCGCAGGATGCGAATTCATTGCTGGCCCGCATCAACTATCAAGCCGAAGTTACGTGGAACGAAAACACCGGGCTGAGCAAGAAGGACAACATCGGAAACTTGGTGATTGCAGCGCTCACTCTCGCGGGCATCGTTATTGTCTTCTCTCTCGGCACGGGAGCAATCTTTGGTTTCGCCAGACCGCTCGCCTCAAAGCTGTTCCCTCGCTGGGTCCGCCCTCCGGGCGAAGAGGCGGACTTTATCCGCCTGAACCTGCGAAAATAATATAAACCTATATCCATCAATAGCTTACGAGTGTAAGCACCGCAGCTAATGAGGTTTTTGCATTGCGGTAAAATTGTTAATCAATTACGTAAGTTATTGAAAACAAATGGATTTGTGTCAGAAAAATTCCTTGACACTCCGTTTCTTAGGCTCATAAGATTTCCTTAGAAAGTTTTAACGGTTTAGCCTCCGTTGGAACTATTCTCCCTTGAAAAGAGAAGGTCGCCCAGTTGCCGGGCGGCCTTCTTGCTTTATGCAACTGTTCTTTGCGATTTTTTGAGGCGCGGGATTCCCCGCCGCATGAGAAGACGTGCTTCACAAAAGAGTCGCGGTGCAAACATTTCCGGATAGTTCGTCGGTGGAACGGATTGCATCCAATGCGATCCTGGTTTTGCGACTCACTGCTCCGCTGCGAGCGCCGAAGGGGTTCGACCTGCGACTGTGAACAAGAACGCAGACCCGCCGGGGATCTTCACCCGCTGCGGCGCGGAAAAGACAATCTCGCCGTTTGCCAGGTTTTCATAGCTCACTTCTTGAAAGCCAAGACCATAGACTCCACAGGCACTGGCGGAAAAAATCCAGACGGACTGTGGGCTCCTGCTCAACGGAAAGTTTTGGCAGGACGATCCCTCGGGGCTGCTCACCCTCGCCAGAACACCACTCCACTGGGTGAAAAGACCGCCGTGAACTGGTTCGCCTACGGTTTCGCCAAACGGGTTTACGACCGAGCCTCCGCCGCGGTAGACCACATCTCCGCCGATCTGAACAGTGGTCCAGGTGGCTGGCGGATTGTTCCATCCAAGGCCAAAGGTGTATGTGACGCCGGAATCGGAAACTGCCATAGGCGAAGCAACGGCACGCAGGAGAACATCAAGCGGCAGAGGGGTGTTGCTTTTTCGCGGCAGGAGACGATCAAAGCGCACAGCCAGCGTGGCTCGTCCCGAATCCCCATTCACTTCCGTAACCTGGCCCAGCAGCTTGGAGCGCTCGAGAATCACTCTTTTGTCGCCGAGCGAAATGGCTTGTCCGACGGTCGCGACCACCCGCTGCCCGGCTTTGACGCGGCTGGAGTCGAGCGTTGTTTCCAGCAGAACGGGAATAACCGTGCCCGGTGGAAGTGGCTCCCCGCTCTCGGCTACCGGCAACAGCGCAGCTTTGTTTTGAAGAGTGTTCACCACGGCGCTTTGCCCGGAAAGCGGTGCCGCAACCGCAAACACAGCGAGAATGATCGCGGGAAAAAGCCAATGGGATCTCATAGTAGTTGCCTCTTCGTGTATTGATTCCAAGCCTGGAAGCGGGGATGTTTTTTCGTGCGTTATGATTGCCTGCTTCCGGCGCGATCTTTGACGGAAGAAGCGGGAATTATTTAGAATCGACTTTCATGCCGACGTAGCTCAGTTGGTAGAGCAGTCGATTCGTAATCGACAGGTCATCGGTTCAAGTCCGATCGTCGGCTCCATTTTAACCACTTATAAATCAATCATTTACAAAGACAGAAATTAGACGTGCCGGATACGTGCCGGAGTTTTAAACTGTCAGCCATCTATGCAGGAGGCTGATGGTGCTAAAGCTTTTCAGACGTCACACCACGAATTGTCCTCATCGAAAGAAAGGTCGGGGATACAGGAAGTGTGGTTGCCCGCTGTGGGCGGAAGGCACTCTGGACGGCTCGAGAATTCGAAAGAGTCTTGACACTGCCAATTGGGAGCTGGCATCCGAAAAGCTCCTGAAAATGGAAGTCGGGGAAGATCAATCGAGAGACGCTTCCGTTGCCGAAGCATTGAAATCATTCCTCGCCGATTGCGAGGAACGAAACCTTGGGACAGCCACCATCGGCAAATACCGTGAGGCAATCACCCCGTTAGTGTTGTTTGCCAATGGTCACGGAACCACAACTGTTCGTGCTTTGTGCGAGCTGCCGACCCTCAAGAAATATGTTGCCAGCATTCCCGATTCTGCCAGAACCGTATGCCGCAAGATTGAACATCTCAGGAGCTTCCTCCGGTATTGCGAAGACATGGGCTGGTGCGATCACAATCCTGCGACGAAAATCAAAAAGCCGATTGTGAAAAGCGCCCCTGTTATTCCTTTCACGCCCGACGAGTATAAGAAGATCCTTTCAGCAATCAAACGGTACCCCACTAGAAATAATCGAGGCTATGATGTCCGTCGTCGGCTTCGGGCATTTATTTACGTGCTGCGATATACGGCTTTCAGAATCAGCGATGCTGTAAAGCTCCAGAAATCAGTGGTGGTAAATGGTAGGGTGTTGATCAGAACACAAAAGACGGGGGCAACAGTTCATCTGCCGCTGCCCAAGTTTGTGCTTGCTGAACTCAAAAGCGCCGGAAATGAGAAATACTATTTTTGGAGTGGAAACGGCAAACTGAATTCTGCTAAGTCGGCTTGGCAGCGGAGCTTAAGCCGTTTATTCATATTGGCAAAGGTTGCTGGACACCCGCATATGTTTCGCCACATGATGGCTGTTGAGTTGTTGGAACAGGGTGTGAACGTTGAACATGTTGCAGCAATCCTCGGCAACACGCCCGCGATCGTTTACAAGCACTATGCTCCGTGGGTAGCGTCACGGCAAAAAGCATTGGATGCCGCAGTCATGACGGTTTGGAAGGAAGCGAAAAGCCATTGAGGGATGGCACTATTGATTGCGGACTCGATCCGGAAAGAGGCCCGGCATAAAGCCGGGCCTCCAGGTTAAGCCGTTTTTTGCGTAAGCCGTGCATATACGCAATTCACGACGTGTTCAGGGATCCGAAGTGTTTTTCGCGTTCTCGCCCCCCTGCGCTTACGAGGGACCATCACCATCACACCGGGTTCTGAACGAAAGAGCCGAGTCACACTGTCGTGGCTCAGGCCGAAGACTAATGCCAGCTCCTTAACGCTGTAATGCCGGCATGCCCATGTCGGTGTTGCCGAGTTCACCTCATCGCGAGGGAATTCAGCAACAACCGAGGTGTTCGGGCTCGTTAGCCTACTCCCTCAGCAAGAATCGAGGAAACAGGCGGTTGGAGTGCTTTCAATAACGCCTCGATCGTTGAATTGAAACCGCTGACGCACTGCCTTCTGCCGACGCTTCTAAGAACCGCCACCAGACACAGGTTCACGCAAACGATTTCGGCTCGCATTTTAAGCGGACACATGCGTAAACGCTAGACTATTCTCCATAGCGTCCGAGTATCCTTCGCCGAATAGCGTGATAGAGTACCGCAATGCTGCTGAGGTGGCTTAATCCTTCGGAGGCTTTCGGACCGGACTGAAGGTGGAAAGTTCAGCTAGATGACGCTGCCTTGCATGCTCGATATCCAACGGACTTTTCTTGGATTTTAAACTCTTCAAATGCTCCGTCATGAGGATCCTTGCCTTCACGAGGGCAGCCTTGCAAATGTCTGGTGTTGGAGTCAGCGCATCCGCAATGCGAAACACCCACTCAGCTATATCGGCAAACCATGACTGGTCGGGGTTCCAGGGCGACACCTTCTTCTTCCGCGGTCGACATGCGCTGATGATCTTTTTCGGATCTTTTAGCCCTAGCGGGATGCGCTGCATGCCCCGTTCAAAGTTCTTCAATTCCGGGTCGTAGAACTGGCGGTCGATTTCGTCGAAAAGCTGATCTACATACCCTCGCCCGCTGGGCCGAGCCAGCAGGAAACTAGCTATTATTCGTGCGGCACGAGTGCTCACCGCTCCTGTTTCCCGTTCCAAACGGACAAGTTGGAGGTTGAATTGGTTCGTTCGCTCCTGGGCCGCCTTTTTCAATATCAGTTTCGCGGATGTCCCATGCTCAATCGCATCGCGGTCTTCTTTCGGCAACGTAGAAAATTCAAGATGGCGGCGAATCGATGTTGCCGATTGATGGAGATCATCAGCGAGCCCTCGTCGTGTGCAGCCATGTTGGACCAATTCAAGAAGCCGTTCACCACGCTCAATATGAGAAAGGGTCGTCCAGGTCTTTCGAAGCGCAGTAACCGATTCCAGCGTTTTCGGATCTTTCAGAGCGTGTTGGTGATGCGCGCGTTTCTTTGGCTTTGATCTCTTGCTATGTTCCTTCTTGGGCTGTTTACTTTGCTTCCCGGCCTTTATTCGCATGGTCCCAGTCCCAGTTTCCTTAACTTTGGGTCATAACGCAATCTAACTCGCTGCTCGACGAAGTCAGCCAAATATCTCTGCGCTATAACAGCGCCCTCTACGATATAGCGTATGCTGAACCCAGTCCGGAGTTCACGAGTGTACCGGACGGCAAGCCGTATCAGGTGCCTCAATTTCTTTGCGGCGGGCAGCGCATAGCCCCGCTCGCGTAATCCGCGACTTGCGGTATCAACTGCGGCGTCGATAAGCAGTCTTTGGGCACGGCGCCGATGGGCGACCGGCGGTAGAGGCCGGAAATAAACAAGATGTAACCGCACCCACTTCAAATGCTGCTTCCACCCGAGCAGGACCTCATTGTATGCGGCCTCCTCGACATTTGCCTTCAATGCCCGATTGGCGCGTTTCATATGACGTTCCAGCGTTTTGATCGTGCTATATACCTTCCGCTTTTCCCGAGCGCGGCTCTCTCTGTCTACACCGTAGAGCTGTTGTGTCCGTAATTTGTTTTTTCGCATATGACGCGCAATCAAACGGATCTTGTCCTGCCCTACTCTTACGGCAAAAATGGCAGCACGAATTTGGAGGGCGTTCAACCTTACTCTTCTGCCGGACGGGGAATTGCCACTCAGGTCCGCTGCTAGCGCAAGGATCTGCTCCATCAATTCCTGATCGTACCTGCCGGCAACTTGTCTTTCGCTGAGTGGATGAATATAAAGCAAGCGCGCATGCGGGTACCGGGTGGTCTTGCGCCAAGCCTGATATCCTTCTACGATTTCCTCGAGTCCGGGTCGGATTACTCCGAGTTGTCCCGGAGTCAGCCGGAGCGACACTTTGCAGTTATTAGGCAACACGAGCCTTGGGTCTTGTTACGCGACTGGCACCAGATACAAGCAGCATCCCTTCCTTGAGTCTGAATACAGCTTTGTTCGAATCCAGGATGTCACCACCTCTTTGCGATTCCCTTTGAGATCGCCAGCAGCGGGGCTCCGGCAAGTCCATTTCTTACCAGGTTCGCCAGGAAATTCCCCAATGGCCCAACGTTCTCGTTGGCACTCGCTTTTCCGGTCTTGCGGCTGACACTGGTATATCGGCAAAGAGATCTAAGTCGTGGGGTCGCCGCCTGAACCACGGTATTAAGCACCGGAAAATCCTTCGAACGCTTCCCGCACTATCGTCTCTATTGCTGTCACTTCTACGTCTGTGAGCTCGGCGAACTCGTTTTCGCGCCGCTTCTTTCCGAGTTTTCCATTGTTCTTGCGAATGTACAGCAACAAGTTCTCCGCAACCCTGTCGGGCATCTCCACGATATCCACAATTCGCCGCATTGCTTCGTCGTGACGTCCCAGATAATCAATCTCCTGCGGCAGATCGTGCTCGATTGTCTGCTGGACGCACCCGTACAAGAACTCCGCGTTGTGCGTGCAGTCGAAATAGCGGTACAGGTCCGCCGTCTTGTTCAGAACCTCGACGTTACGTTCCGGAGTTGGGCGCCAGTCGATAAAACTCATCAGCGGCGCGGAATGTGCCCTCAACGTATCGCGATACTCGTCGATTCGCGCAAGCATCACAGACGAAACTGGAAACACCATGCCCGCTGGCGTGAATTTGCGCTCGGCGAGTACGTGGTGAATGAGGCAGCGATGCAGTCTGCCGTTGCCATCCTGGAACGGGTGTATGTAAATAAACCCAAATGCGGTCGCTGCTGCTTTCAAGACTGGATCAATTCCTGCGTCGCGCATTCGATCATTGGTTTCAAGCAGCCCAGCCATCAAATCGTTCAAATCCTGCGCACGCGCACCAATAAACTCCGGCAAGGGATCCTCTTGATCGTCACGCTCTCCAAGAAAGACTCCGTCGGTCCGCAGCCCCGCGCGCACAAAGCGGGTGTCCTCGATCAGTACACTCTGGAGCCGAATGATTTCGTCCAGGGTTAGTGCAGTTTTTCCCGCCTGCGACACCGCCCGAGCCCATCGCTCTAGCCTTCCGCGCGGAGGACGTTCACCCTCGATTGCAAAACTCGCCCGACTGTCGGCAAGGAGCAGGAAACTGGCGGCGCGCGCGATAACGTTTGCACCCGTGCGACCGAGAATTTCATTTGCTCTACCACTCAGTTGTTGTTCGACGAACGCGGCCAAACGCGTCGTACGCCGGATCACGGGGCAATAGTGCGATGTGCCAAGCAGGTTATCTCGCACCTTATGCCGTCGCGATGAGCGTGCCGTGCCGGTGAAGTACCTTTCTTCGTCGAGAAGATCTACCGCCGCGAGCGTCGGGGGTAGCGCAGGGATGTCTAACGTTTGACCAGTGAAAAGCTCATACAAGTACCATGCGCGGCGGCACGACACTCCTGTTGGCGCACTGTGTACATATTCTTGGACGACCTGTGGCGGAACGGCCTCGAAGAGCCGCTTCAGAATGAGCAGATCGATGTCTTCGTGGCGCAATGCAAAGCCGATGTGGCCGGCGAAGTCCTCGCCTGGCCAATACCTTTTGTCGAAAACGGTCCAGTTCCCCTCTTCTTTACGACTGCCGCGGACATGCTGCTCGGAAACGGCGCACAGCCGCCTGACTGGCGCTTGAATGCCCAACGCCCGCACAAGCGCGGCCCAACCAACCAGCCTCGAACCGGCTGGCACCGTGTTCTCCTGAAAAACCCGAACTGGCTCGGTGCTTAGCTGCATTGTCGAAATTATACTTAATAAGTCGAAATATGCCTTATTGTCTAATTCTATGTCGAAATTAACTCTATACCCCAGCGATCCGAAATTCAATATAAGTTGTCGAAAAACACTATAAAATCAGTGCCAAGCTCGAAAATAGACTTTGCCAACGGCCCGCTCTCTATCTTTAACTAATTCTTGCTTTTATCCGTAAAGATCCCAGATGACTCGATGGTTCTGCCATGAAGCAAGCCTTTCTGCGAATGCATCGATGACAATTCCGGCCGCGGGCGAAGACAGCGGCGGCGGGCAGCAATCGTGAAGCGATCACGTTCGCACCGGCGTCAAACAGGCTGGGAACCACGTCACCCGTCACTCAAAGCCGGCGGGAAAGCCATAGGCGAGTCATAGAGCCCATGATCGTTGCAGGCAGAGCCTATCAGCCATTGAGCCCCTCAGGTGGCGCAGTTTTAGCTCCGCTCGATTCGGGGTGGCGCAGTTCTTCGTGACCTTCGATCCCAGGTGGCGCACTTTGGTCTTTCCGGCGGGCCCGTGAAGCAGCCCATTCTATCGAAGCCAGAATCGCCAGAAGATAGCACATGTAAACTGCTGATAACTGTGGCTATAGTTCGATCATCCTGGCTTAGGCGGTAGCAGATCTGGAAGGTGGACAAAGGCAGGAAAGAACGAAGGGACCAGGTGTACGCCGAAGATATTTAGCCGCGGCCATGGCGAGGCCCCGGAGGATTGGTGGCTTAGCGGCCGAGTCCGACGAAGGCCAACAGTTGGACCAGCTGATCAGCCGGCGAGTAGTTGCAGTACAGGTTCGTCTTGCCCGTGTTCTGCTGAACCTGCGTGGCGGAGATGGTGATGTTGCTCTTGCTGATGTAACCGCGCTTCTGCAACTTGACCATGTCCTCGTCCATCGCCGACTTCATCGAGGTCAACTGCAGACCGTCGAGGGTCGCCTGACCTTCGTACAGGTCAGCGCGGGCGCAAATGGTGTCGATGACCAGACCGTGGATGTTCATGCGCTGCACGAAGGTGAAGTCGCTGTCGATGAGGGCAGCGGTGCGGTCGTGCAGCAGGACAGGAGCGGTGTTGTTGCCCTTGTAGCGCAGCACGTTGACCTTGGCCTTGGTGAGTGCATCCAGCTGGGTCGGGGTGTAGCGCAGAGCTGCGATCTGGGTGAGTTTGAGGCCCTTGTTCCAGATGGCGCTCTTGGGATCGATGGCCGAGTAGAAGCCGGCGACCGTGCAGACGATGTTCTGCACGTAGTTGCTGGCATAGGCGTTCGACATGATCGACAGATCGGCAACGACGATGCTCCCCGGCATGCCTTTGGATGGCGAGCGACATGAGTATATGCTCAAGAAAGTAGTTCAGGCCCACGATTTTCTCTTGACCGAGGAGCCATTATATAATGAGTATATGAGCATTAATTCCGTATCCGCTGCCGCCGAGCGCGTCCAGATGGCCATGCTGCTGGCCAGAAGCGTACGTCGTCGCCGCCAAGAACTTGGGCTTTCCGTTAAGCGCTCCGCCGAGTTGGCCGGGATGGCGACCTCTGATTGGTATGCCTTGGAGGCCGGCTGGGTGCCCAGCCAAGAATCCGGGCTGGTGGACGCGATCGCCGGAACCCTCGAGTCCGGCCACATGCAGACCTCGTTTATCGCTGAGGTCAGCCGGTACAACCAGGAAGTCCTGTTTAGTAACCTGCCACCCCTGGCCAGCTAAGGCTGGCCTCAGTACTCATAACCGGATATCCTCACCTCTGAATCCCGCTGGGAAAGGAGGTGAGTCCACTGAAAGCGAACGAACTCAAGGTGAAGCGCATGAACCTGAACGTCGAAGTCAATCTGCACAACTCCTTCAAGGCCGCTACCGCCGCCGAGGGCAAAAACATGACCGACGTGCTGATCGAGTACATCGAGCAGTACGTCACGAAGCATTCGCCGCAACCAGCAAAGAAAGGCCGCCGCTGATGAAACGCGCGGCCTTGTACATGCGGGTCTCGACGCTCGACCAGCATCCCGAAACCCAGTTGTACGACCTGCAAAAGATGGCGGAGCAGCGCGGCTACCAGATCGTCCAGGAATACACGGACAAGATCAGCGGCGCCCGGGCAAAACGTCCAGGCCTGGATCAGATGCTGGCGGACGCACGCCACAGCCGCTTTGATGTCGTCATTGTCTGGGCGTTTGATCGCCTGGCCCGATCGGTCCGACACTTCCTGGAAGTCCTCGACGAACTGAGCCACCTCAACATTGAGTTTGTGAGCTTCCGCGAGAACATCGATACGGGTGGGCCGCTCGGCCGCGCCATTGTCGTCATCGTCGGCGCCATCGCCGAGCTGGAACGCAACTTGATCGTCGAACGGGTGCGCGCCGGCATGCGACGAGCCCGGCTGGAGGGACACAGAATTGGGCGCAGGCCGCTAGAAGTTGATCGCCAGGCCGTGCTGCGGGATCGAGCCCGCGGGCTCAGTCTCAGCCAATTGGCCAAGCTCCATCGCATCTCCCGCACCAGCGTGGCGCGAATGCTCAAAACGTAAGCCGTACTTCACCTACGACTTATTACGGCTGCCACGGCTGCAGAACTACGGCGCCACTGATCGCAGGCGCGCCTTTTGAATGACGCCGGCCCTGGCATCGCTTCCTCCTTCTCCTCAACTGAAGTCAACTCACCATCCGCGCTCATCCTCACCGCCCGCTCCGTCATTAAATACAGTTGAGTTTCGATCTGCACCCGTTCATCAACGGAGAATGGGGCATAGCGTCGTTTGCTTCCCTTGTCGGTATAAGATTCGATCCTCATTTGATCCCCGGATTCAAAATCAGTGGTGCGCTGTCCTTCTGTCCTCCTGCCTCCTGAAACCCAGATGCTACAAATGGCATTAGTGCGCGTTCGCGCACTAACCAGAAAGAAGTTTCAAATTTAGCTGGCCGTCCAAGTGTCCCAAAAGGGTCGGCGCAACCCTCCTCATAAGCTGCACAAAACAAAAGCGTGGAGTTCGCGCTCCGCGCTGTGTCAAAAGGTATGGATTCCGGAATAGCCAGGCGGGGCCGCCCGGAACTGAACGCAGCCTAAAGCCAAGTTCTTGCTTGCAACAATGTAGTTGGTTTGCCCGGAACCGTCGTCGACTCTGACTCAACTCTAGTAACGAAACTTGTAGCGCATCGCCACATAGATTTCGCGCGGGTTGTTCCAGTGAAAGCCGCCGAAGGTCAGGCTGTTGTCGAGGATCACGCGGCGATTGGCGACATTAAGGGCATTCACCGACGCGGAAAGTCGCTCGCCCGAATCCTTCCCCAACGACAGATCGAAGGTCGTGTGCGCCGGCAGATAGGCGCCGGTATATGGCGAGCCGGGAACGTCGCTCAGGCCGTTGCTGAAGCCCGAGCCATAGTACACATTGGTGGAGGCGAAGCTGCGCCACGGGAGATTCACGTAGCCGCCGACGTTGAGGGTGTTCCGCTGGTCGTGGTCGAGCGGCGAAAGGCCCGCCGGCAGCGAAAAGTCGGTTAAGCCGCCGGTGATCGCGCCTCCGCCTTCCGCGATCTGATTCGAGTAAGCGAGGTGGATCTGGGCGCGGTGGGCAATCATGGGCGAGCGCAGAGTCAGTTCCCAGCCACGGATAACCGCCTCCTGAATGGTCAGCGGGAAGAACAGGTTGGACTCGCCAATGTTGCTGTGATCGAAGAAGTTGTGGGCAATGGTCTTGAAGTTGTCGACATCGATCGTCCAGCCGTGGAAAGGAATGGTCACGCCGAACTGGTGCTCTTCGTCCCGTTCTCCGCGCAAAGGCAAGAAGCCAAGACTGTTGTTGTTTACGAATTGCAGCAGCGGACCCGACGCCGTAAGCAGGGGCGGTGCCTGGTAATAGTGTCCGTAGAAAGCACGGAACACCCAATGAAGGCGAGGAACTGTCAGTGCCGCTCCAAAGCGCGGGCCTGATGGCGCTTTCCGTGATGCCGCCGGAGAAGTGGGTCGGACGCATACCGGCCATCAGGGTCAGCCAGGGCGTGACCTTGAACCTGATCGTCGATAAAAAAGGCTCCTAAAGCGCCGGAAGCTGAATCTCGGGCCGGGCTGAGACCCGGGCTGCCGTCGTTGGCGACTACCGCAAGGAGTTGGTTGTCGTGCTGGTAGAACGTGTAGACCCCGACCTGCAGATTGTTCCTCGGCAAACTGCGCACTGAAGCTGACTTGGCCGCCCGCGTAACTGGAAGAGTGATGGTCGGTGGTCGCTACCGGGAAATCGTTGGGGTTGGAGTCATAGTTGGCGCTGTTGTAGTGATAGAAGGGGGAGAGCGTAAGCAGGAGCTTCGAGTTGAAGGTGTGCACCCAGGAGAAGTTCAGGATCGCATCGCCTTCATGCTGCCCGTCACGCAAGCCGCTGCTGTCGTATTGGGAATTCTCAAAGCTGTTCGGGTTCGGATCGTAGGGAACCTGATAGTAGTCCTTGCGCAGTGAGGTCACCAGGCGCAATTGGTTCGACGGGATTGGGGTTGAAGATGAGCGAGCCGAAGCCGCCATATCCATTCTGGGCGTCGTGGACCACTTGCGACGCTGGTGGCTGCAGTCCCAGATCGCTGCGGTTGCCGTTCAGGCTCGCGTAGTAGGCGAATCGCTCGGTATGGCTGCCGAAGCTGAGCTGATCGTTGGTCTGGTAGAAGTTGCCGAAGCTCGTCACCAGTTCGGCCTCGTTGTTGCGCTCGAAGCCGGTGCGGGGAGCGATGTTGAAAACACCGTAGGTGCGGTCGCCAAACTCCGCGCTGTAGCTGCCCCGGTCGGCTTCCAGATACTCGATATCCTTGGGATCGAATTGCGGCCCAACATTGGAGGCGATGTTGGTGTTGGGAACGGGCACGCCGTCCACCAGCCAGCTCACCTGATGTCCGCCGCGAATGTGCAGCTGGTCGTGGGTGATATACGCGCCGGGAACGTAGTCGGTGATCATGGCCAGACTGTTGGTGCGATCCGCGCCGGGAGTCCGCTGTAAATCCTGGCGGCTGATTAGGGTCGTGGGCGTCACGGTGTCGGTCGGCGCGACTTCGGGAGTGGCGGAGACGGTGACGGTTTCATTCTTCCCCTCGACCTGCAGTTGTAAGTGCACAACGGGTTCGGTGCCGGAGACTACGACAATGTTCTGCTCTGCCGGGGCGAACCCAGGACTGGCTACACTCACCGAGTATTCGCCGATGGGCACGGCGTTGAACTCGAATTCGCCATTGCCATCACTGCTCGCGCTCTTGGCCCAATCGGAAGACTTGGCCCGCAGCGTCACTATGGCGCCTTGCACGGGGCGGTGCTGTGGGTCGTGAACCACACCGCGAACGGAGCCGAAAATGGTGGCATACGAGGCGACGGCGAACAGCAAGAGGACGGCGCCAACTATGGCTTGTGCGGATCGCATGCGAAGCCACGCGAGGAGATTGTCTGTGATTGCACTTTTCCGGGACATGAATACCGAACCTTTCCTTGAGAGGACCGTGACCAAAGTGGAGGCATAGCGCCGGGTGGCGACACAAATCGCCCCTGCGGTCATCGTGCCACGATTACAATTTCGGCTGTCAGCAACTCAGAAGGAAAGGCGGGCCGCGTTTCTGATGGCTGCGGCTCTTAGAAATCAATCCGGAAACAACTGTCTGCAGGTGGGTGGCAGGATGCGACAGAACAGCGGCATAGACCGTTGCCGAAGGTGCCGGATAAAAGGCAATGCGATACACAGGTGTCAGCGCCTTCTGGAAGGGGCAACGGCATGCAGCGGTTCGAAACGCTGTACCTTGGCTGGCGAAACTCCGTGCCATCTCCAACTGCATGGCGCAGTGGTGGCTGCCGTCACGACGGCAGCAGGGCGGCAGGTTCGATTCCGAATCGGCCAGCAGAGACAAATACGGCAGCAGCACGAAAAGTGCTAGAACGGCGGTTAGCGTTGCTGCTGCCCAGCGTTGCATCGTGGTCCAGGCGTGACTCACACGCCTGAGTGGTTGGATGCGAGCAGCGTTTGAATCCGATCGTGGTTTGTTTCTAGGACTGTCCGACTTTGAACGAAACCCAACATCAGGAAGGCACTTTTCATTACTAGGTTCATCTAGTTGGACTGAAACAATCGTGTCGCCACTTTGGCCTGTGTCTCGTCATAATTCTGATCTGCTTCTGAAACAGCCCCTTACCATGGGCTTTGAAAGCATGACGCCACGATTGGCGCCATTCTCCGTTGGTCTGTGAGCCAGCCCCTTCGTGCACCAGCCGGATTAATGGAGCTGTGCGAGGTCCAGGACCGGAAACCCATTCACGTCATCCGGGCCGCAGTTCCTAGACAAACTTTTGTTAGCGCCCAAGCGCTTGGGAAATGCCACCGAATACCGGACGGTGAACTTGCCGGTAAATTCATCCCGCGCGCTGCAGCAGTTCTTCCGAGCTTATATCGTTTTGCGATAGGAGCTCGGCTTCCTGCCGCACCTGCTGCTTCAGTCCTCCGTGCCATCTCCAGATCTCGATAGATCGCCGGATACACCAGCAGTTCCAGCAGGAACGAGGTGAAGATGCCGCCGACCATGGGTGCGGCGATCCGCTTCATGACGTCGGAGCCGGCGCCGGTCGCCCACATGATGGGGAACAGGCCGATGCACGTGGTGGCGAAGGTCATGAACTTCGGTCGCAGACGTTTCGCAGCCCCGTGCACGATGGCCTCGTGCAGATCGGAAAGATTGCGCATCCGGCCCACTCGCTTGGCCTCGTCGTACGACAAGTCGAGATAGAGAAGCATGAAGACGCCGGTCTCGGCGTCGACGCCGAGCAGCGCAATCAATCCTACCCAGACGGCGATACTCATGTTGTACCCCGCAAGATAGAGAAACCAGATCGCGCCGACGGCCGAGAACGGAACCGCCAGCAAAACGATCATGGTCTTAATGGCAGAACGGGTATTCATGTAAAGCAAAAGCAAGATCAGCAGCAGCGTCAGCGGCACCACTAGCGTAGACGGTGCGTCACCCGCTGCATGGATTCGTACTGCCCGCTCCACGAGATTGCGTATCCGGGAGGCAGCTTGCAGTTTGTCCCGCAGCAGGCGGTTCGCTTCGGTGACGTAGCTTTCGAGGTCGCGGCCGGCAATATCGACGTACACGTAGCCGGTCAGCAACCCATCCTCATCGCGGATCATGGCCGGTCCGCTGCTGGAGCGAATCTCCGCCAGCTCGCCTAGCGCTATCTGCCGCTGGCCGCCGGCGGGAACCAACACCCGTTTCAACGCGCCCATATCGCTGCGGAAATCCCGCATGTAGCGGACGTTCACGGGATAGCGCTCCCGGCCCAGCACCGCGGTGGTGACGTTCTCGCCGCCGATGGCATTCTCCACCGCTCGCTGTGCCTCTTCGACGCTCAAGTCCGTAGCGCGCCAGCTGCTCGCGGTTCCACTCGAAGTCCAGAAAATAGCCCCTCGCCGGTACGTTCGGCAAAAACTCCGCGCGTGCCCTTCACAGTGGCAGCAGCGCCCTCGATTCGACTGCCGATTTCCTCAATCTTGTTCAGATCGGCGCCCGATACCTTCAGACCGACCGGCGTTCGTATGCCGGTGGTCAGCATGTCGATGCGGCCCTTGATGGGCATGGTCCAGGCGTTGGTCACTCCCGGAATCTTTACGCGCCGCATCCATCTGGCTGACGAGTTCCTCCGGATGAAATCGTGTCTGGCGTGACGTGGCGAAAGACGCGCTTGGCCCATTCCGGTGCCCACGAGGAATACCAGGTATCCACGTGCCGCCACTCCGAGTGTGGCTTCAGGATGATCACCGTTTCCAGCATCGAAAGCGGCGCCGGATCGGTGGAGGTCTCGGCGCGTCCTGCCTTGCCCAGAACCTGATCGACCTCGGGGAATTGCCTGATGATGCGGTCGGTGACTTGCAGCAATCCGCTGCGCCTCGGCGATCGAAATGCCCGGCATGGTCGAGGGCATGTAGAGGATCGCACCTTCGTCCAGGGGCGGCATGAACTCCGAACCCAGGTGGGAGAACACTGGGATGGTGACAATGACGAGCAGCCACGCCGTGGTCAGAACCACCCACTTCCGGCGCAGACGTCCAGCGGACCACAGGTTCGTAGAGGCGCATCAGCACGCGGCTGATCGGGTGCTTGTCCTCGGAGCGGATCTTGTCCGACCAGCACCGCATTCGTGACCCGGCACAGCCAACGCGGACGGAAGTCGAAGTTCTTTACATTCGTGAGCAGCAGACGCAGCGCGGGATCAAGCGTGATGGCCAGAACGGCGGCAACCACCATGGCCAGCGTCTTGGTGTAGGCCAGCGGCTTGAACATGCGCCCTTCCTGCGCTTCCAGCGTCAGCACCGGCAGGAAGGAGACGGCAATGACCAGCAGGGCGAAGAAGGTCGGCCCGGCAACTTCCTTTACGGCGTCAATCACAACCTCGCGATAGTCCCGCTTGCGGCCGCGTCTTTTCCCACATCTCCAGCTTCTTATGGGTCTGCTCGACCACCACGATCGAGGCGTCGATCAGTTCGCCGAAAGCGATCGCCATGCCGGCCAGCGACATGATGTTGGCGCTGATGCCCAGCAGCCGGAACGGAATGAACGACAGCAGCACCGCGACCGGCATGGTGACGATCGGGATGGCCGCGCTGGGGAAGTGCCACAGAAAGACCAGAATGATCAGCACCACCGTGACGATGACCTCGAGCGATGGTCTGCTTCACGTTGCTGATGGAGCGATGGATCAGCTCGGAGCGGTCGTAGACAGGAACGATTTTCACGCCCGCCGGCAGTCCGGGCTCGATCTCCTTGAGCTTGGCCTTGACGCGCTCGATCACGTCCAGCGCATTTTCTCCGCTGCGCATCACCACGATGCCGGAGACCACTTCGCCCTTGCCGTCGAGGTCGGAGACGCCGCGGCGCAAGTCAGGGCCCAAGCGCCACCTGGCCGACATCCTTGATGCGAATGGTCGTGCCGTTTTCGCTGGCGCTGAGACACGATGTTTTCAAAGTCTTCCAGACGTGCGCGTAGCCGCGGCCGCGCACCATGTACTCGGTGCCGCCGAACTCCAGCAAGCGGCCGCCGGCTTCGCGTTGCCGCCGCGTACCGCCTCCACCACCCGGCCGATGGGAATGCCATAGGCCTGCAGCCGGTTCGGATCCACATTGACCTGGTACTGCCGGGTGAAGCCGCCGACCGGCGCGACTTCGGCGACGCCCGGCACGGCCTTCAGGTAGTAGCGCAGATACCAGTCCTGATAGGAACGCAGGTCGGCCAGGCTATGCTTGCCCGAAGTATCGACCAGCGCGTACTGATAGACCCAGCCGAGACCGGTGGCATCGGGCCCGAGTTCCGTCTTTACGCCCTCGGGCAGTCGTCGGCAGTACGCCGGACAGATACTCCAGCGTCGCGCGAGCGTGCCCAGTAGAGATCGGTGCCGTCTTCGAAGATGACGTAAACGTAGGAGTATCCGAAGTCGGAGAAGCCGCGCACGGTCTTGACGCGCGGCGCGCCCAGCATGGCGGTCACGATCGGATAGGTGACCTGGTCTTCGACGATGTCCGGGCTGCGATCCCAGCGGGAGTAGATGATGACCTGGGTATCGCTCAGGTCCGGGGTCGCATCCAGCGGCACCGTCATCATCGCCCACCAGCCCACGATGCAGGCTAGGGCGACCGGCAGCGCAATGACCAGGAGCTTATTTTGACCGAAAAATCGATGATGCGGTTAATCATGGCCAGCCCCATCGTGGCTGGCCCCGTTTTGGCCAGCCGCCATATAGCGATCAGGGTCTTTCCCGTGCTTGGAATCCTGCGCCTGCATAGAATTCATTGTCTTCGTGGGCGTCGCCTGCATGGACTTCATCGTTTGCATGGGCTTCGTCGACTGCATGGGCTTCGTCGACTGCATGGGCTTCATTGCCTTCATGGGCTTCGTCGTCTGCATGGGCTTCATCGCCTGCATGGACTTCATCTGCGGATTGGCCGAATGCGTGGAATCGCCGTGGTGCTCTGCCTGCGCCGGCGAGCCGGTTGTGCCTGTTGCCGTCGCCCTCAACCTGCTTTCCGAATCCAGGAGAAACGTCCCGCCAGCTACCACCCGTTCGTCGGCAGACAGCCCTTTGACAATCTGCACCCGATCGCCAAACTGCCACCCGCTTTGAACTTCGCGGGGCTCGAAGTATCCATTCCCACGGTCAACAAATACGCGTTTCTTCAACCCGGAATCGACCAGAGCATCCATGGGCACCGTCAGTCCTGATGGCATCGAGACAGGTAGCTCAACATCGACAAACATGTCCGGCCTTAACGCAAATCCAGGGTTTTCCGCCTCCAGGCGAAGCTTCAAAGTGCGCGTCGCGGGATCCACCTGCGGCAGGACGCTGCTGATGCGCGCCGGGAAAGTCTTCCGCTGGCCCGGCAGTGAGACATGCGCTACCACACCGGGGCGAAAATACTGCGCTTCGTTTTCGAAGATTTCAGCAATGATCCAGACGTGGCTCAGGTCGGCAACTTGATAAAACTCAGTCTGCCTGTCGAATCTCATACCGGCCGATATGTTGCGCACAACGATGAAACCGTCAGTCGGCGAAACAACGTCAATGTTGTCCGGCATTTTCCGCGTTATACCGATCTCATTAATCTGCCCTTCGCTCATGCCCAACACACGAAGACGGTCAGCGGAGTACTGCACGCTGCGCACGAATTCCTTCATCGGGGTTGTTCCCCGCTCGGTTGCCGCCAAGTACCCGTTTTCGAAGGTAACGAAGTCCGGTGAGTAGTAGGCCGCCAGCCGCTGGTCCTTTTTGACTGCGGTGCCGACAGAATCACCATATGTCTGTCGCACCCATCCCTGGACGGCTGCGGTCACGCGATAAACGCGGGTATCCTCAGCCGACACTCTTCCCAATAGACGTACCTTGTGGGTGCCCTCGCTCTTTTCCACCGAGGCCAACCGCAAGCCAATCAACTGCTGTTTCTCCAAATCAAGATTCACGGTTCCGGCGGGCATCGAAACAGAGCTACTCGCGGCTCCCGCTTGCCCGTCCCCATCGGCATAGACAGGCTCAAGTGGCATGCCGCAAGCCGGAGCGACTCCAGGCTTGTCCGACTTGTAGGAAGGGTCCATGGGATCGACATAGTAGAGTACCTTGCGCGTATGGGCCTTTTCGCTAGCCTGCACCGGGCGGTTGTGATGCCGGCCAGCCAGGAAAGCACAGGTCAACAAAAGTGCCAGAGCTACTGCGTAGGCCGCTTTCTTCATGGAACACCTCTCAACTCATTGGTTAGCTTTCAAAGGGCCGGAAGAAACCCTCACCCATTCTCTACTTAGGCGGAGCCGAGCTGCTGGGTGCGGGCATGGCTGGCGCCCTGACTACGCCGCTGCGACGCGTCATGTTGCGGCGGGCGCCAGGACTGGCGTCGCTTCCACGCAACATCATGGAGGTGCGAGCCTGCGCCATGTTGTGGTCCAGATGCTCCAGTATCAGTTGCCACATCTGAACGTTATCCATCATGGCTGACTTGCTCTTGGGATTGCTGCTGGCAACCTTGGCCTGCATGTCTTTCAACAGCTGGTGCATTTTGTTAAGTGTGTCCTGCATTTCCTGCATGCGCTGCATGCGCCCCATCTCGGGGGTTTGCAGGTTCGATCTCATGCTCTGGCTCTGGCCCATCGGAGCCGGTGGCGCCTGCATGTTGTTAGCGGTGGAAGTCGGCGCCGGCATCGGCACGCTTGCGGGTGCGGTTTCAGTTGCGACGTTCTGCGCCCAGGTGGCTCCGGCCCACACAAGCACAACGGCTAACGCTACATTCGTGAGTCTCATCTCGGTTTGATCTCCTTGCCTCGTGCCGAACCAAGGCCGGCCCAAGGAATAAGCTTCGTGATTATTCCAAAGCGCCTATGGAACCCGACGGCCCGCTACGGCGTTCTGGACGCATTCACTTCTCCTGCACCCTGTTGGTCGCGCATGATGCGATATGCGGCGCGCGTTTTGGCGTTCAGGGTACTGTTTGTCAGATTGGCTTCTCAACTATGGTGCTTGAACAGGGCGGCAGCTGCGGCTGACTTATCTCGTCACCATAGCCTTCCTGTTTCCACCCGTAATAGATGAGCGTTCCGCTACTCTGGGTTGTAGGTCTTCAGACTACTCCACGACCATATCCATCGCATAAATGCGCCGATCGCCAGATCTTCGCGCGGCCCTTGTGGAAAGGGCTTTCCAATATTGGCGGCTGTTAGTGGCGCGGCCTTCCGAAGAAACCTGGCGAGTAGCATCCGATGCGTGCCTGGTAGTAGAACCCTGGATATCGCTCTGCTGTTCTGTCCGCGTTATCGCAGGTTTCTATTCAATTCAAGTTTAGAGAGCGGCTCCGAGTGAGTGATCAGCTTGTGGCTTGCTCGCACGAACTTAGTTAAGAGCGCGACGCTGCTCGCGGGATATCCCACGAGCAGCGGCCGACGAAAACATAGTTTACACTTGCTGGTATTGCGCTTATTGCTCAGTCTCCGGCGTACCCGCACCGCCAGCGCGTTTTGGCGTTGGCATAATCGACGCGGGATGCTGGGCGACCGGCTCGAAGTACTCCGGATTCAAGGTCGGCGTCCTTGAACCTATCAACTTCTCGGCGGCCTGACGTGTCTTTTGCGCGACGAGAAGCTGGTGAATCTCTGTCTCATTCCGGTCGAGCGAAACAAGGCTACTGGAGTCGAGCTTGTAAATGTAGAACCCGGTGGAATCCTCGATCACCGGCGACACCTCTCCCGGTTTCAATCGATACACTGCTGAATGGGCCTCCGGAAGCGATGTGCCCGGCATCAACACCAACTTCGCCGAGGGCGGATTCGGCATACCGACCTTTGCATAGGCTTCCTTCTCCAGGGCCTCAAAGTCACCGCCCGTGGATGCCCGCAAGCGCAAGTCGTCCGCCAATTTCTTAAGCGTCTCCTTCTTAGCTTGATCTCCAGCCTTGTGACTCAGGGGGATTACAATGCGTTGCAGGTTCCACTCGGTGTACCGCTCCGGGTTGTGCTCGTAGTAACTCTTAATTTCCTCGGGCGTGGGTTCCGCCTTTTGCTGCAATGTGCGCGCCATCTGCTCCGTCAGAGCCTGCAACCGGACAAAGCGGATCAGTTCTTTGCCGTCGGGCGTATCTTGCAAACCTTGCTTTTCGGCCTGATCGGCAAACACCAGCAGGCGCGAATACTGGATTGCCAACTCACGTTTGGCTTCGGGTGGAATCGCCTTCTGCGCCTGCCCGTTGCGCTGGCGAGAAAGCACAGCCATCAGCGTCTCAAATTCGGCGCGGGTAATTACCGTCTTGCACTCGGCGGTCTCCCCGTAAGGCGCATTGCATAGGCCTTCCAGGGTGATGACGGCGGCATCCGGCGACACCGCACTCGAACTGGGCCCTGCAGCCGCCTTGGTTGTGGATGCGGCTAGGGCTGGAGCTATTTTCTGAGCCGATGCCGTTTGCGCAAGCCCAAAGGCGGCGAGCATTGGCAGTAGAGCTGCAACATACGCTTTCATCAATCCTCCGTAAACTATAACGGCAAAAGAATGGCAGGCGCCAGCGCGGAAACTGCCGATAGCTGCGTCCACGCGATCTACAGGGAAGTACAAATTGCAGTGGTTTCTATGTGCCCCAACCCGGAACACGATAAGGTTGAACAGGAAAACTGGTGGGAGGCAAAACTATTCCACCACAAGTCCCTCGGCTCGAAAGGTCCCGATCACCACGGTAACGCGGTCTCCGCGTTTCACCTCTCTGCGCGGGTTCGAGAAGGCCATCCAGTACGATCTACCCGCCTCGGGTGTGCTGCTCTGGCGCAGTTGCCCGACCTTTTCAAGCGACGGGACCACCAGTTTGACCCCGGCCCGCAGGTCGATCAAGACAGGCTCGGATTTTTTATCGTTGAGTGCCTTGGCCTTGTCCGCGTTCAGCACGTGGTAGCTAAAGCGAATGATCTCGCCCGACTCCACGGCCTTTACGCTGAGCGAATCGACTCCCCAGACTTGTCCGTAATGGATGCCTGCTCGTTTTGAAAACCGATTTGGCTGATGGGGGTTTGGTGCCGCAGCCGAAGGCTGCCCGGCCGGCGCAGCAGATTGTGCCCCCGCTGGCAAGACCGAAATTCCACTGGCAAGAACCGCAGCCAGCAGCATCGCTTTCGTGCCCGGTATTACGTTAAAGTCAAACATTATTACTCTATCCTCGCCTTGGTGGTTGCCAGGCTCCTGTTTCCAGTTGCGTACAAGGCCGGACATCCAGGTTCGAATGTCCGGCCTGTACAGGTTGTTTAGTTCGCCGAGAAGTTGGTGCTGGCCTGCGGTGAGGTTGCAATGCCTGTACCAGCTATCGAGACGTGTGCAGTCGCCGTCGCTGTAGACGTTCCAGGCGCATATCGCACCAAGATCGTGCAATTGGCCCCTGGGGCGACGACTTTGCCCGACACGCAAGTACCGCCGACAGGGATCGAGAAGGTTCCTCCCGCATTGCCGACTTTTGTGATCGTCGGTGCCGCAGTCAGAGTGAGCGGGCCAGCAGTTGCCCCGGTGGCAGTGTTGGTGACCGTTATGGTGCCGTTTTTGGTGCTTGTGCCGCCGGTGTTCAAGGCGGGCGTGGGCCCGGTGAACGTCGCCGTTGCGCCCAACACGGTGAAGGGTTCGGAGTTGCTGGCTGAAGCCGCTGCCGTTGTCACGGTTACGTTCCTAGCCGAGAGCCCAGCGTTTCTCGCGATCGTGAAGGTCGCCGTTACCGTAGTGTCGTTCACCACAGTGATATTGCTTACAGTTACATTGCCACCAGGCACGGTTATTGCGGTTGCCCCGGTCAGGTGGTTGCCGCTTAGGGTCACTGGAACGCTGGTGCCGCGAACACCCGTGTTGGGAGTGATCGAAGTCAGCACCGGAGTAGCCGGAGCGGTCACGTTGAAGTTCAGGTTGGGAGTACTTGTGACTCCCGTGACTCCGTCTGTGACGCTAATGGGCGCATTCGCCGTGACTCCAGCGTTAGACGGGATTTGGAGGAGCGCCGTGATCGTTGTGTCATTGATCACGGTAAGGGTGGTGACGTTGATGCCGTCACCGGCGTTCACTCCCGTAACGTCGGTCAGTCCGGTGCCGGTAAGGGTCACCGAGACGGTAGTGCCGCGAACGCCCGTGTTTGGAGCGATCGAAGTCAGCACCGGAACCTTCTGACCTGTAGCCTTGCCCTGCAACTCCACGGCTCCGATATCAAACCTAGACGTAAGAGAAGGATCTGGCCTCGGGTTGCCGAAGAAGTCGGTCGTTGGATACGACACTCCCGACACGAGAGTTTCGTTGGTCGGAATGTGGTCGATGGCCGGCGAACTGCTCGGCAGCGTGTAGTTGCCGAGCGTGGTGCCGGTACGGGTTCGTCATCGCCAGCGGACCCCAACTGATGTTGATCCAGTTGTTGCCCTCGTCCACCGTCGCGGCCGGTGTCAGGTTGAAGATCGGGTTGGGCACGGTCGCGTCCGAGATGCCCGGAGGCACCTGGTAGCCCGTGCCACCGAATTCCGGCGGGATGCGCGAACCGTTGCAGTACTGGCTGACAACGGTCGGATTGCTCCGCGGTGTTATGTCGAGCCGCGCGATAGTCCGCGGCGTCCGTCAGCACCGAGTACGTCGGGGCGAGCGTGACGCCCGAGCGCATGGTTGGTCGGTCCCGTGTCGCCGCGCACGCCGATGTCCCAGTAGCTGGCCGGTACGCAGGCGCCGGTGCCGCCGGTGATGATCACGCCGCTGCCGTTGGCGTCGTGGCATCCGCCGTGGCTGGCTCGGTGCCGCGTCGTGTGAACGCGTTGTACAGCGTGACCACGTTCTGCTGGTTCAGAGTTCCCGCACCGAGGGCGCCCACGCCGATGTAGAACGAGCGGTTCTGCCAGAACACGTTGTTGTACAGCACTGGGTACGAGAACTTCCTGCAGGTCCCGTTGTTGCGGTGGTCGCCGATGGCCGGCGGGGCAGGTGACCGTCGCCGGGCAGAGTTCGCGGTCAGGACCGCGCTGTTCTGGATGCTCACCAGGCCGGCGGGCTGCGGCGCCGATGTCGTGCCGCAGTTCGTGGTGCAGGTCGGGTCCCGGCGAGCTGGCCAGCGGAGCGCCCAGGGTGTTGAAGAGCACTCCCGACGAGGCCGTGGTGTCGTTGGACACGATCGTGTTGTTGATGATGTTCACCGTTCAGCGCATCCTGCAGCGAGATTCCAGCGCCGTCCCAGCCGGCAACGTTGTTGGCGATGATGTTGTTGGTGACGGTGACGCGAGTACCAGCTGCGTCGGAGTAGTCGGGGAAGTTGAGCACGTCGGTGCCGTTGACGTTCTGCAAGCGCAGGCCGCCGCCGCTGCCGCTCTCGGCCGCGTTGCCCATGATCAGGTTGGCGTTGATCACCAGGCCGGGACCGGTGCCGTCGCTCGGCCCGACGGCGTCCGGAGTCGACACGCAATCCTGCGTCGGTCGTGGCGCCGCAGGGAGGATCGACATCGGGGGCGCCCATGATGAGGATGCCGCCGCCGTTGGTCGGGATGGTCGGGTTGGTGCTCTGGTTGAACAGGATCGAGTTGTGCTCGATGTCGCCGTTGTAGCTGAACCCGATGTGAGCCGACGCCGCCGCCGTCACCGGTGCTCAGGTTTCCGCACACCCAGTTGTAGTTGAACTTGTAGTAGTCGGAGCCGGTGCAGAAGCTGACGCCGCCCGCTCCCGCCGGCGTGGCCGAGAACAACTCGTCGCCGGTGGAGGAGTTCAGCGTGATCGCAGTTGTGGTGCACGTTCACGTTCATGTTGAAGCAGTACGGCAGCTGCAGTATTGGTCGGCAGCTGCTCGCTCTGGCAGGAGCCCGGAGCGGCATTGGCTGCGCCGCCGCCCGCCGAGGTACGCGGCGGGAATTCGCCCTGGCCGACGTTGATGCCGCCCGAGAGCGTTCCGGAGTTGTTGTAGATGCGGTTGTTGGCGATCTGCAGGTTGTGGCCCCAGGCGTGGACGAAGATGCCGCCGCCGCCCTGCGAGCTGTTGGTGATGCTCAGGCCGTCGATGCTCGACGGGTTGCACTGGAAGTTGCTCGGGAACGGATTGTTGGCGTTGCCGTGTTGGCCCGCAGTCGGTCTGCAGTGCTGGTGCCGTCGTGAGCAGCGTCGGTGCCGGTCGGGAACGCTGTCGGCCAGCGAACGGATTGCGACCGCGGGAAGTTCACGCCCTTCGACAGCACCGTGATTGCCGCGCCTTCGAGCGCGCCCATCAGGGTTGGCTCCTGCAACAGCTCGGCCAGGTTGCCGTTCAGCGTGGCGTCCCAGCCGACGATGGCTTCCAGCGGCAGGCGGTCGACCTGCGGATTGTTGGCAGTCGCGGTGAAGTAGTCCAGCCGGTTCCGGGCAGCGTCGACCCGGTCGGATCGTACGGATTGGTGCCGCGTGATGCGGGCGTGCCGTTGAGCGCCAGGCCGAACAGGCAGTTGACCTGCGCGCGCCAGGGATCCAGCTTGCCGGCGGGATGGGTGTTGGCGTTGATGACGCTGGAGGCGGCGCCGACACCTTGCAGCCGGACCGGCTTCCACATCAGCAGCATTTCGTGTGTAGGTCGCCGGGAGCGACACGATGATCAGGTCGCCCGGGTGCGGCGCGTCGTCAGATCGCCGCTCTGGATGCGTCGATGCGCCGGATGCTGGCAGCGACGTGGGTCGGCGCCTTGCCGCCGATCGTGACGGTCACGGTGTCGATCGACTGCTTGCCGTTGGCGGCCGTGATGACCAGCTCGCCGCACTGCGCGCGGTTGACGGTAGCCGCCGTATTGCGCCTGCTGCTGGATGGCGCAGGTCGAGCTACGCCGGCATGGCGGGCACGGTGACCGGTGATCTGGCGTGTCGCTCCAGCTGTACACCGGTCAGCGGATGGCGACGCCATCGCTGCCGACCAGGGCCACGGTTCCCGTGCGTAGCGCCGAAGCCGTAGTGGCGGGTGACGGTCTTCTGGTTGAATGGAGCCGTTGTGGCCGAGGGTCCGGAGTACGCATTGTTGGGCACCAGTCTGGTCGCCCAGCGCGGTGATCGTGAGGGTGTGGCCGGTGCCGCGCTCACCCACGGTCCGACTCCGTCGCCATCCACTTCGCTGATGGCCGGCGTGGCATCCGGGTAGGTGCAGTCGGGATTGTTGTAGCCGGCGCCGGCGAAGGCGGACGTGGGCACGACCGGCGTATCCATGTACTGGGTCTGCCCGGCATGAACGGAATCTCGTAGCAGAACTGGCTGTAGTGCCGGGTTGAACAGCGGATCCGGAGTCGCGCCCGGTGCCCGGGTCGTTCATGCAGGTGACCATCATGGTGGGCGCGTAGCCGGTCGGGTTCGGCGGGTTCACTTCCCAGGTGGAGTAGGTCAGGCCGTTGTAGGCGCCCCACTGGTCGGAATAGACGCGGGAGATTTCGTTGCCGGTCCAGTCCTTGATGGAGATCGGCAGGTTGGGCGGAGCGAACTTCTCGCCGAACTGCGGCGAGAACGGATCGAATTCCGAGGTGAAGTCGTCCGTGATGACGCCGGTGAAGTGGGCGGCGGCGTGCGTCGAGGTGAAGATGTAGAACTTCGCCAGCGCCGACGTCTGGTCGTCGAGCGTGACTTCCTTGCGGTCGCAGAGATTGCGCGTCGCGCCGGCGAACGGCGCCACTTCCTGCGGACTGCGGGAAGAGGCTGATGTAGTCGGGAACGATGCGCGACTGCGCCGACGCAGGGCCAGAAGGTCTCGACGCTGCCCGGTGTCGCCTTCGTGGCTCGGCAGGGTCGGTTCCTGCCCAGAGTCTGTGGTCGGATTCTGGGCATTGTTGGCGTTGTAGCGAGCTGCCGACTGCGGCCTGGTCGGGCAGGATGAAGATGTTGCCCAGGCCGGCGAACTGCTGCGTCACCGGCGCGATGTAGTTGTCGCCGATCAGGATGTTCTTGTCCTCTTCCTTCACCAGTTCGTAGCCCGGAGGCACAACCACTTCCACGACGTACTTGCCGGCGGGCAGCATGCGGCGTGCCGAACCGGTAGGGATCGGTCGTGTCGGGATTCGTGCACGCAGATCGGTGCAGTTCGTGCCGGTCGGCTTGCCGGTCGTCGGATTCATGCCGGTGACGCTCGGGAACTGGTACATGCCGTCGTAAGGCGCCGGCTGCAACTGGTTCCAGTTGTGCATGCCGTCATAGCACTTGAACTGCGAGTTGTTCGGCAGCGCGTGTCGGGCCGGGCCCGCCGTGCTGGGAGTTGTACAAGTCCAGGTAGTGCGGCTGGTTGTACAGCGAGAAGAAGAACAGATCGGCGTTGGTGCCGGTGTCCGTACCCTGGCCCGGGCAGTTCATGTTGGGAATGCCGTCGGAGCGGAAGCCCTGCGCCCAATCGTCCAAGCTGCTGGTCTGGGTGGTGTCAACCAGGGTGAGGGATGGTGCTGCCGTCCGGCGCAGTCCCTTCCTGGTACAGGTTGATGGTGACGTTCGGAACCAGCGGCTCCCAGCTGGTCTGCAGGAGCAGCTGCGGATCGTCGAACGGACGGGTCGAGGCATAGACGACGTGGCCGTGGATGCCGCCGTTCTCGCCGGCCGCGAAGGGCTTCTTGCCGAATTCGAGGAACTTGTTCTGGCCGGAGAAGCCCTGCCAGCCTTCGGTCAGAACCCAGGGCGGATCGATGCGGCCGGTGGAGCCGGCCGCGGAGCCGCCCGTGTCGGCCCAGTGGCGATCGAGAGCACCGGTGCAGTCCGCGTTGGCGCAATAGACCGCGCCCGGTACGCGCAGGTTGGCGGGCACAGGGATCTGCTTCGACCGTGTTCGCCATGATACTGGGCGATGGTGGAGTTTCCGCAGACGCGTGTCCGGTGGTTCCGCCGCACGGCGTGCCGTCGGCGGGACCGCCCGCGTCGTAGACCACGTGGGTGCCGGTGTTCTTGTAGCGGGTCGTATCGGTTTCGATCACGTACCAGTTGAACAGCGGGAACACCTCGTTGAAGCCGGCATTGCCGTTCAGGTCGGTGTTGTTGAAGTTGGAGAAGCTGCCGTCGCGGAAGCGGATGTTGGTCGGCACCAGCGAGAGTCCGGGTTCGTTGTGTCTGCGAGACGCCGTCGCCGTTCTGTGTCGAAGAAGGTCCGTGGTGTAGATGTTCGCCTGCCACTGGTTGACGGCGATCTCGCCCATGATCGGTGGTCGTGCCGCCGGCCGAGCCGGACCGGCGTCGAGAGGCCGTCCACGAGCATGTCGTTCCACTGGTCGAAGACGGTGATTCTCCAGTTGCCGTCGGGAAGGCCGGAGAGGGTGAAGGTTCCGTCGGCGTCGCACTTGGTGAACGCGAAGTCCTCGCCGTCCGGATCGCCGAAGCTCACGTAGCACTGGGTGAAGGCGAAGCTGTCGTGCGTCGCCGCTGCTGTAGAGCCGCTCATCCGGCGTGCGGCTCATGCGCTCGGTGGTGACCATGCCGGTCACGGTATTGGTGCAGTTGGTGCCGGTGATGTTGCGGATCGGTGCCGTTGCAGACGCCGGCCTTGCGGCCATTGATGATCGCCGGGTTGGCAAAGCCGATGGACACGTGGTATCCCGCCGGTCCGAATTCCTGGAAGTAGCTCGGCTCGCCGATGCGCAGGAAGGAATCGTGGGCCTTCTGGCCGTCCAGGGTGTTGGTCTGCAGCCACTCTTCGCCGCGCGCAATCCGGTCGGCCGCCGGGGTGGCCATCACGCCGTACCGGCCCGGCATCAGGTTGGCGACCACCGCCTGGCCGGCCAGCGGGGACAGAGTCGTGCCGTCCGATTCGTACTTCGGGCAGGTGACGATCGTGCCGGTGATGCCGGTTGGACTTGCGTCGCTGACCGTCGAGCCGTCCGCGAATTCGTCGAAATCGGGCACGCATCCATGCCCGTGGCCGGATCGATGGTTCCCGCCAGGCTGTTCGACAGCGGCTGTTGAACATGTCGTAGGTCATCTGTCCGGTCGCGTCGCCGGTGCCGCCGGCATCGTCAAAGAGGGTGATGTTGAAGCCGCCCAGGCCGGGCTCGTTGGGCGACAGCACGTCGACGCCGCCGCCGGCGTCCTGCTCGCCGTTGAGCGGGAAGTCGTCCTCGAACACGAACACCGAGAGTTTCGCCGGTGGGAACGGAGTGGGTTGCGTCAGCACCGTGACCGGCCGTCTGCGCCGGCGGCGATCGGAGCGCCGCCCATGCCGTGGCCGCAGTCGGCGGTCCGCGCCGTGCCGCTGGCAGTTGCCCAGCGTTCCGGTCTGAACGGGTTGGCCGCATCGCCCGGCAGAACCGAGATGTAGTAGCGCTTGGTCGGATCCAGATGGACCTGGCTGGGATCGACGGCGTCTGCTTGCGTTGCAGTCGGTCCGGCAAACGCCGTTGCCGACGTCGCACACCGCCGGCATGCGCCCAGATCAGGCGTCTGGCCCGATTCGCAGGACAGCGGCCCCGGTGCAGCCCGTCGCCACGACCGGCATGTAGCTGGTGTGGAAGTTGGTGCCGAAGGTCGGAACGATGCCGCTGCCGACCGTCGGGCAGCCCGCCGGCGGCGGATTCGTCGTGCAGTTGGGATCGATGTAGAAGGTGCGGTCTTCCTCGATGATCCAGCGATAGTCGGTGATCGGCGGTCGTCTTGTCGCTGCCGTCCACAACCGTCACGGTGAGACCGCTCGGCCGTCGGGAAGATCAGCGTCACGGTCGCGCGCGACGGCGCTGACCGTCCCCTGCGAGTTCTGCGCCTTGTAGGTGAAGGTGTAGGTGCCCGGCGCGGCTGACGGATGGCGTTGAAGCCGCCGTTGCGCGATCCACGGTAAGCGTCAGCCCGCGTGCCGACGGCGCATGCTCGCTCGACGTCGCAACCGTCAGAGGATAGCCCGCCGCGTCCTTGTCAACCGACAGGACGCCCGGGGACTTGATGCTCGAGGATGGTGGCCACGTTCGAGGTGTAGGTGATGTCGTCGCACGGTGATGCCGCTGGCCGCCTCGATCGGCGCTGCGCCCAGCGTCACCGTGGCGCAGTGCCGGGCGCGCTGCCGTTGCGCCGTTGGCGCAATAGGTGAAGGAGTCCGACGGTCGCAGTCCGGCGTCGGAACATAGGTGAAGTGCCGTTCGCGTTGAGGGTCAGCGTGCCGTTGGTCGGCGGCGTCAGAGACCTGTGACGCCGTAGACATTGATGTCGTTGGCGATCACGCCCTTGGCCGGATCCGACACGGTGAGCGTCTGGCCCGGCAACCACGGAGTTGTAGGTATCCGGCGTTGGCGACCGCGGCCGCGAATGCCGGCGGCAGCCGGCAGCGCCGGCGCCATTGACGCCGATGTAAGCCAGCATGCCGGCGTCGCGCGCGGTCGCGTTGCCCGACAGGCTCAGCTCGCGGTCGAAGACCGGAAGGGCCGGTGGCCGCCGGCTGGCGGGCGCATTGATCATCACGTCGTAGGTCTTGCCGGCGGCCATGAACACTTCGCTCTGCACGCGGGGAATGCCGGGCAGCGGATTGCCGTCTTCCGCGATCAGCGAGAAGCCGCCGGAGCCGCGGAGCGCGTCCCGGTCTGCGAGCCGACGATCGAAGGCACGTGCATGCGCAGAGCCGGCATTCACCAGGCGCACCAGAACGTTTCCGGTGACCGCGCGTGGCTGTGCCGGCGAAGCCGGGAACAGCGAGGCCGACGGCGTTGGTCTTGTTGAACGCGACGCCGTTGATCAGGTAGTACAGCGGCGTGTAGTTCACCGCCGGCGGATAGCAGTGATGGTAGGTCGGCGAAGCTGGGATTGCCGCAGCCGCCGGGCTGGCCGGACCAGACCATGGTCTCGCTGAAGCCCGCGGTGTTGACCGCGGCGCTGACGGCGTTGTTCTGGACCGGGTCGATTTCACTGAACAGCAGCGGAATTTCGGCGTTGTAGGTCACGCCGGGATAGGCTGTCGCCGGCGTAGCCGTGCCAGCCGTGGTCCCGAGGGCGCGGTGGTCACCACCAGGATTCCGTACAGACCCATCGGGCCCTGGATCGAGGGGTGCGTGCCGGATTCGATCAGGTACGTGCCCGGCCGAGGGCGCTGTCCAGGTCAGCGACGCGTCGTCGCGCCGGCCGCCACTTCCGTGGAGAACGACTGCACGCGAGGTCCCTGCGGCGGCGGCGTACCCGCGGTGCCGGTGCGCCGGCGATCGGCCAGGTGACGCTGCCTGGGCGCTGGTGTGGTCGGGACTCGGCGTCGTGGTCGCTGCCGATGTCCCGAGACCGCCGCCCAACTGGCCCACGATCACCAGCGAAGTGGGACACTGTTGGTTGCCGTTCCGCAGTGAACGACAGATTGTTGGTCAGGTTGATCGTGCAGGTCCTGGTCCGCGTGGGAACGGTGATCACCACCGGCGACCAGCCCGGCTGCCGCCGCCGGATTCAACGCGGCGCAGGTTGCGGTCGAGCCGGTCACGGCCGCGCCGCAACTGTAGCCCCACATCGGCACCGCTGAGCCGTCGGGCAGGGTCGCGGTGGTCGGCGCCGGCAGTCAGATTGACCTGCTGCTGGGCGACGGCCACGCCCGCTCCGAGAAGGAGAACAGCTGCTGCCAGCACCGCTGTCTTGATCATCGCTTTGAGATAGTTGATTCGCATTTCTGTTCTCCTCGTCTAGTTGGATTCGTCAATCACGAATTCCCGGGAATCGACCAGCATCATCATCATCATTCCGCCGGGGAAAATGTTGTTGGTGGTGATCTCGCGCTCGTTGTGCGAGTGCCACATGAACGCAAAGCCGGCTTCGCCGGAGGGCGAGTTCGCGATCGTGCCGGAAGGCGGAGTGTGCCGGTGGTGCCGCAGCCGGTGGAGTGCCGGCGCTGCATCCGGTCGCGCGAGTGGTCGCATCCGGCCCGAGATAGGGACTGCCGCCGTACCAGGCGCCGTTGGTCAGGATGTTCGGATCGGGCAGAGTTGCCGGGCCGCCGCCCGCGACATCGCCGAACGGAGCGCCTGCAGCGGCTTGTTGTGGTCCTGGCACCACTCGTAGTAGTTGATCGCCGTGGGAGCGCCGGTGTTGTAGCCGTTCGCGTCCGGAGTGCACGGCAAGCTTGGCGCTCGGGTCGCTGGAACTCGGGATTGTGGCCGTACATATCCCAGTTCAGGCCCCTGCCGGTGTAGTAGAAGATTCCGTCCATGGCCTGGCCCGGAGTCGTCGTGGTGGTGAACAGCAGCGGGTCCGGCGAGGCTGTTCGGATCGGTCTGGCTGAGAATCAGGTTTCCGTCGCGCGCCAGGATGCGCACGTGGTTGGCGTGCTCGTGGAACGGATGCTGCCAGCGGCCCTGGCCGATGATGCGCAGCAGCACCTGCTCGCCCGGATGCATGTGGGGATTGCCGTTGTAGGGCTGGTGCGGATACTGCGAGCGCATAGTTGGGATCCATGTCGTCGGGCATGGAGCGGCCGTTGATCATGAAGTACGCCGGATGGTAGGGCTCGGTCGGAACGTTGAGACTGCATCCCGCGGCGCCGGCCGTGCAGCCTGCCTTGCGCCGTGACCTGTGCCAGCGCCTGGCTGTGAATGTTGGGATCCATCTCGGAGAACTGGAACAGGTATTCCCGGTCGTAGCAGGTCTTGGCGATGGTCGTAGGCGGCGGCCGCCAGCCGGAAATCCGATCTCGCCCCAGTGCGCTTCGCGCCGTCAGGTTCGCGGCATGCAAGCCCGGTCGTGCAGGCGGCTGGGGACGTTGGCCGGGCAGCACGATGATGGCGCCGTACAGGCCCATCTCGACCTGCAGGTCGCCCTGCGTGCCGCTGTAATAGGCGCGCGTTCCGGGCGAGGAGGCGGTGAAGGTGTAGGTCACCGTGCCGCCCGGGCGCCGCCTCCTGCGTCAGCAGGCCGGCAACGCCGCCCGGTCGCGGTCACGTTGAAAGCCGGGAAACAGAATCGAGGTGTTGCCGGCCGCGGCGGGCAGATTGTTCGTCAGGGTCACCGTGACCGTCTGTCCCTTCGGTGACGATCAGCGTGGGCCCGGGAACCTGCATCGTGTTGCAGAATCGCGCTCGGTGATCGCCGCCGGCGCATAGCCGCGTCGGGCGCGCCGTTGCAGCCGTATCCCCAGGAGTAGATCGCCTGCCCGTCCGGCTGGGTGAGGTAGGCCGGCTTGCGCGGTCAGGTTGAAGGTCGGGCCCGGTGATGCCGGGAGCCGCAGCGTGAGCCGTCGCCGTGAGCAACAGCCAGCTGCCACCATCGCCGCCAGGAGCAGTCGTGTCTTCGAGAATCGCGTTTTTCATGTTCATCGCGCTCATCGCTGCTCTCCTAGTTGATGTGGACTTCGGTCATCAGCCCGCCGAAGTTCTCGGCGTCGTTGGACAGGTGATCGAGATTGGGGGTGTAGAGGTAGAACACGCTGCCCGGCGGGATACTTGGTCGTGTCGCTGGCATCCAGAATCACGTCGAGCGACTCGCCGCCGCCCAGCGTGATCGAGTTGGTGTTGTAGTACATGTTGTTGCCGGCCTGGTCGCGCAGCAGCTTGGCGTTGAGCGCGATGACCTTCATCGGAATGCCCAGCGAAGCCAGCGTCTGGAATTCCGTCACGTCCAGATCGGAGATGCGCAGCAGCGCCTTCTTGCCGGCGGGAATGTTGATGATCGAGGGCAGAGGCTGCGAGAAGTGCATTGACGCCGTCGGCCGACTGCGTCTGCAGCGGACCGGGCGTGACCGTGTCGGGATAGCTGCGGCCGTTCAGCAGGAAGTACTTGTCCTTCATGTCCGCGAAGCCTTCCGGGTTGAAGGTCATGCCGACGAAGTGGAAGTTGGGATCGAAGCCGTGGATCTGGATGGGATACTCGACGTCGTAGTAGGTCGAGCCGTCGCCGTCGTTGTAGGCGTACATTGCCGGCTGCCGCCCGTCGCAGTATCGCACCGTGTGCTCCGGTGTTGACCGGCGGGCAAGCGGATTGCTGCACAGAATGTCGGTGGCGGAATTGCACGCCGTGCGCAGATCGCTCTGCTGCGTCTGCAAGCGCGGCATAGAGGCTGGTGCCAGCCGGAACGCGATTCTGCCGCGGGCGCACATAGATCTGCCCGACCATGCCCATCTGCAAGTGCTCGGGAGGCGTGATGTGGCAGTGCCAGAAGTAGGTGCCGGCATCCGGCGCAAGGTAGTAATAGGTGAAGCTGCCGCCGATGTTGATGGCGACCGAGGCGTCCGGCACGCCGTCGTAGAACGACGAGGCGTTGGGATAGCCGTGGAAGTGGACCGTGTGCTGCTCGAACAGGTCCGGCCGCATGATCATGCCCACGTTGGTGAGCGTGAGGAAGAACTCGTCGTCCTCGTCGATCGCCATCAGCGGCGCCGGGATGTTGCCGTTCATCACGCCGACGTCCATGATCTGGCGCGGATCCACGTGCCCATCGATAGGGGCGCCCGCGGTGCCTGTTCCGTTGTTGGCATCCACGTCGGGGACCAGCCCCACCGCGCCGTTATAGGTGAACGAGCCCGCACCGGAGTTGTCAACCGTCGTGGCAGGATCGCCGGGCATCAGCGGCGTCGAGCCCGGATACACGCTATTGAAGACGCTCGGGAATTCAGTACCGGGCAGGCCGGCGGCGATATCCGCCAGGCCGGACAACGGCCCGAAGGAGAACATGTACGTCTGCGTGCCGTCGCCCATCGTCGCGTAACCGTCGCCGCCCGAGATCTGCTGGCACTTGATGGCGCCGTTCACGTTCGCCGTCGGGACAAGAAATGGAGTTACGCCAGAGGCAGGACATACCGCACTGCTCCCTGGGATAGGATCGCCTGGTTTACAGGTCGGAGATAACAACGTGGTCGGCCCGGCGTACGCGGGCTCCGAATTATTGTTGGCGGCTACGGGGTGGGTGATAGTACTGGTTGGGCATTGAACGCGAAAAGACTGGCCGTGCGCAATTGCTGTCGCAATGAACAACCAAAGCGCTGTTTTGCAAATAGGAGATAGTTTCCCGATCCTCATGCTGGCTCTCCGAATAGGCTCCCTGGCCGTGATACCTTTGTCATCTCCTCGGAAATGTCGCCGCTTATTTCAACCCATCGCGGCAGGTGTCACACACCCGAGGACGCACTTTGAAAGAAGCAGGAATAGAAGCGCAGGTTTTATCTAAGTTGGGACTGTTCGGACAATGTCGGACAATATAGGGAAGAGTTTTTATCGGTCGACATTTTTGTTGCTATCGGAAAGAGTTTTTATCAGTCGGAGATTCTATCGGTCGACGAACGTCGACTACCGGACAACAGTGCAAGCGCATAAAGAACTTGTCTGTGCTGGAGGAATGATGTCGCTTCCAGCGAGGGATATCGCTTCTGCAGGGTCGTGGAGGGTAGTCGCACATGCACGTATTAGTTTTCGCTCATTCCCGCCGTGAGCGATCTCATGTAATAAGGTACTCGCCGTTTTAAGCAAGGGCACGAGCTGAGGGTGCTCAAACACGCCTCTCACGGAAAACGTCGCGCTGCGTCCGGCTTTGTTCCGGTTTTGTACGATACTGTAAGGCTCCCTATTGCCGATCGGCAACCAACATTGCCCGATTGAGCTTCTCACCTTCGTGGGTTGGCCAGCAGATTGCCGAAAATGCAAACGTCCTCATTAGCTAACCGAAACCGGCGGTATTGCTAAGAGATCCATTCATCCGGATGCAATGACTATGTTCAGGCAAATATGAGAACTCTCGACATACCCCCTCGTGAAGGATGTGTTTCAATGCGAAAATTACTTTCGTCTTGTATGGTTTTTGTATTCCTATCCATGCCTGCGTTGATGGTGGGTATGGATACCACAACCACTACTCCCAGCATGACAGCAGCCGAAATCGTTGAGAAGAACGTAACGGCGCGGGGAGGCCTCGCGGCGTGGCGCGGGGTAAAAACGATGTCCATGATCGGTAAGATGGATGCGGGGGGAAACAACCGGCCTACCCTGCCCGCACCGAACGTTAAGAAGTCGCGTGCGCAGATGCCTGCGCCAAGGCCGGCGGAGCAGGTTCAACTGCCTTTCGTTATGGAACTAGATCGTCCTCGCAAGATGCGGCTCGAGGTTCAGTTTAACGGCCAAACGGCGATCCAGGTGTATGACGGCGTCAACGGCTGGAAGCTGAGGCCGTTTCTGAACCGCCACGAGGTGGAGCCGTATACAGCCGAGGAGTTGAAACTCGCGTCGCTGCAAGCGGATTTGGATGGACCCTTGGTCGACTACGCTGCCAAGGGCAGCAAGGTTGAGGTGGTTGGCATGGAACCCGTAGAAGGCCACGACACATATAAACTCAGAGTAACCACCAAAGACGGCCGGGCACAGCATATCTGGGTGAACACGAAGACCTTCTCGAAGCCAAGATGGAAGGCAATCCCCGTAGTCTTGACGGTAGACTGCATTCCGTGGATGTTTACTTTCGCGAATATCGTCCAGTGCAGGGCCTCGTGATCCCTTATTTGTTGGAAACAGTAGTGTCCGGCGTTTCCAGCACGGAGAAGATCCAGATCGAAAAAGTAGAGATCAACCCGAAACTGGATAATTCTCTGTTCACGAAGCCCAAGTAGCCAAGGGCCGTTCAGGTGGCGGAGAGCATCGGCCCTGTTTAGAAAAAGCAGCAAAGAGGGTCTTACGTCACTTCAGGGACCACATTCTCGGTGCAGTCCGGATGCGGATCACCCGGACAGACTCCATGCACCGGACCAGTAGTGCGACAGCTTTTCCGAGTGCCCGGTGACTTTGTTTTTTGGGGATGGACAAATGAGAACAGCTCGGAGGATGCGGACTCATCCGATCCCCCGACCCGTTAATTGGCTAATTCATTCCTACTGCGGAATCGATACGACGCTAGCATTGGCGGGAAAGTTAGGCGTTGCCGATACTTGGGTCAAGGCACCGGTCGTTGGGTCTATCGAGTAGACGTACAAGGTGCTTTGGGCGGGAGTTCCGGTGCTCCCGCCTAGATAGAGGAAGTGGCCACCAGTATCCATAGCGATGCTGTTCGGGCTGATGTCCGTCGCATACGGCGATCCAGAGTTCAACCCAAGAGCACCGGAGAGTCCGATGTTCAGGCCGATTACTCTAGAAGCTCCACTTTGGTCTCCGGCAAGGATGTAGATCAACGCGCCGTTGGGGTCCACTACCATCCTGGGAGTTGCCGAAGTTCCGCTACGTGGACTGACTGGGCCTATCACAGGGGGCGGCACACATCCCACCGTTTTGGGTGATGTCTGGAAACACTCAGGAACGGGCGTGAGGCTTCCATCCGCTTGGATAGTTAGTACGTTCACGGATCCATTCGTGCCCCCATCGTTCAGAATCAGAAGAAACCGGCCGCTAGAACTTACTACGACGTCTTGCTCACCACTTGCTCCCGTAGAGAAAGGCGAACCGCTGATTTCCGTGGGTTTGCCTGTTGTCGCATCCATCGCAAACACTGCGGCATTGCCACCCCCCACGTTTATAAGAAAGCGCGCATCCGGAGTGATTGCCGAGAGCGTTCCCACCGTGTTCGCTGGAAATGGCGATCCGGCCACGGACGAAAACCCGCCAGGCCCGACGGAGAACACCCGAATCGCACCGTTCTGGGTGAGATAGACAGCCCTGCCGAGTGGGTCGGCAATGATCGCAGTGGGCACGCCGGAAAGAATGGCGGTTGTGCCCCTGGTCAACGCACCAGTTGCCGAGTCTATGGCGAAGAAGCCGACCCCGGCATGGCCTCCGGAGACGTTGCCTGCACTGGTTGCCTGTTGGGCCGTATAGAGGAAACGTCCCTGTGGGTCGGCGGTGAGGGCGACGATGTCGGCCCCGTCAGTAGTAGTTATCGGAAGGGGCGTGACTTGGCCGGAAGTACTGTCAATTTGGCCGGACCAAATCTCATCCGCAGCGCCCGCGAACAGAAACGAGTTTGGCGGAGCGGACGTACCGCCGCTAGCGCTGGCAGTTGCGCCGCCCGTTCCGGTCGCAGATCCACTCGTAGCGGTGGTGCCATTTCCACCACTTGCGACGGGCTGGGCAAGTTTATTGCTACTGCCGGTCCCGGCGCAACCAAGGCCCACGATTAACAAGGATATGGCAACCATTAGTCGAAAGGAAAAGGCCCGGTGTACGCCGGTGCTCGGAGTCTTCCAGCCATCATGTGTCATTAACGATCCTCCGCCAAAAGCAGTGAAATAGCAGCGCAGAAAGCACGCTTCAGAATAGTGACTGAGTTGGAGTTCCGAGGCTCCGCCGAGGTTGTCTTGGACCCAAGGACGGGCCAGAGTAATCGAGACACTCTCTTGTCTACCGTGTATTTATGAAACGCGGTGAATGGGGATAGTGGATGCTGGCGTGTTCCCGACGACTACCCATTTGGCGGTCGAGAGCTTCGACCCATCATTAGTGATCCTAGAATCGAGGCGACCACCAAGATTGCGTCGCTTTCTTCATCTTCGGCGACAGTAGTCGTCACGGCCAGCGATTCAATCGGAACGTTGCGCAGTGACGGTACAGTAGGCACCGTGGCTGGGGCCAAACCACATCTACTGCGTCTTCGGTGGAACTTGGACTCCAGGAGCGGCGCCGCCACCTATAGTGGGCGTTGGCATAGGAGCAATCGGGAGGGCGCAGTTGCGGGAAGGCTGGATTCCATCGAAAGGTCGGGTAAAAAGGCCGCCGCACTGCTCAAGTGCGGGACTATAGACAAAGAGCCAGTCGTTGTAATGGTCTTTATCGTTAAAGACGTGAAAGGATTGTTTCTCGCTAGTACTGGCGACGCCCATGATCGGACCGCCCCCGGAATCCCCTCCCGTCGCTCCCATCTGCGAGAGTGAAACGAGCGGAGACGGCGAGGTGGAATTGTTCGATTGCCCGCCTCCCGTTCCGGACGCGTTTGTGGAGCTGGCTGCGCCGGCAACCGTTCCTGGCTGCACAACCGGCCTGAAGGTAAGCTGCACTTCGCCGACGTGCAGCAAACGGAAGTCGCTGCCGGTTATTGGATCCTTGTAACGGTTGCGCAAGAAGCGCATGTGATTGGCGTCCTCGAGTTGGTCCAGACTGAGCGGATACGTTCCGAACTTGCGATAGTAATTTCTGATGGCCCGGGTGTACTCAACACCACGATGGATAAGCTCCTCTTCCCGTTGGCGCCTGAGTTCCGTTGAGATCACCGGCAATCCTGCCGTCAGTGCGATCAGGATTAGCGCCGTTGCCAGGAGCAATGCCATTAGGATGTAACCTTGTTGGCTTCGCCGGCGATATGGTAAGCGAGTCGAATGCATATTTTCTCTGGCAGATTCTTGCCCTAAGCCCCACGGCAATGCAGCTTTCAAAAAGCGACTGGGATGGTCTGCCGGTTGTTGCTGAGCACATCCTCGATTTCGATCGAACTCGGACCGATCTTCACCAACTTATAGCGGCGCGCAACGATATCGCCTTCGCGGGCGACGAATCCGTGTTCTCCTTGGGCGAGAAATGCCGCCTTGGGCTCGCCGGGCCGGCTGATCCAGCCCCAGAACTTGAGGTTAATGGGAGGCGGCGTCGCTGGCGCTGGCGGTTGCCAATCAATCTTTGCGCTCGCCAGCAGGCCGGGTGCGTTCGGCTTGGGAATCTCTTCCGAATGTTCCGTAAAGATGTCGCGTCCCTTTCCTTCGTACCTGATGCTTTCGCTCCTCGCCAGCAAGTCGAGCCGCAGGTGTGGGTCCAGCGTAGGCTTCAGCAAAAAAGCGATATGGTGATGCACATCTGGTCCGGAGGGGGACTTTAAGGCTGCGCTGATGAACTGTCCGGCAGACAAAACGGTCTTATCAGGCTCACTCGCTGGAGGAGTCGAGGGCATGGCACGGAATAACAGCAAGGCCGCAACGGCCAGCAGACCGACGGCGGTTATGGTAGTTTTCTTGTTCTCCGTTCCGATCTTCATCGTGGATGCCTCAAGCCTCCTTCCGGAAAGCTTCTATCCTGATCTGTAACTGGACCGTGCTGCCTTGCTGTTGCGTCAGCGAAACACCATCGATGACAAAGAACATCGATTCCCGTTCGGTGGCATTGATGAACTTAACGGCGTGCAAATAATCGCCAGTGATAGAAGCCCTAATGAGCAGGTGTTCCAATCCAGGGACCCCGGAGGGTACGGCTTTATACTCACCAGTGGTCAGGCTCACCCCGGCTTCCGAGGCGATAGCCCCCAGTCTCTCGGAAATCGATGCGTAACTGGAGGGTAGACGGTTTTGGTAGAAGTTGGCGATCTCTTCCTGGGCATCAACCAGTTTGCGGTCGACTCCCTGCAACGGCACGTTAGCGAGGGACTTGGCTTGCAATTCCGCGTGAAGTTCCTCGAGTTGCCGCTGCCGAGTGCGCGGGGAGCTGCCGATGGGCGACAACAACACTCCAGCTGCGCCCAGGCAGAACGCAAGCAGGATGGCCAGTACGAGCCTGAAACGGCGGCGAGCCTTATTAATGTCCTGCATCGCTCACCTGTCTTGGGATCTCGCGCTGCGTTGCACTCGCTTCGGGTGGCGCTGCTGCGGCTTCCTTTTCGTCGGGCGCAAGTTTGGCGCGCGCAAACCCTGGGATATAAACCGCGGTGATACTGTACCCGATCACCGCGCCTGCAGGCTGCCCGCCCTGCGGACCTTTCTCTTCATTGATATGCGCCTGGGAAAAATGCGAAGACTGCTCGAGACGACGCACCAGTTTTATGCCGTCTTCCCGTGCCGATCCTGAAACCGTGAGGTGCAATTCGAGCTGGTCGTCATGATTGACCTCAGGGTGGATACTCGTCACGTGCAGACGCGGGGGCATGATTCGCTCGAGATCGGTAAACACCTCAGTCCACGAGAAAGCTTTGCGTGCGATGGTCGAATTCAGAAGTTCCGCCCGAAGGCGAATCTGCCGATTGTCTGGGCGGCTCAAGAAGGCTTCCGCCTCGGCGCGCAGTCGGTCTTGCTCAGCGATCGCCCGTCGCAACTCGACCGCCTGCATTCTGGTTGTGCGCCAAGATAGGAAGGCTACTACCGACGCGCAGAGCAGGACGATAGTGAGCAATGCCGCACCCGAGAGGATGAGTTTCCAGCGAAACAGGAAGCGCTGCACCTCTTGGTAAGGCCGGGAGGCAAAATTGATAGTAATTTCCATAGTCCATCACACGAGTGCGCCGGACAAGGCGCCCAATACTGAAGGCGGGCTCGGGGAAGCCGTATCCAGTTGCTTGGCGCCGACCAGTTCCTGTGCTTGCACACCGGTCGACGCCTCCAGCACCTTATTCAGTTCGTCGAGCGAGGTCGCACCGCTAACCACAATCTTTTCAACCTTGGTTCCATAGGCGTCTTGCAGAAACATCAGCGAGGAATGGACCTCGCCGGCGAGCCGCGAGCCTTCCAGTCGCTGGCCGGAAGTGCCTTCAAGAATACGGACCAGCACGACCGCCAGGCTGTTCACGACGGCGATGCCGGTAGTTGTCGCGTCGACCTTGATCAGCAGCGTCGGCACACTGGCATCGATCATGCGGAGCGATGCCAGAACGGACGGCAGCACAAGCCCCGGACCAAAACCGGCTTCGCGCACAACCGATTCGTATTCTTCCAACACCGCGGTAAGCGTGGCGGCCGCAAGCACCGTGGTCTTGCCGTTCACTTTATGTGCTTGCCAGCAAACGCGAGCCTTTCCGACATCAAAAGGCAGGGACTTCTTCAATCGAAGTCGGACCAGCGCTTCGGCCTCCTCGTGTTTCTGCGGCAGCACATCCAGTTCGATCAACCCTATTCGGCAGGACGCGTCCGGCAGGATTACCGCCATCTCCCGATCGCGCCCGCCAAGCTTTTCCCTGATGCCCTCAAGAGCTTTGCGCACGGCATCGCGGCCTGGAATATTGGTTGCAAGCAGATCGGGCGCAAGTGCTCCAGGCGGCAGTGCACACATGACAGGCGCGCCGACCGAGCCGTTTGCCGCGGCGCGGGCCGCGACTAGCTGCGTGGAACTGAATTCACACGCAATACGTGGTCGCCGGTCTTTAAATATCCTCATATCGTTCCACCTGCCCGTGCCAAGGCCCGAGAACTATCGTGTTGCCTGAATGAAGGTAACCTTATTGATTTCCTTCAGCGTGGTAATCCCCGCCTGAACCTTGGCGAGGGCTGATTCGCGAAGAAAGCGCATCCCTTCTTCCTGGGCAACCTTGCGGATTTCGGAGCTGGGTCGCTTGGCAAGAATCATTTCGCGCACACGATCACTGAGGTCCAGCAGCTCGTGAATTGCGGTTCGGCCCCGGAACCCTGTGCCCGAGCATTCGATACAGCCCCTACCCTCGCAAATCGCAACGTCGCGCCATATCTTGGGATCGAGGCCGCTGGCCTTCAGTACGGCGTCCGAATATTGGACTGGCTGCTTGCAGAATTCACAGATAATGCGCACGAGTCGTTGCGCCAGCACGCAATTCAACGCCGATACGAAGTTGTAAGGCTCGATCCCCATGTGCAGGAAGCGGCCGATCACATCCACCACGTTGTTAGCATGAACGGTGGTAAACACCAGGTGGCCGGTGAGGGCGGACTGGATCGCAATCTCCGCCGTTTCGCGGTCGCGAATCTCGCCGACCATGATCTTGTCGGGGTCGTGGCGCAAGATGGAACGCAAGCCCCGGGCGAACGTCAAGCCCTTCTTTTCGTTCACCGGAATCTGGGTAACTCCCTGGATCTGATATTCGACCGGATCTTCAATGGTGATGATCTTGTCCTCGTCGGTCTTGATTTCATTCAGAGCCGCGTATAGCGTGGTCGTCTTGCCGCTGCCCGTGGGGCCTGTGACCAGCACCATGCCGTAGGGCTCGGAGATGTATCCCCGGAAACGATCCAGGTCGAATTCGTCGAAGCCCACCACGTCCAAGATCAACTTATGGAACTTCTCGCTCATCGACTCCTTATCGAGCACCCGAAGCACCGCGTCCTCACCGTGGATTGAAGGCATGATCGATACGCGGAAGTCGATGGCGCGGCCTTTGTACCTGACGCGAAAGCGGCCGTCCTGGGGGACGCGGCGTTCGGCAATGTCCAGCTCCGACATGACCTTGATGCGGGAGATTATGGTGGAGTGGTGTTCTTTGGCGATCGGGGCTACGGCGGCCTGCAGGACGCCGTCGATGCGATACTTCACCTGCACGGAATCGTTGCCGGTTTCAATGTGGATATCGCTGGCCCGGCGCTCCAGCGCGGTGAAGATGGCGGTATCGACCAGCTTGATCATCGGGCTGATATCGCTCTCTGCCGTCAGCCGATCCATTGAGATTTGTTCGTCCCCGCTTCCACTTTCACGGATGACGTCGAAAGCAAAGGCCTCGCTCGCTTCTTCCAGTACTCGCTGAGACTGCTCGCTCTTTTTCAGAATGTCGCTGATCTGCGACAGAGTGGCGACCTTAATCTCGATTCGCTTGCGCAATAGCAAACCGATTTCGTCGATCATCATCAGCTGGCTGGGATCGGAAATCGCAATCACCAGAATCCCATTGTTTTCTTCCAGCGGGACAAAGTTGTAGCGGAACATCAATCCCACTTCGACGTCGCGGAGCAAGGCGGCATCCAGCCGGAAGTCGTGCAAGTCAAGAAACTCGCAGCGGTACCGGCACGCCAGCTCCCGCGCGCGCAATTCCTCCGCGACTGCCGCGTCGGCTTCGCCGGACAGAATGTCGCCATCGGCCGGCAGCATACTCTGGATCAGTTCCTGACTCGTTCCCATAAGAATTACCTCCAACTACCGGAGTGCTCCGCTGGCACCCAACTTGAAAATGGGCAAATAGAGCGAGACCAGCACAACTCCGACAACAACCGCCATGACGATCAGAATCGCCGGTTCGATCAGCGACATGGCCGCGGCCAATGAGGCCTCTACATCTTCTTCGTAGTATTCGGCGACACAGGTGAGCATTGGCGATAGAGCACCAGTGGATTCGCCAACTTCGATCATCTCTATCGCCAGGGCTGGAACGCGTTTCGAGTTCTCCAGGCTGCGCGACAGGGGGCGCCCTTCTCGCACCTGCTGTGACGCTCCAATCACCGCCAGGGCCAGCTCACGGCTGTGGATGGACGCGGCCGCGGTCTCTAATGCCGACACCAGCGGCAGACCGCCGGAGAGCAGCGTTGCCATCATGCGGGTGATACATGGAAAGTTGGTATTTCATCCAGATTGCGCCCACGATCGGCAGCGCCAGACGCACCCGGTCGATCCGAAGAGCGCCGTTCTCGCTGCGCGCCCAACACCACACCCCCGCCGCAAGCAGCGCCGCTCCGGCCAGCAAGAGCAGCCAGTAGTGATGTACGTTCACGCCAAACGTCAGCATGAACTGCGTGATGCCCGGCAGTTCCGCCCCGAGTTGGCTATAGAGGTCCGCAAAGCGCGGCACCACGAAGGTAACTAAGAAGGTCAGCATGATGATCACCATGCTGACCAACAGCGTCGGGTAGATCAGGGAAGCTTTCAGCTTCTTCCGGAACGACAACGCCATACGCTGAAAGTGCACATAGCGATTCAGCACCTCTTCCAGGTTGCCGCTCTTCTCTCCGGCCAGCAAGGTTGTGGTGTAGATCTTCGGAACGGCCTCTTGGTGCTCGAACGCTTCCGAGAGCAGCGCGCCCGCTTTAACGCGCTCACGAACATTCTGCAAGAGCCCGCGAAAATACTCTTCCTTTTGCTGCTTCTCCAGTAAATCTAGAGCGGTAAGGATGGGTAACCCCGCACGCAGAAGTGTCACCAGTTGCTGATTGAATTGAACAAACCTCGCTAGCTTGATCTTGCCCCGCCGCCGCAGGGCCATCTTTCCGCCAAGAACCAGCCCGCGGGGCTTCACTCCCACGACGAGCCGACCCTGCTGTAGCAGGCGCTCACAGGCCTCGGCTTCCGACTTGGCGGATTCAACCTGCTCTGTCACATACCCGCGTTCGTCAGACAACCTAACGATGAACTCTGCCATGCCCAGCCTCAGTTTCCCTTCGTTGTTACTTTCCAGCCACGGTCGCTGCCGCTGCCGCCTGCTTGATTTCTACGAAAGCCGGCGTCCCGGATGTTGCTACGGGATGCTGGTCGGCATCGCGCAAGCCGGCGCGCGCGACGGATACGGTCGTTCGCCCCTCAGCCTTAGCCACGAACGTGACCGCTACCAGGGAACCGCTTCCCGATGAGCCCCCAGAGTTAGGTGGACGCATGGCTGTAATGCGTAGCGCTCCGGTGGTCGGATCATCGTGCTGTGCCAGAGCTACCACCTGCTCGCCCTGTGCGAGAAAGCCGCTGTTGGAGACATTCTTGACTTGCAGTTTCGCAGGGTCATACAGCAATTGGATCGGCGCGGAGAACAGCTTCTGTGCATTGCTGACCATTACCTCCACCGTAAATGTTTGGCCAACCGTGATCGTCGATTGCGGAGGATTAAACGAAAGCTGGACTGGCCCGGATGTCGCGGAAATCGCGGATGCCGTCGGTCGAATGGCTGCTTGCGCTTGCGCTTTCTCGGAAACGCTCGGAGCTGCCCCTCTGGTCGCCTGCGATGCTGGTGGGACCTGTGGCGCCGTTTGCTTGGCTAAGGCGGACGGAGCCGCCGTCGGAGTCACACTGGGAGCCCCTGCCGGCTGCACAACCGCCGCGGCGGGTGCAGCATCCAGGGGTTGCAATTCGATTGTATTTCCTGTACCCACCAGCAGCGGCGCCAGATTGGACGCCGACATTTCGGGCGTGCGTACGACGTGTGGCGTCACGAGGAACACGATCTCGTTTTGGTGCTTTTCGCTGTGTTGGTCGCTGAAAAAGTATTTGAAAAAGGGGAGGTTACTGAGCCCCGGGAGGCCGCTGGCGGATCTGATGTCGCTGTCCTCCAGGATACCTCCCATCATGTTAACCTCGCCTTCCTTGAGCCTGATCTCATGATCGATCCGGCGTTGCCCGATGACAGGTTGGGAAATGCCTCCGATATTCACGCTTCCAGTCACAGAAGAGACGTCCATGGAGATCTTCAGCGTCACTGAGCGGTCGGCATGGATAAAAGGGGTGATATCGACGTTCACCCCGACATCGAGATACTGGAACTGCGTATTCACCAGCGGGCTAACACCGGTCGCCGCGACTCCCGCCTGGAAGGACCCGGTCGCCACCGGCACGCGGTCGCCGATTTTCAACGTCGCCTTCTGACCGTCCGCTGCTCGGATTTGCGGATTTTGGATGACTCTGGTGTTCCCGTTGCTTAGCAGGAAATTGGCGGTTGCAGAGGGAATGTTGAGGGCAAACGTCGTCCCGCCTACATGGCCGAAGTTGATCGTTCCCGCGGGAGTCCCGGTCGAAGTTGTGGTACTGGTAGAGGACAAAGCCGAGGTTGTTGTCGTTGCGCTAAGAACGTTTGATGTTGGGTAAACCGTGACACTGGTCGGAAGATTGATCCCTATGTCGCGTATCTTGTCCCGGGTCACCTGCACGACTTGCACGTCCACGACTACTTCAGCACGTCCTTTATCCAGGTCATTGATAATTTTGTCGGCGAGTGCAATTTGATCCGGAGTCGCGCGCACAATGATGGCGTTTAGTTCGGGGATGGGAGTGATGCGGCTGATATCCAGCAAAGAACGCAACGCAGTCACCACCGTCGTCAATGCGCTCGCTTGGGACAGGTTTGCGAGATAGAAAGTCTTGACGACGCTCTCTTCCAGATCCTTGCGTTTCGCCGGCATGTCGGCGGCAACGAAGATCGTATTCGGTGTTACGGTACGCCAGAAGGTCTTCGACTCCAGGGCCGTGAATCGCAGCGCCTGGGCCAGTGAGACCCCGTTCAGTTCGATATGAATACGCTTGGAGGTAAAGTCGGGATCAAACAAGACATTGATGCCCGCCAGATTTCCTATCGTTTCGTAGATGAGCTTGCTGTCTTCCGTCATCTTCAGGACAATCGGTTGATTCGAAATGGGCGCAAGTTCGACCGGCTCGGTCGCCGCCCTTGCCAGTCTTCGCTGAATGAACGAAGGCGGAGCACCGCCGTTGTTTGCAGTCGCGCTCTTGGCCGCCTGCATCATGGTCTCGGTGCGCTGGACTTCTTGCGAGGCGACGAAGCTGCTTGGGTCGATAGCAGCGGCCTTCTGGAATTCCGCCAAAGCTTCTTCCAGCTTGCCTGCCTCTCTCAGCTGCTGGCCGCGGTGAACACGCGCCGCACCCGCCAGAAAACGCATGCGCATGGCCGCTGCCTGATACTTCACGTCTTTTGGCTTCTTGCGGCGAGCCTCCTGGTAGGCTTTGTAGGCGGCCTCGTAGTCCTGCCGCGCCTCGAGATCCTCGCCCTGTTTGTAGAGTGAGGCCGGCGATGTGTTCTCCGCTTTCAAGGCAACGGTCAGCAGCAGTAGTGCCAAGATAGCCGCAGTAATGCGGCTGGTAGGAGCGAGACGGCGATGGCGGATTAGATTCATTGAATTCACTGATTCTGCGATGGCTTTTGAGATTGATTCTCCTGCGACTGTAACTGCTTGCGAACTTGATAGAGATTCTGCAATACCTGCATAGGGCTTTTATTTCCCGACTGCGCCGCCGCGTCAGGGCTGGGTGAAGGTTGCGCCGTATTTCCGGTCCCGGACGAATCCGACGGCGGTTGGGCTTCGGCCAGCGCCGCCGTCACCTGGCCCACCGCGTGCGCCATATTCTCCTGAAGCTGCTCCGACTGCGCGACAGGCGCCAATGCGCGGGCGGCGGCGCCGCCGGCATCGGTACGCCCACTGACGGAGGGCTGGTATTCAGGAGTTGGCCCCGGCTCCGTGCGCGGTGCCGCTACCAGGCTGGAAATTGCTGTTCTTCGGGCTGCCGGCGCCGGATGCGATGGGTCTTGCTTCTGGGTTGTCAGAATCACTCTCTGAACACCATCCGGTTGCTGGGAGGGGAGGATGATGTAGCCGAATTTCCCATCGTCTAATAGAGCCCCAATTACCCGAGCCGGCGAACCCGACAGGTGGGCTGCAACCCGCTCACTATCGACAGCGACCGGCCTTTCGATCTGCGCTCCTATTTCTTTCCCAATCAGGTTCAATATTTCGCCGAGCGTAGCGTTGTCGGCATCCACGAGCAATTTGCCGCCACGATAGCTGACGCTAGGCGGGCCCGCTGGAAGTTCCTCGGGGCTCATCTCCGGAATCGGTACCGGATCGGGCATCTTGAATTCTTCAGGACGCACTGACTGGGCCTGCGGCTTCGCGCCTTGGTCGGCCGCCGGTCTCGTGGCCTTAGCCGCAGGGGCGATCTGCGCTGTAGAGCTCGCTAGAGCCAGCAGCAAAAGCACGGAAACTTTGCTAGTTAGGGAAACCATAGCCATCCGGATAAACCTGCTGGGACATTGCTCGCCGCATCTCGCGCCAATTCGCAAAAGCCGTTCGTCAGAGTAGATGCAGCCGCAAAGACTTTCGCGTCCCGCAGGTACTCACCTCCGCCTTGGGTACGGAAGAAAGTGTCCGAGAGTGTCCAAGGTCGTTCTGTTTGGCGGCGGTCCCACGCCACGGAGCGCTCTGGGGTAGCGCCGCACTGCCTTTACCTCTGAAACGAAAGAAAACGTCCGAGAGTGTCCAACCCCGTCCGGTTTGGCGGCAGGCTCGAAGCATCGTGAGTGGCGGGCTCTGGAATCACAATCGAAGCCGCTTGTGAACTGCTGAAGTCTTATCCAAGGGCTTCGTAAATTCAAAGGAGTGTCATCATGGCTATGACGTTATCGGCAGCTCTCCCAATATTGCCCCGCCGTTCGAGGCGATATTGGGTAAGTGTGGCCGCGTTAGTCTTACTGTTGTTAGCCAGTCACTCACAGCCCGCGTATGCGAAGAAACTACGGGACTCCATTAAGAAGCAATCGGTGTCGGTTCGCTTGGTAGGTCGTGCATCTTCACTACCTGTCACAACCTTCGGAGCCAATTACCAATCGTTTGTGGCCGCGTTGGACACCCGGAATAAGAATGACGTGTCGCTGGTGAAGCTCGTCTATCGTTTTTTGAGCTACGATCAGGGCCTTCCAGCGGTATTCATGGACTACAGCTACGTGCACAGATTTCGTGCCGTCAGGCAACCGGACTGCGACGAGGTCGCCGGCACCGTATTGTACAGTCGGCATGCTTCGGCCGTCGGCGAGATGCCGGACCGCGAGTTCACCTTCGAGTACGCCAAGGGCGCCACGGGAACAACGATTCCATCGACCATCGTGCTGCCCTGTTACGTTGTAACACCGGCTGACTATCAAGGTTCGACGCTGGTCCCCCGTACTATCCCTAGCGCTATTGTGGCGGAGAGAAAGGAGGACCCCACCGGCGCGGTCAAGGCTCCGTAAGGGTCGTGCCGTTGGTATCGAAGATGCCAGGTGAAGAGAATCGAGAATCTATGATTGGGCGAATTGAGTCGCGATGGCAAGGAGATTCACGCGCAAGAGGTACTCTGATGCGCGCCTCCCGCGGCTTGACTGTCGGGAATAGCGGTTCGCGCGGCTTCACAATGATCGAATTGATTGCCGCGATCGCCATACTGTCCGTCCTGACCGGGATGGCGGTGCCGCTGGCCAAACTGAACATCAAGCGCGAAAGGGAGCGTGCGCTCCGCCGGGAGCTTTGGGAGATGCGTGACGCCATCGACCACTACAAGGAGGCTGCCGACCATGGCATGTTTCAGATCAAGCTGGGCAGTCAAGGTTATCCGCCGGAATTGGTTACCTTAGTCGAGGGCGTCGATGTTGCCGGGAAGAAGGTGCGCTTCCTTCGCCACATACCGGAGGATCCAATGACGGGGAAGGCTGAATGGGGGTTGCGTTCCGTGCAAGACGATCCAAATTCAGACTCCTGGAGCGGCGACAACGTCTTCAATGTCTATTCCAAATCCGGTGACACAGCTTTGGATGGAACGAAATACAAGGACTGGTAGTGATGAGAGCTTACAACAGGAGACATCGGCAACATGGCTTCACCTTGATGGAGATACTGGTGGTGATCTCGATCACTTTGATCCTCGTCTCCATAGCGATTCCGGCATATAACCGGACGATCACCCGCGCTCGCGAAACTGTCTTGAAGCAGGACCTGTTTACCCTGCGTTCCGTGATCAACCAATATACAGATGATAAGGAAAAGGCTCCACAGTCATTGTCGGACTTGGTTAGCGCCGGATACCTCTCGCGGATACCTGTCGATCCCTTCACCAATTCCGCCCAGTCGTGGCAGGTGCGGCAGGAAGATGTGCTCCTGAGCGTGGACCAGCAGGAGCCCGGCATTACCGATGTGCACAGTGGCAACAGTCGAGTCAGTTCCGAAGGCACAGCTTATAGCGAGTGGTGATTGGGATGGAAAAACGTGCCGAAGTCCGAGCCTCGCAAAAGCAACGGGCGCAGTACCATGTGTTTTGTGGCTTGCACGCTAAGGGCTTGCAAGCTCCTTGCCTGAAACCTCTTTCAGCAGCCTGTTAGAAGGGACCTCCGCCGAGTAATGCGTTTATTACGCCAAGCAGCAATCGTCGTGTTCTTGTTTGCCACGCTAACCGCATTCGCAACCGACATCGCCATACTCCGCAACGGCTTCGAGATTCGCCACGAACGGCGCGAGCAAAGGAACAATGTTACGCGGATGTATTTTCGTGGCGAGCCGGAGTCTAGCTATGTTGACGTGGACACCCGGGAAATTGTCGAGCTCCAGAACGTTGATCTGCCGGCCGCAGTGGTACCTTTGGCGTCGCCTGCCGCACCTCGGCCGCTCACGGATTTGGTTAGCGCCGCCAGCGAACGCCACTTGGTAGACGCCGACCTGATTGCCAGCATGATTCAGGCGGAGAGTAACTTCAACGCCTTGGCAAGGTCTCCTAAGGGCGCCCAGGGACTCATGCAATTGATGCCAGAAACCGCTATGCGCTTTGGCGTGAAAAATCCCTTCCAGCCGGAAGCGAATATCAACGCGGGGACCCAGTATATACGTGAACTGCTGCTGCGCTATGACGGCGACCTGACTAAAGCGTTGGCGGCGTACAACGCCGGTCCGGAGCGGGTCGCACGCTACAGCGGAGTGCCGCCATATCGCGAAACACGCAATTATGTCGCACGAGTGATCCGTGATTTCAATTGCCGGAAACGGTTGGAAAACAAGACGCTATCCAGCATTGGGGACGCGGCGAAGTGTCCTGACGGCCGGAATGGCTCGTTACCCGCAAAGACTGGATGCGATTCGCCCAACCACCGAGTTGACCGGGCCGCAACGAACGCAGAATCGGTGGCTCAGAATCGATAATATCGAGCAACTCTGAACGCCAACCGGGCGTCTTAGTTCCGTGACGGGTTGATCCAAATCGGCCCTCTTAGGAGAGGATCAATAAAGTGTCTGCTCCACAAACCTTATCTCCGCCTGCGCCAGCTCCTTCAGCCTCGATATCCCCCAAGTCAGTCTCGTCAAGCTCAGATTCGCCAGCTTTTGGAACGACATTTCTATGCGAACACTGCGAGGGCCCGACCCAGTTTGCTAGCATTTCCCGGGTTCTCCGCCTGGTCAGGGTCAGCCGTTCAACGATCTATTACTGGATGGATCGCGGGTGGATCCATTGGCGAGTGCTACCCAGTGGACGTCGCGTAATCTGCCAGGCGTCTCTGAGCCGTCCGGCGCGATAATCAACTCCAAAGTGAACAGCTGCGGCAGGTGGCACCGCGACCTCCTAGGCGCCCCGCGAACACGGGCAGGCCGGCACGGCAATTTCGCTCGCTGCTGAACTCGTTGCTCATGCGAATGCTCATCGCTATTGCTGCTGGAGTTTGGCTGTCCCTCATTGCCATGCGGGCGGACACAAGGCCTACGGGTGCGCCCGCCGTGGTTATCGGTAGCCAGTCGGAAAACCAGTCCGTAAAGCCGTGCACCGGCAAAAGCGCCGAAGAATGCAAGGTATCCAAAGCCGACTTCAAGCGCGCGCGAGAGGCATTCGCTCGCGGGATCACACTGAAGGATATGAGCCCAGAGGCAGCCCTGAGCGCCTTCGATCTGGCCATCCGCTTGGTTCCACGAAATGCCCAGTATGTTTCCGCGCGCGCAATTCTTCTCCAGCAACTCGCATACGTTCACATCCAGCGCGGCAACAAGCTGATGACCCAGAGGGACACGGCTTCGGCGGCAACCGAATTCAGCAAGGCATTGGAACTCGACCCGGACAATCAGTTTGCCTCGGAGCGGCTGCTTGACGCTACACACGCGCCGTTGCCAAGTCAGCTTATGCTTAGCGGGTCCACACCGGAGGCACAGGAAGTATTGCTGCGCCCCAAAGTGGAGCAGCAAACTCTCCATCTCAGTGTAGATGCGCGCGGCGCTTACGCCAGCATAGGCACAGCCTTTGGCATCAAGGTGAAATTCGATGACTCGGCCCCCCGGCGGAACGTGCGCCTGGACCTGGAAAAGGTAGGCTTCGAGCAGGCAATGGATGCCGTGGCATTGATAACGCGGAGTTTCTGGACCCCGATTTCTTCCAGTGAAGTTGTAGTGGCGGTCGATACTCCCGCCAAGCGCAAAGAACTCGAACGCTGGGTGCTGCAATCCATTTATTTGCCTGAGGCCTCTTCGCCAGAAGAGTTGAACACGATAGCCGGAATGCTGCGGAACTTGTTTGACCTCCGTTCCGTGACCCAGTCTCCCGCCGACCGAACCATTACCGTGCGTGGTCCCGCCCCCAAGGTTGCGGTGGCTACGCAACTTGTCCAGACACTCTGGGCGGGGCGTCCGCAGGTAATGCTAGATTTCGAAGTTTTTCAGGTCACGCGGCAAATGTTGCGCGAACTGGGAATCGCTTTTCCATCGCAATTCACCATGTTCGCCGCACCGCAGTCTGCCATGTTCGGTGTGGGAAGTAGTGACAGCCAACTGTTGATCAGTAAATCGCTCGCATCGGGCGGCATCAGCCCGGCCAGCATTTCCGCTATTCCTGCTCTGCTTTCGCAACTTCAGCATGGAAATTCGCTGGCCCCCAGGCGCTTAGGTTCGTCGCTCGCTGTCACTGATGTCGGTCAAACGTCGATAGGCCTTCAAGTGCCGCCGGCCACGGCCAATTTCTCCAAGAACCGTTCGGCGGCCATCTCGCTGACGAAGGTTGCCCTGCGCGCGTCACAAGGCAAGGCCACCCTCTTTCGTCTGGGGACGCGCTATCCGGTCATCACTGCGTCCTACACATCAGGACAAACTTCCCTCGGTACTGCCCCTACCGTCACTTTTGAGGATTTGGGCATTACCCTCAACGCAACGCCCGCGATTCATAAGGATGATGTGACGCTTGTACTGGATATGCAATTGAGTTCGGTGGGGTCGCAGCTTTTCAACGGCCTTCCTACGATCAATAGCAGAAAGTACACGGGAACCATTACTGTTCGCAATAATGAACCGGCTGTCGTCACCGGCTCCCTAAGCCGCACCGAGATCAAGAGTTTGCAATCTATTCCGGGCGTCGGGGAGATGACAGTGTTAGGCGCGCTCACCAGCAATCGAAGCACTGAAGTGGACGAAGATGAACTCCTTGTCATGGTTACTCCCCATATCATCAGTGCCATACCCGTGGGCGAAAGTACTGCGCTATTCTTGCCGCGAAATTAGATCTTGCCGCGAAGTTCAAAACCTGGGGATGAAGTACCCGCCGAGGCGGGTTCCACTACCCGAACCTGTACTTTCATGTTCCGTTGCAATCAATTGTCGCCGATTCTATTTTGCGAAAAGCTTCCGGGCGAGGCTGTGGGTAACTGCTGCGAACATATCTTCTAAGTAGCTCATGATATGAGGGTTAACTCGGCTGGCAAAGTGCGACTCCAGATCGAGCGCTTGAGCAAACCCTTCTTGCCCAAGGTGGTTCAAAGGTTGCTAAAGTAGGCTACACGTTTGCAGGGGAGCGACCAATGAACACTCTGCGCAACAATAGATTCCGTAGTAGCGGGGAAACTCTGGGACATGTCATCGCAGTCGTAGTATTTCTAGTGTCTCTGCCGGCACTTGGGCAGGTTCACGGAATTCCGCCCTCGATCACTTCGTTCGGAACCAGCGGCGTTGGATTCATGCCGCGTCCGAGCATCACCTCGCTGGGGGCCTGCGGATGGCAGGTGCCGATCCGGCCGTTCATTCCCAACGGCGTCATCCCTGGCCAGATAAGGCCATTCGACAGACCATTTAATGGCCCCTTCGATCGAGGGAACGCGTCAGGCGTCAGCCCGCTCATCCTTTCCTCCCCTTACCCCATGCCATATCCAGTTCCGGTTGCAGGAGATATCGCAGGCGCCGAGGCGATCAACGGTCAAGATCCTATGAACGCGCCATCGGGTTTGTCATTCACGTCGAACCCAGGCATCCCGAACATACCTTATCCCGCGCCGGATGCGGCGCAGGTCGCGAGCAAGCCGCACCTGCGGCTAATCCGCAGCCTGTGCCGGAGCAGCAGTCGACGGTGCTGGTCTTCCGCAATGGCAAACGCCTTGAGGTCAGGAATTACGCCATTGTGGGCGATCAAGTCGTGAATCTGTCCGGCAAAGGGCCACGCAAGATCGCGCTAAACGATCTCGACCTGAATGCTACCTCGCGTGTCAACGACGATCGTGCCGTCGGCTTCCGCCTGCCCACTAATCCCCATGAGCGAAAGAATGAGACCGAGCACTAAAGACTGAGCCGGAGAGGTGGTTGCGCCGAACGCTGGAACTCGTCAACAGGGCGTCAGATCACGCAATGTGCGTCGATCGTGCGTGAATCTGTGACCAAGGCGTAGCTCCGCAAGTCGGCTTCCGACATCCGGTCGAAGCCGAACGCAGAAACCGTCGTTCACCCATCCCACAGCCCTCCCCTTGCCAGATCTGCTGCACCTGATCACCCTGTTCCTGACCTCTCGTTCAGACCATTGCTCTGGCATCGCCACCGCCGGGAAAAGATTACTCGGTCTGGTTGTCTCGTCCTCGTCTTCGTGCCTCGCTCCGGTTGCTGATCGTTGTATCCCCGGGCTTTGAGTCACTGGGTCCTGGTTCTCCGGTACGGCAGAGATTGGAACTGCAACGAAACTTGATGCTGCCTTCGGGTCATTCTCGCCTGAAGAGTTGTTGGGACTGTCGTCGGAGCCACTGTCGGGGCTGTCCTCGGAGTAGCCGTCGGCGTAGCCGTCGACGCCGTCGTCGAAGCCGCTGTCGAAACCTGAGTCGGAGCCGCTGTCGAAGTAGCGGAGCCGCTGCCGACATCCGCGTCGAAACTGCAGTCGAAAAACCGGCATCGAAGCCGCCAGCGGCAGAGCCGGTGCCGAGGGAAGCGTGGCTGCTACCGGGTCGGAGACGTGATTGAGCATTGAGGGCTGGCCAACCGCTTGTACCACTGAACTGTACTGCCCGGGCTTCAGTCCCATATCAGCAAAAGCAACACTGCGCGCGCGCTGGCGGGGAAGCTCACTCACCAGCAAAATATCGTATTGTCGCTTGAGGCCCGACACGCCGAGGTGGTGAATGGTGTTCTGGTTTCCGCTGAGAGCCAGCCCAAAGTATCTTTGCAGCCGATGCCTGCACCTGACACAGTTGTCGATGCCAGGCTCTATTCGCGAGCCTTCCTCGTAGTCTGTTCCAGGTCACCAGTCGCAGAGCCGAGAAATCATCCGGACAATGCGGTATGGCCTTCGCCAAGGTCTGCAGCCAGGAATCACCGCAGTCGCGGTTGATGGCTCGACCCGAGCCCAAGAGGCGAGCCGATCGTCAAAGCCGGCGTAGAAGCTGAACCGATCGAGTAGCGTGGCCATATTCCCGCGGTAACCTTGTAAAAGTTATCCAGATACTTAAGGCCGATATCGTTCGGATCCTGCTTGTCAATCGCCGTCCAGGCAAAGGCGCTGGTCACTGTCAACATATCGAATCCTGGACGGAATTACGGAAACACAAATAGTGGGTCGCCCGGAACGGAGGCACGGACCGTATCCCAGTCGACGCTACTTCTGTAAGCCTCCAGTCCGAAGAAGAAGAGCACCGGACGGCCATCGATGGTCATGTAGGCGGGCGACGTGAAAAAAGACCTAGCTACGTACTGAAGATCCCGATGAGATCGGCGGTGAGATCGTAACCCGTCGCGCGCATTCCTTCAGCGCTGTTGTCTTCCTGAATGGCGAATTGGAAAGCTCTGTTGCTGCCCGCTGCTTTCATGATCTCTATCGCGGCCGTATTGGTACGCGCCGAAGCGCCGCTTCCCGGTTCGCCATGTCCAGTACAGAACGACGCCGTCGATCCGACGGCTCACGATGTCTTCAACTGTCGGTCAACCCATCCGCTTTGGCGGAGTCGAACCTACGTTGATACGGCTGTTCGTGCCGAACGACGGCATCAGGTGGGCATAGACGCGAGCATTTGAGTTGGGGACGAGCAGCGAGTGGATCGAGACCTTGCCGACCGCACCGAAGTCGAAAGCGGAAGCGCGGGCCGCGGAGCCGTTCGCCGCGGAAGCCGTGCTCGTATTGTTATTGCTGAAATCCCAAACGCGACTGTTTGCTGAGCAAATCCGGTGCCGCAAACGATGAGCGAAGCTAAGATCAGAGCAAGCGTGCGCATTCGTTGTTCCCTATTAAGTAGAAGACTAAGCAGGCAAGCCTTCACTCGGGCTGTTGGTCGGCGAGACGCTGAGGTTCGCTCCCGAGTTCGCTGAAACGCCACACATGACTTGAGGCAGTAACACTGCCTCGGGTTTGCAGGCATATCCGAGCACCGGGACAGTATTGGACAATCTAGGAAGTAATTTTGGCGGTGGCTATCATAGGCTGTGGATGCACTCGTGTCGGCGACTGCTGAACACATCGACCCGATCGATCCTCCGACGCAAGGCGAGCACTATCTAGGAGATCATGCGCTAAAGCGACGCGGATTCAGAACAAGCGACAGAAGCGGTGGTAGCGAGGACTCGTGTGCTTTGCCGGAAGACAGTGCAGGGGGAGTGTATGTTGGGCTCGAAATAAAGCGGTGCAAGAAGGTTAGAGAGCGAGGCCAGGCTAAGAAAAGTGAGGTGAATGGAAAGCAGCTTATTGGAGGAGAGTGATTCCAGCTTTTCTTGGGCTACTTGGACGTGTTCGCCAGCAGCCCATCTTTAAGTCTTGTATCCGCTAGGCGGCCCTTGTCCGTGGACGGGGATTGTGAGTATCAGTGAGGTAGTCAACACCGCACCGGTGCTCTGCCTGATGCCGCGTCAATGCCCGTTCTATTTCTCTCGATCTGGTTTTCGAGCTGAACCGCCTCTCTCGTCCCTGCCCCTTGGGCGGAGCCCTTTGAGTCGACCCCATAAAGGTGCTGTACTGGAGCGTGGCGTTGCGGTACCGTGCGTTCAGTTCCTCCAAATCAGAACAGTTCACCATTAGAGAAGAATTATTGACAATCAAAACGTCCACCAACATGGCGAACATCGGGCAAGGTTTGGCATCTTAGCCCCATCTGCTCGTTCAGCAGCCAACGCCATGAACTCCTCCCGCCGGATACCTCCCTGAGCTTCAACCCAGCGCCGGGAACTCTGCGACAGTCATACATCTGATGCCAGGACATAAACATGCGGTTGCAGTGAAAGTGATCTCGTGATTACAGAGGTGGAGGGGATAGCTAGTTCCATTGTGGGGGAAAATCGCCAATGAGCTTCGTGGAGGGCAACCCCCATAAGAACAGCTTGGTTTTGAGTCGCAGAGTAGCTCTATGGGGCAACAAGGCCGATTATGCTGTGGTTATAAACACGATTCTGGTAATCCTGTGGTTGCTGGGATTGGGATTGAATTTAGCTGGGGACTTCAATCGTACTTCTGCTTGTGTTGGCGCTGATGATTGTGGTGGTCGATCTCGAACCCGCCAGAGAACGGCAGACCCGATAGGTGACCGACGAAAGGGAATCGTGAGGTCGAGCGTGTGAGGATTAAGGGGTGGGCATGCGGATTAACCAAGTGACACTACTTCATTACGGCATCCAGGAACTTCTGGTTATGCAGATTTCTTATGTTCTCGCATTGCCAGGTCCTCATCGATGTGCTCCACAAGCAGCAGCGTATTTGCTCGTTTCGAGACGTCATCGGCCAGTTCGACACTGCCGGCGCAGAGAGACCGGAGTTCGCCAATATCAGTCGTGTCAGGGGCATGCGCACTTGTAACGTTCCGAGGCGACCACACCAGGATTGAGTCAGAGTCGACGAGGGCTCTGAACGAACCAACGCAATTGCTGCAAGCAAGAACTTGGATTCAGGCGGCGTTCAGTTCGGAGTGGGCCCTGCCTGGCTGTTCCGGAATCCATACCTTTTCACACAGCGCGGAGCGCGAACTCCACGCTTTTGTTTTGTGCAGCTTATGAGGAGGGTTGCGCCGACCCTTTTGGGACACTTGGACGGCCAGCTAATTTGAAACTTCTTTCGGTTAGTGCGCGAACGCGCACTAATGCCATTTGTAGCATCTGGGTTTCAGGAGGCAGGAGGACAGAAGGACAGCGCACCACTGATTTTGAATCCGGGGATCAAATGAGGATCGAATCTTATACCGACAAGGGAAGCAAACGACGCTATGCCCCATTCTCCGTTGATGAACGGGTGCAGATCGAAACTCAACTGTATTTAATGACGGAGCGGGCGGTGAGGATGAGCGCGGATGGTGAGTTGACTTCAGTTGAGGAGAAGGAGGAAGCGATGCCAGGGCCGGCGTCATTCGAAAGGCGCGCCTGCGATCAGTGGCGCCGTAGTTCTGCAGCCGTGGCAGCCGTAATAAGTCGTAGGTGAAGTACGGCTTACGTTTTGAGCATTCGCGCCACGCTGGTGCGGGAGATGCGATGGAGCTTGGCCAATTGGCTGAGACTGAGCCCCGCGGGCTCGATCCCGCAGCACGGCCTGCCGATCAACTTCTAGCGGCCTGCGCCCAATTCGTGCCCTCCAGCCGGGCTCGTCGCATGCCGGCGCGCACCCGTTCGACGATCAAGTTGCGTTCCAGCTCGGCGATGGCGCCGACGATGACGACAATGGCGCGGCCGAGCGGCCCACCCGTATCGATGTTCTCGCGGAAGCTCACAACTCAATGTTGAGGTGGCTCAGTTCGTCGAGGACTTCCAGGAAGTGTCGGACCGATCGGGCCAGGCGATCAAACGCCCAGACAATGACGACATCAAAGCGGCTGTGGCGTGCGTCCGCCAGCATCTGATCCAGGCCTGGACGTTTTGCCCGGACCCCGCTGATCTTGTCCGTGTATTCCTGGACGATCTGGTAGCCGCGCTGCTCCGCCATCTTTTGCAGGTCGTACAACTGGGTTTCGGGATGCTGGTCGAGCGTCGAGACCCGCATGTACAAGGCCGCGCGTTTCATCAGCGGCGGCCTTTCTTTGCTGGTTGCGGCGAATGCTTCGTGACGTACTGCTCGATGTACTCGATCAGCACGTCGGTCATGTTTTTGCCCTGGGCGGCGGTAGCGGCCTTGAAGGAGTTGTGCAGATTGACTTCGACGTTCAGGTTCATGCGCTTCACCTTGAGTTCGTTCGCTTTCAGTGGACTCACCTCCTTTCCCAGCGGGATTCAGAGGTGAGGATATCCGGTTATGAGCACTGAGGCCAGCCTTAGCTGGCCAGGGGTGGCAGGTTACTAAACAGGACTTCCTGGTTGTACCGGCTGACCTCAGCGATAAACGAGGTCTGCATGTGGCCGGACTCGAGGGTTCCGGCGATCGCGTCCACCAGCCCGGATTCTTGGCTGGGCACCCAGCCGGCCTCCAAGGCATACCAATCAGAGGTCGCCATCCCGGCCAACTCGGCGGAGCGCTTAACGGAAAGCCCAAGTTCTTGGCGGCGACGACGTACGCTTCTGGCCAGCAGCATGGCCATCTGGACGCGCTCGGCGGCAGCGGATACGGAATTAATGCTCATATACTCATTATATAATGGCTCCTCGGTCAAGAGAAAACCGTGGGCCTGAACTACTTTCTTGAGCATATACCCACGTCGCTCGCCATCCATGCCGGGGGAGCATCGTCGTTGCCGATCTGTCGATCATGTCGAACGCCTATGCCGACAACTACGTGCAGAACATCGTCTGCACGGTCGCCGGCTTCGACTCGGCCATCGATCCCAAGAGCGCCATCTGGAACAAGGGCCTCAAACTCACCCAGATCGCAGTCCTGCGCTACACCCCGACCCAGCTGGATGCACTGACCAAGGCCAAGGTCAACGTGCTGCGCTACAAGGGCAACAACACCGCTCCCGTCCTGCTGCACGACCGCACCGCTGCCCTCATCGACAGCGACTTCACCTTCGTGCAGCGCATGAACATCCACGGTCTGGTCATCGACACCATTTGCGCCCGCGCTGACCTGTACGAAGGTCAGGCGACCCTCGACGGTCTGCAGTTGACCTCGATGAAGTCGGCGATGGACGAGGACATGGTCAAGTTGCAGAAGCGCGGTTACATCAGCAAGAGCAACATCACCATCTCCGCCACGCAGGTTCAGCAGAACACGGGCAAGACGAACCTGTACTGCAACTACTCGCCGGCTGATCAGCTGGTCCAACTGTTGGCCTTCGTCGGACTCGGCCGCTAAGCCACTTTCGCCCATGGCCGCGGCCAAATATCTTCGGCGTACACCTGGTCCCTTCGTTCTTTCCTGCCTTTGTCCACCTTCCAGATCTGCTACCGCCTAAGCCAGGATGATCGAACTATAGCCACAGTTATCAGCAGTTTACATGTGCTATCTTCTGGCGATTCTGGCTTCGATAGAATGGGCTGCTGCACGGGCACTCGGCAAAGACTAAAGTGCGCCACCTGGGATCGAAGGTCACGAAGAACTGCGCCACCTCGAATCGAGCGGAGCTAAAACTGCGCCACCTGAGGGTCTCAATGGCTGGTTCTACAACGATCATGGGCTTTGTGACTCGCCTGTGGCTCTCCCGCCGGCTTTGAGTGACGGGTGACGTGGTTCCCAGCCTGTTTGACGCCGGCGCCAATGTGATCGCCTCAAGATTGCTGCACGCGGCCGCCGCTGTGCCGGCGGCCTTGATCTTCGATTTTGATGTCGCTTTTAAGGCCAGTCAGCAGCGCTGTGTCTGTCAGGGCATGAGCGAAAGCAGTTTTCAGCAATAAGCCACGCTTTAGTGCGTTTAGACACGGCCATTTTCCGCCGCTACCAGCGTGGCGTCTCCGCTTGGGCTCGCCGCATTCGCCCATCCGTCACAAAGGTCTCCGACAACGCGAAGAGAATCGTTATGGCTTCATCATTGCCGGTCGTTATTATTCAGGGATGAAGTAGGATAGAGCTCGTGCTGCCAGTTGAAAGTAAGGTGTCATTCCGGCTGACGCCGGAACAGGTCGGAGCAATTCGACCCGGATTCCAGGAAATCGTCGACGGATATAACGCTTGGCGCAAGACCAAGCAGTACCCCCATGCTCGCTTGCTTTACATTCATGCCCTTAGCGAACGACAGCTTGCTGGCAGGTTCGATCAGCGGCTGATGGAGGAAATCCTTGCGTTAGTGGCGGATGTGAATAGCAATTCTTCCTCCGGCAGAAGAGAAGCTGAACGCCATCCAAATTCGCGCAGCCATTTTTGCCGTGAGAGTGGGGCAGGACAAGGTCCGATTGATGGCGCGTCCCATGCGAAAAGAAACATTGCGGACACAGCAGGTTTTCGGTATGGATAAGCAGCACCGCGCCTTGGAAAAGCAAAAGGTCAGACATACGATCAAAACGCTGGAACGTCATATGAAGCGCGCCAATCGGGCATTGCAGGCAAGTCTCGGCAAAGCCGCATACAACGAGGTTCTGCAATGGTGGAAGCAGCATTTAAACTGGGTGCGGCTGCACCTCGTATATTTCCGACCTCTACCACCGATTGCCCATCGACGCCGCGCTCAAAGACTGCTTATCGACGCCGCAGTTGACACCGCAAGTCGCGGATTACGCGAGCGGGGCTATGCGCTGCCCGCCGCAAAGAGATTGAGGCACCTGATACGGCTGGCCGTCCGGTACACTCGTGAACTCCGGACTGGGTTCGGCATACGCTATATCGCAGAGGGTGCTGTTATAGCCCAGAGATATTTGGCTGACTTCGTCGAGCAGCGAGTTAGATTGCGTTATGACCGAAGTTAAGAAACCGGGACTGGGACCATGCGAATAAAGGCCGGGAAGCAAAGTAAACAGCCCAAGAAGGAACATAGCAAGAGATCAAAGCCAAAGAAACGCGCGCATCACCAACACGCTCTGAAAGATCCGAAAACGCTGGAATCGGTTACTGCGCTTCGAAAGACCTGGAAGACCCTTTCTCATATTGAGCGTGGTGAACGGCTTCTTGAATTGGTCCAACATGGCTGCACACGACGAGGGCTCGCTGATGATCTTTATCAATCGCCAACATCGATTCGACGCCACTCGAATTCCGACGTTGCCGAAAGAAGACCGCGATTCGATCGAGCATGGGAAATCCGCGAAACGGATATTGAGAAAGGCAGCCCAGGAGCGAACGAAGCAATTCAACATCCGGCTTGTCCGTTTGGAAAGGGAAACAGGAGCGGTGAGCACTCGTGCCGCAGAGGTAATCTTTGAATTACTGAAGGCCCAACCTACTGCTGGGGAATCTCAGCCTTTGAACAAATCGAGTGGTATTTCAAGCGTACGAGGTTGCTTGATAAGGCACGCAACGGATCCCGCGAGACCTCAAAGATCCGAAAAAGATCATCGCGCGTGCAAGCCGCCAATAGAGCAAGATCGAGACAGGCTGCCTCTACACCCAGATTCAACTCCCATAGCTGAGTGGGTGTTTCGCATTGCAGATGCGCTAACTCCAACACCAGACATTTGCAAGGCTGCACTCGTGAAGGCAAGGATCCTCATGACGCAGCATTTGAAGAGTTTAAAATCCAAGAAAAGTCCGTTGGATATCGAGCATGAAAGGCAGCGGCATCTAGCTGAACTCTCCACCTTCAGTCCGGTCCGAAAGCCTCCGAAGGATTAAGCCACCTCAGCAGCATTGCGGTACTCTATCACGCTATTCGGCGACGGATCCTCGGACGCTGGAGAATAGTCTGGCGTTTACGCATGTGTCCGCTTAGAATGCGAGCCGAAATCGTTTGCGTAAACCTGTGTCTGGCGGCGGTTCTCAGAAGCGGCGGCAGAAGCAGTACGTCAGCGGTTTCAATTCAACGACCGAGGCGTTATTGAAAGCAATCCAACTGCCTGTTTCCTCGATTCTTGCTGAGGAAGTAGGCTAACTTGAGCCCGAACACGGTTGTTGCTGAATTCCCTCGAGATGAGGTGAACTCGGCAACGCCGACATGGGCGTGCCGGCATTACAGCGTTAAGGAGCTGGCATTAGTCTTCGGCCTGAGCCACGACAGTGTGACTCGGCTCTTTCGTTCAGAACCCGGTGTGATGGTGATGGTCCCTCGTAAGCGAGAGGGGCGAGAACGCGAATAACACTTCGGATCCCTGAACACGTCGTGAATTGCGTATATGCACGGCTTACGCGAAGAACGGCTAGCCCGAGGCCCGGCTTTCTGCCGGGCCCTTTCGCATCGAGTCCGCAATCAATAGCGCCCCCTCAGTGGCTTTTCATTACCTTCCAAACCAACATGACCGCGGAATCCAATGCTTTTTGCCGTGACGCCACCCACGGAGCATAGTGCTTGTAAACGATCGCGGGCGTGTTGCCGAGGATCGCTGCAACGTGTTCAACGTTCACACCCTGTTCCAACAACTCAACAGCCATCATGTGGCGGAACATATGCGGGTGTCCGGCAACCTTTGCCAATGTGAATAAACGGCTTAAGGTCCGCTGCCAAGCTGACTTAGCAGAATTCAGGTTGCCGTTTCCACTCCAAAAATAGTATTTCTCGTTTCCGACGCTTTTGAGTTCGGCAAGCACAAACTTGGGCAGCGGCAGATGAACTGTTGCCCCTGTCTTTTGTGTTCTGATCAACACCCGACCATTTACCACCACTGATTTCTGGAGCTTTACAGCATCGCTGATTCTGAAAGCCGTATATCGCAGCACGTAAATAAATGCCCGAAGCCGACGACGGACATCATAGCCTCGATTATTTCTAGTGGGGTACCGTTCGATTGCTGAAAAAGGATCTTCTATACTCGTCGGGCGTGAAAGGAATAACAGGGGCGCTTTTCACAATCGGCTTTTTGATTTTCGTCGCAGGATTGTGATCGCACCAGCCCATGTCTTCGCAATACCGGAGGAAGCTCCTGAGATGTTCAATCTTGCGGCATACGGTTCTGGCAGAATCGGGAACGCTGGCAACATATTTCTTGAGGGTCGGCAGCTCGCACAAAGCACGAACAGTTGTGGTTCCGTGCCTGGCAAACAACACTAACGGGGTGATTGCCTCACGGTATTTGCCGATGGTGGCTGTCCCAGGTTTGTTCCTCGCAATCGGCGAGGAATGAGTTCAATGCTTCGGCAACGGAAGCGTCTCTCGATTGATCTTCCCCGACTTCCATTTTCAGGAGCTTTTCGGATGCCAGCTCCCAATTGGCAGTGTCAAGACTCTTTCGAATTCTCGAGCCGTCCAGAGTGCCTTCCGCCCACAGCGGGCAACCACACTTCCTGTATCCCCGACCTTTCTCTCGATGAGGACAATTCGTGGTGTGACGTCTGAAAAGCTTTAGCACCATCAGCCTCCTGCATAGATGGCTGACAGTTTAAAACTCCGGCACGTATCCGGCACGTTTAATTTTTGTCTTTGTAAATGATTTATTTATAAGTGGTTAAAATGGAGCCGACGATCGGACTTGAACCGATGACCTGTCGATTACGAATCAGCGGGCGTCAGCTCTAAGCGGTTAACAAATAAAGTAGTTAGCATAAGCGGCTCGCACGGAAGGTGACAGCGTAAGTCCTTTGCTGGCAACATGCGACATTTGCTGGTCCCACAAAATCCCCACATATTCCCCACAGTAACTGAGGGGCCTCATGCACCCTCAGCTGGTTCAAGGCGTGATTACGCATCGGGGCACGGCGTCTTGCCTAAGACGAATCCTGACGCCAAGCGTCTCCCGAAAGCTGGTCGACCCCACCGCGAATCGTTGACGGAGGTTTATTGCCGTGGGAAAAAGTCCAGGTTACTGAACTCCGGGAGAACGAGTGTTTTACTTGGTTGAAACACATCGGACGGTTTGGGTAGCGAGAATGGAGGGCTTCCCAGTAATCCGGTCAACACGGGCCTTTGCGGAAACGATCCGCCATGGGCGACGACGTCTCGCCGTAATGGGTGGTTTCTGCACAAGTCCCAAACGATTGGTCTAGAGGAGGGCATCTGCTCCGATCCAAACCTAGATGCCCATGCGGTTCCGACTTAGCGCGTGAAGGTTGCTAGAGCGGATTCAGAGTCAGTGTATCCGGCACGATCATCGCCGGGCTGAGAGCCCGGCTACTTTACCGGACACACCTTCCGCGAATCCGGTCTAAGCCGCCAGTTTCTTTGCACCACTCGTCATTTTTCCGAGTGCTTTTAGTTCCAAACGCGCAGCGCGTAAGTCGGGGGTTTCCTGTACCCCTACAAATGAGCGATAGAGCGATGCAAGAAGCTCGGCAGACTGATGACCTGCTCCCTGTTCGCGTAACAATCTTGCCATGCTGATCGCAGAGCGCAACTCCAAAGACCTGGCCTGCTGCGCCTGCGCTATGTGCCTCGCGCGTTCGAAGTATTCCCTTGCACCAGCGTGATCAGATACGAAGGTCCATCGTAAGGTCCCTTGCAAGCGCCAGAGTTCCGCCTCGTAGAAAAAGGAGTGCGTACTTTCGACCTGCTCGATCGCTTCACGCAAAGTGGCAGTAGCCTTGCGACGTTCCCGCGCGAGTAAGTAGGCCTCAGTGAGCAACCCCAGATGGTAGGGACGATCCAGTTCAGCACCGGACGCACGGCATGCTGCGATGCCTTCCTTCAGTTCGTCGATACCTTGTTGGATTCCACCCTGCTGTGCCAGCGCCCAGCCATGAAAAAATCCTCCCCACTGCCTTGCGATACAGGAACCCCTGTTCAGCCGCAAGTTTGATTGTGCGCCGTGCCCAAGAACGGGTTGCCTTCTCTTCACGGCGCAGCTGGTGCAGAAGCTAGTTGTGCCCAAACGGCTGCCTGACCGTAGGAGTATGCAGCATCTTTGGCCAGGGACGCGGCGTGTTTGGCCTGGGCCAGTGCACGGTCGGGCTGACCAGAAACCACAGACAGAGTGCCATCCATACCTCGCAATCGATGCCGGGATTCTCCCCGAGGGAGCCGGAGAGAGCGGAGTGACTTTGTGGGCAGTAAACCCGAGCACCGCGTTCGGCGTGCTCGAGCGCATCTGGAAGCTCCCCGGCGGAAACCTGGAACACGCCAAGAGGTCCAGGCCTTCCACCGTGTATCCGCCCCGAAGTTCCTCATGGGGAAGGTGCTTCTCCATCAACTCCTGTGCCTTGCGATACTCGCCACGCATCTCCAGCATTACTGCGAATCCAAAAATGATTGGGAATTGATGTTCTTCCTCCCCCAGCCGTCGGGCCAGTTCACAAGCGCGGCGGAAAGCAGCCTCAGTTTCAACGTCGCCGAACCCTTTGCTGGCGCCGAGCGCAGGGGCCAGGATGGCATGGATTCCCAACTCCAGCCGCGTGCGCTCCTGCTGTTCCGAAATCCGGCGCAGCATTCCCAAAGCACTGGTCAGATGAAAGACGGCATCAACGGGGGCACCTCGCTCCAGAGATTGCTGGGCCGCTTTCTTGAGGTAGTGAATCGCGCAGCGGGCATCGCGGGCTTGCTCAAAATGCTCCGAAGCTCCACTGCGATCCGGTCCTCCTGCCCAGCGAAGGCTTGCTCCAATCGTTCACCGATCCGGCGATGCCAGCCCACTCGAAGCCCCGCTGGTAACTTTTGGTATGTTACTTCCCGATAGAGACTGTGAATGAAACGGTAACGCTCATGAATGGTCCCATCCGGCCAGCTGGCTTGCCCGCAGGTTGCGAACAGCTGGCCACGTTGCGCCATCGCCGCACATTGCGTCTCCACATCTGCCGTGTTGCGGTTCAGCGCCCGCAGCGACGACTGCTGTGCAGAATTCCACACCGGCAGCGCTGGCTGCCTCCACAATTTCCTGTTCGCTCGCGGGCAATTGTTCAACCTGCTCTTCGATCGCACGACGCAAGGAATCAGGAGACTCAAAGACCATATCTTCGGCAGAGGCTGATAATACCCAGCGGCTGTCATCTTCCCGCAGGAAACCATTCGCGACCCAGGAATCTACCAGTGTAGCCGCAAACAGTGGGTTGCCCTCTGTGCGCCGGTAGAGCAAATGAGCAAGGGAAGGAGGCGCAGACCCGTTGAGCCGACTCGGACAGAACTCTGCGATACCATCTTCAGTGAGGAAACTGAGA
>CAWHUL010000020.1:0-176709 GCA_963832365.1 uncultured Acidobacteriota bacterium | reverse complement strand
CCTGGCGAGGGAGGTGATCTTGGCCAGCATCTGCTGTTCGGTGGGGGTCATCGCGGCGACGGCGCCCATGACGACGCTGCGCTGGATCTTCTTGGCCGAGGGGCTCTTGGCGTACAGCTCGCCGCTCACGATCCCTTTGCGGAACTCGTGCAGCTGCTCGTTGCGGGCGAGCAGGATCATGACCTTGGCGCTCTCGGAGGGGGACAGAGGTTTGTTGGCCTGGAGCTTGGCGCAGAGGGGGGCGAGCTCCTCCTGGTTGTCCTGGTTGAGCTGGCGGGCCTTCTGGATCTTGCCGACGATGGGCTTACCTTCTTCGTCGGGGATCTTGTCGGAGAAGGGATCGTCCTTCTCGTTGTAGGGGTTCGGCTTGCGGTCGGCGCCGACGATCTCGGCGGGGCCGATAGAACCTAGGATCGCAGACCCCCGGGTCGCAGACCCAATTCCGACGATCTCGGCCTTGCCCATGCAGGCACCAGTCACCTGGCTTTCGATGGCCTTGAGCTGGGCCTCGAGCTCAGTGGAGCGGGCCTGGGCCGCCGCTACGGCTTGCTTGGCCTCGAGGGCTTTCTTGGCGGAGTCCAGGACCTCGCCGCGCTTCTCGGCCTTCTTCTGGAGGTCGGCGTTGTCGATCCAGGCCTGCTCTCTGGATGTCGACGAGCTTGCGCTCTTCCGGGCTCTTGAGCCAGTAGAAGGGGTTGAGCTTGTGTAGGTACGCGCCGAGCGAGTCGCCCGAGCCCACGTCACCTTGGATGAGGTAGTCCTGGGTCGCGGGAGGAACGTTGGTCGCCGACACGGGCAGCGCGGGATTGTACTGCTGCGGTTGGTTGTAGGCCGAGACCGGGAGCGCCGGGTTGTACGAGGCCGGCTGGTTGTAGGCGGAGATCGGCAGGGCCGGGTTGTAGGACTGGGCCAGGTAGGGGTTGTAGGGCGTCGCGACGGGCGAGGTCACCCCCGCGTGGGCGGCGTCGAAGGCGCTCTGGGCCGCGGACGTCGCGGGGTTGTACGGCAGGCCGTAGGGCTGCTGTCCGTACGGCTGTTGTCCGTAGGGCTGCTGCGCGTACGGGGGCTGGTTGGTCGCCGAGACCGGCAGGGCCGGGTTGTAGGGCTGGTTGCTTGCCGAGATGGGCAGCGCGGGGTTGTACGAGGGTGAAGCCAGAGTGGTTTGCTGCGGGGCCGGAGGGAACGCCTGGTTGGCCTGCGTACTGCCCTTGCCCCTGTCCCCGGTGATGGCGATGGTGAGGTCGTTGTCCCTTACCACCACGATTGTAGCTGCCCTGTCCGCCGCGTCCGTAGTCGCCTTGTCCTCCACGACCGTAGCTGCTGCCACCGCGTCCGTAGTCGCCTTGTCCTCCACGACCGTAGCTGCTGCCACCGCGTCCGTAGCTGCCTTGTCCTCCACGACCGTAGCTGCTGCCACCGCGTCCGTAGCTGCCGCGCGTGCTTCGGCCGCGCCCACCGCGGTCGTAGTCGCCCGAAAGGGATGGCAGCGCCCAGCCGGCGAAGACGTCATTGCCGGCCTCGTCGGATTCGCTCTTCGCCGCCTTCGCGGCGACGGCCGTCGCGGGGGCGGTAGCAGGAGCGGGAGCAGGGGCCGGGGCGGCCGGCGCGGCCGGACCTTGTCCCTTGCCCGCGAAGAGCTTCTTGAGCCACCCCTGCGCCTTGGGGCTGCCGGACTGGGCCGCCTTGGCCACGGCCTGTACCTGGGGAGGCATGAAGGACGTCCAGGGCAGCGAGAAGGCGCCGCAGATGTCGCCGGCGACGGCCTCGAGCGGCGTGGAGCCGACGCGGGTTCCCGCGGGGAGCGAAACGCCGTATTGCGAGACGTAGGCGGCGACGCGCGGGCGCACGGCGGCCTTCACCTCGGCCGCCGTGAAGGCCTTGCCCTGCTGGCGCAGGTCGCTTATCACGATGGGGCGGGCGGCCTTGTAGGCGGCGTAGAGGGTCTGGCGGGTCCACTGGCGCAGGTTGCGCGTGGCCACGCTCACGGCCTTGTTGACGGCGGCCTGCACGTCGAGGACGTAGGAGTTGGCGCCCGACAGGCTCGGGGCGGGCAGTGTTCTGACCACTGCCTGTGCGGCCTCGAGGCCGGTCATGTTCTCGCGGTCGGCTTCTTGTTCGTCTCGGGTCATGGTTGCTAGTCCTCTTGAGAGTGTGGAGTCGTTGATAATCGTTAAGCGAGACGAAGTCGTCCCATCTTGATCAGGTTGTTGGCGTAGAATTTGTATTCTTTGCTGAGTTTGTTCATTTGCTCTACGGAAATCTTTCCGCTGGGGAATTTCTGGAGGATCACGTTCTTTGACCAGTCGGTCTTGTAAGGTTTTTTTGAGCGAGGTTTAGGCTTGTCTCGCGCGCGACCGTGCAGCCCCAAGTTGTCAGCGTAGCCCGAGCTGTCCGCGGAGCCGTCGTCGTAGGCCCCCGCATTGCCGGCACCCGGGTCGCCGGCTCCCGGATCGTAGGCCCCGGGGGCAGCGGAGGCGTCGGCGGAGCCCGGATCGATCGCACTGGGGTCCATCGCGCCGGGGTCGACGGCGTTTGGATCCTGCGCGTTCGGATCCGCGGCCGGGGCCGGCGCGGAGGAGTGCTTGAAGGCCGCGTTGTAGACCTTGTCGAGGATGACGGCCAGGCCGACGGCTCCGAGCACGATGAGCGGGTACAGGAGCGCGGGGGCCACACCCATGAGGTCGTTGCCGTCGTTGTCATCACCGAAGGTGAGGTCCACGTCGCGCATGCCGTAGCCGGGATCGAAGCGTTCGCTGCCCATGAGCGAGGCGGCGGCGCGCGCGTACCGCGAGCCGCTGTGCTGGGTGACGTTCTTGGCCCAGGCGGAGGCCTGCGCGATCTCGGTCGGACCGGGAGCGGACAGTCCGCGCTGCTGGGCGAGCTCGGCGGCCTTGCGGTTCACCATCTTCTTCTTGAAGCGGCCGACGACCATCTTGATCGGTTTGAGGGCGAACTGCATGGCCTTCTCGCCGATGTACCGGACGCCCTTGTAGACATAAACGAAGGGTTTCGTGGCGGCGAACTTGGCTCCCCGGTAGGCCAGGCTGGCACCCTTCGCGACGCCGTGTTCGATGGACTTGGCGGCGGACGCGATCGCCTTGACGGGGTTCCAGCCGCCCATGTCGACCTGGTCGCCAAGCGTTGGCGAAAAGCGCGAGCGCACGTTCGCCGTGCTCTTGAGCAACCTGTCGGCTGCGACCACGAATTGCTTTGGGGTGCTTTCCCCAGCCCGACGAAGACGAGGTGCTCGGGATCGCGGCCCTCTTGAGTTTGTCCTTGGCCCAGAGCTTGCCGACGTTCTCGTAGTACGAGCGAGGCCGGACGACCACACCCGCGTTCTTGTCCTGCTCTGCGAGCCAGTTGGCGTGCTCGACGGTGAGCTTCTTGGTGAGCCCCACGACCACGGTCGCGTTGACCAGCTTGACGGGGATCTTCACCGGACGCCGCTTGGCGCGAAAGGGCGGCAACTTGTCGGTGCCGAAGCGTTCGGCGACTTCTTCAGGGCTCTTCATGTGGATGTCTCCGTAAGTGGCGTCGTCGAGGTAGTTGTCCATGCCCCGGTCGGACTTGCCGGCGCGGAGCACGTCGTCGGTGTGGGATGGATCGTCGGTCCAGCGTAGGTCATTGAGGTAAGGATCTTCGGCGATGTCTCTCTTCTTCGGTGAAGGGACGCATGTAGGTGATGAGCTTGCGTGCTTCGCCGGGGAACATGTCGGTAACTCCACGGGCGGTCAGGGCCTGGAAGGCTTCGTCGTCGTCGGTCAGCTCTGTCCCTTCGGGAACGTCGACTTCGATGCTCGACGGTGCAATGAGAGGAGGAAGCTCCTGTTCGTCGTCGTCGGCACCCGAGGTGTCATCGTCTTCGTCTTCATCCTCATCTTCGTCGACGAAGGACAGAAGAGGGATCATGCCGTAGATGTCGGTACCACCCGGATCTCGGTCGTCCATGAGCCCTGTCGCGATCATGTCGTCATCTCGCATGGTCATTCTCCTAGCGCGTGACACGTCCTGGTTTGGCGTGGGGGATCACGATGCCGACACCGCGTGATACCAGCGACCGGTCGACTATCTTCTTGGCCACCGCGTAGTGCTTGGTGGTGGGTTTGCCGTTCGAGAGCTTCAGGGCAGCGGCGGTCACGAGCACCCTGTAGTCGGTGTGAGGGATCCCGGTGATCGTTCGGTTGAGGATAGAGGTATCGTCGCCACACGAGAGAGCACGCCTCTCTTCCAGGCTTCCTTGCGAGCGACCTTTGATTTCGGCTCTCATGTGTCTTTGCTCTCTTCCTGGTTTCTCACGTGGCAGTGGGACTGGCACGACTTGAGCGAGTTGGATATGTTGTTGAACTTGGTCTCGATCCCACTTGCGAATTCCTGGAACTCAAGACCAAGTTGTTCGATCATTTTTTTCAGGACTTCGAACTCACTCTTTGGCATTAGAAGATCCCGTTGGTGAGGTTGAAGGTGTCGGTCGTTTTCTGAAACTTCTTCCGCACCAAGGGATCTCTCACCCAACTCGCGACGCCAGCCGATCCCGCCAGGTGTCCGACACCGAGCAGACCGGAGAGCGAGCAAGAAACTCCGTCGACTTTGGCTCCCACGAAACCTTTCACGGTCGGGACCATGGACACCATGGAGCGCTTGAAGGCCGCGTACTGCACGGGAGCCGACTTGAGGAAGACTTCCTTGGTGAGAGGCTTCCGGAAGTCCGCGGTCCAGACGCCGGTCTCGTTGCCGACGGTTGTCTTGCGAGGAGCGCTGGCGAGTCCCACGTCGGCGAGCTTTCGCGCGTCCATGCCGAACGCTCCCATGCGACCACGGGGAGAATCGAAGCCGCGAGGGTGACGAGCCATGACCGTGGTGAACCGTATCCAGCGCACGAGCAAGACGCCCGGTAGAGGACTTTTCGGCAGCATGGACAAGCCTCGGCGGCCGGTGGCGAGACCGGCGCCGGTCAGGAGAGCGACAAGGCTTACGGGGATGCACGACTGGGAGCAAGGCGACCTCGGGAGCTTGCGGAGAACAACCTGCCGACGGGTCGAGCTGAGGTTGGTGCGAGATTCTCGTGGTAACCGTCCGTGGGGCCGCGCGGGCCGGTCGGAGGGCCGAGAACGAAGATTGACTACTAGCCTAGGGGTATCGTCTTGGCAGGTCAAGCCTTTAAGGAAGATTTGTTTTAGCAGCACGGGTTGTGCTATACATGTAATCATCATGTTGGCGTTGAGACTTCCCACTGAGATTGACGAACGACTGGCTCGTTTGTCCGCGAGAACGGGTAGAACGAAGTCCTTTTATGCCAGGGAGGCAATCCTCAAACATCTTGATGGTATTGAGGCTTTCTATCTGGCGGAAAAGTCGAACGGCGAAAGCAAGCGTGAAATTTTCAAGAAGAGGGGTGAGGATGAGTGCTGATTCAGATCGTGTCGACCTCAAGCGTTTTGCTGAGGATCGCATCTATCGAAGGGAGGTAGCGAACAAGATGGTTCGAGGGACGGAGGTGGATCCTGGTGACCTGGAGCACGTTCTCTTCAATCTGACTCTTCCCCCCATGCAGAGGCTGGCTCGCGGGCTGTCATGAGGAAACCGACCTAATCGCGCGCAAACTTGTTTGTAAGGAGAAGTTTTGATGGACGCCGAGAGCTTACTTGAAACTATCGCCAGAGCGTTCGCTCAAGAGAGGTTGGAGGTCGTTTTGATTGGTAACGCGGCTGCCGCATTGGGCGGTGCTCCGGTAACGACCGACGACTTCGATTTCATGTTTCGACCAACATTGAAGAACATCGTCAAGATGAAGGCCGTGGCCGAGCTGCTCGGGGCCACGATCTCGCAGCCCGAGTACCCACTCTCGCGATTTTACAGGATCTGGAACAGCGATGAGGGTCTGCAGGTTGACATGATGGGGGTCGTCGACGGGGTGAAGTCCTTCGAGTCGCTCAGGTCTAGGGCCGAGGAGGTGTCTTTCAACGGAGCTTTTCTCCTGGTGGCGTCGCTAACCGACGTGATCAGGAGCAAGCGACAGACTGGAAGGGAGAAGGATCTGGCCGTTCTTCCCCTGTTGGAGAAGACGCTGCGATTAAAGGATGGAGGCGGCAAGTGACCAAGTTTAAGAGGAGCAAGAGGTTGGAGGCGCTGCGAGCCTTGCACAAGGAGTCGGACCGCAATGAGCGGGAGCAGATCCTCAATCGCCTGAAGCTTCCACCTGAGAAGAGGACTCATTTCTTGAGAGTCAGGTTCTCGTGGGGAGGATCTGCCCTCTGACAGATCAGTCTCTCGTGCTAGCGGATCCCCCCGGCAACATTCTGCGGAAACCCGATCCCGAGCACCTGGTTCGCGATCGTGTTCTGCGTGACGTTCACCGGCGTGCCGCCCGGTTGCAGCAGCCCACCATCCACCCTCCCGAGTGCGGTCTCCGTGCGCAGCACGCCCACCGGCCCGTCGCCGGCAAACAGGTTGCTGTCGTCCTCGGGCGAGTCGTTCGCGACCCCGATCCCCGGAGCCTCGGCACCGCCCGCCGTGCTGTTTGGTGCCGAGACCGAGGCAGGTGTGCCCTTCTCCGAGGGCTTCTCGAACGCGACGCCGAGCCCCGGGGCCGCGTCGCCGGCCTCCACCCCCACGGGGTGTACCTCATTGATCCCCGCCCCCGGGGAGAAGGGCGGGCGAACCTCCGTCGGGACGGAGTCGAAGCCCTGGTTCACAGGGAACACGGTGTTGATGATGTTCTGGGGCATGGTTGTGACCTTTCAAGAAGATTGGGGTTTACTTTCGGCTGTTGAGCGACGGCACTTCCACAGGAACACCGACGCCGGGAGCCTGCTGGTTTGCCTCCACACCTGCGGGGTGGACGATGTTGCCTGAGCCTTCGCCGGGCGAGAACGGCGGGCGCTCTTCGGCGGGAACGGAGTCGAAACCCTGGGTGTTCGGGAAGACCGTGTGTTGATGATGTTCTGGGGCATGACGTTTTCTCCAAAATTGTTTGTTAGAGTGGTACGGTCAAGGCGCCCGTGATGTTATCGACCGTGACGGGTAGGGAGACCAGAGTGCCAACGGCGTTTTTGTACTGCAGCCGCATGACGGTGGTGTGGTTGGCCCCAACGAGACTCGCATCAAATTCGCACCAGTACCGTTCCGGGTGTGTTGACGATGAAGTCGGTCACCGGGCTGAACACGACTTGCGTCGCCCGCGTCGTCGTCGCGTTGACCCCGAAGGCCATGCTCGACACGTGCGTAATGTCGACGGTCGCGTGGGAGCCTATCGCTATGCCTTGGTTGGCCACGACCCGCGCCAGGTGTCCGATGGATACGGCGTCCGAGATGTTGGGGACGATGGTGTCGCCAGCCTTGGCCGTATTGCCGATGGCGATAGAAGAGTCACCGTTGCCCTGGGCTCCTGGCCCCACGGCCACGATGCTTGTGTTCAGGGAAAGAGCAGTGACGCCGATGACCACGCTGCCTCCCGCATCGACGGTCTGCGCCCCGGCCGTGCCCCCAACACACATGACTCCTTCGACCAAAAGCGACTGCGCCGTTTCCGACGGCGACGCTGCCAAAACAGGAGATCGCCGTCGTCGGGCTTCCTATGACGGCGAAGGCCCCGATGGCCAGGCTGCCGCCGGCGCCAACTGTGCCCTTGTTGACCACAGCACCCGATCCGAGCGCCACGTTCACCATGTCCGTCACGACGGCGTTGTGGCCGATGGCGACGCTTTCCGAGGCGTCCACCAAAACTCCCCCAACCGCGGCTCCCTGTCCTATCGCCACGGAGGCGACACCGAACGCCGTCGCGCCGTCGCCCAGTGCTAGGCCCGCCAGGCACGAGAAGGTCGTCGCCACGTTTCCCACCACGGCACCGTTGCCGATGGCGATGGAGCTTCTTGCGGTGACGATTCCCTTGTTGACCCTGGCATTTAGTCCGAGGGCTATAGTGGCGATGTCCGAGGCGAGGGATGACGGACCGATCGCCAAGGAGCTGTCGGACGCCACATCGACAAGCGCGTGGAACCCTATGGCCGTGCTCGACGAGGAGCTGACGGTCGCCGCGGTTCCGGCGGCGACGGCGTCGGTGGTCGTCGAGACGGCTCCCGCTCCGAGAACGACCGATCCGCTGGCGTCTACCAGGATCGTTCCCGCGGCGGCTGCGGCGCCGATCGAGATGACGCTCGTGCCGAAGGCCGAGGCGCCGGAGCCGATGGCGATGTCTCCCGCGCAGGCGAAGGTGGTGGCGGGATCACCGACGGTTGCCCCTTGACCGATGGCGATGCTGCTGATTGCCGTGACGGTGCCTTTGTTGACCTTGGCGCTGCTGCCGATAACCACGACGAAGGTGTCGGTGGCGAGGCTGTTCGAGCCCACAACAAGGGTGTTTGGACTGTTGTCGCCGATAGAAGAGCCCGGACCAACCACGAGTGAGTTGCTTGAGCCCGTGCCTATGCTGCTGGTGCTCCCACCCAGGATCGCGCTGACCTGGGTCCCGTCGGCAATGGTCGAGCTTGTCCCGATGATGCTGTTGTTGACGGCGTTTCCTCCCGCAGGATCTCCTATCGTGTTGCCGCCACCCACAATCAGCGACCCCGAGGAGTCCTGGTTTATCGTGTTTGCCACACCATAGATGGACGAGCTCGAAGATCCGTCGCCAATTGTGTTTCCTGAACCTACGACTGTGCAGAACGAGCTGCCGGAGACCGACCCAACGTTGTTGCCTGTTCCCACGAGCACGGAGCCGGGCGCCTGGAAAGCGCTCGATCCGGAGCCGACGATCACACACTGATTAGACCTGAACGCGGTCAGGCCCTGGCCGAGGATCGTCGACGCCGGCGACTGGGTCACCGACAACGCGTTTCCCACCACGGTCGCCGAAGGCGATGACGTGTCGAGGGTGTTGCCGTCTCCGATGAGTACGATCGAGCTTCCAGCGCTGATCACTCCCTGCCCGAGCGCCTGCAGCGTCGCTCCCCCCGAGTCCGACGTGAAGACGGGCATGGGGATCCCAGCTCCCCCGCCGCCCGCCGCCGGTATCCTTCCGCCGAACGTCACCGTGACGGGCGAGGTCGCCTGCCCATTCAGGGTGAGGCGCAGGTACCGCAGGTTGTCGCCTGTCGACAGGGGCTCGAACTCGAGCGGCGTCAGGAGGCCGACGAGCGGTCTCTGCCGCTCGCCCGCCTGGAACGTCCCGACCGGGTTGAAGCTCGCGCCGTCGTTGCCGCCCTCCACGACCAGGGAGCCGGCAAAGCCTCCGGCGCAGATGAAGTCCATCTCCTGCTCGAGGCCGGTGGGCGGGAAGAGCCCGGCCGTGTCGACGACCACACTCGTGCCTCCGGCCCCGGGCGGGAAGGTCGCGAGCACCGCGAAGAAGTTTTCTCCAAACCGCTGCAGGCCGGCGACCTCCATCGTGACCCCGCCGCCGGGGACGGTGTTCGCGACGGTCCGGACGCGCACGAACTTGAAGGCGTCGGCCAGGGTCTGCCTGACGCTCTCGAGGCCGTTCGAGTCGAAGGTCAGCACGGGGACGTAGGTGGCGTCGTCGTGGCTCGCGAGGAGAACGTAGGCCCCCTGGAACAGACCCGTCAGGGTCACGGTCTTCGCCCCGACGAGCGTGGATATGTCGGAGCTCGGCCCGTCGCCGAAGGGAGGTACGACGACTGGGATTGTTGCTATGGCCATGGTGTTCTCCTCGCGGTTTCTCGGAATTGGTGTTTTAGTCGGTCAGGAAGGGTTCGATGAGGCTGAGATCGGACTCGGACACGCGCCCGTTCAGGGAGGCGATCTTCACGGGTGTTCCCGGCAGCTCGACCTCCTGCTTTAAGAGCTCGTTCATTTCAGTGGTGAAGTTCTTGGTGCCCTCGACGTCGAACGTGAACTGGCTCGAAGACTCGTTCTTCGTGCCGTGCTTCTCGCATAGGGCGAGCCGGCGCTCCTCGTAGAGCTTCATCTCGTCGGTGCAGGCCTTGATCTGCCCGCGGTTCTGCCAGGCGACGGCGACGGGTTTGTCGAGGGCGAAGAAGCGGCTCAGGGCGCTTCCAGACTGGTTGCCGGTGGCGGCCTCGACGAGTTGCTTGACTGTGAGCTTGATCATGTTTCATTTCCTTCAATTGAGGTGGTGGAAGACGAACGACTAGGGGGCAGCATACCGAATTAAGTTAGTGTTCGCATAGGCGATCGTGACGTCGGCCACGCTCGTTTGGTTCATGCAGAGCATGGTGATGACGTCACCCGCGGCGATGGTCAGAAACTCCGAGCTCGCCATGCAGTTGGGACCATCGGTAATGAGTAGGGAGCCCGCCGTCGACGTGTTCACGGGGGAGACGTTCTGGCAGGGGGCGAAGATGAAGGTGGCGTCGGCGCCGGCGTTCTTGGCAGTCACGGACGCGAAACCCCTGCCGTGTAGCCCATTGCGGCTCCACCCTAAGGTTTATCTTTCCTGGCTTAAGGTCAACAGAACTCCCCATCCAGCCGCTACTCTAGTAGAATTGATCGCCATGAACCCAGGAATCGAGAACATCCGCAAACGGGGCAGCCGCATTGTCGCCGAAGGCGCTCATATGCTGCCGGCGGCTTCTCTCATGATCGCCGAGGGCGTTATCAGCTCGCTGGACGATCTCAAGAAGCCGTTTGTTACAGTCATCAACTCCTTTACCAACCAGATTCCGGGTCACGCGCACCTGGACAAAATCGGCGCGATCGTACGCGACGAGCTGAAAGCTCTCGGCTACAACGTCTGGTATGTCAACGTTGGCGGCGCGGTCTGCGACGGAATCGCCATGGGCCACTTTGGCATGAAATATTCCCTCGCTTCGCGTGAGTTGATCGCCGACCAGATCGAAACCATCATCGGCGCTCACCCGTGTGACGCCTGGATCGGCATCGCCAATTGCGACAAGATTGTTCCGGCGATGTACAACGCCATGGTCCGCATCAATATCCCTGCCGTTTATCTGAGCGGTGGACCGATGCTCGCCGGTCCCGGAAACACTGACCTGATCACCGTTTTTGAAGCTGTCGGCAAACATAGCGTCGGCAAAATGACGGACGCCGAGTTGCGCTCGCTGGCCGAAACAGCCTGTCCCGGCTGCGGAAGCTGCGCCGGCATGTTCACCGCCAATTCCATGAACTGCCTCGGCGAGGTCCTGGGCGTGGCATTGCCCGGCAACGGCACCATTCCCGCCGAGCGCTGGACCGACAACACCTACCGCAAGACCGAACCGAATCCCGCGCGCATCGAGTTGACAAAGAAAGCGGCGCACGCGCTCAAGCGCTGCCTCGACAACAATCTTCGTCCGCTCGACATCATCAACGAGCAGGCGCTGGTAAACGCCTTTATTCTCGACGTCGGCATGGGTGGCTCGACCAACACCATTCTGCACTCGCTTGCACTGGCACATGAGGCGGGGATCAAGTTCGACCTCAACCGGCTCAATGAAATCTCACAGAACACGCCGCACATCTGCAAGATCTCGCCCAGCCGTCCCGAAGTTCACGTCGAGCACGTGCACCAGCACGGCGGTATTCCTGCCATTCTCAAGGAACTCAATCGCCACGGCGTGCGCGGCCTGAACCTCGATGTTCCAACCGTCGCCGGCAAGTTGGCCGATGCGGCTGCCTGCGCTCCCGATGCGGACGGCGATGTCATTCGTACCGTCGAGAAGGCCTTCAGCCAGACCGGCGGACTCGCAATTTTGTCCGGCAACCTGGCCCCGAAGGGCGCTGTGGTCAAGGTCGCCGGCGTCGGCGCCGACATGATGGAGTACGAAGGCACGGCTCGGATTTTCGAGTCGCAGGATGACGCTCTGCGCGGCATCTTGGCCGGCGAGGTAAAAGATGGCGATGTCGTCGTGGTTCGCTACGAAGGTCCACGCGGTGGTCCGGGCATGCAGGAAATGCTCTCGCCGACCGCGGCAATCGTAGGCGCTGGCATCCGCTGCGCGCTGATCACCGACGGCCGCTTCTCGGGCGGATCGCGTGGCCTGTGCGTCGGGCACATTTCGCCGGAAGCCGCTGCTCGTGGCCCCATCGCGGCAATTCGTCCGGGCGACCGCATTTACATCAACGCCAAAACCCGCAGGCTCGAATTGAAGGTCAGCGATGTCGAGATCCAGAAGCGGCTCGCCGAGCTTCCACCATTCGAACCCAAGGTCAAGCGCGGATGGCTGGCGCGCTACGCCGAGCACGTCATGAGCGCCGACACCGGAGCGGCAATGAAAATCTAGCCCCTCGTAATCGAGGGCCAACCCTTCAGGCCGCCTTTACCGGCGGCCTGAATCATTTCTGGTCAAGCAGAACGTATGCCCTTCGCCCTTGCACAGGGGCGGAACTTGCTAACTCATGCAACTTCCCGGAGGGCGTCTTTCGGCCCGTGCAACACCGGAAGAAAAACCGATATCGCTGTCCAACTCCGTCCCGGGGTGGCATCACTGCGGACGGTAATTCTCCCCGCGTGCCTCTCTACGATCTCTTTGCAGACCCAGAGTCCGAGCCCGGTGCCAACGTCCTTCTTGGTGGTAAAGAATGGCTGGAACAACCGCTCCCGGTCTGCCTGCCTAATGCCTGTACCGTTGTCGGCCACGGTGATGCGCAATCCATGGCAGCCGGATCTATGGTTGAAATGTCGCGATACACGAACGCGAATCGAGCCTCCCGAGTTGCACGCGTCAATGCTATTGCTCAGGAAATTGGCGAAGAGCTGCCGGAATTCACCGGCGTTCACCAGAATATCCGGATCGTCCGCCAGTTCCAGCTCGATGTTCACTCGCTTGTTCCGGGTCTTTGTGGAAAGCACAAAGATGAGCTGCCGCAGCAACCCGCCGGCGCGAACCGGCGCGACGCCTGTTTGCTCGCGATAGAATCCGAGCGTCTGTTTGGTGAGATGAGCAATACGTCCCAACTCCTCTTCCGCCGTGCTCAGGTACTCCATCACCTTCGACGGATCGTGGGCGCAGGTTTTAGCGAGGTAGACAAGGTTCACGACGCTTTCAAGCGGATTGTTGATCTCGTGTGCGACCGTGGCGGCGAGCCGGCCCACGCTGGCGATTTTTTCGCTGATGCGAAGGGCCTCCTCGGTTCGCTTACGCTGGGTGATGTCACGGGCAATCTTGGAAGCGCCAATTACCACCCCCGTCGAGTCCTTAATGGGAGAGATGGTTAGCGAAACCTGCAGACGTTCGCCGTCTTTCCGCACGCGCTGCGTTTCGAAATGCTCGATTCGCTCGCCCGCTCTGAGCCGCGACAGGGTTACGTTTTCCTCTTCCTGAAGCTCCGGAGGAATCAGGAGCATGATCGATTTTCCAATCGCTTCCTCCGCCGAGTACCCGAACATGCGTGTCGCGGCCGCGTTCCAACTGGTGATCACGCCGTTCAGGTCTTTCGAGATGATCGGGGCGTAGGAGGATTCGACGATGGCAGCGAGCCGCAGCTTGGCTTCCTCGGCGGTTTTGCGCTCCTTGAACGCAACCTGCTCGGCTTCACTTAATTCCGCCTCTCGTTTTCTGAGTGCCTGTTCTGCCCGCCTGCGATCCGTGACATCGCTGTGAATGCCGATAGCGCCCTCAAACTCGCCTCGCTCATCGAGTATGGGGGCGGTGGAAACCCGTGCCCATAATTCCGCTCCATCCTTGCGGCGGTAGCGTATTTCGAACTCTTCACTTATGCCCCGACGGCGGCGCGCGATGGCCGCTTGTTCGGCGGGAACATCTTCCGGGAACATGAACTCCAGAAGATTGCGACCAGCCATCTCCTCGCAAGAGTAGCCAAGCATCTTGGCCATGCGGCGATTCACAAACCTGGTGCGGAGCTGCGCGTCGATTGCCCAGATTCCGTCGAAGCTGACTTCGAGCAGCTGCCGACCATCCTTCTCGTGAAAGATGGGAGCGGAATCATAACCGGGATGTTTTTTCAGTTTCCTCAATGTGCGACTCTGGTCTGAGATTCCGGAAGAACGCCGACAGTTGCCAATCCGCATCTGCTAAGATGCGGCGACCGAGCTCCAAGTTAGAAGCACGGACGATGATGACGGGCCGTTCAGCCGCAGAGTTCCTCGTCCTGAGCAGGACGGAACGGTTCGACCAAGTTGACCGGCGATGGCATCGTCCGGCAAATCGAAAGCGCGAAGAACTAACACCGTGTCTTGCGGGGTTACCCGGCCCTTATGCCGGATTTGTTATTCTTCTAGGTAAGCGGTATCGCGCGATCGGTTTGCCGTGCAGGCGGCAACTCCCGTGGGGTTCTTTGGTCAACGGATTCGTGATCGCTTCCGTACCGCTAATAGCAGACCTATCCGGTCGGTGCAAGGGTGGCCACCTATCATGAAAACCTTACCCTCGAAAGTAGCAGTGTTTGACACGACGCTGCGAGATGGCGAACAAGCGGCGGGAACACGCCTTGGAACTCGCGACAAGATGACCATGGCACGCCAGTTGGCGCGGCTCAAGGTCGACATCATCGAGGCGGGATATCCCAATTCCTCGCCGGGTGATTTCGAGGCTGTGAAATTGATTTCGCAAGAGATCGAGGGGCCTATTATTTGCGCTCTGTCGCGTGCCGTGCCCGCTGACGTCGAGGCTTGCGGCAAAGCTCTGGCCAAAGCGAAGCGTCCGCGTATTCATACCGGCATTGGCGTCTCCAACATTCACATCATGGGCAAGTTCAGGGATGACCGCTATGGCAAGACCTTGGGCGAGAAGAAAGCCAAGATGGTGAAGATGGCCGTCGACGCCGTCAAACGAGCCCGCGGTTACGTCAACGACGTGCAGTTCTACGCCGAAGACGCCGGGCGTGCCGAACCTGCATTCCTGTTCGAAATGCTACAGGCGACGATTGACGCCGGCGCAACCGTCGTGAACATTCCCGACACCACCGGCTACACGGTTCCCGAGCAGTTCGGCGGCTTGATCCGGAGCATTCGCGAGAACGTGCCCAACATCCACAAAGCGACCATCAGTGTGCACTGCCACGACGACCTCGGCATGGCCGTGGCCAATTCGCTGGCCGGCATACGCAACGGCGCTCGCCAGGTGGAGGGCACGATCAACGGAATCGGCGAACGGGCAGGCAATGCCGCGCTGGAAGAGATCGTCATGGCCCTTCGCACGCGCAACGACTTCTTCGGGACGACCACCGGAATTGACACTCGCGAGTTTTGCCGCACTAGCCGCATGACGTCCGACATGATGGGGATTGTTGTCTCCCCCAACAAGGCTGTCGTGGGTGCAAACGCCTTTTCCCACAGCTCGGGAATCCACGTGGATGGATTCCTCAAGGATCACCTTACTTACGAGATCATGCGGCCAGAGGATGTCGGCATGGGAGACAGCCGCGTAGTGTTGACCGCGCGGACAGGCCGAGCAGGCCTTCGCGACCGCCTCGTAAAGCTCGGGTACACACTCACCAAAGAGGAGTTGGATCTCTCCTACCAGCGTTTCCTGGCCGTGGCCGACAAGAAGATGGAAGTATTCGACGAGGATCTTGTCGCCATCATCCACGATGAATTGCACCCGGTGACGGAGACCTTTCAGCTCCAGTATATGCACATTTACACAGGAACCGCCTCCATCCCTACCGCCACGGTCCGGCTTCGCGTAAAGGACGAAGTTCGACAGGGCGCGTCTATCGGTGACGGTCCCGTGGACGCCGTCTACAAGGCGATCGCGGCCTTGACCGGCAGCACCGCCAAACTCATGCGTTACGAAATCCGCGCCGTGACTAGCGGCACGGAGGCCATGGGCGAAGTTACAGTGCAACTCGAGGTCGGCGGAAACAGAGTGGTGGGACGCGGTGCTTCGACCGACGTGATCGAAGCCAGCGCCAAGGCGTACGTGGACGGGCTGAACCGGCTCGGATAAGTGTCGCCTTTTCAATCCGCTTCGCATGGCATATCGGCTCTGAAACCGTTCAGCTTGTCACCGGAAGCCGCAGCTCGGCATTGGGCGGCGAATCGGTGGCAGCTTAACGGCTGCGTTTTGAATCACACCTGAAAGAGTTTGCATCTACCTTTTCGATCTCGCTCCTCAATTGCATTCAACGGAGGATCGTATGAGCACTTTGCCTGTAACAATCTTCAAGCGGGCCGCCGGTTGGGGCGTTTTCTTTTCTATTCTCCTGATCGTTTTGGGAGTATTGGCGATCGCCTTGCCCTTGGTAGCCGCAGTAGCCGTCACCTCGGTTGTCGCCTGGCTCATGATCTTTGGCGGCCTGATACATCTGAGCGTTGCGTTCAGCTCTCGTGGTGCGGGCTCGTTTTTCTGGGAGCTGCTGGTTTCGATTGCGTACATCTTTGCCGGCGGTTACATGGCCTTTCATCCCCTGCTCGGCGTGGCTACCCTGACGCTGCTGCTTACATCATTCTTTCTCGTCGAAGGAGTTCTGGAAATCGCGGCGTTCTTTCAGGTGCGGAGTCACGGCGGGGCGGGCTGGATGCTCCTGGACGGCATCATCACGATTGCCTTGGCCGCCCTGATCTGGGCACACTGGCCGTCGAGCTCGGCGTGGGCCATAGGTACCATCGTCGGAATCAGCATGGTGGTGAGCGGTTGGAAGTGGTTCATGATCTCGCTCATCTCGCGCAAAGCGCTGGCGGCGAGCGAACCTACGCGTGACAGACTGGACTCAGCGGCATAGTCCCGGGCGGCTTATGCCGCCCACCGGGAAGTAGTGGCGTGATCGCACTGCGGGCACTATCCTGTTGCTGATTGCACAATGCTCGCTTTCGCTACGGTTACGGGTGCTTTGGCAGCGCTGATCTGGGCAACACTGATGCTCGCCCGAGGCGGCTTCTGGCGTGCGGAACGATGGATCGCCCACGTGCCACGCTCTTGCTCTGACGCGCCTCGAGTGGCCGCCGTTATACCCGCGCGCAACGAGGCCGAATTCATTGCCGCCAGCGTCGTATCGCTGCTGAATCAGAGTGTCAACGTCTTTCTAGTTGACGACCACAGTTCGGACTCCACCTCGGCCATCGCCAGCGCCGCTGCGGCTGGTGTCGGAAAGTCTGCTTCGCTCACGGTCATTTCGGCCAAACCCCTGCCGCCGGGCTGGTCAGGAAAGTTGTGGGCCGTAAAGCAAGGCGTGGACGTCGCGCTCAAGACTTCTCCGGATTACCTGTTGCTGACCGATGCCGATATAGTGCACGAGCCGCACACGGTTGCCACTTTGACCGCCCTGGCTGACAGCGGCTACGATCTCGTGTCTTTCATGGTGAAGCTGCACTGCCGAAGCCTTCCGGAGAAGCTGCTGATTCCGGCTTTCGTATTCTTCTTCTTCATGCTTTACCCGCCTGCATGGATTCGCGATTCGCGGCGTGGGAGTGCGGGTGCGGCTGGCGGGTGCATATTGATTCGTCCGCGGGCGCTGGCGCAGGCGGGGGGCATGGAGGCGATACGAGGTGAGATTATCGACGACTGTGCCCTGGCACGCGCCGTCAAACGCAGCGGCGGTCGTGTCTCGCTCTGGCTCACCGAAACCAGCGCCAGCGTGCGTCCCTACGAGTCTTGGGCGGCCGTCGGACGGATGATTTCCAGAACGGCTTTCAATCAGTTACGCCACTCCGCCTGGCTGTTGTTCGCCACTGTGTTAGGCCTCATTGTCGTTTACCTGTCGCCTGTGCTGTTGCTGTTCGCGCGAAGCACCGTGCCGGTGATACTGGGTGCGCTGGCGTGGGGATTCATGGCATTCACCTATTTCCCAATCGTCAGGTTCTACGGCTTGCATCCGGGCTGGGCGCTCACGTTGCCTCTTTCGGCGGCCTTTTACGCGGGCGCCACCATGCACTCCGCAATCAGGTATTGGTCCGGGCGGGGCGGTGAGTGGAAGGGCAGAGTGCAAGATGCGCAGGCAGCCCGTGGCCGGTTTTCACCGGAAAAGTGAACCGGGGTCGGCGGCGCTGATTTGCCAAGTTCATGTGCACGACTGCACAATGTTAGTTGCTGCTATAGATCCAACTAAGGAGAACCGCAAAGTGAAGAAACTCATTGCAGTGCTGACTTTGGTCTCCATCCTGACTCTCTCCGCCGCAGCTAAGAACAAGGAGACTTCCCGTGTTGAAAACGCGGGCCAAGTCATGACCGAGATATTGAATGTTCCCGACGACATTCCAAAATCGCTGCTCGACAAAGCCGATTGCGTCATCGTGCTACCCTCGGTGCTTAAGCTCGCCATCGGCCTCGGCGGAAGCTATGGCAGGGGCGTGATGACCTGCCGTACCAACAACTTCAGGGGTCCGTGGGGAGCTCCCGCGATGATGGCTTTGGAAGGCGGAAGCTTTGGGTTCCAGTTGGGAGGCCAGGCGACCGATTTCGTTTTGCTGGTGATGAATGAGAGGGGAGCCAACGGCATTCTAACCGGCAAGGTAAAGCTGGGTGCGGACGCCGCCGCCGCCGCCGGCCCCAAAGGACGTGATCTGGCTGCCGCTACCGACGTCACAATGCGCTCGGAGATTCTCAGCTATTCCCGTTCCCGCGGTCTGTTCGCCGGAATCTCGCTGGAAGGCTCAACCCTTCGACCGGATAATGGCGCCAACAAGTCGCTCTATGGCAAAGAAGTCGACGCGAAGGCGATAGTTTTGAACAAGGCAGTGGCTCCGCCTCCATCGGCCAAGCTGCTGCTCGGCACGCTGAACAAGAAATCGCCCAAGCATGAATAGCTAGGGGTCACGACGGGCGAAGTTGAGGCATCGGATCGCGACAGGCGAATGGGACGATTCACATGCGGTCCCATTTCCCTTTCTCGCGCAGCTCCGCAATTTCTCGCTCCGCCATATCGTGCAGACAAAGGTAGTCGGGTTTCGCTACGCGGTTCAAAGGCATTCCGCCCGGTTGCAGCAGCACATAATGACGAGGGCGCATGTAGGAGGCAAGCTCGCGCGCGTGCCTTTCCAGCATGGAAGATGACAGCTTGGCACCGGGTTTCATCTCGATGAAGGCAACGATAGCTTCGGAGACTAATGCGTGCCCGACGCCAACGGCGGCACAGGCGGTCACATACTCCGTGAGTGCGCAGAAATGGTTTTCGACATCCGATGGAAACACCTGGTACCCGGAGGGTTTGATCACCCACTTGGCTCGTCCTGAAAGATGGATGCCCTCGCTGTCCTTAAAGCCAAGGTCGCCGGTGTAAAGAAAACCATCGCGCGAAATCGTCCGGGCGGTCGCGTCAGGGTCGTTAAGATAACCCAGAAACGTCTGCGGCCCGTGAAAACAGATGTGGCCGACTTCGCCCTCCGGCAGCTCTGCCGCAGCGAATCCGTCTTCGCGCATCTCGCCGCGAATGGAAGCCGCATATACCGGCATGTCCACTCCCAGGCTGTTCAGGCAGTCCTTCGCGTGCTCTCGCGGCTTGCGCTGATAGGTGCAGAAACCGGCCGTTTCCGTCAGCCCCAGCCCGGTCCCGACGTGTGGCGCCATGGCCGCCATCTTTTCGATGAACGCCGCGGGCACCTGCTGGCCGCCGTATGCCACGAACTCGAGGCTCGACAAGTCGAAGCTGTCGTAGTCTTTCAGTCGCCATTCGAAGTGAAACTGGGCCGGAATTTGCCCGAGGATTTGCACCTTGTATTCCTGGATAGCGCGCAGCGAACGTAGTGGCTCGAAGGCCGCGAGAATAATTGCCGTTCCGCCGGCGAAGAATGTGCCCATCAGGAGTTCGGTCTGACAGCCCACGTGGGAAGGCGGCAGATTCACCAGCGTCCGCATGCCGGAATCGCCCTGGAAAAACGCCTGGCTGATGCACATCGACTGGCAAGTGATATTGCGATGCGAGAGCAAGGCAGGCTTGGGGCTGCCGGTTGAACCGGTGGTGAAGATCACCAGCGCGCCATCGTTCTCGTCCACCTCCGCGGTGGCGCGTTCGAAGGCCGCGCGAATAAGCGCTTCCGGCTCGGCTTGCCCGTCCAGCATCTGCCGCATGGTCAGAAGCCGGTTACCGGAGTCCCCAACGGCAGTCGCCGCATCGCCGTCCATAAAACACAGGCGATGCTCGACGAACGGCGCTTCGGTTTGGACCATCTTCCCGAGCGGGTTCAAAACCCCAGTGCCCGGTACCTGCTGGGATTCGATAAACGCGAATCCTCGCGGGCGAAGCAATCCAAGGCTGCGAATCATCTCGGCCGTCGAGAGTCGCAGGTCGAGAGGCGCGAAGATGACGCCAATTCGAAAGCAGGCGTACTCCAGAAGGATGTGTTCGGTCGACAACGGCAGTGCGCTGGCGAAGCGATCGCCTTTCTGGTAGCCCATTTCGACCAACCGCATGGCCAACCCTCTGGTGATCCGCTCCAAGTCTGCCCAACTGGTAACTTGGCCGGTGTCCGCACTGATGATTGCCGGATGGCCGGGCCTCTCACGAGCCCACTTTTCGAGAACGGAATGCAGCAGGTGGCGGTCACGAAACCGTCCGTCGAAGTCTTCAAGAGAAAGAGGATGAACTACCTGCGGCTGTGTCATGGCGAATTGATTCTACAACCGCCCAGGCATCAATCGCGCAGGTGACTGTTCGGTTACCCGGCCTGTTGAGCCCTGAGCTCACAGTGGCGAATTGCGTAACCGATCAGGAAGGAGTGCTTCTGCTTGCGTGATGCCACGTCAGGGGTGACGCGGACGACAGAGCCCTTGCACAAGGCCTGCGCCGGGCAATAACCCGCGAGTTCCACGGGCATTTCGAACTCAATCTCCAATTCCGTATCAAGCGGCAGAGGTGCCGTGTGACGAAACAGCAGACCAGAGCGGCTGATATTCTCGCTGGTCGCCTCACCCCACTCGGCGTCTCCGGGCAGGCGGAATCGCACGGACACCCGATGGCGCAATCGTCGCTCGCGAGGCATCCACGCCACCCGCTTGCCGCACTTTCGAGCCGATGACCGCACCTGCTCGGACGCGCCATCTTCCTCGTCTTCGGCCAATGAAAGCCGCCGCATATTGCCCCAGTCGTACATGTATTTGGCGCCACAGTGAACGCATAGCTGGTAGTAGTCACCGTTTTCAGCACGCCGCGGCCATGCAAATTGGTGTCGACAGGAAGACAGGAATCGTTCTATCAGGCCACCGCTCATGACTGGTATCTTTCCGCTTTTCCAGCAGAAATGCACGTTACGGAAGTAGGGCTGCGCGGACCGCAGTGGTACAGGGGCGTCGGTGGATACACTCCACTGAATCACTTGATAAGCATAGAAAAACGGGCGCCTCGCAGCGCCCGTTCGTTGAAACTCAATGGCCCTCAGACCTGCATGATCTCTTTCTCTTTGCTCTTGGCCATCTCTTCCATTTTTTTGATCTCGTCATCGGTCAGCTTCTGGATCTGATCGAGCGAGCCGCGCTCTTCATCTTCGGTGATCTTCTTATCTTTTAGCGCCTTCTTGATGGCGTCGTTACCGTCGCGCCGGATGTTGCGGACCGCCGTACGATGTTCTTCCAGGACCTTGCTTAGGTGCTTGACAAGCTCCTTGCGGCGCTCGCCGGTGAGCGCCGGTACTGGTACGCGCACGATCTTTCCGTCATTCATCGGATTCAGTCCAAGCCCAGCGCTCCGTATGGCCTTTTCGATAGCCGACATGATACTGGGGTCGAACGGCTGTACGGTGATCATCTGCGGATCGGCGGCGTGCACTTGCGCGACCTGGTTCAGCGGCATCGACGATCCGTAGCAATCGACGTGAATGGTGTCCAGCATGTTGACCGAGGCGCGGCCAGTGCGCGTCGCCGCCAGTTCGCGGCGGAAGTCTTCCACCGCTTTCTCCATGCGAGACTTCAGTTGTACGTAAGTTTCTTTCAGGGCGGCCACTTGGGCCATGCTGACTTGAGCCATAGGTATGCCCGTCTAAAAAAAGGATTTCAAAAAAGCGATTATAACTCCGGAATTGCTGAACCAGTTCACTCTTCTGGTTCCCACATTACTGGGCGGTAACGAGCGATCCGATCTTCTCCCCGAGCACCACGCGCCGGATGTTTCCCGTTACGTTCAAGTTGAACACGATAATCGGAAGATCGTTCTCCCGGCAAAGGCTGATGGCGGTCGCATCCATCACGCGCAACCCCCGTTTCAGCACGTCCATGTAGCTGATCTGCTCGATACGCGTAGCATCCTTCACCAGCATCGGATCGGCGTCGTAGATGCCATCCACCTTGGTGGCTTTGATGATCACGTCGGCCTTGATCTCCATGGCGCGCAGGGAAGCAGCGGTATCGGTCGAGAAATACGGATTGCCGGTTCCTGCTCCGAAAATTACCACTCGCCCTTTCTCCAGATGGCGGATGGCGCGCCGTCGTATGAATGGCTCGGCCACCTGGTTCATCTCGATGGCCGACATCACGCGTGTAAATACCTGCCGCTTTTCAAGCGCATCCTGCAGCGCGAGGGCATTAATCATCGTCGCCAGCATGCCCATGTGATCGGCTGAGACCCGGTCCATCTCACGAGCCTGCTCGGCGACGCCGCGAAAGAAGTTTCCCCCTCCGACAACAATTCCTATCTCAACCCCGAGTTTGTGAACCTCTTGAATCTCGCCCGCGATCTCGTGCACACGGGCATTGTCGACCCCAAACCCTTGTCCGGCGGCCAAAGCCTCGCCCGACAACTTCAAGAGAATTCTACGAAAGTGCGGCTGTGTCATAAGAACCTGATTTTAGAGAATACCGGGCGTGGAGTCCGGCTCCTTCGTGGGCATACCGTCCCACGTATCCGGTCTAGTGTAACCGATTAGGCGAACCCGAGCAGGACCGTAGCGCATCATTGCCTGCGTCGGCAAAACAAAAAGGGCGGAGCCGCCTCCGCCCTCAATTCGAATTGTTTAACCAGGCTACTTCGCGGCAACCGGCTCGGCTGCTGCCGCCGGTTTCGAGACCGCCACGGTCTCACCGACTTCGCCCACTTTGAAGCGGGCAAAACGCCGCACCGAAATATTTTCTCCCAGTTTGCCGATCACGCTGGCAATGAGCTGCGCGATCGAGGTGGACTGTTCCTTGATGAATGGCTGTTCGTAGAGGCAGACCTCCTCGTAGAACTTAGCCATCTTGCCTTCCACGATCTTTTCAATCACGTTGGCTGGCTTGCCCGTCTGGGCGGCCTGCGCGCGGTAAATGTCTTTCTCGCGCTCGAAGGCCTCGGTAGTGACGTCTTCCTTGCGAACGAACTTCGGGTCGACGGCGGCAATGTGCATGGCGATGTCGTGGACAAGGTTCTGGAAGTCGGCCGTGCGCGCCACGAAATCGCTTTCGCAGTTGACTTCCAGCAACACGCCGATCTTTCCGCCGGCGTGGATATAGCTGGTGACACTGCCTTCACTGGTCGTGCGAGCGGCCTTCTTGGCTGCCGTTGCCATTCCCTTTTTCCGCAGCAGCACGAATGCCTGGTCGAGATCGCCCTTGGCTTCCGTCAGAGCATTCTTGCAATCCATCATCGGAGCGCCCGACTTTTCCCGGAGCTCCTTTACCATTGTTGCGCTGATTACTGGAGAAGTACCCATTCCTGCAAAACCTTTCTTGAATAAAATGCTGTTCCGGCACCGAACCGCGATCCGAGGTCGCCCGCAGTCACAATTTTGCCCGGCAGGCAGCGAATTACACTGGCCGCGCCATTTCAGTCAAAGTTCGTTCTGAAAACCGCTATCGGCTCTCGACCTGCGGAAGATCGTTATCGCTGATCTCCGGTTCCGGCTGCTTGCGAATTCCTTTGCCCAGCACCTCTTCCATGCTGACGTCTTCGGCAACTCCGGCGGTCGAGGCTTCATCGTGAGCCCCAGCTTTAGCAGCCGCGGCAGCCGCTCCCGCGGAGATGCCCGCGGCAATTTCGGCTGCTTGCTTATCGTTGGCAAACTGCGCGCCTTCCACGATCGAGTCGGCAATCTTAGAGGCAAAGAGACGAATCGCACGCAAGGCGTCGTCATTGCCCGGGATAATGTAATCAACCTCACTCGGGTCGCAGTTGGTGTCGACGACGGCCACGACGGGGATGCCCAGCTTGCGGGCTTCCTTCACCGCGATCTGCTCCTTGTTGGAGTCGATCACGAACAAAGCGTCGGGCAGCCGGCTCAAATGCTTGATGCCAGCCAGGTTGGCCTGAAGATGTTTGCGCTCGCGCTCGAGTTTGACGACTTCCTTTTTCGGCAGCAGCTCATAGCGGCCATCCGTGGCCATCTCGTCCAATTCCTTGAGCCGCTTCACCGACTTCTGAACGGTCACCCAGTTGGTCAGCAGACCACCCAGCCAACGCTGGTTGATGTAGAACATTCCGCAGCGCCCGGCCTCTTCGGCTATGGCTTCCTGCGCCTGTCGCTTGGTTCCGACGAAGAGCACGAGCCGGCCGTCGGAGGCGAGTTCCTGCACGAACTTCGACGCTTCCTTGAACATCTTCAGCGTCTTCTGCAGGTCGATGATGTAGATCCCGTTGCGCTCGCCGAAGATATACTCCTTCATCTTCGGATTCCAGCGCTTCGTCTGATGCCCGAAGTGAACTCCGGCTTCGAGCAACTCTTTCATAGTGATATTAGCCAAGTAACCTCCTTATTGGATTGCATCCTCCAGCTACCTGCGGCCAGCCAATAAGGCCGCCGCTTGGCAACCACGACGCAGCCATTGCTGCTCCAGTTGCCGGCGCCAAGGGATTACATTCCCGTGCCCGCCCCGTTGCGAACCGAACAGCGGGTGCGGGAAGATTTAGGTCCCGGAAGCGAATCGTCCGTCGCGCCGCCGGAACCAGACAGCGCGGGAACCTACGCGGCAGGGGTCGAAAAGTCCTGCCGGACACAAAGAAACGACGCACGTTACTGGCGCACGTCGCACACGGAAATCAGTGCTGGGAAGATGCCTCTCATCCAGGCCAACAGGCCCGGACGGAGGCTCCATTGCAAAGAACTCGTCGAGACCGAGCAAAACCCGCCGTCTAGCGCTTGGAGAACTGGAACCGCTTACGGGCACCCTTCTGTCCGTACTTCTTGCGCTCTTTCTGACGCGAATCGCGAGTCATGAATCCTTCGGCCTTCAGCTTGGCGCGCAGCTCAGGATTAAACTCCTGTAGCGCACGGGAAATGCCCATGCGCACCGCGCCCGACTGGCCATTTACGCCACCGCCACTACATGTGGCAACAACGTTGAAACTGCTCGCGGTCTCGGTAACCACGAGCGGCTGACGAGCCAGTATCCGCTGCGCATCGGTAACGAAATAGCGGTCGAACGCAAGACCGTTGATCGTCATTTCACCATTGCCAGGACGAAGAAATACACGGGCGACACTCGATTTGCGGCGTCCCGTTCCATAGTATTGAACTGTTTCAGCCATTTAGAAGTCTTCTCGAGCGTGCTCAGACGCTCCTGTGATCCTGCTTTAGATTTTCCGCTCTTGCCGAGCTCGTGGCCAAACTGCTTGGCCCTGACTCGCCCGGCCCTTTGTACCGGCCAGTCGCTTAAGCCTTGGCCGCTAAGGCCTCTGGCTTCTGCGCCGAGTGCGGATGCTTGTCGTCGCGATAGACCTTCAGCTTGCTGGCCATCGCCTTTCCCAGTTTTGACTTAGGCAACATGCCCTCAATCGCATCCTGGATGATTTGCTCCGGCTTGCGCACGAGCTTCTTGCGAAACTCTTCTTCACGCAACCCGCCGGGAAATCCCGTGTGGCGCCGATAGACCTTCTGTTCGGCCTTCAGGCCGGTCAGTTTTACCTTGGCGGCATTGATCACGATCACGTGGTCGCCGGTGTCAAGGAACGGCGTGCAGCGGGGATTATTCTTACCACTGAGGATGCGTGCAACCTTGGTCGCCAAACGGCCTAGGACTTGACCCTCGGCATCGACGACGAACCACTTGCGCACAATCTCCCCTTTAGGGAAATACGTAGACATTCCAAACTCTCCCAGATTTGAAAAACCGCTGAGCAGACCGCATGGCCTGTGAACTCTCAGGGTACCGACGAACGTCCAACATCACGCTCGATTGGCTGGAGTCAGCCCCGCCCCAGCACGCGCAACCGGCACGCACCGGAAACTCCTTCAAGGCAGCTCCGAATCCCCCCAGACCGTTGTTTCTGCGAGTCCAGCTAGCTGGAAACGGAACCTTTTCCCGTCAGCAAAATATCTTCGCAACAGGGACCGTCAGGCGGGCAACGCAGGACAGCCGAAAGATTATAAGTTACCTTAGACCGCACTACTTGTCAATGAAGCGAGTTTCAACCACCGTTCCGCTCACGACCCGGTGAGCCGGGAAAACGGCAGCAGCCGAAGCCACCGCCGTCTGTTAACCCTTAGAGCAGAACTTCCAGTGGCCCATATTCGCCTAAAACGGCGGATGTGGGCCACCCGGTTTGCGACTAGGTGAGTACCAACTCCGCTTCGACGAGGTTTTCTTCCAGGTCCGTCTTCACCTTGAAGCCCAGCTTCTGGACCATCGAGCGCATCTCGCGGTTGTCGCCAAGCATGACGGCGTTGACCTTTGAAAGCTTCTCGTCTCTAGCGATGAGCACCATTTGCCGGTAGAGTTCCGTGCCCAGACCCTTGGCCTGGAACTCGTCACGCACGATCACTGCCAACTCGGCCTCGTTGCGGCCATGCAGCTTGCTCATGCGGGATACCGAAATGATCTCGCGAGTGCCGTCCGCTTTCTTGCGTTCCACCACCAGCGCCAGTTCACGGTCATAGTCGATGAAGCAGATGCGCGTCAAGCGCTCATGCGCTGTACGCTGACTGAGCTTCAACGGCTGGAAGTACCGCATATAGACCGAACGCTCGGACAGCTTCTCGTGGAAATCGACGACCAGCGGCTCATCTTCCGGACGAATCGGCCGGATCACGACCTTTTCGCCGTTCTTCATCGTCCATTCGTTCACGTACTGATTCGGATACGCGCGGATCGCCGCCTTCGGCAGTTTATCTTCCGCCACCTCGAGTCCGTGAACCACTACGCGGGCATCGAGTGCCAGCAACCGTTCGGGCGAGGCCAGCAGCGGATTGATGTCGATTTCCTTAATCCATGGCTGTTCGACGACCAGTTCACTGAAGCGCACCATCAAGGTTTCCAGGGCCAGCAGGTCCACCGGTTTGCGCCCGCGGACGCCCTTCAAGGCCTTGAATATCTTAGTCTGCTCCATCATGCGAAGAGCCAGGGTGCTGTTCAGGGGCGGCAGCGCCAGAGACTTGTCCTTGAAAATCTCAACCAACTGTCCGCCGGTTCCAAACAGCAGAACCGGGCCAAACTGCGAGTCGATGCTCGACCCGAGAATGATCTCGTAGCCTTCCATCTTGGCCATCGGCTGTACGGTCACGCCCTGGAAGTGCTCGGCGCCAACCTTCTCGGTCACCGACTGCTTGATCGCCTCGAAAGTCTTGCCGATGGAATCCGCGTCGCGCAGGTTCAACACCACGCCACCCACATCGGTTTTGTGGCTGATGGTGAACGAGTGCAACTTCAACACGATGGGATAGCCCATCCGGTTAGCAATTGCGATCGCCTCTTGCTTGCTGAGGGCGATCTCGGTCGGAACCGTCGGGATGCAGTAGGCTTCCAGCAGCTTCTTCGATTCGTACTCGGTCAGGATGGTCCGGCCGGAGTTACGCACCGTGTTGATGATCTCGGCCGCTTTCTTGCGGTCGGGGCCGCTGTCCATCGAGCCCAGTTGCGGAGTCTCGTAGATGCCCTTGAGGTTGTACGAGTACTTCCACATGTAGTTGAAGGCACCGGTCGCGGTGTCCGGGTAGTTGAAGGTTGGAATCCCGGCCTGGTTGAGAATCTCCACGCCGGCCTGAACGTTGTTTCCACCCATCCAACTGGCCAACACCGGCTTGCCCCCGCTCTTGGCGAAGGGGCGAAGATGTTCGGCAATCTGTGTCGGGTTGGTCATACCTTGCGGGGTCAGCACGATCAACGTGCCATCGATGCCGGGGTCCTTGGCCGCGATTTCGAGTGCCTTCACGTAGCGTTCTGGTTCCGCATCGCCGAGGATGTCCACCGGGTTACCGTGACTCCAGGCGGAAGGTAATACCTTGTTGAATTCTTCTATGGTCTGCGGCGAAAGCTCCGCTAATTCTCCACCACCGAAGATCAGCGAATCGGTCGAGAGCACACCCGGACCGCCGGCATTGGTGATGATGCAAAGCCGGTTGCCCTTGGGGCGCGGCTGCTTGGCCAGCACGTCCGTCACATAGAAAATGTCGCCGATTGAGTTCACGCGCAGTACGCCGGTGCGCCGGAAAGCGGCTTCCAGCACGTCGTCGCTACCCGTCAACGAGCCTGTATGCGAAGCAGCCGCTTTTGCCGCGGCAGCCGTGCGTCCCGCCTTAATTACGATGATTGGCTTGTTGAGCGAGACTTCGCGCGCCGCCGAAAGGAACGAGCGCGCATCGCCGATCGATTCCATGTAAATGACGATGCTGGTAGTGCGGGGATCATTGCCGAAGTAATCGATCAAGTCGCCCCAGTTCACGTCCAGCATGGAGCCGATCGAAACGAAGGAACTGAATCCGACGTTCTCCTTCAAACTCCAGTCCAGAACCGCCGTACACAGAGCGCCGCTCTGGCTGATGAAAGCGACGTTGCCGGGCCGCGCAATCGTGGTTGCGAAGGTCGCGTTCAAACCCATAACCGGGTTCATCACGCCGAGGCAGTTGGGACCGATCAGGCGCATCTTGCCGCGGATCGTGTCCATGATTTCCGCTTCCAGCTTCTTGCCGGCCTCGCCGACTTCCTTGAACCCGGCTGAGATCACGATCGCCGCGGGAATACCCAGGCCGACAGCTTCCTTGATCAGCGCGGGAACGCTTTCCGCCGGCGTCGTGATCACCACTAGATCAACCACTTCCGGCAAATCCGTCAACGAAGGATATGTACGAATGCCGAGAATATTGGAACGCTTGGGATTCACTGGATAAAGAGTCCCGCCGAACGGGCTGCTTATCAGGTTCCAAAGGACGTTGCGCCCCACGCTTCCGGCACGTTCTGAGGCGCCGATCAGTGCGACGCTTTGAGGTTTAAAGAGTGGATCCAGTGGATGTACGTCCGGCCGCAATACATCGTGCGCCGGGTCCGTTACGGGCAACCCTTTTCCAACGGCTTTTCCAACAGCTTTTCCAGCAGTCATGAGACCTCACCTTGCGAAATGAAAATGTATGAATGATGCGAACCAAAGCTCTTGAATTTCAGTAAGACAAAAATTGCGAACAACACCCCTGCTTGCGGCCAACACCACAGCGTAACGGATTGCATGGCTCTGGATTACGGCCACCATTCCTCCTCGCGAGGAACGCGGTTCGGCTCACCGGCTAAACCGCAGTCGTCAAGAACAACCAAGTTGTTCGCTTCTGTCTTTTTCAGAGTATCATCCCGTGAGGCGCTCGCACAGTGCGTATTGCCCTTGTGTTTTCAATGATTTACTTTATAATATGCGAATTGGGACACGTCCGTTGGCGGACTCTGAGGCTTCCAACCGTCTGCGGCAACTCAAATCCATGCGCAATCTCTTCGCTGTCCGGCTGCTGTTAATTGTCTTGTTCGTTGCCGTCAATTCAGGCTGGGGCCAGCAAACAGCGGGGCTGCCGGCACGCGCTGTGGTGGCAGATGCCGGGGGAGAGGTGGCCCTGAAAGTCGCAGTCAAGGGGCCCTTCCAGTTCGTCGCCTATGGCGACGCCCGCTTCACCAATCCCGCCGATGTCGCGCCCAGCAATCCGGAAATTCGCAGGGCTCTGGTCAACCAGGTCGCGTCCATCAAGCCGAGCTTTATTCTTTTCAGCGGCGACCTGGTGCTGCAGGGTGATAGCTCCGCCGATTGGGCGGTTTGGGACGCTGAAACCAAGCCCTGGGCCGAGGCGAAGATCCCGGTTTTCCCCGCCATCGGCAATCACGAGCTTTACAAGGATCCAATCGCCGGCTTGCGCAATTACTTCCAGCGCTTTCCTGAGCTGAAGAACAGCCGCTACTACTCCATGCGAGCGGGCAGCACACTCACGCTGGTTTTGGACAGCTCGCAAGACGAGACGACCGGTGCCCAGGGACAGTGGCTGGCCAGCCAACTAGATCATCTACCTGACGATGTCGCTTTTGTCTTCTTTCTGCTGCATCACCCGCCTTACACCAATTCCAAGGATCCCATGTTCGGAGGCGGCGGCCATTCGACGCGCGCTCCCGAGCAGGCGCTGGCGAAAATGCTGGAAGAACGCCAACTCAAGACCCGACCGCACTTCATTGTGTTTAGCGGTCACGTCCATAACTACGAACGCTATGAGCACCATGGCGTGACCTACATTGTGACCGGCGGCGGCGGAGCGACGCCGTACTCTGTTCCGCGTAGCCCGGAGGATGGATACCGGCAACCCGGTGTCACTTACCATTATTGCGTGGTGCGGGTGGACGGCATAAAACTCGAGCTCGATATGATGAAGCTCGAAATGCGAAATATGCAGCCGCATTTCGTTCGCGCCGACTCGGTGGTCATCATTAGTGCGCCTGCGCAGCCCGCGAAGGCTGCCTCGGCAAAGTAACGGGTTTTCGATGGCATTCGTTCAGAAGCAGGGGGTGCCCGGAGATCCTTGCCAGTAGCCTGAATTCGTCCCATAAGGCATAGTTCAGGGAGCCAGTATCAGCCGTGCTGATTGCCAATAGAATCGAAAGCTGCTGAGACAATGGTACAATTTCCGTTCAACCCTATCTTGATCACCCGGATGTTCGCTTGGCGCAAAGCATGGAACAGGAACAGAAAAGCTTCACTTACGCCGACGCCGGCGTCGACATAGAACGAGCCAACCGCACCAAGCAACGCATCAAGTACCTGGCTCACCGCACGTTCAATAAGAACGTACTCAGCGAAATTGGCGGATTCGGCGGCCTGTTTCAGGTCGACAAAAAGAAATTCAAGGACCCCGTCCTCGTCTCCAGCGTCGACGGCGTCGGCACCAAACTGAAACTCGCCTTCGAGATGAACCTGCACCACACCATCGGTGGCGACTTGGTGAATCACTGCGTCAACGACATTGTCGTGCAGGGCGCAACCCCACTTTTCTTCATGGATTACCTGGCTGTCGGCAAACTCGACCCGGAAGTGGCCGAAAGAATCGTGGGCGGAGTAGCCGAGGCCTGCAAGCATAACGGCTGCGCCCTCATCGGCGGAGAGACGGCCGAGATGCCGGGCTTTTATCCGCCGCAGGAATACGATTTGGCAGGGTTCATCGTCGGCGTGGTCGAGCGCGACCGCATCATCACCGGGAAAGCCGTGGAGGTGGGCGACATCCTTATGGGCTTGCCATCCAACGGCCTGCACACGAACGGCTATTCGCTCGCCCGCAAATTGCTGTTTTCCGTGGCCGGGTACTCGCCCGAGTCCTACGTCAACGAGATCAAGGGTAAGATCGGCAACGAACTGATGAAGCAGCATCGCAGTTACTGGCCGATTCTTCGCCGCCTCATCGAGGCCGACACCATCAGCGCCATGGCCCACATCACCGGCGGAGGCATGACCGAAAATCTGCCCCGCGTGTTGCCCAAGGGAACCGCCGCGCTTATTGAAATGGGGACTTGGCCTGTCTTGCCGATCTTCGAGCATCTGCGGAAACTCGGCAACATTGAAGCCGCGGAGATGATGCGCACCTTCAACATGGGTATCGGCATGCTGCTGGTAGTCTCGCCCAAGAAATTCAAAAAGGTTCAGAGCATCCTCGAGCGCATCGGCGAAAAAGCGCACGTAGTCGGCCGCATAGTCAAGGGCGACCGCAAGGTACAGTACTCATAAGAACGAGCAATTTTAAGGTTGAGTGTACCAATTCGTTTCAGGATGTCATCTTGAGCGAAGCGAAAGATCTATGTAGTACCTGCTCCTATGAATCTCGGTATTCTTCTCTCCGGACGCGGCTCCAATTTCGAGGCCATCGCCGACAACATCGATGCCGGCTGCCTCGCGGCGAAGATCGCGATCGTCATCTCGAACCGCTCCGATGCCGGCGGCATTGAAAGCGCCCGCCGCCGTGGACTCCAGGCGCTGGTCATCCCCAACAAAGGCCGCTCGCGGGAAGAACACGACCGCGATGTGGTGACCGCGCTATGCGGGGCGAGCGTCGATCTGGTTATCCTCGCCGGCTACATGCGGCTGCTGTCGCCCTGGTTCATCCAGCAGTTTCCGCAGCGCATTCTCAACATCCACCCGTCTCTGTTGCCCGCATTTCCCGGACTGGAAGCTCAGCAGCAGGCCTTTGACTACGGCGTGCAAGTCAGCGGCTGCAGCGTCCATTTTGTCGACGAGCACCTCGACCACGGGCCGATCATCGTGCAGCGCACCGTCCCGGTGCTGCCGGACGACGACGAACACACGTTGGCCGCGCGCATCCTGGAGCAGGAGCACAAGGCCTACACGGAAGCGATTCGCATCGTGATCGAAGGAAACTACGAAATCATCGGCCGGCGCGTGGTGATCCGGAACGCCAGCGCCGAACGAGCGCACTAACCCGGATTATTCATGAGTAAGGCTAAGTATGGGTGGAGCAGGGCTTCAGCCCTGCATTTACGGCCCGCCTGGATTGGCGGCTTTAGCCGCTGAGGTACATACTGTCGGCAACACGGAATCGCCTCAGGGGCTAAAGCCTGCATGGTTGCTGGCTTTTCTGCAGGCCTGAAGTCCTGCTCCACCCGATTCATGAATAATGCGGGCTAAAAGAAACGTGCTATGAAGCGGCGGCGACGGCTGATACATTTTCCTAATGCTAAAAGTTAAGTTGCTGCGGCCCGGAGCCAAAGCGCCGACGATTGCGCATCCGGGTGAAGACCTGGGCTACGACATTTACGCCGCCGAAAACGTGACCATTGCGCCGCGAGGAAACGCCGTCGTATCCACCGGTATCGCCATTGAACTGACCAGTGCTGCGGAGCGAACCGCTGGGTGCTCTCTTACGCGACAAGTCATCGATGGCCGCACGGCGACTGGCGCTCACGGGGGGCGTCATCGACGCTGGCTATCGCGGCGAAATCAAGGTGCTGATCGAGAACCTCGGCGACGAGGCAGCAGAAATTCATGCCGGCGAAAAACTCGCGAACCTGATTCCTTATCCGGTGCTGACCACGCCGGTGGAGACCGTCGAAGAGCTGACGGAGTCGAGCCGCAACGCGGGAGGCTTCGGGTCATCGGGCAGGAAGTGAAAGGGCTTCACATACCGTCGTAGTTCGGCCCGCCGCCGCCCTCCGGCGGAACCCAGGTGATGATCTCGTACGGGTCCATGATGTCGCAGGTCTTGCAGTGCACGCAGTTGGAGGGGTTCAGATGAATCTCCTTAGCTCCGGGCACCGTAGAGGACTCGACCATCTCATAGACATTGGCCGGACAGAAAAACTGGCACGGGTTGCCGAACTCGCGGGTGCAGCGCGCATTGCAGATATCCGTGTCGTGAATGACAAGGTGCGAGGGCTGATCTTCCTCGTGGCGCGTTCCCGAGTGATAGAGGTCTGTTAGCTTATCGAACGTGAGTTTGCCGTCGCCCTTGGCCCAGCCGGTGATCTGCTCGGGTTCGTCCCATCCGCGGGCGTCGGCCAGGGTACGCATTCGTTTGTGCCCGGCGTGAGCGGGGTAGCGCTCCATTAAGCCCCTGCCGCCGGAAATCTGTTGCAGCGCCGCATTCGCAAATCCCTGTAGCAGGCCGCCCTCGAAGCCCTGGTGGAAATTGCGCACGGGGTAAAGCTCCTGCTTGATCCAACTGGCGTCGACGCGTTGCTTAAACGCATGCAGTTGAGCGGCGGAAAAGTTGCCGGCAACGAGCGCGTCGAAAGCGGTTTCAGCGGCCAGCATGCCGCTCTTGATGGCCAGGTGAATGCCCTTGAGCCGCTGCGCGTTGAGGAAGCCGGCCGAGTCGCCGATGATCATCCAGCCGTCGCCTGCCAGCGGCGGCATCGACCACCACCCGCCGTAAGGCAGCGTCTTGGCGCCGTAGCGGACGATCTTGCCGCCTTCGAGCAGGCCGCGAACAAAGGGATGCTGCTTGAAAGATTGCAGCACGTGCTGAGGGTCCGTGCGCGGGTCCGGGTAATCAAGTCCGGTAACGAATCCGAGCGAGACGACGTTATCTTTACCGCCGTAGATCCAGGCGCCGCCATACTCCCTGGTGGTCAGGGGCCAGCCCATGGTATAGATCACCTGACCGCGGCCGATGCGCCCGGAAGGCACCTCCCACAGCTCTTTCACGCCGGCGCCAAAGGTCATGGGATTGCGGTCGCGGTCGAGTTGAAAGCGCTCGGTCAATTGTTTGGTGAGCGAGCCGCGCGGACCTTCGGCGAGGATCAGGATCTTCGACTTGAGGTCGTAGCCGGGTTCGAAATTAGCTTTCGGCTGGTTCTGCTTATCGACGCCCTTGTCGTCGGTGCGCACGCCGGTGACCTTGCCTTCTTCGATCAAGAGCTCACTGCCGGCAAACCCCGGAAAAACGGTGATGCCGGTCTCCTCGACCTTGGAGCCGAGCCATTTGACGAAGCGGTTGAGCGAGATGACGTAGTTGCCGTGATCGCGCAGCGGAGGCGGAGTGATGGGGGCCTTGAACTTCGACTTGCGCGTGAGAAAGTAAACCGCCTCGGTGGTCACTTCCGACTCGATCGGCGCTTCGTCTTTCCAGCCGGGCAGCAACTCGTCCATCGAACGCGGATCGAGCAGCGCTCCACTCAGCGAGTGCTGACCAAGCTCGCGCGCCTTTTCCAAAACGTAGATGTTCTCTTTCGAGAGGGCAGCGTCGGGATGGGCTGCATTGTGCTCATCGATGAGTTGCGACAGACGCAGCGCGCAGGCCAACCCGGCGGGTCCGCCGCCGACAATGGTCACGTCCGCTTCCATCAACGGGTGCTCGACATCGGGAATTGCTTTGCGGAAAATCATAAAAGAAGTTTCGAGTTTCAAGTTTCGAGTTCAAGACAAGAAGTGTTTCGGCCACAGATCCTAAATGCTCTCGGGTGTTTCAAGGGAGCGCCTTGTTCGCACATGTTGGGTCTTGGCTATCCGATCTAACAACCCGTTCAAGATACGCAGAAGTTCGGCCCCGAAGATATTGAGACTGTTGAACTGCTCCTCATTCAGGAACCCCAGTTCTGAAGCAATCTCCAACTGAGTTTGCAGTTCCAAAAGCGATCCGCGAGCCTGACCGAGAAACTGCCTGAATTCTCCAGGGGTGAGGCGCCCTTGCCCCTCTGCGATGTTGGACGGGATGGATACAGCACACCGTCGCAATTGCGACGTGAGGCCAAATCGCTCGGCGGCAGGAAATCCCTCGGTTCCACGATAAACCGCGATCGCAAGTGCTTTTGCCTTTTGCCAAGCGATCAACTCTCGATAGGAATAGGACAAACTGCACCGAACCTTTCAGATGAAACAGTTTCGTGAAACAGTTTCGAGTTTCAAGTTCAACACAAGAAACGTTTCGACCAAACGTTTGAATTCTAATACCGAACTTAGAGCAGTTTCGAGGTTCAAATTTCCGGGAAAATCTCTCTCGAAACTCGAAACTCGAAACTTCATCCTTTCGCCTTCTTCACTTCTTCGATCAATGGCGGCACGATCTCGAACAAGTTGCCGACGACGCCGATGTCGCTGACTTCGAAGATTGGCGCTTCGCTGTCCTTGTTGATGGCGATGATGGTGCGCGCTCCCTTCATGCCGACAATGTGCTGGATGGCGCCGCTGATGCCCAGCGCGAGATAGAGTTTTGGCGCGACCGTCTGGCCGGACGAGCCGACCTGGCGCTCCATCGGCAGCCAGCCGTTGTCACAGATGGGACGCGAAGCGGCAATCTCACCGCCGAGTGCTTCGGCGAGCTTCTGTGCCATTTCCAGATTCTTTTGCTCCTTGATGCCGCGGCCCACGGAGACGATGATCTCGGCCTGCGTAAGGTCCACCGCCTGCTTGGCTTCCTTGAACGGCTCTTCCGGCTGCGTACGAATTACGCCATCGGCGATCTGCGCCTTCACGGTCTCAACCGGAGCGGCCGACGTGCCCTCCTGCACCTGGTCGGCGCGAAACGCTCCGGTCTGGAAGCTGGCGAACCAGGGACCGTCGCCGGAGATCGCAACATCGGCGGTGAACTTGCCCTGGAACATCTGCCGGACGAACAGCAGCTTGCCGTTCTCGTATTTGAATCCGATACAGTCGGGAACCAGGGAGACGCCGAGTGAGGTGGCGAGCTTGGGAGCAAAATCCCGCACCTGGTAGGTGTGCGGCATGAGCACGAGTTTGGGCTTGCTCTGCTGGATGAAATCCTTAAGGGCCGCGGCAAATCCGTCGGGCGTGTAACGGGCGAGTTTTTCGCTCTCGATAGCGTAGACCTTGGTGACCTTCTTGGCCGCGACTTCGCCGGCGATGGCGCCGAGGTTGCTGCCGACGACGGCGGCCTCAACCGCCCAGCCCGTCTGCGCCGCGATGGCCTGCGCTCCAGTAAGCGTCTCCCATGAGACGCGGTTCAGTTTGCCTTCACGCTGTTCGACGACGACCAGAATCGTATCCATCTCTCTCCCTCAGGGCAGGCGCGCGCGCGAGCGCAGGCGATAACCGATGACGTTCAGCACCAGTCCGGCTATGGCTAGAACGACAGCCGTGTAGACAATTCCCAGCCGCCCCAGACGGATGGCGGCCGGACTGAACAAGGTGACCATCAAGGCAAATCCCCAGCAAATCCAACCGATGATCATGATGCTGGTTGCCGTTTCCCGCTTCTTTTCAGGACTCTCCACGATCGTCATACGCGGACTCCGACTAATCCGTTTCACGTTGAAAGTTTCACGTTTCACGAGTACAGGGTTTGTGTTCGTGAAACGTGCAACGAGAAACGATGCTCGTCAGCCGTTGGAACGGCGCAAACGATTGCCGTAGCCGATACTCATCAATCCGAGCAGAGCCAGCACTCCCGCGTAATGTACGAAGAGGCGCGTTCCCTCTCGGATATCCTGGCTCACGTAGATGCCAACGATCATTGCCATCGCAAGCAGCGTCCATCCAACAGCCAGAGCAACCGAACCGCGACGCTGGGCGGCCATTTTGGCATCGTAAGTCCTGATCGTTTGCATATTGTTTCTCCTGACGTTTTAGATGCCATCGCGTCCAGGAGGAAAGCAGCAGCCTTGCGGGCGGCTGCCGTTTACGGTGCGCGTGTTACAGCACGCGAACTTCATTGCGCAGCTTGTCGACCAGTTTTTTTGCGATATCGGCCGGCGAGCCATCGAGGTACTCGGTCTTCTTCGTCTTCTGCGGCACGTAAAGGCGCTCAACCTTTTGCAGGGTGTCGCCAACGACGGAGCTGACCTCGTCCCACGTCACCTTGCGCATGGGCTTGGTTTTGGCTTGCTTAATGCCGATCAACGTCGCATACCTTAGCTTGTTGATGCCGGACTGAATGGTGAGCACGGCAGGCACCGGCATATCGACAAACTGGAAGAAGCCGCTCTCCAGCTCTCGCTTGACGCGGATGCCTCCATCCTTGTTTTCAATCTGCATGATGATGGTCGCATGCGGCCACCCAAGCAATTCGGCCAGCAATACGCCGGTCTGCGCGAAGCCGTAATCGTCGGATTGCAATCCGGTGAAGATGAGGTCGAACTGCTCGTCCTTTACGGCCGCGGCCAGCACCTTGGCAAGGTTCAAAGGATCGAGGGTGACGAACCGGTCATCCTCCAGGTGAATGGCTCGGTTGGCGCCTTTGGCCAAGGCTTCGCGCAACACCTGCTGCGCGCGCGCCGGTCCGGCGGTGATGACCACGACTTCGCCGCCATGCTTCTCGCGCTGGCGTAATGCCTCTTCCAGCGCATAAGCATCCGGCTCGTTGACTTCATAGGACACGTCGTCACGAATCCACGTGCCACCCTCGTTCAACTTCAGTGGGACATCCTTTTGTGGTACCTGCTTAACGCAAACCAGGATCTTCAACCGAGCACCTCTCTCCACTGGCTCCGGCGAGAGTGGAAGCCCAAAAACTCACCGTGGGCGACTCCGCTGGAACAGGTCGAATGACAGAAAGAATGGACAATGCAGGCCCGCCGAGAGCACAGACCGCGACCCGACGAGTATATCGAAAAGAAGAGCAACTCTCAAAAACACCACCGCCACCCAAGCTACGCTTGAATGGGGCACCCGAATCGCTAATCCAGGAAGGCGACCGACTGTACGCCGGAAACTTCAAAGCGTTTGCGGCAGCGAACATTCTTGCAGCCCATCAAGTCCTCGCGCCGCACCATGTAGGAGCGGGCCTTGGCAAACCTCGCCCGGTCGCGCTCGTCGGCGCGCGGCGACAGGCTGCGCTTTTTGGTACGCACCATCCAAGAGAGATCGTACTCGGCGCTCTGCCGGCAATGCGGACATGTCAGAGTGGTCTTCCTGGTTTCTTGCCGCTCGTCGTAAAATTCGCGTTCTTCCATGCTGATCGGCCCTCGTCGAACTGCCCCAAGGCAACGGAAAAAGCGGCCGTCGCCGGGAACTCCAAACACGCACGAGCATTATTATTCCACAATCGGCAGCGTACGTTGCATGCACCGAGGCGAGCGGCTGTTCAGAGCTTCTTCAGCTCAGTCTCAACCTCGGCGGGCGTCCAGTCGTTGCCTGAGTATTGCGCTGCAATCTTGCCGTCGGGCGCGACCAGCACGGTGCGCAGCGAGTGCACGATCTGTCCACCTTCGGGGACGTAAGCCAGTCCAAAAAAATCGGCGGCCTTGCGAGTCTCAGCCGCTGTACCGGAGACGAATAGCCAGTGCTCGAATTTCGGATCGATGTCACCGGCGTACGTCTTCCCGTAGCGCATCAGGACGGCCGGCTTATCGTATTCCGGATCGATGCTGATACTGAGTAGCTGCAACCGGCCATACGCAGCCGGGGTAGCCTGCTTCAGATTTCTGGCAAGCTGCCCGAAATTGTTACTCATGCGAATGCAGAAGTCCGGCAGCGGACAGCGGGTGTAGATGAAGGTCAGCAATAAGGGCTTGCCGCGGAACTGATGAAGGTGCACGCGGCGGCCATTCTGATCCACGAACGAGAAGTCGGGCACCGCTTCGCCGATGTCCGGCAAGTGTGCCTGCGAAGTCGAACTGCCGGCTGCGGTCGCCGCGTTCTGGTTGATCGAGATGTCAGTGATATAAGCCCGGTCGGCGCCGACGGCCAGGGTTCCGTGCAACTCATCTCCCGCCCGCGCGACGTTGAAGACCCATTCGTCCTGAACGCGGAATGGCATTGTCATGCCCGCCATGTATCCGGGGATTTCTTTGTGTTGCAGCGTGATCTCTTTTTTCGGTGCGTCGACGGCGATGACCTTACCCTCGATGGGATAGCGCCGGACATCCTTCGGCTCCTTCGGCTTGGACGTGCAGGATGCGAGCAGGAGGAGTGCGCCGAGAAGTCCGAAAGATACGATTCTTGGTGAGTACCGCTTGGAGTCAGTCATGGCGGCCTCCGGACGGCCTTGCTAATCGGGCCTACTTGCCCCTGAATTTTTCGATCAGCGCTTTGGCGGCGCTCGTGGGTGAGAGCCCGCCTTCGCGCACGGTCTGTTCGATTCCCGGCAGAGCGGCTTTGACGCGCTCGTCGTGCCGGAACTGTTCGAGCAACTGATTGCGCACGGCTTCGCGCAGCCAGGTTTGCCGCTGCTGCCGCCGGTTCTGGTCGAACCAGCCGCTGACTTGCATTTGCGCGCGGTGGTGCAGCACGGCATCCCAGACACCGGAGATGCCTTCGCCGGTGGCAGCCGAGCAGGTAACAGCCTGCGGCGTCCAACCGCTTTCGCGCGCCGGAAACAGGTGCAAAGACTGCTCCAATTCGCGCCTTGCACGATCGGCAGCCCTGACGTTATCTCCATCGGCCTTGTTGATGGCGAGCAGGTCAGCCATCTCGATGATTCCGCGCTTGATGCCCTGGAGTTCGTCGCCAGCACCGGAGATCATGAGCAGCAGGAAAAAGTCGACCATGCCGTGAACGAGCGTCTCCGACTGGCCTACTCCCACGGTTTCGATGAGCACGGTACGAAAGCCGGCGGCTTCGCAGAGGATCATTGACTCGCGGGTGCGACGGGCAACACCGCCGAGCGAGCCGCCTGCGGGCGAAGGGCGTATGAATGCCATTTCGCTGTTGGCGAGCCGCTCCATGCGGGTCTTGTCGCCGAGGATGCTGCCGCCGGAGCGCTCACTGCTGGGATCGACGGCGAGCACGGCGACGCGGTTCCCCTTGCCGATCAGGTAATTTCCCAGCGCCTCGATGAAAGTACTCTTGCCCGCGCCAGGGACGCCTGTGATGCCGACGCGAATCGAATCGCCCGACCGGGGCAGGCAATCGTCGATAATTTGCTGAGACAATTCGGCGTCTTCGCCGCGTGAGCTTTCGATGAGCGTGATGGCCCTGGCGAGCACGATGCGATCGCCGCGAAGAATGCCTTCGACGTACTCGGTGAGCGTCAGACGGCGGCGGCGGCGCACGCCCGTGGACCTGATGTCCGCAGGCTGATCGACGCCTGGCCGAACGAAAAGCGTTTCATCCCCAGGAGGCAATCGAAAACTCCGTTCAAAGAAGTTTCAAGTTTCAAGTTTCGAGATCGAAGGTTACCGTCTATCCTCTTTTGCTCGATGTCCCAGAGATGCTGTATCCCAATAGATGATCGTCATTCCGAGCGAGCGACCCTGAGCGCGAGTCGAGGAATCTTGTGTTGCGCTTCGGGAAGAAACACCAGATCCCTCTACTTCGCTCCGCTTCCTTGGAAGGATACGCCAACTCTGGAACCTCGCTATTCCAGCCGCAGAATCGCGCCGCTGGCGGCCGACGACGCCAATTTCGTGTATAGACCCAGATAGCCTTTGGTGAACTTGGGCTTTGGTCTCTTCCAGGTTTTCAAGCGAGACGCGATCTCCTCCTCGCTCACGTGCAACTGCAAGGTCTTACCCGGAATGTCGATGGTAATTGTATCGCCGTCGACGACGATCGCTAAGGGTCCGCCTTCGGCGGCTTCCGGCGAAATGTGCCCGACGAAACATCCATTATTGGTTCCGGAGAAGCGGCCATCGGTAATAAGTGCAGTCTTTTTCGCCAGTCCCATGCCGTAGAGGTACTTCATGGCCTTGTACATTTCGCGCATGCCGGGGCCGCCCTTCGGCCCTTCGTAGCGAATCACGACCACGTCGCCTTGCTTGATCTTCCCATCCAGTATGGCTGCTTCGGCCAACTCCTCAGAGTCGAAGACGCGCGCGATTCCGGTGAACTTCCACATCGAAGGATCTATGGCGGCAGGCTTGGTCACCGCTGTGTCAGGCGCCAGATTGCCCTTCAGGATGGCCAACCCCTTGAGCGCGTTGAAGGGCTCGCTCATGGTCTTGATGACCTCGCGGTTCACCGGAAACTTTCCCCGGAACCGCTCAAGGTCTTCACCGATGGTCGCGCCGGTTACAGTGCGGCAGTCAAGGTGCAGCAGCGACTTGATCTCCTGCATGACCTGGGGTATGCCGCCGGCCTTGTAGAAATCCTCCATGTCGTATTTCGATGCGGGATTGACCTTTGCCACCTGCGGCGTGGTTTCGCTGGTGCAATCGTAAACATTCATCATCTCTTCGGCGCTGATTCCGATCTCCGCCGCCACCGCCGTGAGATGCAGAACCGCGTTCGTCGATCCGCCGATTGCCATCAGGACGCGCACCGCGTTGCGCAAGGATTCCAGGGTAATGATGTCCTTGGCCTTCACCCCGTTCTTTGCCAGATTGACGATTGCCTTGCCGGTTTCTTCGCCGATTCTGAGCCGGTCGGCGTAGACCGCCGGAATCAAAGCCGAGCCAGGAAGCGACATCCCAAGGGCTTCAGCAAGACAACACATAGTGTTGGCCGTCCCGAGAAACGCGCAGGAACCGCAGGTCGGCCCGCAGAGATCTTCCAGACCTTCGTAAGTCTCTTCGCTAATGGCGTTGTTCTTCAGCATGCCCAGGGCTTCAGACATGGTCGTCAGATCCGACTTCCGGTTGTCAAAGACCACGCCGCCCAGCATGGGGCCGCCCGGCAGAAAAATCGCGGGAATGTCCAGCCGCGCGGCAGCCATCAGCATGCCCGGAACAATCTTGTCGCAAGAGCCCAGCAGGACGATTGCATCCAGTTGATGAGCCTCGACCATCACTTCGATATCGTTGGCAATCAACTCCCGCGATGGCAAGATGAAGTGCATTCCGACGTTTCCCTGCGCGGTGCCGTCGCAGGCGCCGATTACGCCGAATTCGGCGACCGCTCCGCCCGCCTTGTAGATGCCTTTGCGAACCCATTCCGCCACTTGCCGCAGATTGGCGTGTCCCGGCACCAGTTCGTTCCAGGCGTTGGCGATGCCAATGATCGGCTTGTCCAAGTCGTCGTTCGAGTAACCGAGTGATTTGAAGACACTGCGGTTCATGCACCACTCGGGCTTATTAAGAATTTTTTTGCTGCGGTACATTCTGCTAGCCTCCCCCGCCGAACGGCGAGAAACTCCGGCTCAGAGTTTACCCTGTGACGCGGTTGAAGAGTAGGTGTATTGCGGAGAAACTCCCGGGAAAGACTCCCACATCTGCTGACTGCGGCAGATGTGGGGCGCCAGACTGCGGTCGGGACTTCTAACTCACCTTGCCGGGGGCGCGATGCCGTCCACCTTGTCTTCCACTGCGGCGCTGATCAGCACGCGCAGAATCTTCTGGGCCGCAACTGGAATGATGGTGCCGGGACCGAAGACACCGGACGCTCCGGCGTCATAGAGGAACTGAAAGTCCTGCGGCGGAATGACTCCGCCGACGACGACGAGAATGTCTTCGCGGCCCAGCGTCTTGAGTTCGTCGATGACCAGCGGCACCAGAGTCTTGTGACTGCCGGCGAGGGTGGAGACCCCGAGCACGTGCACGTCGTTTTCAACGGCGTGGCGCGCCACCTCGCGCGGAGTCTGGAAGAGCGGTCCTATATCGACGTCAAAGCCCAGGTCGGCGAATGCCGTGGAGATGACCTTGGCGCCGCGGTCGTGGCCGTCCTGCCCCATCTTGGCCACCAGGATTCGGGGCCGGCGACCTTCCTCTTTGGCGAACTCGTCGGCCATGAGGCGCGCGTTCTGAAATTCCTTGTCCATTTGGCTCTCCGCCGAGTAAACGCCCGAGATGGAATGGATGACCGCCTGATAGCGGCCAAAGACCTTCTCCAGCGCGTCTGAAATTTCGCCCAGGGTGGCGCGTTTGCGGGCCGCATCGACGGCAAGCGCCAGCAGATTGCCGGTTCCCGTCCGCGCGCATTCGGTGAGCGCCGCGAGTGCGCACTCGACTTCGCCCGCGTTGCGCTCCGCCTTAAGCTTTTCGAGGCGCCGGATCTGGGCGTCGCGAACGGCGCTGTTGTCCACTTCGAGGGTGGCGAGCGGAGCCTCTTTTTCGAGCCTGTAGGCGTTGACTCCGACGATGGTGTCCACGCCGGCATCGATGCGAGCCTGCTTGCGCGCGGCGGCTTCCTCGATACGCATTTTGGGAATGCCCGCCTCGATGGCCTTCACCATGCCGCCGAGCTCCTCCACCTCGCTGATGAGCGCCCAGCCACGGTGAATCAGTTCATGGGTGAGCTTTTCGACATAGTATGAGCCGGCCCAGGGATCGACGACGCGGGTGATTTCGGTCTCCTGCTGGAGGTAGAGCTGCGTGTTGCGCGCGATGCCGGCGGAGAAATCAGTCGGCAGCGCGATGGCCTCGTCCAACGAATTCGTATGCAGAGACTGGGTGTGGCCCAGGGCCGCGGCCATGGCCTCGACGCACGTGCGGATCACATTGTTGTACGGGTCCTGCGCGGCCAGGCTCCAGCCGGAAGTCTGCGAGTGCGTGCGCAGCGCCAGGGACTTCACGTTTTTGGGTCCAAACTGCTTGACCAGCTTGGCCCAGAGCACGCGCGCGGCGCGCATCTTGGCGATTTCCATGAAGTGGTTCATGCCAATCGCCCAGAAGAAGGAAATGCGCGGCGCGAAGTCATCGACCGAAAGGCCGGCCTTAATGCCGGTGCGCAGGTATTCGACTCCGTCGGCGAGCGTATAGGCCAGCTCAAGGTCGGCGGTGGCCCCGGCTTCCTGCATGTGGTAGCCGCTTACGCTGATGCAGTTGAACTTCGGCATCTTCTCCGAGCAGTAGCGGAAGATGTCGCCGATGATCCGCATCGAAGGCGCGGGCGGATAGATGTAGGTATTGCGGACCATGAACTCCTTGAGCACGTCGTTCTGGATGGTTCCGCTCAACTTCTCCGGCGGCACGCCCTGCTCTTCGGCGGCAACGATAAAGAAGGCCATGATGGGCAGCACCGCGCCGTTCATGGTCATCGACACCGACATCTGATCCAGAGGGATCTGGCCGAAGAGGATCTTCATGTCGAGAATCGAGTCGATGGCAACGCCGGCCTTGCCCACATCGCCGGGCACGCGTTCGTGGTCGCTGTCATAACCGCGATGCGTCGGCAGATCGAAGGCGACCGAGAGTCCCTTCTGGCCGGCGGCGAGATTGCGCCGGTAAAAGGCGTTCGATTCCTCGGCCGTAGAGAAGCCGGCATACTGGCGTATCGTCCATGGCTGGGTGGCGTACATGGTCGAGTACGGGCCACGCAAGTAAGGCGGAACACCGGCGGCATATTCGAGGTGTTCCATGCCTTCGAGCACTTGGCGGCTCAGAACTCCGGGAACCTCGATATGTTCCGGCGTAAGCCAGAGGCGAGCAGGCGCCTCGGGCTCGGATGCGACTGGGGCGGACGAGGTACGCGCGCCACCGTTGGCCTTCGATTGGAAATCGATCTTGCTGAAATCAGGTCGCATGATGCTAATCCCCCACTTCCAACTGCTGCTGCCAGTGCGTCAACACCTGGAGCGCGTTGCTGCGAATGTGGACGAAATCGGCGACTCCATCCCGCTGTAATTGTTCGATGTCAGTTTTGGGGTAACCGGCAACGATCACCGGCACTGCTTTGGATTGCCTCAGTTTTTCGATCAGCGGCCTCGCCATGGGCAGGTATTGCTGATCGGCGCTGCAAAGCACGACCAGCTCCGGCTTTCGCTCGGCGATGACTTGGGCGGCGGCGACGGGATCGGCCTCGGCGAAGGCGGGAACAATCTCAAAACCCGCGGCGGCAAAAAAGTTCGTGCTGAAGGCCACGCGGGCTTTGCGCATCTTGATGTCGCCATACTCCAGCAGAAGCACACGCGGACGGTGGCCGGTCTTAGCGGCATGCCGCTCAGTGCGCAGCCGCAGAGACTTCGAAGGGCTCGGCCCCGCGGTAGGGCGTAAGCTTTTCGACGGTAAACACAGCGGCACCGGGCGCCAAGTACTCGCCAAGCGTCAGGCCATCGGCGAATTGACGCGCCAACTCCGCGGACGAGGACGCCGGCTTTACGCCAGAGGCTGACTTGCGCAGCGCGGTGACATTGGCATTTTGCTCAAGCGTTGCGAGCACCTGCTCGTTATGATCCGGGTATTGATTGGTTCCCAGCAGACTGAGGCGGCGCGCCGCGATGGCTTCGTCCTTTTGCCGATGGGCGTTAGCAATCTCCTGCTGCACGAAACCCGACTGCATGGCTTTGAGCAGCCCGCCTTTGGCTTCCACTTCCTGAAAGAGCTTCCAGGCTTCACGCGCAAGCGAGTCGGTCAGCGACTCCACATAGTAAGAGCCTCCGGCGGGATCGGCGACGCGATCCAGATAGGCTTCCTGCTTGAGAATGACCTGGGTGTTACGCGCCATGCGGCGGGAGAAATCGCCAGAGGGCTTCAGAGCGGCGTCGAATGGCGTGACTTCGATGCTGTCGCTACCGCCCAGGGCGGCAGACATCGCTTCGGTGGCCCCGCGCAGCAGATTGTTGTGAGCGGCGTATGCCGTGATTCCCCAACGCGCGGTGACACTTTCCACGATTGCCTTGGACGAGTCTGCCTGCTTCGGCTCAAACTGCGCGACCGCCTGCGCCCACATCATGCGGAAGGCGCGCAGCTTCGCAATCTGGAAAAAGTAGTTGCTGCCGGAGGCAAACACAAAAAAGATTTTCGAGCAGACTTGATCGACGCTGAGCCCGTGCCGTGTGAGCTCGGAAAGGTACTCAACCCCCGTAGCGAGGGCGAAGGCAAGCTCCTGAACAACGGTGCCTCCCGCCTCGGTATACTGCCCGGCGCGAACCGCGAGGGTTCGCAGCAGAGGCGCTTTGCCGGCGGCAAATTTCAGGGTCTCGGCGGCATCCGCGAAAATCTCCTGCGGTGTGCGCGAACTCGCGCCGTCCAGCAGCAGGTCGCCAAGTGGGTCGAAATCGATGGAGCCGGTAGCACTGGCGGGCTCCTTCAGTTCGGCAAGATAGAGTGCGAGGATGGCGCGTGCCGCCTGGTGAGCGCGAAACGAGAGCGGGACGCCATTGAGACCTTTGATCAAGCGCCGCATGTCTTCGGCGTTCTGCACGGCTACACCGCGCAGGAAGGCACCCTCGGGCAGAATCTCGAAGGCGATTGACTCTGCTCCGGCGGCAAGCGCCTGACGTGCGGCGGCGTTGGCCTGCGCCGGGTCGGGCAAGTCGATGGTTTGCCGGATGGACCAGTCGTTGGTCGCGCGCGTGCCGCGCACGAACGGGAATTCGCCCGGAGCGCTGGCGAGCTGAAATTGCAGGTCGTTGATGTCCTCCGCGCGATAGAAGGGCTTAACGTTAATCCCTTCGTCGGTCTTCCAGAGCAACTTGGAGGGCGCGTCTCCCTTGAGGTCTTTGGCGACGACATCGTTCCACTCCGCGGTTGTCACCGGAGGAAAGTCTTCCTTCAGCTTTAAGCTGTTATTTTGTGGCATAGGCGATGCTCATTCCCTCACTGCGGTCAGTGCTGGTTGGGATCTTCAACCACCTCGATCAGGAAACCGAAGGGGTTTTCGTTACGCGACTTTGGGTGGACGAAAAACACAATGGTTCCGCGCGAGCCCCGGCGAGGTGCCTTGTCGATAAGATTGAACCCCGCCCCCTGCATATAATCGTACGCCGCTTTGGCGTTGCGCACACGGAAGGCCAGATGAGTCAGGCCGCCCCTCCCGCCGTTCTTGTCGATGAACTTCTGCACCGGCGAGGTCTCGTTAAGCGGCTCGATGACCTGAATCAGGTTCGGGCCATCGCCAACTTGCAGCAATGCCTCGCGCACCTGGTCGCCGCCGAGCACTTCTTCACGGTGAACCTCGCGGAACCCGAGCAGTTGATATGCCTCAACCTGCTTGTCCAACTCGCCCGAACGAACCGCAATGGCAATGTGATCAAAAAATAGGAATCCGGGAACCTTCAGCAATTCCTGGTTGAAATCACTCACTGGGTGAGCATGACTCATAAGATCACTCCTAAGAAATTTCCCTTAATTTAGCCTAGAATTGCTCTTACTACTTCTAATATCTTCCCCCTAATTCAACACCATCTTCCTGTGCTGGGGCAAGCTGGAAATTACTGCTTTATGACAAATCGCGCCGTGACGAGGCAAAGCAAAAGAGAAAGTGAGTGATGTACGTCAATGACTACTGTCTAGTCGAATTCGACCACGACCTGCCCGGTCTGAACGGCGTCGCCGGGCTGCACCCTGATGGTCTTGATTGTGCCCCCGACCGGCGCCGTGACATTGGTTTCCATCTTCATGGCTTCCACCACCAGCAGCAGATCGTTGGGCTGAATTTGCTGTCCATTCTGTGCGTTGCAGCGGATAACAACCCCGGCAATGGGGCTGCGGCATACCTTCGACTCATCGGCGACAACTTCCGTACCTACCGGTAACGGCCTGGGGCCGGCAGCCGGGGCCGGCGCGCCGTTCGCGGCGAGGGACGGCGGCGGCGCATACGCCGGGTACATGCGGGGTTGAGTATCGTCTTCGGCGATCTCAACTTCAACCTCATAGGTCTTGCCATCAATGGCGATCTGTAGCTTCAAGGTAGAGCGCTCCTTTCATCCTCAACCAGTAGCAACAGCAAACAACCGCTTACCGGTATCATCAGTGCCGCACAAGGGCATGGGAAGCCTGCACGAAAACGCGTCCCTGCTGCGCCCAGGGACTTACCACTTCGGGATTCACCAGGCGTGCCTGATGAATTTTGACCTTCCTGCCCAGGAACGCAGTGACGACGGCGGCGATGAGGGCCATCCGCTCCGCCGTAATCTCGTCGGGTGACGCTGGTGCGGGCGGTGCCGCGGCAGCCTCCACGGCCGCTCCCCCAATGCCCGTCGTCCTGGAAAGCGCCATCTCCAACTCAGTCAGGCGCCGCAGTTGCGCCTTCATTTCGCTTCTGAGTTGGTCGAGTTCCTGGCGCACCATGCGGCGATAGCTCAAGTGAGTCACGAACCAGCCCGCGACGAAAGCACCGCCCCGCAATATGAGCCGCAAGGGCGATTTGCGAGTTTTCGAATCTTGATCTTCCATCGAATCCTCCATTCGTTCCTAGAGCGGGATCAGCCCGTGCTTCTTGGGCGGCCGCAGCTCGCGCTTGTGGTGCAGAGACCCCAGCGCCTTGGCCAGCAAACGCCGGGTATGCGACGGCTCGATAATGTCGTCCACCAGCCGGCGTCCGGCGGCCACAAACGGAGTCGCAAAGGTGCTGCGATAGAGCTCGATAAGCTCCTTGCGACGGGCCCCTTTGTCCTTGGCGGCATCGATTTCGCGGCGAAAGACGATCTCAGCCGCGCCCTCGGCACCCATCACGGCGATTTCAGCCGTGGGCCAGGCCAGCACGCGGTCGGCTCCGAGGTCCTTGCCGCACATCGCCAGATAGGCACCGCCGTAAGCCTTGCGCACGATTACTGTCACTTTCGGCACGGTTGCCGCCGAGTAGGCAAACAGCATCTTGGCTCCGTGACGAATGATTCCGCCGTACTCCTGCTGCACCCCGGGCAGGAAGCCGGGGACGTCGACGAAGGTCACGAGTGGCACATTGAACGCATTGCAGAAACGAATGAATCGCGCCGACTTGTCCGAAGCATTGATATCGAGCGCCCCGGCCAGCACCGCAGGCTGATTTGCGACAACCCCAACCGGGCGTCCCTGAATCCGTCCGAATCCCACCACAATGTTCGGCGCAAAACCCGGCTGAATCTCCAGGAAATCCTGGTGGTCCAGCACGCGAGCGATGATCCCCCGCATATCGTAGCCAACCTTGCTTTCAACCGGCAGCAGGTTGCCTAGCTCCGGATCGTCCCCCAACGGCATGTCAAAGGGAAGGAGCGGCGGGTCTTCCAGGTTGTTCGAAGGCAAAAAGCTGAGCAGCCTGCGGCAAAGATACAGGGCCTCTTCATCGTTCGCGGCCACCAGATGCACCACGCCCGAAGTGTTCATCTGTGCTTGCGGTCCGCCCAGTTCCTCGGCCGTGACCACCTCGCCGGTCACCTGCTTGATGACCTGCGGGCCGGTAATGAACATCTGTGCGTTGCGGGTCTGGATGATGAAATCGGTCAGCGCCGGACTGTAGGCAGCGCCACCAGCGCAGGGGCCGCAGATGATCGAGATTTGCGGCACCGTGCCCGACAGCATCACGTTGCGATAGAAGACGCGGCCGTAACCGGAAAGACTGTCGATGCCTTCCTGCACGCGCGCGCCGCCCGAGTCGTTGATGAAGACGAAAGGACTGCCGGTCTTCAGCGACATCTCCATCATTTCGGCGACCTTGTCGCAATGAACCTCACCGGCGGCTCCGCCGGCGACGGTGAAATCCTGACTGGCAAGGTGGATGAGCCGGCGGTCGACGGTGGCGCAGCCGGTCACCACGCCATCGGCGGGCATGTCTTTTTCAGCCATTCCGAACAGCGTGGCGCGATGCTCGGCGAAGAGGGCGATCTCCTGGAAGCTGTCCGGATCGACCAGCCCCTCGATGCGCTCACGGGCGCTGAGTTTACCGCTCTTGTGTTGCTTTTCGATTCGAGCCTTGCCTCCGCCGAGCTGTGCCCGCTCACGCCGGTCCCGCAACTCGGTAATTCGCTCGTCCATTGTTTTTTGTGCCGATGCCTTTTGCGACTCAGTGCTTTGCGTGGCCATGGTTTTTCTCCGATCGATGTGGCCCAATCCTTCGTTGATCCAATACGCCGTTGAAAACAAAATGCCTATGTAGCCGGCGCGACTGTAACCCTGTGCTCTTTCCCGTTCAGGGTCACGACGTAGTTCTGGGGATGAGCGGGGCCGGTCGAAGCCGCCGCACCCGCCGCCGGGGCGGGAGCCGGAGCGACCTGCGCCGGGTCTTTTCCCAGATTTCTGGGTCCCTTGTGGCGGGAAGCAAAAAACTTAGACGCCACTTGGGGAAACATTGCGTAGGTGAGCACATCCTCATCGCTGCCGTTGCAACCTTCCAGTGCCAAGCCCTGTGATCGCAGCGCCTCCCATTCCGGCTTCAGCAAATCCGCCGGACGTGAGGTGATCGGCGGCTTTTTGGCGTGTGCCTCGGCAAGCTTAAGAACCTCCGGATTCTTCTCGCCCAGGGTGCTGCCGTAGTAGCCGAGCATGAGGTCGGCAAATTCTCCGGTGAGCACCTTGTATTTGCCCATCAGCACATTGAACACGGCCTGCGATCCCACGATCTGACTGGAAGGAGTGACCAGCGGTGGGTAACCGGCATCGCGCCGCACCCTGGGCACCTCTTCGAGGACTTCCTGCAGGCGATCACCCGCACCTTGCTGCTTGAGCTGGCTCTCCATGTTAGAGATCATGCCGCCCGGAATCTGGCTCTTGAAGATTTCCGTCTCCACTCCATTGATGTCGCTCAGGAACTCGCTATAGCGTGGACGTATCTTGGCGAAGTAGCGCTTCACCCGGAGCAGTCGGTCCATGTCCAACCGAGTGTCGTAGGGAGTGCCCTCAAGCATCTCGACCAGGCTCTCCGTCGGGTTGTGTCCGGGGCCGAGCGAGAGCGAGCTGATGGCCGTGTCAACGATGTCGCACCCGGCTTCAATGGCCTTCATCAGGGAGACCAGAGTGACGCCCGTCGTGGCATGGACGTGCACATGCACCAGAGTCTGCTCGCCGCAGCGTTTCTTAATGCTCCTGACGAGATCGTAGGCGGGCTGCGGCTTCAACAGGGCGGCCATGTCCTTGATACAGATCGAATCGCAGCCTATCTCAACCAACTGCTCCGCCATTTCGGCAAAGGCTTCGATGGTATGCACCGGACTGACGGTGTAACAGATCGTGCCTTGCGCGTGTTTGCCCGTCTTCTTCACCGCACGTATGGCAGTGCTGAGGTTGCGAAGATCGTTCAGCGCATCGAAGACGCGGAACACATCCATGCCGTTCTCGGCGGCTTTATCGACGAAACGCTCGATTACGCTGTCTTCATAGTGGCGGTAGCCAAGCAGGTTCTGACCGCGAAGCAACATCTGAAGACGCGTTTTGGGCAGCAACTTGCGAAAGGTGCGGAGACGTTCCCAGGGATCTTCGTTGAGGAAGCGAATGCAGGAATCGAAGGTTGCTCCACCCCAGCACTCCAGCGACCAGAAGCCCGCGTTATCGAGGTCTTCGCAGGCCGGAATCATGTCTTCCATCGCCATGCGGGTTGCCAGCAGGCTCTGGTGAGCATCCCTCAGGATCAGTTCGGTAACTTCAATCGTGCGTCCCATACGGCAAGCTCCTTTTCCCTGGGTTTAGCGACCGGCGGCACGGCTGCTCGGCTGCTCTTCGCGTCCCATTGGCACAGAACCTATGCATCTAAGTTACGCTTTCAAAAGAGGTTAGATCGGTGAGACGAGTCACCCCGGATCGTGACCGCAGGGTCTTTACGGCAGTCGTAGCGACATCACGATTTACGGTGTTTTGCAACGTGGCGCGCTCGATACAAAACACGGGCCAATGTGACAACGGAAAAGATCACCTCACCCGGTGACAAGCGTATCCGCATAAGATGCGGCGAGCGCCTAGGCCGAACCCGGAAATCCGCATTCGCGGCGATGTTGAGCTGACGTGCGTTTACACTGGAGCGATGAGACTGCCATCCAAGCTGCCGGAAGCGATCGAGAGGCTGACGGAATCGGTGTCTCCCCATCGCCTGCGGCTTGCGGCGGTAGCCCTGACGGACCGCTATAAGACCGCGACGCAAGCTGCGGCAATCCGAAGTGAAGACGAGCGCCTGGCTTATCTTTTGGTCCGCATGCCCGCGACTTACGCCGCGCTTATGCAGGCATTGAGGGCGGCAAAACGGCATTTAATTCCGCAATCCGGCGACGATCCTACGTCCGATAACGATTCCATGTCCGATAACGGTGTGGCGATGGAGACGATGCTCGATCTGGGCTCGGGACCGGGCACCGCGGCTTGGGCGGCCGTTGAGCTTTTTCCCGATGTGCGGCAGCTTAGGCTCATCGAGCGCGATAGTGGCCTTATCGGTTTGGGACGGCAGCTTTGTGCAACCAGCGATTCGCCGGCTCTGCGCCAAGCGGAGTGGATCCATTCGAACCTGAATGGCAAATTTGCGGAAGGCGCATTCGATCTCGTCGTCGCCTCGTATTCGCTTGGAGAACTTTCAGCCGACCAGCGTTCCCTTTGTCTGCGGCAAGCATGGCAGAGAACACGCAAGCTGCTGGTGCTGGTTGAACCCGGAACGCGGGCCGGGTTCGGCTGCGTTCATCAGGCAAGGTCGGAGCTAATCGCCCTGGGTGCAACCCTGGTGGCTCCTTGCCCGCACCGGTTCGCGTGCCCTATGGCCGTGGCCGGCGATTGGTGCCACTTCGCGGCGCGGGTCGAGCGCACCGCCATGCACCGGCGGATCAAAGGGGGAGATCTCGGGCACGAAGACGAGAAGTTCTCATATCTGGCAGCCACGCCGCTCAAGGCCAATCCGGCTGAGCAGAGAATTGTCCGGCATCCCGTGTATCACTCCGGCTTTGTCGAGCTGCAACTATGCTCCGCGGACGGCATAGGCAAACGCACGATCGGCAAATCGAAGAAGGCGGACTACCGGGCGGCCCGCAGAGCAGCGTGGGGTGATTCCTGGCCGGCGCAGACGATGCCGGAAGGGCATCCAGCGGATTCATAAACGAATCTGGCGCAGATCCGAGTGTTGAAATCTGCAATAGCCCAAGAGTGGGTTCCCTCCACCAAAGTATTAAAACTAGCGCAGTTGCGGCTTTCCAGGTGATCCAGCGCACGGCTCAACGTGACGTTACGATAATTCCAGCCTAAATGTGACGTGGGTCACGAGGTTGCTAGTCGCAAGTCACGTGGTTGTTCAATATTTTGGGATAAAGTCCGCCCTGTTTGATGATTCCGTGCATTGAGTACGCCGGAACCGACGATATTTTTAGCAACACCCTAACTAACTAAGTGTTCAGCGCATCGTGAGTTCGCCTAGGAGAGGGAGGGATTCAAGGGCGCTCTGGACTAGATAACAAGAATTATTCAACCAACTTCTTTATTCACCGAATCACGAGACGGATGGCACTTATGGCAAATTTTGGAATTGAAGCACGCGACTATCACTCGATAGGGCGCCCCGGAAAAATTGAGATTTTACCCACCAAGTCATGCGCTTCGCAGCATGACCTTAGCTTGGCTTATACCCCTGGGGTTGCAACCCCCTGCCTGGACATTCAGAAGAACCCACACGACGCTTTCAAGTACACCGGAAAAGGGAACTTGGTTGCGGTCATCACGAACGGCACAGCGGTACTGGGGCTGGGCAATATCGGCGCTATGGCCGGCAAGCCGGTCATGGAAGGCAAGGCTGTTCTGTTCAAGAGATTCGCCGATGTCGACGTGTTCGACATTGAAATCGGCACCGAGAACGTAGAAGACATCATCAAGTGCGTGCAGTTGCTTGAGCCCACCTTCGGCGGCATCAACCTGGAAGACATCAAGGCTCCGGAATGCTTCGAGATTGAAAATCGCCTGAAGGCGACGATGAAGATCCCGGTATTCCATGACGATCAGCATGGAACGGCAATCATCTCCGGCGCGGGCCTGCTGAATGCGATGGAGATCGTGGGCAAGCCGCTCGACAAGATCAAGATCGTGTTCAACGGCGCCGGGGCCTCGGCGATCTCCACGGCCAAGCATTACATCAATCTTGGCGTGAAGCCCGAGAACATCATTCTTTGCGATTCCAAAGGCGTGATTTACAAGGGACGCAAAGAAGGCATGAACAAGTACAAGGAGCCGTTGGCGGTGGAGACCGCAGCCAGGACGCTGGCGGACGCGTTGAAGGGCGCCGATATGTTTGTTGGCCTCTCGACGGGCAATTGCGTGACTCCGGCGATGGTGCAGTCAATGGCTGCCTCTCCGGTGGTTGTCGCGATGGCGAACCCCGATCCGGAAATCACCTACGAAGCGGCGAGTGCGGCGCGCAAGGACGTCATTATGTGCACCGGGCGCTCGGATTATCCGAACCAGATCAACAACTCGCTCGGCTTCCCGTTCATCTTCCGCGGCGCGCTCGATGTGCGTGCCACGCAGATCAACGAGCAGATGAAGCAGGCGGCCACCATGGCGCTGGCTAATCTGGCCAAGCAGCCTGTTCCCGACGAAGTGCTGAAAGCTTACGGCGTCAAGTCGATGAAGTTCGGCCGGGATTACATTGTGCCGAAGCAGTTCGACATGCGCGTACTGGAGTGGGAAGCCATGGCAGTTGCCAAGGCAGCCATGGAGAGCGGCGTAGCGCAGGAACCGATTGACATGAAAGCCTACAAGGGTCAACTGAAAGCGCGGCTCGATCACATCCGGCACCTGCTGTCAGCCGAGCCTGAAGTGAAGGCCAAGTCCGCCAAAGCCAAATAGGACCGTAGCGGAATCAAAGAGAGAGTGGGCCTGTTAGCAGGCCCACTTTTTTGTGCTCGCAAGACGCGCGGGACGGGGCGCTCAGCTCCGGAGGGGCCGTTTGGGTTGTTGGTGAGAAGCAAGCTCGTCATCCGACCGAAATTACCTCCGAATGATCCAACCAATAACAGCAACACAGAATCAGAAGAACGGGATTGGCGCGCCAGGGCAAGGCATTGTTATTGATTCGGCATTTAAAGATCTTTGGGTTGCTATTCGTCGTGGGACTACCCGCGGTTGCGTCTATGCAGCGTAAAGTTGATCACATCCTGGTGCTGAAGAGAGACCATAAACTGTTTCTGCTAAGTGGAGACCAGATAGTGAAGACCTATTCGGTAGCCCTTGGAAGTGGTGGCTTGGCGCCAAAGCGGCGACAAGGCGACGATAAGACGCCCGAAGGGCTTTATCGGATTGATTATCGCAACCCCGCAAGCAGGTTTCATCTGGCTTTACATATCTCCTATCCTGACCAAAGCGATAAAGAGCAAGCCCGGAAAATGGGCGTGAGCCCCGGTGGCGACATCATGATTCACGGCCTTGGCAGCGAGTTCGAGTCATTGGGGGAAAAGCAATATCTTTACGATTGGACGGCCGGTTGCATAGCCGTAACCGATTCGGAAATCGAGGAGATCTGGCGGCTTGTCCCGGATGGGACTCCAGTAGATATTCGCCCCTAAGAATCGGCGACCTGTAGCAGCTGCGTTATTGACCTTCCCTGGCGGGCCGTCAGCAACTCTTCCCCAACCCGGTTAGTTCTGGATTGCCCGAACCCAAAAGATGCGGACACTGGTAATTCTGCCGGTTGCCGTGGCGTTTCCCTAAACTAGAATTATCACTCTAAGGCGATTGCTCGGCCGGCAGGTTGATCAGGCATGCGAGATGGCGAGTGAGCGCGTGATCAACATCAGCCAGAGCTTTTTAACTTCCTTCCTCGAACCGCTCAGCGTGGACCGGCTTGTGGATGCTGTTTCTGCCAATTGGACTTCTGCTAATCCGAGCTCTGGTTAATGAAAGGAGACTAACGATGAAGTACACGAAGTTGTTTTTCTGGATCGCCTCAATGTTACTTGTGGGAACTGTCACGGTAGCTGCACAGTCTGCTGATGCCGGATCGTCCTCTCCGGACATATCCAAATTCCCAGTTGTGAACTTGGGACCCGAACAACAGGTGTTTGACCAAAGTGTCAAAGATGTTACGTTTGACTACGACGACCACATCATCGACACCCCTGGCGAGCAGAGCGCTGTGAACGTGGATGCGGAGTGGCTGAAAGCTCACCCCGACGCACGCTTTTACATCGACGGCTATGCCGATGAGCGCGGGGATATTCCCCACAACATGACGTTGAGTCAAAAGCGTGCTGAGGCGGTGAAGGCGGCGCTGATAGCAAGTGGCGTTCCTGAAGACCAGATACTCATAACCGTCGGCTTCGGAAAACTCTACCCTATTTGCGCCGAACAGGATGACGCTTGCTGGCAGGCGAATCGCCGAGTCCATCTTGTTTACGTTCCACCGTCCTTTGACGCCAGCTCGACTGGTGCTTCGAAGTGATTGCACTGGGGAACGCGAACACCTTAGCGGGGCGGCTACAGCATTTGCATTGATGTAGTCGCCCTGAGGCGGGCGGCGACTCGACACAATCCAGAGGCTCAGACGCTTCCCTTCTGATTTGGAATTTACCGGCCCATGTCGCGGGGGCCGATGAACTGGCGGCGAATTGTCCCCTCTCACCCTGCGAGACACGCTGAACATAGCTGGCCGCGCAGAGCTCCGCAGAAAATCCGTTGCAACCCTTCCCTGCTGTGGTAAACTCAAACCCTACTGTGAGCCCTCTTTTTTCATCCTGCGCTTGGCGATGGTCCTCCCGATGGTGGCGTTTCACCGTCGTGTGCCTCTAATTCAGGCACTTTCCTAAACTGATCTACTCAATTTAATTACAGGCAGCGCCGCATTTTTAACGGGCGCCATTCGAGATAGAGCTAATGAACGCAACTTCCTTACACCCGGGACTTCACCCCAGCTCAACGCCTTTGCAATCCGCCTCCTCCGATGCCGCCATCCGGCTCAGAGCCATGCTTGGGGGAATTTTTTCGGGACGCGACCTGACGCGCCCTGAAGCGGCTGAACTGCTTGGCTACGTCTTCGACGGCCAGGCCACCGACGCGCAAATTGCCGGCGTGCTGGTTGCGCTGGCCAAAAAAGGAGAGTGCGTCGATGAAATCGTCGGTCTGACCGAGGCCATGCGAGCCCGCATGGTCGTGCTGCGCACGCGTCACCAGTGCTTCGTGGATACCGCAGGCACAGGGGCCAGCCGCGCCAAGGCCTTCAACATATCGACCGCTGCGGCCATCGTGGCGGCGGCCGCGGGTGTTCCGGTCGCCAAGCACGGAGCGCGCGCTGCCACCAGCAAGACAGGCAGCGCCGATGTGCTGGCCGCCATGGGCGCACCCATTCCGGTTCCCGTCGAGATTTCCGAACAACTCTTCGACTCTCTCGGCTTCTGCTTTCTCTTCGCTCCCGCGCATCATCCGGCGTCGGCCCGTGTCGCCGGCATTCGCCGCGAGCTTGGCGTCCGCACCTGCTTCAACCTGATTGGCCCACTCTGCAACCCCGCGCGTTCGCGACGCCAACTGATGGGCGTTTCCGATCCCAAGCTGATGCCGATGATTGCCAGTGCGCTGCTCGCGCTGGGCGCCGAGCGTGCCTGGGTGGTGCACGGCTGCGACGGTCTGGACGAGGTGACGTTGGCCGGCCCGACCCGTGTTCTGGAGTTGCGGGACGGCCAGGAGCGCACTCGCAATATCGTTCCCGAAGACTTCGGCTATCGCGCCGAGTCGCTCGATGGAGCGCGAGCCGAAGATGCCGCAGCCAGCGCGCGCATCATCCGCGAGGTCTTTGCCGGGGGCCGTCGCGATGTCGCGCGGCGCCTCATCGTGGTCAACGGGGCGGCTGCGCTTTACCTTGGCGGAGCCGCTGAAAGTTTGAAGGAGTGTGCCGAACGCGCCGAAGCGGCCATCGACTCCGGTGCCGCCTCGAACAAACTCGATGCCTTCCTGCAAGGGGCCAGGGCGGTCACTCCGGGAGAAAAGGTGTGAGCACCATGACCAGTTTTCTCGCCGCCATCACCGAAGCGAAGCGCGCGGAAATGGCGATGGTGAGCCCCGCCGAACGCTCGGCTGTGCGGGCAGCCGCGTTCGCCAGACGAGCCGGTCGGTCGAGCCACCTCTTCCGCAAGGCGCTTGCCAGGTCCGGCCGGGTCAACATCATCGCCGAAGTCAAACGTAGTTCGCCGAGCGCCGGGGCCATTCGTCCGGGAGCCGATCCGGTGCAGGTTGCATCGCTTTACGCGGCACACGGCGCGGCCGCCGTTTCCGTGCTCACCGAGCCGGTTTATTTTTCCGGATCGCTCGACGATCTCCGCTCGGTTTGCGCGGCAGTGCCCTGCCCCGCGCTTCGCAAGGACTTCATCGTCGACGCGCATCAGGTCCTAGAAGCCGCGGCCGCCGGAGCAGAAGCCGTACTGCTCATCGTTGCCTCGCTCGCGCCTGCTGAAATTGTCGCTCTGCGCACGCTGGCCGAGGACGAACTCGGGATGGACGCGCTCGTCGAGGTGCATGACGAACCGGAGATGCGGATCGCCATCGACTGCGGTGCACGCATTATCGGCGTGAACAATCGCAATCTGGCAACGCTTGCGGTCGATCTCGCGACCTCGCGCGCACTGGCCCATTATGCGCAGCCGGGCCGCCTGCTGGTTAGCGAGAGCGGGCTGCGCACTGCGGCCGATCTGCGGCAGCTTGGCGCCCTGGGCTACCGCGCGTTTCTGGTGGGCGAGTTGCTCATGCGCGCCCCCGATCCCGCGCGGGAGCTCGAAAACCTCATCGCACAGTCATCCCCGTCAGGGCCGGTCGCGGCTGAAGTGAAAGTAAAGGTGTGCGGCCTGACCGATGCCGGCGATGCGCGGCTTGCGGTTGAACTCGGAGCGGCCATGCTGGGCTTTAATTTTTACCCGCGCAGTCCGCGCTATATCGCGCCCGCTCAGGCCCGTCCGATCATTGCGGCAATGCCTGCGCGCATCGAGACCGTCGGAGTTTTCGTGAATGCCACACTGGATGAGATTGTTTCGGCCATCGCTGCCAGCGGCGCCGGCACTGTTCAGTTGCACGGAGACGAGCCGGCGGAGTTCTGCCGGCGGCTCAAGCAGCGCCTTCCCGGTGTAAGCATTATTAAAGCTTTTCGTACGGAGCCGGGGTTCGCCGCCGAGACCGCGGTGCGCTATCCCGCCGATGCCGTGCTGATCGATGCGGCGTGCGTTGACTTTGGGGGCTCGGGGCTGCAAGCCGATTGGGAGCGCGCGCGCGCTGTTGCCTCGGTATTGCCGCGCGCAATTCTGGCCGGTGGGCTCACTCCCAGCAATGTTGCGGAAGCGATTCAGCGGGTACGGCCCGGTGCGGTCGACGTTTGCAGCGGCGTGGAGGCCGTCTCCGCCAAGGGCCGCAAGGATTCCGTCAGGATGCATGAGTTTTTTGCCGCCGTGCGCAACGCAAGCGTGGCGGAGTCTGTCGGTGAATTGGGCAGCTCGCCCGGCGTTAAATTTACGATCCAGGAAGCAGACTATGAATGAACTGGAATTAATCAGACCTGAGGCTGCGATAGGCTACTACGGCCCGTTTGGTGGCCGTTATGTGCCCGAGACGCTGGTCTCGCCGCTGGAAGAGCTGACTGCGGCTTACGAGTTGGCGCTGCGCGACGAGGCCTTTCAGAACGAGTTCCACGCCATGTTGCGTGACTACTCGGGCCGTCCCACGCCTCTCACCTTTGCCGAGCGCCTCACCGAGCACGTCGGCGGCGCGCAGATTTACCTCAAGCGCGAAGACCTGGGCCACACCGGCTCGCACAAAATCAACAATGCGCTTGGCCAGGCTCTGCTCGCTCGGCGCATGGGCAAGCGCCGCATTATCGCCGAAACCGGAGCCGGACAGCACGGAGTAGCCAGCGCCACGGTCTGCGCGCGCTTCGGCATTGAGTGTGTCGTCTACATGGGAACCGAGGACATGCGGCGGCAGGCGCTCAACGTTTACCGCATGCACCTGCTGGGCTCGGAAGTGCGCGCCGTCGAATCCGGTTCGCGCACCCTGAAGGACGCCATCAACGAAGCCCTTCGCGATTGGGTCACCAACATCCGCGATACCTACTACCTGCTCGGCAGCGCTCTCGGTCCCGATCCCTATCCGCGCATGGTGCGCCACTTTCAGTCGGTGATTGGCCTGGAAGCCCGGCGGCAGGTGATCGAGCAGGCAGCCCAGCTTCCGGCGGCGATCATCGCCTGTGTCGGCGGTGGCTCGAACGCGATCGGCATCTTCAGCGGTTTCGAGCGGGACGAGCGCGTGCGCCTGATCGGCGTTGAAGCTGGCGGTGCCGGACCCGAACTTGGGCGGCACGCCGCGCGCTTTGCGCCGGACGGCGGGCGTCCCGGTGTGTTGCAAGGAACCCTGACTTACGTCTTGCAGGACGCCGACGGCCAGATCGCTTCGACGCATTCGATCTCGGCAGGACTGGATTATCCGGCGGTTGGTCCCGAACATGCCTTCCTGCGGCAGGAGGGCCGCGCCGAGTACACGTCGGTTTCCGACGACGAGGCTCTGGCGGCATTCCACACGCTTTCCGAGCTCGAGGGAATCATCCCCGCGCTCGAGTCCGCGCATGCGGTTGCCTATGCCATGAGCTTCGCGGCCACCCTCAGTCCCGAACATATCGTGATCATCAATCTTTCCGGACGCGGCGACAAAGACGTCGAAACCGTGCAAAAACTCTCACCCCTGCAGCCGGGGACTTCCGAGGAGGCGAAGCGATGAGCGCTATCGCAAATGCATTTGCTCGCATTCGCCGCGAAGGCCGCGGCGGATTCATTCCCTACATCACCGCCGGCGATCCCGACCTGGCGGCCACTTACGACATCATGCTGGCGCTGAGCCGCGCCGGAGCCACCGTCATCGAGTTGGGATTTCCCTTCAGCGATCCCATGGCTGACGGTCCGGTGATTCAGCGCGCCTGCGCGCGCGCCCTCAAGAACCGCGTCACCATGCACGACGTGCTGGCCGTGGCCCGCGAAGCGAAGTCGGAGCTGGCTTGCCCGGTGGTGCTGTTCAGCTATCTCAATCCGGTCTTGCAGTATGGCCTGGAGCGCATGATCACCACCGCCGGCGAGAACGGGATCTCCGGCCTTTTGCTCACCGATCTGCCCGCCGATAACGCTGCCCGCCTGGGCGTGTTTGCCCGCGAGCACCAGGTCGACCTCATCACGCTGGCGGCGCCCACTTGCACCGACGAGCGGCTCAAGATCGTCTGCGCTCATGCCGGAGGCTTTATCTATGCGGTTTCGCGCACCGGCGTTACCGGCACGCGCCAGGAACTCAGTGACGATGCACGTCTGCTCGTCGAGCGCATTCGACGCTTCAGCTCGCTGCCGGTCGCGTTGGGCTTCGGCGTCAGCACCGGGCAGCAGGCGCGGGAAGTGCTTACCTATGCCGATGCCGTTGTCGTCGGCAGTGCAATTGTTCAGGCGATTGAAGCAAATCCAGACCGCGAAGGTCTGGTCGCGGCCGTGGAAACGATGGCTCGCGATTTCCAGCCGCAATCCGGTTCGTCAACCGCCGAGCCTGGATTGGCAGTCAAGGAGACCCACTGATGTTAGTCGTAATGCAGGCCCACGCAACTGAGCAACAGGTTGAGGCCGTTTGCGAGGCGATTACCGGCCTCGGTCTGCGCCCGCACTCTCTGCCGGGAGCGCAGCGCACCGCCATCGGCATCACCGGCAACGCCGGCGCAATTGAACCGGGAGCCCTCGAAGACCTGCCGGGCGTAGCCGAAGTCATCCAGGTATCCAAGCCGTACAAGCTGGTCAGCCGCGAGATGAAACCGGAGAACACGATCATCGCTTTCCCCGGCTCGTCGGCGGCCATAGGCGGAAAGACCCTGGCCATGATCGCCGGCCCGTGCGCCATCGAGAGCCGCGAGCAGGCCTTCCGCATCGCCGAACACGTCGCCAACAGCGGAGCGCAATTCTTCCGCGGCGGCGCTTTCAAACCGCGCACCTCGCCCTATGCCTTCCAGGGCCTTGGCGAAGAAGGACTGCGCATCATGGCCGAAATTCGCGACCGCTTCGGGTTGCTGATCGTCACCGAAGCCATCGACAGCGAATCTCTCGCCCTGGTCGAAGACTACGCCGACATGATCCAGATCGGCGCCCGCAACATGCAGAACTTCTCGCTCTTGCGCGCGGCCGGCCGTGCCCGCAAACCGATTCTGCTTAAGCGGGGGATTGCCGCCACCCTTGACGAGTTTCTGATGGCCGCCGAGTACGTCATGAGCGAAGGCAACTACCAGGTGGCGCTCTGCGAACGCGGCATTCGCACCTTTACCGATCACACCCGCAACACGCTCGATCTCAGTGTAGTTCCCGCCGTGCAGCGCCTCAGCCATCTGCCGATCCTGGTCGATCCCAGCCACGGCACCGGCAAGCGCAACAAGGTGATTCCACTGGCGCGCGCCTCCGTCGCCGTCGGGGCAGACGGGCTCATCATCGAAGTGCATCATCAGCCGGAGAAGGCGCTTTCCGACGGCATGCAATCCATCTATCCCGCCCAGCTTATGCAGGGCTTTGAGCAGTTGCGGCGCATTGCCGTCGTGGTCGGGCGCAACATGCCTGAGCTTGCCGAAGTGCCGCATCTGCGGGAGGTCGCTTCCCGATGAGCAGCGTGTGGCCCGCCAGTTTCGAGCAGTTTCGCGACGCTGCCGCCGGCGGCAACTGCGTGCCGGTGGTGCGCACCGTGCCAGCCGAACTCATTACTCCGCTGGCGGCATATCTGCGGGTGGCGAGCGGCAGCCGGCATTCGTTTTTGCTGGAAAGCGTCGAGGGCGGCGAACAACTGGCGCGCTACTCATTTCTTGGCGCGGACCCTGAAGCCGTCATCCGCTCCCAGGGCGACAGCACGCGCGTCACCGCCTCCGACGGCAGTGAACGAATTCTGCCGGTCAACGCCATCGAGTATCTCCGCGAATGCTTTCGCGCGCGCGTGCTCACCAGCAGCTACGCCGGAGCTCCATTCGCCGGTGGCGCGGTAGGTTTTCTCAGCTACGGCGCCGCCAAGTGGTTTGAACCCGTGCTCGGCAGCATGACCTCCGAGGTTGATGACGCGCTGTTCCTGCTCTTCCGCACCGTGCTGGCGTTCGATCACGTAAAACAGGTCGTGGAGATACGCACCGTCGCATTCACCGACGCGGCGAGCACGGACGCCGCTCTGCGCCAGCTCTACCAGGAGTCGCTCGCCGAGCTGGATCGCATTGCCCAGGCGCTGGCCGCGCCGCTCTCGCTTGACGCTCCCAATGGTGGCGGAAACCATCAGCGTGAATTCGATTCCAATTTCAGCCGCGCCGATTTCGAGCAAGCGGTTCGCGACATCAAGGAATTGATTGCCGCCGGCGAGTGCTATCAAACCGTGCTCTCGCAGCGTTTTTCGCGCCCGGTGACCGTCGATGCGGTTTCTCTCTATCGCGCACTGCGCCGCACCAATCCGTCGCCCTACATGTACTTGCTCCAGTTCGGCAAGGACGCGCTGATCGGCGCGTCGCCCGAGATGCTGGTGCGCTGCACCGGCACGCGCCTGGAATACCGGCCTATCGCCGGCACCCGCCCCCGCGGCCGCAGCGACGCCGAGGACCAACTGCTTGCCGAGGACATGCTGGCCGACGAAAAAGAACGTGCCGAACACCTCATGCTGGTCGATCTCGGGCGCAACGATCTTGGCCGCGTCGCCGAGTACGGCTCAGTCCACGTCGACCGGCTGATGAAGGTGGAGAAGTACTCTCACGTGCAACATCTGGTAACCGAGCTCTCCGCCCGCTTGCGTCCCGAGCTTGACCGCTTCGACGCCCTGGCCGCTTGCTTCCCGGCCGGAACAGTCACCGGCGCTCCCAAGATTCGCGCCATGCAGGCCATCGCGGAGCTCGAGCATGGCTCGCGCAATGTCTACGCGGGCTCCGTGCTCTACACCGACTACGCGGGCAATCTCGACTCCTGCATCGCCATCCGCACCATCGAACTCAGCGACGGCGTCGCCAGCGTGCAGGCCGGAGCCGGCATCGTCGCCGACTCGGTTCCCGCATCCGAATACGATGAAACCGTCAACAAAGCGCGTGCGTTGCATCAGGCCATCGCCGTGGCCGAAGCGGGGATATGAATGCTGCTTGTCATCGATAACTACGATTCGTTCACCTACAACCTCGTGCAATATCTGGGCGAGCTGGGAGCCGAGCCCACGGTGCGCCGCAATGATGCCATCACGGTCGCCGACGTGCTCGCCGGAAAATATGCCGGCATTGTCATATCGCCCGGCCCCGGCACCCCTCGCGATGCGGGCCTCAGCCTGGAAATCATTCGCCGCCTGAGCGGCGTGGTGCCTATTCTCGGCGTCTGCCTCGGCCATCAGGCGATTGGCGAAGCCTTCGGCGGAGTTGTCGTGCGCGCCCCCAAACCGGTTCATGGCAAAGCCAGTGAGGTGACTCACGATTCGCAAGGTGTGTTCGACGGGCTGCCACAGCCCATTTCGGTGGGCCGCTACCACTCATTGATGGTGGAACGCGAGCATCTGCCCACGGAATTGCTGATCACGGCGCAGACGCGCGAAGGTTTGATCATGGGCCTGCGGCACAAACGCCTCGCAGTCGAAGGCGTGCAGTTTCATCCCGAGTCGGTCCTCACCTCCTGCGGCAAGCAGCTGCTCGCCAACTTCGTCCGCCAGTGCAGCAGCCTTCATTCCGACGCCGCTGCCGCGCAGAGTTCCATGCCGCAAAGCAGTGGTGCTTAGAGGAAGATCAGAGCAAGCGTATGTTGTCTTTGAAAGAGCGCGGGCTTCAGCCGTACCGCTCTGGAATCGAGCAATCGGTTACGCAACTTGTTTCAATGCGAATCGCATCGGACATGGCAGATTCCAGCATAAGACTGGCGAGGAAGTGCCATCCATGTGCAGACTACGATTAGGCAGAATGTTGATTGCGTTGTGCGTAGCCGTCCTTGTGCTCCCAAAGTGCGCGATAGCGGAAGACTACTCCAGGGTTGTTGAGCGCATACTCGACGACGGCAAGGACTCTGGCTACACCAGACACTTGGACTTCCTTGATGGGGGGCTTCATCAGTACGCGGTCGCAACGCCTTCCGATGACTTCGAATGCACCAAATGCGTTGGCAGTCTTACGTTCATTGAGGAACACTGGAGCAAGGCAGGCGAGAACACCGTCATTGATCAGTGGATTGTGCAGGTCGAACCTGCAATCTACGCCCAGCACGGCCTGCTGGTGGAAACAAGTGAGTCGGTGGTCCTTGAGACGCGGCAGCTAAGCACGGAAGGCGCTGAGGATGTTGTGAAGCGCATATCCGAGAAGGCTACGGGGGTGCGTGCTCCGTAGCATCCTTGATGTGTAGGCGGGGTAGTCTCCCCGGGCTGGGCCAACCGGCACGACCCTCCGGGGGCCGAACCTACTCTGAAACCGCCTTGACTACATCCCCCACGAATCGGTAGCCGACGCCGCGCACGGTCACCAAGTGACGCGGCGTGCTCGGGTCCTCTTCCAGGTAGCGGCGCAGGCGCACGATGAAGTTGTCGATGGCTCGTGTGTCGGTGTCTTCGTGCAAACCCCAGACCTGGTCGAGAATCTGTTTGCGGGAGACGGGACGGCCTGCGTTGCGCACCAGAAAGGCGAGCAACTCGGCCTCCATCACGGTGAGGTGAATCACTTCGCCGCCGGTGTGCAGTTCCTGGCGAGTGAAATCGACGGTCTTGTCACCGATGGAGATCACGTCGGGCTTCGATCTTTCCTGGGCTGGGGCATCGCTGGTGAGCGCCACCTTCATCCACTGCGTGCGACGCAGCAGGCTGCGCAGGCGCGCCAGCAGGATCGAAAGCTCAAAGGGTTTGGGGAGATAATCGTCCGCCCCCGACTCGAAACCTTTCAGCACATCTTCGGGCCGGCCACGGGCGGTGAGCATCAGCACCGGGACGAAAATGTTTTGCCGGCGGAATTCGCTGACGACCCAGAAGCCATCTTTGCCGGGAAGCATGATGTCGAGCACCACGACATCGAAGCCGTCGGGTTGCTTCACCAACAGGTCGACGGCGTCCTCGCCGTTTTCAACCATTGCAACCTTGTGACCCTCGGCTTCAAAGTTGAAACGCAGCCCGCGCGCGAGATGGACTTCGTCTTCGACAATCAGGATCTGGCTCAAGCGACAATCCTCGGGAGGCGAATGGTAATGGTAGCTCCTTTTCCAAGCCCCGCGCTAGCGGCGGAGGCATCTCCACCGTGCCGCCGCGCGATGCTCTTGACCAGGAACAGTCCGAGGCCCGTGCCTTTGATGTTCATTGCCGAACGCAGAGGCACGCGATAGAAGCGCCGGAAAATACGCTTCAACTCAGCGGCAGGAATACCGACGCCATGATCGGTGACGCGCACCAGCAGATTGCCGCCATCTTGCAGGAGTTCGGCGTCGATGTCGATGGCTCGGGTCGAGTACTTGACGGCGTTATCGAGAACGTTGGAGAAAGCGATGCGCAATTCTTCCGCGTCGCCCATCACGCGTGGAGGGGCATCGCCGGTAAAGGTTTGCAGACGCAGCTGACCGTCGGGAAGATAATGCCGCTTGCGCGCCAGCTCCACGCATTCGGTCAGCACTTCGCGCACATCGACCCGTATGCGGCGCATGGGACGCGACTGTACCACCTGCCCCGCCTTCAGCACCTGCTCCACGGTCCCCAGCAGGCGGCCAACGTCTTCCAGCATGACACGATAGAACTCCAGGCGCTGTGTGTCCTCGACGGGGCGCGATTGCAGGGTCTCGAGGTAGAGTTTGATGGAGGCGATTGGCGTCTTGAGTTCGTGGGTCACCGCGTTGATGAAGCTGTCGTGCTGCTCGCTGCGGCGGATCTCGCGGACCAGAAAGATGGTGTTGAGGGTGAGAGCGGCGATCAGAAAGCCGAACAAAATGATGCCGAGCACGACGGCGGCAACCGATCGCCAATGGAAGGCCCAGGTAATGTTGAGCGCAATCGCCAGACCGACGCCAATGGCTCCCAGCAGAACAAAGGCGATGGTGGTGTTGCGACGTCCAATCTGCATGGCGCTTCGGAGTACCTAGGCAGAATTATATTCCGCAAGCGAAGTCCCTGCGTCGACTACAGGGGGCGAAGCTGAAGCACTAGCCACTGCTGCTCACTGCGCAGGCGGTCCAGGAAAACTACCCCAGGTTAGCCAAATTGGGGCACCGCTTGGGCCGAACGAACTTCCGGATCGGAGGGAGGTGGAGGCCCCACATTAGCTCCGCAAATGTGGGCCCCACTGCTCTCGCACATAAGGAAACTACCCCACTAGGCAAAATCGCTTTGGAGGCCGTCCTACTTGCGCCCGGGGGTGTCGGCGACAAGTTTGATGCGGGCATCGGCGCGCGGCAATTTAATGTCTTTGGCCAGGCCGAGCAGTCGCAGCGTCCGAATGCCGTACCAGTTCAGGTCGATTTCCCACCACTTCAGGCCATGACGTGCGGAACTGGGGTGCGCGTGGTGGTTGTTGTGCCAGCCCTCGCCAAAGGTCAAGATGGCAATCAGGAAATTGTTGGTCGAGTCATCAGTCGTGGCAAAGCGCCGCGTGCCCCACAAGTGTGTGGCGGAATTGACCAACCAAGTGGAATGCAAGCCGACGGTCGTGCGCAAAAAAATGCCCCAGAGCACGTAGTTCCACCCTCCGAAGGCGAACAGGGCGACTCCAAGCACTGTTAAGGGAACCCAGTGCCACTTGCTGAGCAGCAGATAGAAGCGGTCCTTGCGAAGATCTGGCACGTACGGCGAGAATTCGCTCGTGGCGTGGTGCAGACTCCGGCCCATGAGCACCCATCCCATGTGCGACCACCATTTGCCGTCACGGGGTGAATGCGGATCGCCGGGGCGGTCCGTGAGCTGATGATGCATGCGATGCACGCCCACCCAGAAGATCGGCCCGCCTTCCAGCGTCAGCGTGCCGCATACCGTTAGGAGATACTCAACCCACTTTGGAGTCTTGTAGCCGCGGTGCGTCAGCAGTCGATGGTAGCCCATGCCGATTCCGAGGCCGCCGGCGAGCCACCAAAGGAAGACGGCAACCCAGAACGGCTTCCAGGCAAAGTGAAAGAGTGCAATTACCGCACCGATGTGAAAAGCCAACATGAATGAGGAAGTCAGCCAATTCACCTGATTTCGATCTTCCGCGATGTTCAAAATTCCGCCCCCATAAATCTGGAGTACGTTATCCAGATCACATGAGTTTAGAGTATCGCTTGCCGGGGTTGCGGTTTGTAATAGTTGCGTAATCTAGAGCAGTTTGATAGTCGGTGTACCCTTGCACATCCCGCCGGGCTCAAGGCCCGGCTTCTTTGCGAGGTATACCTTCCGCGAATCTGGTCTAAACGCTTCGTTTGGGATGAATGCTGCGTTACGATGACAACACAGCCAGCTCAGAACTCTGGAACTCCGTGAGGGTTCTTATCCTTACGAATCTGCGTCGCGCAGTTTTATGGCTGCGCGTGGGCGCCGAGGTCGACCGATGTTTCGTCGTTGGACTATCACCGCGATGTTGCTCTTGGCCGTCGCGCGAGACTCCGCCCCGCTCCTGACTGGGAAGGAACGCTAGGATGAGCGGGTGGGTAAAGCGCTCTGTTCTCTTGCAATTCCTGATCGTTGGCTTGGCCCTCAGCGGGTTTCCCGTGGCGGCACAGACCCAACCAGCCGCAACAGTCGCGCCTACTGGCCCGTCGCAGAGTTTCCACATTCGCGGAATGGTTAAGTCGGGCAACACTCCGCTGCCCGGGGTGACGGTCACGGCCGCCAATAGCCTGACCGGAAAAAAGGCAATCACATCCACCGAAGTGGACGGTTCGTATTCGCTGGAGCTGACCAGCAGGGGTCGCTACGTGGTTCGAGCGGAGATGACTGCCTTTGCTTCGGCTACGCAGGAAGTGGTGCTGAACGCCAATTCGCCGGAGCAGCAGGCTAATTTCTCGCTTGTGCTGCTCTCACGTGCTCCCAAGCCTGAACGGCCCGCTCCGGGGGCGAGCGTGGCAGCAGGTACGTTGGAGCGCGATGGGCTGGGGACGCAGCGGCTCGGCTTAAGCGTCGATGACAGCGCGCTGACGGCCTCAGGCAACGGCGGAGCGGGCGCGGCGGGCGAGCAGGCGGCGCTGGGCGGTCTGGCAGGTTTGGCAAACAGTCCCGACGCAGCCAATCAATCGGTGGCGTTTGCCGGGCAGCTTGGGAACACGCAGGATTTCCTCGGCGGCGCACGCACTTCGGACGAGCTTCGCGAGCGCATGCAGCAGATGGGCGCTCAGCGTGGCGGGGGACCCGGCGGGCCCCGGCGGCTCGGCGGGGCCCTTTGGGTGCGCTCATAGGCGGAGGGGGCCCCTTCGTCATGCGTCGTAGCCGCCTGGACATCAACCAGCCGCATGGAATGTTCTATTATTCGGCGGGAAATTCGTCGTTTGACGCCTCCTCTTACTCGCTGAATGGGCAGGGCGGGAGCGATCCGGGCTACAATTCCAGCCGTTTTGGCGGAACGATCGGCGGGCCACTCAAGATTCCGAACATCATCGACGATAACAAGACGTTCGTATTCGGAGGATACACAGGCACGCGTGCCACCAGCCCTTACGTCGCCTATTCCATCGTGCCAACTGCAAATCAACGGAATGTGTCAGGGATCGACCCGACGGCGCAGGCGCTGCTGAATTACATTCCATTGCCCAATCAGACGGGAGTGGGAGGGCTGAACTACCGTTACGCCACGTCGGCGGACACCAACAGCGACAACCTGTTTCTACGCCTCACGCACAACCTTGGCGGGGGCGGATCCGGGCCTTTCGGCGGCGGTGGGCGAGGCGGCGGCAGGCGCACCCGCAACAATCTGAACTTCAACTTCAACTGGCTGCACAATGACAGCAGCCAGTTGACGCCCTTTCCAACGGCCAGCGGCATCAGCAGCACAAGCTCATTTAACACTGGCCTGGGGTGGGCCGCCGGCAAGGGAAACTGGAACAATACGCTGCGCGTGAATTTCAACCGCGCCCGGGTGGATGTGAGCAATCTCTACGCGGGTGTCCAGCAGCCAGTGCCGATCGCGGGCGTCTCGACCAACCCGCTTGACTACGGGCTGCCGAATATTTCAATCCAGGGATTTACGCCCTTGACGGACCCTGCGCCAAAGTATCGAAATGACTCGACGCTCCAGTTCAGCGAGGCCGCGATCTGGAACAAGCACAAGCACAACGTCCGCTTCGGCACCGACTTCCGCCGGTTGTGGACCACGATGCGCAGCAACGCCAACCCGCGCGGCTCGTTCATCTTCACGGGCTTTGACAGCGGCAATGCATTGACCGACTTTCTGGCGGGGACGCCGCAATCGGCAGCCCTGCAATACAGCGCTACCGCCTACTACTTCAGCACGAACAGCTACGACTTCTTCGTGCAGGATGACTGGCGTGTGCGCTCGAACTTCACCTTGCAGTTCGGGCTCCGCTATGAGTACATCGCGCCCTACACGGAGGCGAACAACCGACTGGCGAACCTGGAACTGGCTCCGGGCCTAGCCTCGGTCACATGCGTAACGCCGGCGCCGACGGGGCAGTGCGCCGCCGCTGGCTCTGACGGCCTCATAAAGCCCGACCGAAACAACTTTGCGCCACGCGTCGGCTTCGCCTGGAAGGTGCAGAAGAACACGGTGGTGCGGGGCGGGTACGGCATCAACTACAACCTGTCGCAATACGGCACGGTCATTACCCAGTTGGCGTATCAGCCGCCGTTTGCCGTGGCCCTGACGCCGATTGCGGCGACGCCCGGCGCGCTCACCTTGGCCAACGCTTTCGCGGCCGCTCCGGCTGGCGTGATCACCAATAATTATGGCATCGACCCAAATTACCGGCTGGCTTACGTTCAACTTTGGAATCTGAACATACAGCGTGAATTCGGCACGTCGCTCATGGTCAACGTCGGTTGTAACGGCAGCAAGGGAGCCCGCCTTGATATCGTGACCGCGCCGAACCGCACACCTTCCGGGCTGCTGCTGCCAACGGTGGGCGCATTCAACTACGAGACCTCGCAAGGATCTTCGATCCTGCACGCGGCTAGCTTGCGGGTTCGCAAGCGATTGGCGCACGGTCTTGCGGTTGGCGGCACGTATGTGTTTTCCAAGTCGATTGACGACGCATCTTCCATCGGCGGCGGAGCCGTGGTGGTGGCGCAGAATCCGCTCAACCTGGCAGCCGAACGCGGTCTCTCCAGCTTTGATCAGCGGCACAAGTTTACCGGCGACTTCCTCTACGAGCTGCCATTTGGAACAGGGAAGCGCTGGTTGTCGGCGGCTGGGCCGGTGACACGCGGCTTTGGAGACTGGACCGTGAGCGGGAGCTTTACCATCGCTTCCGGAACGCCGTTTACGGCTTACCTGCTCGACAGCATTTCCGATGTGGCACGCGGCAGCAATGGAAGTCTGCGGCCCAACCTCGTTCCCGGACAATCGATCCAGGCCTGGCGAACCCGGCATCGGTGCATGGTTTAACACCAGCGCGTTCATCGCTCCGCCGGCGGGACAGTACGGCAACGCGGGACGGAACATCATTATTGGTCCGGGTACGATTCTGTTTAACCTGAGTGTGGCAAAGACGTTCCCCTTCCGGGATACCAAGTCGCTGGAGTTTCGCGCTACGGCGAACAATGTTTTCAATCACCCGAACTTTTCCGGAATTGATACCAACGTAAATTCGCCCACGTTCGGCCAGGTGACGTCGGTGGCAGGCATGCGGCAAATGCTTTTTTCATCGCGCTTTCGGTTTTAGGTGTGGAAGATGACGGTTCATTTTTACAACCGAGTATTGCGAATGCAGGACAGCCGCCAGCGGGTGAAAAAGGCCATGATGGCGGTGTGCGGCGCGTGGCTGCTGACCTGGCTTTCAATCGCAGGATTCGCTCAGGGTGAGTCGCGGCCGGTGGAAACCACGGGTCCCGGATACAGCATCCGCGTCAACAGCGACCTAGTGCTGGTGAACGTGAGCGTGCGCGACAAGCACGGCATGCTCATCCGCGATTTGAAGCAGAGCGATTTTACGGTGATGGAAGATGGCAAGGCGCATCCATTGCGGTCGTTCGACATCGAGGATGTCGAGCGCTTCGCGCAGAGTGGACCGGCCCAGGCGGAGGCGCAAGGAACTCCGCAGGCGGCCAATCTGCTCACCGGCTCGGACACAAAACCAGAGAGCATTCGCGACCGCCGCCTGATCGTGCTGCTCTTCGACCTGACCAGCATGGAGCCCGACGAACTCAATCGGGCCAGCCAGAGCGCATTGCACTTCATCGACAAGCAGATGATGCCGGCGGACATGGTTGCCGTCGTGAGTTTCAGCAGTTCGATGCAGGTGAGCCAGGACTTTACCTCCGATCACGACCTGCTTTCGCAGGCGGTGCGGCGCATGCAGGGAGTCGAGGGTCAGGGGATGGAAGCGGGAGCAACCGGCTCGGACGAGGGGCAGCCCGACCAGGGACAGGCCTACACGGCAGACGACACCGAGTACAACATCTTCAACACCGACCGCCGTCTGCAGGCAATCGCTTCGTTGTGCAAGGCGCTGCAAGACGTCAACCAGAAAAAATCGGTGCTCTACTTCAGCAGCGGCATGGATCGCGATACCGGAAACGAAAACCAGTCGCAACTGCGCGCCGCCATCAACGTCGCCATCAAATCCAATGTTTCGATTTATCCGGTGGACTCACGCGGACTGGAAGCGATCGTACCCGGCGGCGGCGCAAAGTCGGCGAGCCTGCGCGGCAAGGCCGCCTATAACGGCAACGCGATTAACTCGGCTTACGATTCGAATTTCAAGACGCAGGAGACGCTGGTTACACTCGCCTCCGACACGGGCGGCAAGGCATTTCTCGACAGCAACGATTTCAGCAAGGCGTTCGCCAGGGTGCAGGCGGACATGGAGAGCTATTACGTTCTCGGCTACCGCAGCTCGAACTCCGCAATGGACGGCCACTATCGCAAGATCACCGTCAAGGTAACCCGGCCCGACGTGAAACTCGACTACCGCCGCGGCTACTACGGCCCGCGCGATTTCCGGCACTTTACGCGGGACGATCGCGACCGCCAGATGGATGCTGAATTGAACTCCGATCTGCCGAATACCGATCTGCCGGTATACCTCTCGACCCAGTACTTCCGCGCCGAATCGGACCGTTTCTTTGTGCTGTTGTCGGCGGTTGTGCCGGGATCTGCGATCCCCTCCGCAGCCAGCAATCAAGCCTCGCTCGACGTGCTGGCGATGGTGCGCGACCAGCAGACGAAATTCCCGGTGGGCAACATTCGCCAAACCATCAAGCTGGCAATCGAGAACGGCACGGTGGGACGCCGCAAGAACGCGCAGTACAGCACCGGATTCCTGCTTCCGTCAGGCAAGTATCATCTGAAATTCGTGGTGCGCGAAAACCAGAACGGTAACCTGGGCTCGTTTGAAAGCGACTTCGCGGTTCCAGACCTGCGGAAGGCCCCGCTCAAGATGAGCTCAGTCGTGCTGGCCAGTCAGCGCGTAGCCTCGACGCAAAAGAAGTCGCAAAATCCCCTGGTCAGCGACGGGGTGGAACTGATTCCTAACATCGCGCATGTGTTCGCCGCGGATCAGCCGATGATGTTCTACTACGAGATTTACGATCCGGCCAAGGCGGGCAAGAGCGACGTCAAGACTCCGATTCGCGTACTCACCAGCATTCAGTTTTTCCGCGGCAAGGTGAAGGTTTACGAAACGCCGCTGGTCGAGACCGGTGAGCTGAATCGCCAGGAACGCAAGGCCGCTGCTTTTTCCATCGAGGTTCCGGCTTCGCAATTACAGCCCGGCTGGTACACCTGCCAGGTGAATGTCATCGACGACGCCGGCGGACAGTTCGCCTTTTCACGCATGCCGCTGCTGGTGCGGGCAGCCACGCCGCGACCGCAGGTCAGCGAAACGCGCCCGTAATTCGAACGGGATCATTCCGTCTACAACTCGCGCATGCGCCTCTCCAGATCGCGCGCGATGGAGTTTGGATTCTCATCCGGGCGGTAGCTCACCGGCTTGCCGAGGCGGACGACGATCTTTCCCGGACCCACCAGTTTGCGCCCACGCACGCGAGCTTCATAGAGACCGTCGATTCGCATCGGCAACACCGGAATCCCCAGATGAGTGGCAAGCACTCCGATGCCGGAACGCAACGGTTGCAGGGCGCCGTCCTTGGTAAATGCGCCCTCCGGAAAGACCAGCACGCTGCATCCCCCGTCGACGAGCTCGCCGATAAACGAGAAGCTCTCGCGGAAGCCACTCTCTCTAGGCAACGGAAAAACGTTGAATAGAGCCACGACGAGGAAATAATCGATGAAGTCGAGAGCGCGCCAAAACCAATGGTGGCGCCACGTGCCGTTGCGCATGGCGATAAGGCGTTCGCCGACCATGGCGGTGGCAAGGCGTGTGCGCACCCGCCACGGCAGCGCGGCGAGCACGAATCCGATGTCGACTTCCGTGACGTGATTGCACGCGACCAACAACGGCCCGGAAACTCCGCGAAGGTTGTCGCGCCCGAGCACGCGAGGCGCGGCGAGGACCATTGTCGCCGGCCAGGTCAGCAAGTGATAGGCAACTGTGCGAACCAACCGGATAGGCCAGCGTTGCGCCCAGCGCGGGAAGTGGTAGCGGGTGGCGCGCTGCTCGACGCCTTCGAGCATCTTCTCGATATCGCCGAGGGTGGTCGCCTGCGTAAAGCGGGCCTCATCGAGATCGACCTGGTAGCGATCCTCAAGCGCGCTCATCAACTCCACGCGATCCAGCGAACTCAGTTGCAGGTCTGCTTCGAGCGGCGCTGCGCGTTCACCGGCGGTGCCGGGGTGGAGGCGAGCGATCAACTCCGCCAGCGATGAACGCTCCGGCGCCGAAACATCCTGCGAGCGGGCGCGGCGTTCGATTTCCGCCATCTTCGGTTTCCGCGTGGCTGTGCGCGGGAAATCGGCATCGGGCCAGCGAAACCAGCGCCGTATCTGCTGGTATTCGGCCAGCCCGCGATTGGCGTCGCGTACGACTTGGCCGGCATCGGTCGCGGGTTCGAGCAGAAGCACGGCACAGGGTTCGGCATTGCCGCCGGATGGCCATGCAATCACAACGCAATCCCGGACCCCAGGTTGGCGGCGCAGCGCGGCCTCCAGATCCTGCGGGTAGACGTTCATTCCGGCCGCGGTGACAATCATCGAATTCTTACGGCCTTTGAAATAAAGGTTCCCCTGCTCGTCAAGCGCTCCGAGGTCGCCCGTGTGGAACCATTCTCCGTCGCCGGAAACCGGAATCATCCGTTCGCCTTGCCAGTAGCCGGCGGCGATGTTTTTCCCGCGCACAAGAATTTCGCCATCGGGAGCTAGCTTCACCTCTTGCCCAGGCAGAAGTTTGCCGATGGATCGCCGCCCGGTGCGGAAGGGATGATTCACGCTGATGAGCGAGGTGCTCTCGGTGAGGCCGTAGCCTTGCACCACGGCGAAAGCCAACCGCGACCAAAAAGTTTCGGTGGCTTCGTCCAAAGCTGCCCCGCCGCAGATAAAGGCCCAGAACTTCCATCCAAACTGCCGGTGCACATCGCGGAATTTCCACCAGCGCCGCAGGAAGCCCTCCCCTTCGGCGGCTATAAATCGGCGCCGGAAGGCATCAGGTTTCCCGGTGGCTTCGAAATCGCGCTCAAGCTTGGCGCGCAGCGATTCCAACATGCGGGGCACGGTGATGAGCACCGAGACCCGCTCGCGTTGGATGACGCAGATGACTTCGGAAGGCGAAAGGGATTCCTGAAAGACGACAGTCGCGCCCATCGACTGCGGCACGAACAGCCCGAGAAACTGGCCGAAAACATGACTCAAAGGAAGCAGATCAAGAAAGCGAAGTGGATGAACCCAGCGCTCGTAACGCAGGTACTTGGCAATTTCCCGCTCCAACGGTTCGAGGTTGGCCAGCACGTTGCCGTGCGTAATGACTACCCCCTTGGGTTCGGCGGTGGTGCCGGAGGTAAAGATGATTTCCAATGGATCGTTTCGCGATATTTCGACTGCGGCGAGCTGGCCGTCTAACTGACCCAGGCTTTCGGTCAGGGACTCGAGTTCCACGCGTGGCACGCCCGCGATCTGCAAACCGCGAGTGGAAACCAGCAACCGCGTCGAAACCTGCCGGGCAACCGCGTCTGCAAAATCCTGCGAGGAACCGCGGTCGAGCGGCACCACGATAACGCCGCGCAGCGCGCAACCCCAGAACACCGACACCCACTCGCCGCGGTTCTCTCCCCAGAGCACCAGGCGCTCGCCCTTCACGATGCCGCGGCGGTGCAATTCGAGCGCGAAGCGCCGGGCTAACGCGGCAATATCGCGGTAGCTCCAGCGGAGCGTGCGATAGCCGTTGCGAAAGACATAGGCGCACTGCCGGCCCAACTCGTCAAAGCGGTCTACCAATTCGTTGAGCGAGCGTCTTGGCATAGGACAAGCTCTTGCAAGCCGTGCGGCTATAGTAGCGGCTCAACCCGCGAGCACGGCGCGGGCAGCCTCCAGGACTGCAACCACAGTTGGATGCCGGGGGCGTCGCTCGGCCGAGAAAGCGTAACACCGATGCCGGATATCAGGAATTCGGCCGATTACGGCGACGCCATACTGCTTCCGCAACTCGCGCTCCAGCGGCGACGGAGCGGGAAAAATTCCGCACCCTGTTTGCCCGAACAGTTTCATCAAGGTTGAACCATCGAATTCGCCAACGATGACGGGGCGAAGGCTTTCGGCCTCAAGCCAGCGATCGATCGTCCGCCGCAGGTTCGAGTCCGTGCGGGGGAGCAGCATCGGCGCGCCGTCGAGCGAATGCGGGAAGCGCCGCTTTAACGCCGGTGCTTCGGAGGCGCGCGCAAAAAGCGACAGAGAGGATTCGCCGAGCAGATGAGCGTGCACCTTGATCCGCGACGGCGACGCAGGAGAATCGGATATGACGAGGTCGAGCGTGCCGAGCGCAAGCTGCGCCACCAGGCGCTCAAGCGTATCTTCCCGCACGACGATGCGTGCCGGCCAATCGCCTGTGGCCGGAGCAGCCATGCTGCGTACCCGCTTGCCAACTCGAAGGGCGGACATGAGTATGCGGGCGGCGATCAACTTGGACATGGCGGAATCCACGCCGGCGCGAAACTGGACTGGCTTGGGCGCAGGTTGTCCATGCGCGGCATCAATCATCTCGCTCCCAAGACGAAAAATCTGCTCGGCATAGCCGTAGACCGTCTGACCGGTCTCCGTCAGGGCGAGCCCTCGCCCGGCGCGCGCGAAGAGCTTCCGCCCCAGCGATTCTTCCAACTCGTGTATCTGAGCGCTGATGGTTGGCTGCGCGAGCCTGAGTTGTTTGCTGGCCCGGACGATGCTGCCTTCCCGGGCAACCACCCAGAAATAGTGCAAATGATGATAGTTGAATCCTTCCATCCAGGAGATCATACATCGGTTTTTTCGAAGAGTAGAAATTAATTGCATGGGAACGAGTTGAGCACGATCACTCTTCGACGTGTCATTCCGAGCGAGTGTGGCGGGCGGACAGTCTATGTATTTCGACGCAGGGGAAAATGCATAGATCCTTCGCTACGCCCAGGATGACATCCTTAGACAAGTTGGATTCAAAGTGATGAGAAGACCAATTGCTTATCTCGGTCATCTAATAAAGTCACAAAACAGCCCCACTCAAGCCAACCTAAGGCTTGAATGGGCCACCCTCGACCTCGGCTTCATCTTTAGTCCAATGAGTCGCGTGTTACGCAAGAGCCTCGACAATCCGGAGTATTACCTCAACCGTGATCTCTCGTGGTTGCAGTTCAACGGCAGGGTGCTGGAGGAAGCAGAGGACGATTCCAATCCGCTGCTGGAGCGGGTAAAGTTCCTGGCGATTACGGCGAGCAACCTCGACGAGTTTTTCGAGGTGCGCATTGCCAGCCTGCTGCAAAGGATTGAAGACGGTTACAATGACGCCGGTCCGGACGGATTGTCTCCAACCGAAGAGTGTGCGCAGTTGGCCGGCTTGCTGCACGAGTTTGTTGCCGGCCAATACAACTGCTGGAACCGGCAGTTGCGACCGGCGCTGGCCGAGGCCGGCATCCATGTGCTCTCGATTGCGGATCTTGACGATGACAACCGCGACTTTCTCGCGGAGTACTCGATGCGCGAGTTGGACCCCTTGCTGACGCCGGTGACGGTCGATCCGGCTCATCCTTTTCCGCGAGTCATCAACAAGGCACTGTGTCAGGCACTGTTGTTGCGGCGACGGCGAAGGGCTTCGACGACCTACATGGGCGTTGTCACGGTGCCTCGCGCGTTGCCCCGCCTGGTTCGCCTGCCCGGTGGCCCGGGATCGTACAGCTACGTCACCTTGGCCGACGTGGTTTCCATGCACGCCGCCAAGATGTATCGCGGATACGAGATCATCTCCGAGGGTGCGTTCCGCATCACGCGCAACAGCAATCTTTATTTGCAGGAAGAGGAATCGCGGAGCGTTCTGGAGTCCGTACGAGCGGAGTTGCACAACCGGCACAAGGGCGACGCGGTCCGGCTGGAAATCGAAGCCGGAGCCAACAGCGAAATCATCGACCGCCTGCGCGATGTTTTCGAATTGCAGGAATGGCAGATCTTTCGGACACGTGGCCCGGTCAATCTTTCGCGGCTCGCGCACCTGCACGGCGAGGTCGATCGTCCGGAACTCAAGTTTCAGCCGTTCGTGGCGCGCGAGTGGAGCGTTGCCAAAGGCGAGAAGGATCTGTTCGAAGCGCTTCGCCAGCGAGATGTGCTGCTGCATCATCCGTTCGATTCTTATCATGGCGTGGTCGCGTTCATTCAGAAGGCGGCGGCCGATCCGAATGTGCTTTCGATCAAGCAGACGCTTTATCGCACCAATCAGGAGTCCCCCATCGTCGAGGCGCTGATGGAGGCGGCGGCGACCAAGGAGGTGACGGTGGTGGTCGAGGTGAAGGCCAGGTTCGACGAGGCCTCCAATATCAAGTGGGCGCGCGAGTTGGAAGATGCCGGAGTGCAGGTGTTCCACGGCTTGGTCGGGTTGAAGACGCATTGCAAGCTGCTGCTGGTGGCGCGCAAGGACCCCGACGGCGTCACCCGGCGCTATGCGCACCTGGGGACCGGCAATTACAACCCAACGACATCCGCTCTGTACACCGATCTGAGTCTGCTCACCGCGAAGCAAGAGATCACGACACCCGTGCACTACGTTTTCAATTTTCTGACCGCCTATGCCGAGCAGCCGAATTATGAGCCGCTGCTGGTGGCGCCGCTGAACCTGGCCGAAAACACCGCCAACCTGATAGCGCGCGAAGCCGAGCACGCACGGCAAGGCAAACCCGCACGCATCATTGCCAAGATGAATGCGCTGCTCGACCGGCAAGTCATCCAGGAACTGTACCGCGCCTCGCAGGCTGGGGTGCAGATCGACTTGATCGTACGGGGCATGTGCGCTTTGAATCCAGGAATACGCGGCTTGAGCGACCGCATCCGCGTGCGCAGTATCGTTGGCCGGTTTCTGGAGCACAGCAGAATTTTCTATTTCGAAAACAGCGGCAAGGAAGAGATCTACGCCGGCAGCGCCGACTGGATGCCGCGCAACCTTTACGAGCGCGCGGAGGTTGTCTTTCCCATCCGCGATCCGCTGCTCAGGGCACGCGTTCGCCATGAGATATTAGCCGCGTACATGGCGGATAATGTTAAGGTCAGGGTGTTGCGGCGCGGCGGCTCCTACGAAGTCGAGCGGCCGAAAGGACGCGGTCAGCCGCGGTTCTCGGCACAGCAGTTTCTGATGGAACTGGCCGAGGGCAAACGCGATATCTCGGCAATTCCGGCTGCTCCGGCTCGCGCGGTCCGCAAGCGGCAGCGGCAAAGTGTAAGGTGAGCGAATGCTAGTGTACTTTTTGCGACATGCCAGCGCCGGACAAAGCCGCGCTAACCCCGCAGCGGACGACAAGCGACCACTCGACAAGGAGGGAATCGAACAGTGCCGAGACATCGCGCGATTGTTGAGCGCCCTCGACGTCCATGTGGACCTGATTATTTCCAGCCCCTTGAAGCGAGCCACGCAGACGGCTTCAATGGTCGGCAATGAACTCGGCTACGACTCCAAGCTGATCGTCGATGCGACGATGAGCCCCAACGCCACGTATGAAGACTTCCGCGGACTGCTGCACCGCCACGGCAAGCTGGATGCAGTGATGGTTGTGGGACACAATCCCTCGATCAGCAGGTTTCTCTCGCTAATGGTAACGAACGGCGCATTCGACAAAGCGGTCGACATGAAGAAAGGCAGCGTGGCCCGCGTGGACCACGAAGGTAAGAAGCCGGTGCTCACCTGGCTGCTGACTCCGCAAGGTTGCGCGCAGCGGTCACTCGGATTCGAAGGCGGCAAGTTCGCGCCCGAAGACCGCGCGGAAATAGTCGCGCTCCCGGTTCAGCGCCCAGAACTCGAGGTCCGGAGAGCGTTTCGCGTTCAGCAGCATGACCACGCGTCGAGATTCCACACGGATGCGCACGCCGGTTACCGTGCCGCGCCGGCCCTGCTCAAGCGCCCGCGCCAACCGCAGCAACAACACGGCTCGGGGAACGAGCAACTGATCCGCCATGGGCAGAACGTTCAGTGGCCTGCTCTCCGGCGTTGGCCGCGAGTTCCCCACGTAGCGCGCAATCGCGGCGACAATGTGCCGCTGGCGGATGGTGTACCCGAACATCTCCGAATGCGCGATGGTGTAGTAAGCGTGGCGGTGACGACCCGCGCGGTTGATAAAGGATCCGGTTTCCTGCAACATGGCGGCGGCGGCCAGCCAGTCGGCATACTCTTCGGGCAGATCATGAACTGGCCGAAGCCCGGCGAAGAGTTCGGCGGCGAGCTCGCGGACGCGCCGCGCATAACGCATGTCAACCGAGTAATGCGCCGTCATTTTGGCCAGCGTGTTCTCGCGCTCGGAAGCGATGCGCTTGCGAACGCCGGGACTGAGGTCATACTCGGACATCATCTGCGCCAGGATTCCGTCGCGCAGGCCGAGCGGCGAGTAACGAAACTGCGGCAGCCGAAGCCGGGTGAGCAGTTCGGAAAAGACCATGGCTCCGGCAACGATGATTTCAGCTCGCCGCGGCCCGATTCCCTTCAGGGCCCGGCGCTGTTCGACCGTCATCTTTCCCAACTGCGCCGTGAGCCCGGACAGCCCCTTCCGCGGAACCGTGTTGCTTCGCTTCTTTGAACGAGCGGACCACATATCGGCCAACGCCGCAGGCGTGCCGGATGTCGCCACGGTCAATCGCACGCGCGATGAGGTCAGCTCGGCTGCAACACGTCCGACCTCCTCCTCTATATATGCTTTCAACTGCTGCAGCTCGCGCTTCTTGGGAGGGTCGTGCGTCAAAAAACTTCGCGTGAGGCGAACCGCTCCAAGCGGCACACTGTAAATCTTCTCGATTTGGCCGTGCAGAGAAGTGACCAGCTCGCAACTGCCGCCGCCGAGATCGATCAGCAACATGCGCACGGGCGGCAGCCGCGAACCGGAAACGACGCCGAGGTGAATGAGGCGGCCCTCTTCCAGCCCGGTGATGATTTCCACCTGCCATCCGGTCGCCGCATGCACCCAGGCTTTGAAGGCGGCGCCGTTGGTGGCGTCTCGCAGTGCGCTGGTGGCCACCACGCGCACAGTCTCCGCGCCATAGGTTTGCACCGCCTTGTGGAAACGGGAGAGGACCTTCACGGTTTGCGCCATGGCAGCCGGATCAAGCGCGCCAATGCGAAACACCGATTCACCCAGGCGGGTAACCTCGCGGTCCTCGTGAACCACCGAGAGGCGATGGTTCACGAGCGCGGCAATCTTGAGTCGAACGGAATTGGCGCCAATATCGACCGCAGCAAACGTGGCCATGATTGTCTATCTACCCGGTAAGCGCCCGCGAAGACATTCCATATTACCGCAGCGGCATACAATTCTTCGATGCCGACCGCAACCAGCAAGAGCAATCAATCGTCGGCGGCGGCCTGGAAACCCGCCGGAGTGACGGCGTGCAATCGGGAAATATCCAGCTCCATCGCGCCTTCGACATTGCGGAACATGGGGGCGAAGCGCACGTTCCATAGAACCTCGCTTGCCGCATAGGAGGAACGGCTGTGCACGGTCTGCGCAAATGTCTCGTCAATCGCGGTCAGCAAAATGAGAAACTCCGCGCTCGACTCGATAAGCCTCTCCTGCGTCCAGCCAAACAGCGGACTGTTTTCGTCAATCGGGTGCACCACGGTCCAATTCAATGGGAAGAAGCTGACGGATTCGCGCTCCAGCGGCAGCGAAGTGAAGACGCGCTGAATCCGGCCATCGACGGTCTCGAAACGGCTGAAGACAACTTTCGCGTGCAGCTCGATCAGTTGATTTTCGCGTGCATTGACGACGCGGAATTCGAAGCCCGTGATGTCATGATAGGGCGCGACGATCGCGCTCCGGGAGAACACGATGTCGGCGACCGGTCGGGAGAAACGCGCGAAGACCATGCCGGTGACCAGGGCTAGGCCGAGCAGTCCGACCAGCGCCTCGAACGCCACCAAGAGATTGGCCATCAATCCGACCGGAACAATGTTGCCGTAACCAATTGTGGCGAAAGAGTGAATGCTGAAAAAGAAGTCGCGGACAAAATCCGAAGTATGGATATCACCCAGAAGAGCATCTGCGCCGAGCAGGTAGTAAGCGCCGGCAAAAACGAGGTTAATCCCGACATAGAAGAGCAGCACCATCGAGAAGAATGCCGGCCAGGACATGGTGAGCAGGCGATGATAGCCGGAGACCCTGCGCAGCCACTGCGGGTTCGGCTTGACGACGTTGAACGAACCGTCGCGATTGAGCAGCCGGAGGCTTGGCTGGTTCGAAACCACCGAGCCAAAGCCCAGGTCGCTGCTCTCCTGCTGGGTAAGATATCGTTTGCGCTGCTCTGCCACGACGGCACCTCGCGAACCCGATTCAGGGCAAATGCTACGGAGGGTTGGATGATCCCAAACCACAAGACGAAGCATGCAACCCGCAAAGCCGGTTCATGCAAGCCAGGTACGCGGCGTGGCTGCTCCGGCCACAGGGGCTTGGCGCTTCAGTCGAAATGACCTTTGGAATCTATGAATAAAGGAACCGCCCTAGTGTCGTGTCCCAGAAGTTCGCGCAATAACTTTTGAGGTGTCATTCTGAGCGAAGCGAAGAATCCCAGCACGGCGCGGATGCTGAGAGGCAGCCGAAGGACTTCATAAAAGCTCAGAGCTGCGCGGGTTGGGGCAGTTTTTATGGGATGTTTCGCTACGCTCAACATGACGCTCTCGATGAAGGGCCGATCGGCAATGAAAAAGGCGCGCCATGGATGGGCGCGCCCTATTATTGCCAGCGAAGCTTACGGCTTGGTGGCGAAGTCGAGCAGGTGGATGAAGGAGCGATAGACCTTACCCGTGGCCCGCGTCATGCCGATTTCGCAAGTGCGGCTGCTCGAATAGTGTCCGTCGTAATGGCCTTCCCTCACCTCGGCAGCTTCCGACTTGGTCGCCGACTCAGTCAATTCCGGATACAGGAACCCGCGGTCGCCGGCAAAGGCGCAGCAACCCGCGTTCTGCGGCACCGTTACCTGGTCGCTACAGGCCGCGGCAACGCTCACCAGCTTATTCGTCAGTCCCATCTTGGTGACCGAGCACACCGGGTGCAGCACCACCGAATGTACTTTGCGCGCCACCGTCAGCTTTGGCAGCAACCGATCGTTGGCGAACTCGATGCTGTCGATGATGCGCAGCTTGTCGAACCGCGCCTGGTTTTCCGCCGTCAGATGCGGCCTTGCCGTCAGCAGTCCGTGGCTGCAGGGACTGGTGTCAACCACCACCGGGATCGCGCCCTCGCCTGTCCACTTCCAGAAGCTCTCGATGGCATGGTTGACCGCCTCATGGTGCGCCTGGTCGAAGCCCTTGGACGAGAACGGCACACCGCAGCAAACTCCCACCGCGTCTTGCGGCACGTACAGCTTTACGCCTGCCCGCTCCGCCACATTGAGCAGCGCGCCCATCAGCGTAACGTCATCGGGTTCGCCCGGCAGTGCGCCCATCACCCGCGAGACGCAGGTGGGGAAGTAAACCGCCGCCGCTCCAGCGGGTGTCGTCACCGGCAGCTCGCCCTTGCGAGGCCGTGGCATTTCCTTGCTCCAGAGCGGAAGTACCTGGCCGGTCATGCCGCGCAGTCCGCGCGTCAGGCTGGCCATCGTCGAATGCCCGAATAGCGCCGCGCCTAGATGTCCCAGCGACAGCCCGAGGCGCGCCAGTCGCTCGGTGGTGGCGAAGTTGCGCGCCACACCGATCGCGCGCCTATGTTCCTGCTCGCTATGCCGGAGCTTGCGAAAATACTTCGTCAGCTTCGATGTATCGATGCCCATCGGACAGTTTGGCGCGCAAAGTCCGTCGACCGCGCACGTGTCCAGCGCCATGTAGGGGAAGTCGGCATCGAGAGCGGCGTAACCCGCAGCGTCACCGGATTCCTTAAGACGTTGCATTTCGCGCCGAACCACGATGCGCTGGCGAGGAGTCAGGCTGAGATCCCGGCTCGGGCATTTCGGCTCGCAGAATCCGCATTCAATACACTTATCGACCTCTGGCTCGATGACAGGCGTGCGCTTCAAATTGGCGATATAGGAATGCCGGTCCGGATTGATGATGACGCCGGGATTCAGCAGACCGCGCGGATCCACCGTCTGTTTCAGCTGCTGCATGATCGCGTAGCCTTCATCACCCCACTCCATGCGTACGAACGGCGTCATGTTCCGCCCCGTCCCATGCTCCGCCTTGAGCGCCCCATCATACTTTTGGACGGTCATTGCCACCACATCTTCCAGCAGACCCGAGTATTTATCCACTTGCCACTTCTCGTTGAAGCCCTGCGGCATCATGAAGTGGATATTCCCATCCTTGGCGTGGCTATAAAGAATGACGTTGTCATATTGGTGCTTCTTGAACAGTGCCGTCAGGTCCACCGCTGCCTCGGCCAGGCGATCGACCGGATAGGCCAGGTCCTCGGTGATCATCGTTGTGCCGGTTTCTCGCGCTATGCTCACAGTGGGGAAGAGACCGGCGCGAATCTTCCAGAACTGCGCCTGTTCGGCCGGATCATGAGTGAACGACGGGGGCGCCACAAGTGTGAGGTTGGCGACCGCATCTTGTAACTTCACTTCCAGCAAAGGACGATCCTGCTCGTCGGCCACCTGGAACTCGACCAGAATGCCCGCGGCATCGTCGGCCAAGCTCTTGATCACTGGGGGAATGCTGGGAAGGTCCTGGATGGCGCGCAGCGAAGCCCGGTCCATCAACTCCAGGGCGGCCGCACCGGCATTGCGCAAGGGTACAATCGCGGCGGCAGCGGCATGCAGGTTCGGGAACAGCAGCAGTCCCGTGTACTTCACACGCTGATCGGGCACCGTGCGTAACACCGCCTCCGCGATGAAGGCCAGCGTTCCCTCGGAGCCAATCAGCACATTGCGGAAAATATCTACCGGCCGCTCGAAATCGACAAAAGCGTTCAACCCATAGCCGGTCGTGTTCTTCATCTTGTACTTGGCGCGAATCCGTTCGGCCAACGCCGGATTGCCCTCAATACGCCGTTTCAACTCCAGCAGTGTGCGCGCCAGCTCCGGCTCCTTCAGCCGGAACTGCTCGTCGGCATCGGGGTCCGCCGTATTAATCACGGTTCCCGATGGCAACACGAACGTCAGCGCCTCCAGTGTGTGGTAAGCGTTCTGCACAACTCCGCAGGACATGCCGCTGGAGTTGTTCGACAAAATGCCGCCGATCGAGGCAATCGCGACCGAGGCCGGATCAGGGCCGATCTTCTTGCCATAGGGGTACAGCGCGGCATTGGCTTGTCCGCCGAGCACGCCCGGTTGCATGCGGATCTTTTTGCCGCCTTCTTCCACCTTGAAGCCGCGCCAATGGCGGGCCACATCCACCAGCAGGCCATCGCTTACCGTTTGCCCGGAAAGACTGGTGCCCCCTCCGCGGAAGGTGAGCGGGATGCCGTGCTCCTGGCTGAACCGAAACAACGCCTGGATCTCTTCCACCCCTTGCGGCTGAATCACCGCCTCCGGAATCAGCCTGTAGAAACTGGCATCGGAGGCAAAGGCGACCACGTCGATCGGCCGGTTCAGAATCCGGGCAGGATCGATTGCGGCCGACAGCTTCTGCTTCAGTTCAGCCGAACTGAGGCCACTACGGGACGTCTTGGCGGGGCTAGCAGCGGTTGCCATGGATAACTCCTGAGTGATCTTCAGACAGAACTCTCAATCGATTATGAGCCAGCTAAAGATTGTCTGCCGGGAACGCACAAGCAGTAAGTGACATCACTCACTATTTCGGGTGACCCATGACACCCGGAGAAGCGCGGGGACGGCAATTCCAGAGCCATGCCGGGCTTCACGGCGCAATGGGGTGCCGTAAATACAATTGCGCCACTTACGGGCTGTCTGCCGTACCGGCCAGGTGGCGAAATGGTCCAAACGCAAGAAAGTGCGGCGAGGCTTGCGACGAGCGCCTGTAGCACCCGCCGCGAGCCTCTGGCCCGCACCTGTCAAACGTTGCCGCCAGTCTTACGTCAGCAGCAACCCATCTTTACCTTCTCTTTGCCCATATCCGCCGGCGGTCCGAAGGCCTCCTGCGGAATTGGCTCGCCTCTGAGCGTCTTGATCCAGCGGCGTAGCGCCTCAATCGAGACCACCACGACACCGAAAATGGAGGCAATCATTAGCACCGTATCCATGTAGCCGACGAACGCCGTGCTGGGAACGTGGGTCATCGGCAAGAAGATGTTGCTAATGGCGAGCGTACCCGCGCTAAGCGTAATAATTCCGACAAAGATCATCGGCACCAGGCTTACCCAGGCATACTTCGCTCTTCCCATGTTGATCAGGAATGTGGTCGTAACCGCCAGTGCAATCGTAGCCAGCAACTGGTTGGCAGTGCCGAACAGCGGCCAGATGGTGGAAATGCTGCCCGTCCAGATGAGGAACCCCCATGCGGCCACGCACAGGAAAGTGCTGATGAGATTGCCGGGGAGCCAAGTCGTAGTAGCGAAGGGCTTGTAAATACGACCCAGGAGTTCATGCATGACATAACGGGCGACGCGGGTACCGGTATCGATCGTGGTGAGGATGAACAACGCCTCGAACATGATCGCGTAGTGGTACCAGTAGCTCACCATTTTGTCCATGCCCGGAATAGCACGGAAGATCTGAGCCATGCCGATGGCAAGAGAAACCGCTCCACCGGTGCGTCCGGCCAGCTTCTCGCCGATTTCTCGCGAGAACATATCCAGATTCACGGTGTGCAAGCCCAGCTTGGCGAAGACTGCCGGCGGAGTGTTGATGGCGAAGAAGTCGCCGGGGAACATGGAGCAGGCGGCGATCAGGGCCATGACACCTACCAGCGACTCGCAGAGCATTGCGCCGTAACCGATAAAGCGGGCATCGGTTTCCTTATCGAGCATCTTCGGCGTGGTGCCGGAAGAGACCAGCGAGTGGAATCCGGAAATTGCGCCGCAGGCGATGGTAACGAACAGGAACGGGAACAGCTTGCCCTTAATAATGGGGCCGCCGCCATGGATGTATTGCGTGACTGCTGGGAACTGAATGTTCGGGTGGGCAATCATAATGCCGATAATCAGCGCGGCAATCGTGCCTAACTTCAGATAGGTCGAGAGATAGTCGCGAGGTTCCAGCACCATCCACACCGGCAGAATGGAGGCGATAAAGCCGTAGGCCATCATCAGCAAACAGATCTGATGCGGAGTGAAGGTGAGAGCGCTTGCGAACGACGACTGCTGGACCCAGTGCCCGCCGACGACCGCAGCCAACATGGCGATGACACCGAGCGCGCTCGGCAGGGCCACCCGGATGTGTCCCGGCTCGCTCTTGAACATGTAGTAGCCCATGGCGAAAGCGATAGGAATGGTCATGCCAATGGTGAACACGCCCCACGGACTCTCGGCAAGCGCATTGACCACGACGATGCCCAGACCGGCCAAAGCGATGATCAGGATCAGCAGCACGGCGATCATAGTCACCATGCCCGCAAACCCGCTGATTTCCGTGCGGGCGATTTCCGCCAGCGACTGGCCTTTGTGACGAATCGAGCAGACCAGGATCGTGAAATCCTGCACGCAACCGGCGAGCACGGCGCCGACCAACAGCCAAATCAAGCCTGGCGCAAAACCGAACTGGGCGGCAAGCGTCGGTCCCACCAGCGGACCGGCACCCGCGATGGCCGCAAAGTGATGCCCAAACAACACCCACTTCGGCGAAGGCACATAATTGTGGTGGTCTTCATACAAATGTGCAGGCGTTGTTCTACGATCGTCCAGGGTCATGACCTTGGCCGCGAGAAACGCGCTGTAGAAGCGGTACGCCAGGGCGTAAAAACATAACACCCCGATCATCAGCGGCAACGTATTCATTCCAAAAACTCCTTTGCTGCGAGAGTTGCGAGGCTTTGCGCCCGCTAGTTACAACGCAACTGAAAAGAACAACATCAATCAGAAAACCGTCACTCCCGGCGACGACAAAGCTGCTCCCGGCGGAAAAGATGCTGCGCCGAAGCTGGCATCGGAAGTCGACACTTTGGAGGTAAAGATTCTTTGAGGTGCTTACTAAGCCAAGCATTTTGCCACAACTACAAGGCAATGGCTTGAAAAAAAACGCTTTCCCTGCCAAAATCTGTGTCGGTCATCCGCGCTGGGCCAAGAACACTTTCCGGGCAGGCGAAGTCAGCAGAGCTGCACTCCGGCTGCACTCCGGGGGAGCCGCCGCTGAACAGCAGGAATCGAGCAGGAATTAACTAGGGAATAAGCCTTAGATGACCGGGTATCCGGGCAGCCGCGGCTCCCGCAGATCCATTTCAGTCATTTTGGCTGCATTGTGTGGCTGCCAGCCTTAACTCCGAATCGTAGGAAAACTGCATAGGCCCTCACGTCGCGCCGCCAACGACGGGCGGCGCTCCTCAGGGTGACACATCAACGATTTGCGGCAGGGCCCGCCAACTTTGGAATAGCCCCTACAGCACCATGCCGCCGCTGACGTCGATCACCTGGCCGGTCACGTAGGCGGCATCGTCGGAAGCCAGGAAGGCCACCACTTTGCCCACGTCCAAGGGGTCGCCGACCTTCCCCATCCAAATCTTGTCGATCATGGCGTTCCAGGTCTTCTCCGGAACCCCGCGCGTCATCTCGGTATCCACGAAGCCGGGATTAATCGCGTTCACGGTTACGCCTTTCTTCGCCAGCTCGCGTGCAGCCGTCCCCGTCATGCCGACCACGCCCGCCTTGGCGGCGGAATAGTTGGTCTGCCCGAAGTTGCCAAGCCAACTCATGGAAGCCACGTTGATGATGCGTCCGTAGCCGCGCTCGCGCATGAGCTGCGCCGCCAGACGCAGACAGTAGAAAGTGCCCGTAAGGTTCACGTTGATGACCTGGTGCCACTGTTCATCGGTCATCTTGTGAAGCATGCCGTCGCGATTGATGCCGGCGTTGTTCACCAGAATGTCGACTGGGCCGAACTCGCTGGCCGCCTTGGCAAACAAGGCCTCGACCTCGGGCTTCTGCGAGATGTCTGTCTTAGAGGCAATCGCCTTTCCGCCGGCCTGCTTGATCTGCTCAACCACTTTCTGCGCATTCTCTTCGACCACGTCAGCGACCACGACCTTCGCGCCTTCCTCGGCGAGTTTCAATGCGATGCCGCGGCCGATTCCCCGGCCGGCCCCGGTTACGATGGCTACCTTATCCTTGAGTCGCATAGCTTCCTTTCTCTTCCTTGTTTCTTATGTTTTTGCGTGCAGCTTCGCTTTCAAGTCAAACCGCCCCGTGTTGTAGAGGCTCGCGTCCGTGGTCTTCAGGTCCTTGGCAATGATGGGGGTGAACTCCATCTGTTTTAGGATGTCTCGCTTCAGGTCGATACCGGGCGCAATCTCGATCAGTACAGGGCCTTCGGGCCGTAGTTCGAAGACCGCACGTTCGGTCACGAAGTGTACCTTCTGACGGTTTTGCCGGGCGATCTCGCCGTTGAAGGAAATCTGCGTGACCTTCTTCACCAGCTTCTTCTGCGTCCCTTCCCGGACGATCCGCAGCTTGCCTCCGGCGAACTCGACCTCCAGCCCACGGGCCGTGAAAGTCGAGCAGAACACCACATGCCCGGCGTTCTGGGTTATGTCGATGAAACCGCCGCAGCCCGGCGAGCGATCGCCGAACTTGGTTGCGTTGACGTGTCCTACTTCATCCATTTCGCCGGCGCCCATGAAGGTGAATGGAATCCCCATACCGTTGTAGAAGTCCATTTGCACTTCATGCGGAATCAGCGCATAAGTGTTGTGGGCCACACCGAAGTCGATGCCGCCTTCGGGAATTCCACCGTAGACACCCGACTCGACCGTCACCAGAACGTCTTCGCTCAGGCCTTCCTCGGCCAGCACACCGCCAACGATGTCGTTGGGAATTCCGGTTCCCATATTGATGGCGGTGCCCAGCGTCAGTTCCATGGCGGCGCGCCGGCCAATCACCTTGCGCACGGAGAGCGGCAGGGGTTCAACGGCCGCCACCGGCATCACGAGGTCGCCGCAAAGCGACGGATCATAGGCGAACGAATGGGTTTGGCGGTGATCCAGATCGGGGTTGTCGCAAACCACGATTGCATCCACGAAAAAGCCCGGCACCACCACTTGCTTGGGGTGCAGCGTACCGGTTCTGGCTACGCGTTTGACCTGCGCCAGCACCTTGCCGCCATAGCGTTTGGCGGCCAGCACCGCCGGCAGCACCTCCAGCTTCATGGCTTCTTCTTCGCAACTGATGTTGCCCATTTCGTCGGCGGTGGTGCCGCGAATGATGACGATGTCCAGCGGAATCGCCTTGTAAAAAAGATATTCTTCCCCGCCATACTGCATCACTTCGATGATGTCGGGCAGAGGGCTCGTCCGAGCATTCATTTTGCCGCCCTCGACGCGGGGATCGATGTAAGTCCCCAGCCCCACCTTGCTCATCTTGCCCGGCAGTCCGCAAGCCATCGAACGATAGAGCTGCGCGATCTGGCCCTGAGGCAGGTTGTAGGCTTCAACTCTTATTGGAGCCGATCAACTCCATCCAGCGCGGTGCCAACCCCCAATGTCCGCCGATTATGCGTCTAACCATTCCTTCGTGGCACAGGTGCTGATTGCCGCGGTCGCGATTGCACTGCCCGGCCGAGTGCACAAAGGTAAGATCGCGAGGCGTCCCGGAGGCGAGGAAGCTCGACTCCAGGGCCTTCAAAATGCTTTCCGCCGCGCTGACCAGAGTCATGCCAACGGTCGCCACGGTGGCGCCGTCCTTGACCATCGCCGCAGCGTCCGCGGCTTTGACAAATCTAGCTGTCATCAAATCCACCTTAAGGAGTGCAGATTCTCGAACACCATTCGCAATAAGCCGGTCTAGCTCTCAAACACCACGATATTATTTCGTGTTACCAGGACCGTCGACTTCGGCGAAGGTCGGTCGCCGATTCGCGCGGCCGGCAGTTCCGCTTCTTCACTGCCGTGATTGGCAATTCCGCGGGCAATTTCGCGGCCTTCCGGATCGGCGATGCTGATCACGTCCATGGGTTTGAAGCGGCGCTCCACTTTCACGACACCTGACCACAAAAGGCTGGCCTTGCCGTGGAGAATGGCGTCGCGGGCCCCGGCGTTGACTACGATTCGCCCACTAACGTCGGCCGCGTAGGCGATCCAGCGCCGTTTGGCCGGCATACGCGTTGCCGGGATGAATGCCGTGCCGATGTTCTCGCCCCGGAAAATGCGCTCCACGATGTCGGGCTTGCTGCCGTTGGCGATGATGGTGATGCCGCCGGCGCGGGTGGCGATCTCGGCAGCCTCCAGTTTGGTCAGCATGCCGCCGCGTCCGCCCTGCGAAGGGCCGCGGGCCAAGGCCATGATCTCGGGCGTAATCTCCTTCACCAGCGGGATCGGCAGTCCGGGCGGTTCGGCGGAATCTTCAGCGTTAGCGTTCTTCCTGGGCAGCCGCAGCAATCCGTCCACGTTACTGAGCAGGATGAGCGCCTCGGCATCGACCCGGCTCGCCACCAAGGCCGCCAGGCGGTCGTTGTCGCTGAAGATCCGAGTCCGGCTTCCCTTGACGGTGTATTCCAACTCGGCGGTCGAAACCGTATCGTTTTCATTGACGATCGGCACCACGCCGAGTTTCAGCAGCTTCTCCATCGTATGGCGAAGGTTCGATGACCGTCGCCGGTCCATGAAATCGTCTTCGGTCAGCAATACCTGCGCGATATTGACTCCGTGGGGATGAAACAGCTGCTCGTAGGCATGCATGAGCTGTGCCTGTCCGACGGCGGCGCAGGCCTGCTTGGTCACGAGGTCCTGCGTGCGCGTACGGTGCAGCGCCAGAACGCCCCTGCCAAGACCGACCGCACCGGAGGAGACGAGGATGATCTGCATGCCGGCCTGTTTCAACTTGGCGAAAGAAGCAACCAGCGGCTCCAGCCGCGAGACACAAAGACCTCCTTCGGATTCGGCGACGACGTTGGTCCCGAGTTTGAAGACGATGCGGCGCGCACTGCGCAACAGTGTGGCGCGCTCATCCCGCGCGGGGTCGCCCGCGACCGGGGTGGGCTTCTGCCCTCCGAATCTGTCTGAACTCATGGACTTACCATCCCTGTAAGGTCGCTTGAAGCTCAAGTGTACAACACTCATTTGTGCGCCGGAGCCGTAGCCATTGCTCGCCAGCCGTGATAGTTAATAGTGTATGTGGCTGCGCCGGGCTATCGGGCGGCCGACGGCAATAATAGGATTATGCTGGAGGGACCATGTCCAACGAAGCTGTAATCACGCCAGAGATGATTGGCCGGGCGGGCCAGCCTCCTCTTGTTCTGTGTCTCAATCCCAAGGACGACGTTCTCATCGCCCTCCGGGACATCGCTCAGGGAACCGCGCTGCCTACGCCCAGCTCCGGCGAAGTCGTCGCCACGGTTCAGATTCCGGCTGGTCACAAGGTGGCCGTGCGGCAAATTGCGGCTGGCAGCCCGGTGCGGCGTTACAACCAGATCATCGGCTTTGCCTCGCGGCAGATCTCTCCGGGCGACCACGTTCACGTACACAACCTGGCGATGGGCAGCTTCGAGCGCGATTACGCTTTCTGTGTCGATACCCGTCCGCTTCGCCAGCCGCCAACCCCGCTGACGTTCGATGGCATCGTCCGGACAGATGGCCGGGTGGCGACACGCAACTACATAGGCGTGATCAGCAGCGTGAACTGTTCCGCAAACGTCTGCCGCGGCATCGCCAATGCATTTCAGGGCGCGGCCCTGGAAGCCTATCCCAATGTCGACGGCGTGGTGTCAATCACGCACAAGACCGGCTGCGCCCTGTCTCCCGAGGGCAGTGACCTGGTGCAGCGCGTGATGGCAGGCTACATTCGTCATGTCAACTTCGCGGCGGTGCTGTTCATCGGCCTGGGCTGCGAGACCATCCAGATTGCATCCTTGATGGAAGCTGAAAAATTAGGAGATTCAGCCCGGTTGCGCGCGTTCAACATTCAGGACACGGGCGGTACACGGGCCACCATCGAGCGGGGCGTTACGCTGCTGCGCGAAATGCTTCCCGAGGCCAACCGGGTGTCGCGCCAGGCGGTGCCGCTCAGCCATTTGACGCTGGCCCTGCAATGCGGTGGCTCCGACGGCTATTCCGGAATATCAGCCAACCCGGCTCTTGGCGCCGCCGTGGACCTGCTGGTGGAGCAAGGCGGCGCGGCTATCCTGAGCGAGACGCCGGAAATTTACGGCGCCGAGCACCTGCTAACGCGGCGTGCCGTTTCCCGTGAAGTTGGGGAGAAGCTGATCGAGCGTATCCACTGGTGGGAACAGTACACGGCCCGCCTTGGCGGCGAGATGGACAACAATCCCTCGCCCGGTAACAAAGCCGGAGGCTTGACCACGATCCTGGAAAAGTCTCTCGGTGCGGTAGCCAAGGGCGGCAGCAGCAACCTGACCGACGTTGTCGAGTACGCTCAACCGGTCACTTCGCGTGGCTTGGTCTTTATGGATACGCCGGGTTACGATCCGGTTTCCGCCACCGGGCAAGTTGCGGGCGGGGCGAACCTTATCTGCTTCACCACCGGGCGCGGCTCCGTCTACGGATGCAAGCCTTCGCCATCCCTCAAGCTGGCCACCAACTCCGCCATGTATCGTCGCATGGCCGACGACATGGACTTCAATTGCGGTGAGATTCTCGATGGCGGCATGTCGGTGCAACAAGCGGGCGAACAGGTTTTCCAAATGCTCATCGAGACCGCCTCGGGAAAGCGCAGCAAGAGCGAGCTGAATGGCGTCGGCGAAGACGAGTTCGCACCCTGGGTGCTGGGGCCGACAATGTAAGCGGTAAGATCAAGAAACTACCTCAGGTTAGCGCCGAACGACACGGCGCGGAACCTGGGGCACCCGTTTGACGATGTAGAGATTGAAATGCGCAAATGAATTACGGCCAGCAGACTTGCATGCTCTGCTGGCCGATTCTTTTGATAGACAGGGGAGGAGTGTTACCTCCCCCGTGCATTTCTTCACTTGACAGGCGGCGACGGAATCATCCCCGTGAAGACGTATGCCTGGAGCATGACGATCACGCCGACGATGGCTGCCAGTGCAATGGAGTGCCAGAAGACCTTGCGGAAGATCGGCCCCATGGCGTGGGAGCGTTCGTAGGGATCCTCGTAACAGGCGGCGCAAGCCACCATGATCGACTGGGCATCGATCATCTTACCCATGACGCCGCCCGTCGAGTTAGTTGCCACAATCAGGATTTCATTCAAATGAAGCTGCTGCGCGGTGATCCGCTGCAGGCTTCCGAACAGCGCATTGGAAGCGGTGTCGGAGCCGGTGAGGAAAACGCCCAGCCAGCCAAGGTAGGCGGCGAAGAAAGGATACATGAAGCCCGCGCTGGTGAAGGCCAGTCCGAGGACCGCATCGGTGCCGCAGTAGCGGGTCAGATAGCCGAGTCCCAGTACCTGACCGATGACCAGGATGGGGATTTTCATGCGGTGCATGGTGCGGGTGGTCGCTTCCTTCCATTGGGAGGCGTTCAGCTTCAAGGCGAATCCGGTGAGGATGGCGGCAAAAAAGACGCCCGTGCCCGCCGCAGAGAGCCAGTTGATGACAAATCTGGCCGCTTCCGGTTTTGCATTGATCGATGCTACGGGCGGCATGCGCTGCACCAGGTTATGGAGTGCGGGCATGTCCCAGTAGGGTAGAGAGAGCGTGCCGCCAAACGCTGAGCCGAGGAAACTTCCGCTGATCTTGATCGATGCAAAGACGGTATTGAGCTGGGTCTTCCAACTTGGCATGCCCCAGAGCGCACAGCAGCCGATTAGAATAGCCCATGGGATCCAGGCATATGCGGTCTGGGCGAAAGTATATCCGTACGCTTTATCGACGGGCGGTTTGGCAACTGCGCCTGCCTCCGCACCCCCGGCGGCTGCCGCCGCCGCACGCTCGGACCTCAGGAGAAAACGTGTCTTCGGGTGCCAGACAAAGCGGAGAAAGAGAGCGGTGCAGACGACGGAGAAGACGCCCGATACCACGTCGGTCATCAGATGAAAGGCAGCAGTCTGTGAAGACAGAAACTGCATGACAGCGAAGGATACCCCTGAGCAAAGGGTCGCCGGCCACACCTCCCAGGCTTCCTTCAGTTTGCCACCCTGCATGAGTACAAAGGTAGTCACCAGCCAAAAGGGAATAAGGACTGAGACGAAGGGAAGTTGCCGGCCGGCCATGGCGGAGAGCGTGAGTTGATCCAGACCGCTCACGGCGGCAAGCGTCACGATAGGGGTGCCGATCGCCCCGAACGCAACCGGAGCCGTGTTGGCAATCAGGTTGAGCACGGCAGCATCGAAGGGCGAGAAGCCGAGGCCCACCATGACCGCGCCGGCGATGGCCACCGGGGTACCGAAGCCGGAGGTGCCCTCGATGATGGCGCCGAATGAGAAGGCGATCAGCAACACCTGCAGGCGCCGGTCGAACGAGATGTGGGTGATCGATTCCTTAACAATCTCGAACTTGCCCGTGATGACCGTCATCGTGTAGAGGAACATGGCTCCGAGGACGATCCAGATGATGCCCAGAAAGCCTGAGAGCGTCCCAAAGGCAAAGGCCGAAAATGCAGCCGGGAAGGGCATGCCGAAGGCTAGGCAGGAGACAAGAAAAGCGGCAATAACACCGTAGAAAGCGGCATAGGGCGCGCTGATGCCAAGATGGCGCACGCCGCGCTTATCGCGGTGCGGGTGAATGGCGATGAAATACAGGAGTGCTACGATCGGCACCGCCGCTACGATCGTGGAAAGAGCGACATTGCCCAGAGGGTTGTAGTTTTGATGGTACATCTGACCGCTGGCGAAAAGCGGCCGCGCAGTAAGAACAAGGCCCAGTGTGGTCAAAAACTTTCTCATGCCACTCCTCCTAACTCCCCATCTGTCCCAAGAATTTTGAATAGCGAATCTTGTACACCGGATTGACGACTCTCGTCAAGCAGATTACCATCTTGTCTGATAAGTTCGAGGAAGCGAACACCCAAACCCTCAGCAGTGAAGCAGGAATGCAAGCTGCGGTTGGTGATGGCAAGCAGCCTGGTTTCGACTAAAGGCAGCGATTTTGCAGGAGTACGGTTAGGTGAATCCTACGAGCACGGTTGGATTGACGCCGCCCTCACGCGTCACCTTGAGCGAGCAGGTGACGGTGCAACTCGCGTCTGAATTGACGCGGGGGCGCTGGAAACCCGGCGAAAAGCTTCCTTCCGAGGCCGAGCTGTGCAAGGCGTTCAACGTCGGCAGATCCACTCTGCGCGAAGCGCTGAAATCGCTGGCATTCATTGGCCTGATTCGCATGCGCGCCGGTGGCGGCAGCTACGTCTCCGACCAGCCCTCGAAGTATCTCGATGGACCGCTGTTCGCCAAAGGCGTGCTGAATACCGAAAAGGACATCATTGATCTCAGCGAAGCGCGCATCCTGCTGGAGACTGAGGTGGCCGGACTGTGTGCCCAACGCGCCACCGAGCAGGATTTAGAAGCTCTAAACGAGATCCTCAAACAGATGAAGACCTCAATTGAGCAGGGCGGGGACGCGTTCCGGCAATTGGACCTCAGGTTCCACCTGGCGATTGCCTTGGGCAGCAAGAACCAGGTCTTGTCCGAATTGCTCAAGCACATTCGCGGGGCGCTGCAGGAGTTGATAACGAAAAGCCTGCTGCTGCCCGCCGGCATGGAAATGGCATACAAGCAGCATCGCGAAATCTTCGAGGCGCTGAAGCAACGCAGTTCGGCCCGGGCGCGCAAGGCGATGCGCAGTCATCTGCGGGCCTTCCAGCGCGGCTACAAAGTGCTGTTCCGCATGCCTCAGCCGTAAAGCAACTACCCCACGTTAGCCCAACATCGGGGCGGAACGTGGGGCACTCGACACCCGGCTTGAACGAACGTTTGAGACGAAAAGCCCCACCCAAGCTTCGCTTGAATGGGGCACCCGCGCATTCCACCGGATTCTGGAGTCAACAAGGGAACCGCACTACACGGTCAGCGCTGCCGTCAGCTTGCTCATGTCCGGCGCCTTCTCCAGGGATTTCACTGCTTCGATAATGGCCGCGGTCTTCTGCTTGGGCCACTTTGCAAAGTCAGCGCAGCCGCGGAACTTGTCGGCTGCCTCGTCGTAGGACATCGGGTTCGACGGACTGCCCTTGGCCATGGTTGCGTTTCCCGAAATGACCTTACCATTCTTCAGATGAATCCTGAGAATGCTGGTCATCTTGGCGAAGCCGGCGGCTTCCGCCTCCGGGTCCACGTAGAAGTTCACTCGCCTGATCCACTCCTGCACGTCCGGGCGATTCACCGTTTCCTCGGTGAACTGTGCCAGTCCGGCTTTACGCTCCAACAGCAGAATGGCGAGCGCGAATTCCATGCTGAACTTGGCCTGCAAGGCGGTGGTCGGATGATGATGCAGCAGCGTCGTGGTCATCTTCGAATTGGCGCCGCAATCGATTTTCGCAACGTCGGCGGGCTTCACGTCGTTCTGCTTGACCATCATCAAAAATTCCCACATGGCGGGGTGGTTCAACGATCCGCAGGGGTACGGCTTGATGGAAATTCCCGGTGACATGAAGGTCCAAGGCTTGCCGAGTTTATTCATGATGGAGTTGTTGTCGTATCCACCTCCGGCGGCGTTGAACCATCCGAATTGCGCCTCGAGGATATTGGGCGCGGCGGTCCATCCGAGGGCTGCCAGATCGGCGGCGACGGTTCCGTTTTCAGCGGCGTGCCCTGCCTGGAAGGGTTTGGTCATGGAGCCGAAGTTTTCGCGCAGCCCTGCGGCCTCGGCGCCGACCACGCCTAGCGCGTACGCCGTCTGCTGCGCGTTGAGGCCGCGCATCTTGGCGCAGCCCACGGCGCTGCCAAATGATCCGGAGGTGCCGGTGGAATGAAAGCCGTCGCCATAGTGGCGCGGACTGATCGCCTCGCCGATTTTGCATTCCACTTCGACCCCGACGTTATAGGCGAGCAGGAGGTCTTTTCCCGAGCGGCGCCCAATTTCGCTGAGCGCAAAGACCGGCGGCAGCACCGGAACCGTGGGATGGGTGAGCAAACCGTAGACGCGGTCTTTTGCCACGGCAAGTTGTGTGTCATCGAAATCATCGGCGTGAATCCAGACGCCATTGGCAAACGAGGCAAATCGCGGCGCGGACTTCAGGGTGGTTCCGATGACGCTGGCTTTGCCGTTTGAGCCGAGCGACTCTACATACTCCAGCACCGCGTGGCGATGCTCTGAAACCGATCCGGCCAACGCCAGGCCGAAGCCATCGAGGATGGACTTCTTGCCGAGTTCGAGGACCTCGGGTGGAATGTCATCGTACTTGGTGTTCACGATGAACTCGCAGACATACCGGGTGAGGCCGGGTGCGCCGGCTTTCGGAACCGACGCCGCAGGTTTTGCCGCTTCCTGAGCATGCGCTTCGCTCATTGCGCCCCCATTGGAAATCGCCAGACCAGCTACTGCCAGCGAGGCTTTACAGAAATCACGCCGTATCATTCGAACTCCCTTCGGGCAATCGAGGTTGTAACCGAGATCGTATAGCTCACGACTATCCCCGGTGCGGCGCGGCGCTGTCAAGGTCTTTGTCGTGCGGACGCGCAAGTGCTGTCCCGTACGTTCGTGCGGGAAGTATTCGAGTGGTGTCATTCTGAGCGGAGCGAAGAATCCCAGCGCCGCGTGCGGCTGAGACGCAGCCGAAGGACTTTGCCAAAAATCCCAGAGCGGCTTTGGTTGAGCCAGTTCCCTGGGATGTTTCGCTGCGCTCAACATGACACTCCGAAAGTAGCTTGAGTTAGTGCGGTGTTTCCATGGCGCTAAACTCGCTGCCCAAAAACTTCCAATGCGATCGTAAGCTGCTAGTGAGATACTTAGTGGCCATACCGATTGCAAGAGGAGAATTCAGATGGGAAGCGTTCCGCTCAGTCTCGAACAGTTTCTTCCTGAGGATGGTTTTTCCGGGACTCTGGTTGGCCGTGCTTGGATACCGACACCGACACCGACTGCCGGCCAAGTCGCCGGCCCGGTGGTCATCGCCATCCGGGAAGGCGGAATCTTTGACATCACCGAGATCGCGCCCACCATGTGCGATCTGCTCGAGGCGCCGAATCCGGCTGCCAGCGTCAAAGCGGCGCGGGGAAAGAAGATCGCAAGCGTCGAGGAGCTGGTCGGCAACAGCGGCCATGGAAGGTTCAATCCGCAAAAGCCGTTTCTGCTTGCGCCCTGCGATTTGCAGGTCATCAAAGCGGCGGGCGTAACTTTTGCTTCGAGCCTGATTGAGCGCGTCATCGAAGAGCAGGCGCGGGGAAATCCGGCGCGCGCTGAAGCTGTACGCAAGCAAGTGGTGGGACTGATTGGCGAGAATCTTCGAACCGTAAAGCCGGGTTCGCCGGAGGCCATGCAGATCAAGCAAGTGCTGATCGAGCAGGGCCTGTGGTCGCAGTACCTTGAGGTTGGCATCGGTCCCGATGCTGAAGTTTTTACCAAGGCACCGGTACTGTCGTCTGTCGGAACCGGCGCGGATATCGGCATTCATCCGGATTCGGCCTGGAACAATCCCGAGCCCGAGATCGTGCTGGCGGTCAACAGCCGTGGCGAAATCGCGGGCGTTAGCCTCGGCAACGATGTCAACCTGCGCGACTTTGAAGGCCGCAGCGCGCTGTTGCTGCCGAAGGCCAAGGACAACAACGCATCCTGCGCCATCGGCCCTTACATTCGCCTCTTCGACGCAACATTTTCCATCGACGATGTGCGCCAGTCGACGGTGAACCTGCTGGTGGAAGGCGAAGACGGCTTCACGCTACATGGCGCCAGTTCGATGCGCCAGATCAGCCGTGATCCACTCGACCTGGTGACCGCGGCCATGGGCCGCTATCATCAGTATCCCGACGGCATGGTGCTGTTTCTGGGAACGATGTTCGCGCCCACGGAAGATCGCGGGCAACCAGGCAGCGGTTTCACGCACAAGGTGGGAGACATCGTCCGCATCTCCAGCGCGAAGCTGGGAACGCTGGTGAATCGCGTGGACCATAGCGACCGCATCACTCCCTGGACCTACGGCGTGCGCGCGCTGCTGGCAAAGCTGTCTGCGTGCCAGAAGGTACAGAGTTAGCGCAAGGCATAAGTCGGAAGCGGCTCATCGCTGTTACGAGCTTTTCAGCAGCCTGACGGCCGCCGTCAGTCTATAAAGTAATGTCTGATGTCGGACATAGCGGGGCGCTAATAGCCCCGCAACCCCGCGCTGTGGAGCGGTTGTGACCCTCATCACAGACACCACAAAGGCATTTTCCCTACGCTTTCGTGATTCTTGATCCTCACCGAGTGGGACTCGGCTCTGGACGTGCAGGCGCATGGCTGCCGCCGTTCCGCAGAGTCTTTGGTGCCTAATGTCAGGTATCGACGTTACTCACGGGCAAGCGCGACAGCGACGAGATGGCTGCGACTGACGCTTTTAACGAAACATTTGACGCCCGACATAACAGCGAGACGCCTCTGTGGCTCCGGCTGGCTTGGCTGCCCATTCCCTTGCTGCTTGTCGCCATGGCCATTCTTTCTGTCATTGGTCCATCCAGTTTGTATACCTCGCCCCGCATGCTTTTGGGACTGAACATTGTTTTCTCGACGGTGGGGTCGATGTTTGTCGCCTACCTGGTTGGGCGGAGTTTCCTGACCCGCGGCACACCGGGGTTGCTGCTGCTCGGCTGCGGGGTCGTGTTCTGGGGCGGCGCCGGTGTGGTTGCGATCGCCATTAGCCGTGGCGACGTGAACGTCAATGTGACGATCTTCGGTTTGGGGGCATGGCTCGCCGCCCTGTGCCACTTGGCGGGTGTTTCCCTCTCGCTTCGCCTTGGACGTACCCTTAACCCCGCTGGTCTCTGGCTGGCAGCAGGTTACGTAGTCGCTTTGATGGCCCTGGGTCTGGTCTCGATATTCACTATCGATGGGAGGTTTCCCGTCTTCTTCGTCCCGGGCCAGGGAGGCACGCCGGTTCGGCAACTCGTATTGGGCTCGGCGGTCGCCATGTTCGCCCTCGCGGCAATCCTGCTTCGGGTGATATATCGCAAGTCTTTTTCCCGGTTTACTTTCTGGTACGCCTGCGGCTTGGCACTGATTGCGGTCGGGCTATTCAGCACGATGTTCTCGTCTTCGTTCAGCAGCTTGCTGTTCTGGACGGGCCGCTCAACGCAGTGGCTCGGCGGCGTTTACATGCTGATCGCGGCGATTGCTTCAGTGCGAGAGTCTCACGTCTGGGGTATTTCCCTGGTAGCGGCGTTGCAGCAGAGCGAGGAACGATTTCGTCTGCTGGGAGACAACCTCCCGGACAGCGCAGTTTACCAATATGTCCACGAGGCGGACGGCCGTGTTCGCTTCCTGTATTTCAGTGCGGGCGTAGAACGATTGAACGGTGTCAGCGTGCAAGCAGTGTTACGGGACGCAGGCGAACTGCACCGGCAGATTCCACCGGAGTATTTTGCGCGGCTCGTCGAGGCCGAGGCGAGGAGCGCTCGCGATCTGTCCGACTTCGACATGGAAGTACCGATGCGCCGGCCGGACGGGCAGATGCGGTGGATGCGGTTGCATTCCAGGCCGCGACGGATGCCGGACGGCCGGGTGGTGTGGGACGGCGTGCAAACCGACATCACCGAGCAGAAGCGAGCTGAGGCGCGTCTGAAGGCTGATTTGTCCGCCCTCACGCGAATGCATGCGTTGAGCGGGCGGGTTCTGGGCACCGAGGGACTTCAGCCCCTTCTACAGGAAGTGATGGATGTGGCGGTCTCGATCATGGCAGCCGACCGGGGCACTCTGCAACTGCTGGAAGGCGATTCGCTACGGATTGTCGCTCATCACGGCCATCAGCAGCCGTTCTTAGAGTTCTTTGCGTCTTCCGAAAATCGGGCTTCCTCGTGTGGCGAGGCAATGCTCCGCGGCGAGCGCGTGGTGGTCGAGGATGTAGAGAATAGCTCCCTGTTTGCCGGGACGCCTTCTCTGCCGGTGCTGCGGGAGGCTGGCGTACGGGCGATTCAGTCCACGCCGCTGATAAGCCGTACAGGCATGCTGCTCGGCATATTCACAACGCAATGGAGCGTTCCGTATTCCCCCAGCGAGCACGATCTTTGGCGGATAGACCTGCTGGCGCGGCAGGCTGCCGACCTGATCGAAAATGCTAGGGCTGAGGAACGGCTTCGGCAGAGCGAGCAGCTGTACCGTGCAATAGGCGAGTCGATTAACTATGGGGTGTGGGTCTGCGCCCCCGATGGCCGAAACATCTACGCCAGCGAATCGTTCCTGAGACTGGTGGGACTGACGCAGCAGCAGTGTTCGGATTTCGGATGGGGCGAGGTGCTCCACCCAGATGATGCCGAGCGTACATTTGCGGCATGGAAGGATTGCATTCGGACAGAGGGTAACTGGGACATCGAACACCGTTTCCGTGGTGTAGATGGTCGGTGGCATCCTATCCTGGCGCGGGGTACGCCAGTGCGCGATAACAAAGGGCAGATCGTATACTGGGCTGGCATTAACCTCGACATCAGCAACCTTAAAGAGACCGAACAGGCACTTCTACGCAGCGAGAAACTGGCTTCCGTGGGGCGAATGGCAGCAACCATCGCGCATGAGATAAACAACCCGCTAGAGGCGGTGATGAGCTTGCTGTTCCTTGCCAAGGACGCCAAGGAGCTGCCTGAATCGACGCGCCAGTACCTGGAGATGGCGGACGGGGAGCTGAATCGGATCGCGCATATCACGCGGCAATCGCTAGGTTTTTATCGTGAGTCCAACGCCCCGGCATTCACGTCGGTCAATGCTGTCTTGGAATCCACGGTTGGCTTGCTGAAGAGCAGGATCAGGGCAAAGCAGGCCGTGATCGAGAAGCAATGGGATGGCGATGTGGGGATCACCGCTGTGGCGGGCGAGCTGCGGCAGGTCTTTTCTAATCTCATGATCAACAGTTTGGACGCCATTGGTGAGAAAGGCACGATTAAGCTGCGGGTGTCGCTTGGCACAACCTTCAGCACTGGCCGCCGCTGCGTTCGGATCACCGTGGCCGACAATGGGCAAGGCATCGGCCCAAGCTCGCGACAGCATATCTTCGAACCATTCTTCACGACTAAAGGTACGGTCGGGACCGGGCTAGGACTCTGGGTGAGCAAACAGATTGTCGACAAGCACGGCGGAACCATTCGCATGCGTTCGAGCAATAACGGGGAGCGCAGGGGCACGGTGTTCTCGGTTGTTCTGCCAGTCAGTCCCGCGGTAGCGGCGCGAGTCAAACAGCAGGGGCTTGAGGGCGCGACGACCGCCCTGAAGATGCTGCGTGAGCGCGACGAGCAGTCGACGCCAGCCTCTTCGTTCCCACATTAGAGAGCAATTCCAGAGTTGGTTTTCAAGGATGTCATCACGAAGGTTTAATCAGGCCGGAACCGTCCTTCAGACTTGTGCGAGGTGAGTACATGGCAACCAGGATTGTGGCCGTCGTCGGCAGTTATCGCAAAGGGGGAACAATCGATTCCGCAGTGGATGCGATGTTGGAAGCCGCCGAAGCAATGGGAGCTGAAACCTCGAAAATATATCTGCGTGAGAAACAGATCGAGTTCTGCACGAACTGCCGCAGCTGCACGCAAGAGGCAGGTCCAGAGCGCGGCAAGTGCGTCCAGCAAGACGATCTTGAATCCGTTTTGTTGCAGATCGAGGCGGCTGATGCCGTTGTGCTTGCAGCGCCGGTGAACTTCTTCAATGTCAATGCGATGTTTCGCCGCTTCATGGAGCGATTGGTGGGCTATGCCTACTGGCCATGGGACAAGTCCCGCGGGCCGCTGGTGCGGAGCAAGGCGCGCAACAAGGTCGCCGCGCTGGTCACGTCCGCGGCGATGCCGGGATTTCTGATTCCCATCGCCACTGGCGCGCCCCGCGCCTTGAAAGTTACGGCTAAGGCTCTGGCGTTGAAGCCGCTGGCAACCTTATGGATTGGCCTTTCCGCAGTCCATCAGAAGCAGGAGCTTTCTGCACAGGTCCGAGCGAAAGCCAAACGCATTGGGTCTCGATTGGTCCGCCAGGTGGGCTCCACGCATTGATTTCCCCCGCGAACAATACTGCTGGCAACTTAAATCCTAGAGCGGCAATCAGAACTATAGGTGCGAGCAGCTGCCGATGGCACGGATGGAAGAATTTCGAGCGTTACTTAGAACGCAGCAGTCCCGCGTGAGATTGGCGGTGGTGTGCCTCGCGGTTGTTCTCCCTCTCTTTGGCATCAGCGAAAATTCCGCAGACGTACACACGATCATTGAACGCTCCGTTCAGGCGAACAACGCGAACTGGAAGCAAGCTCCTGAATACGATTACTTCGAAACGGACCGTGATGCTCAGGGGACCAAGACCTCCCATGTGATGATGATTCTGGGCTCGCCCTACGAGCGTCTGGTGGCCGTAAATGAGAAGCCGCTGCCCGCGGACAAGGAGCAGGCGGAGCAGTACAAACTCGAGCAGACGATTGCCGCGCGCCAAAAAGAATCGCCACGGCAAAGGGCGCAGAGGGTAGCCAAGTACCAGAGAGATCGCAAGCGAGATCACTTGCTAATGGATCAACTCGCCGACGCATTCGACTTCAAGTTGCAAGGGACGCGGAAGCTGGGTCCCCACGAAGTCTATTTGTTGCAGGCGCGGCCGCGCGCCGGCTATCAGCCCCCAAATTCGCAGGCAAGAGTGCTGACCGGCATGGAAGGCCAGCTTTGGATCGACACCAAGACCTACCAGTGGGTAAAGGTCGAAGCAATTGTGGTTCATCCCGTATCGATCGCCGGTATCCTCGCCCGCGTTGAGCCGGGCACGCGGTTTGAACTGGAAAACGTACCGGTAGCAGAAAATGTCTGGCTGCCTAAGCATTTTGCGATGAAGGCGAACGCCAAGGTCCTCATGCTGTTCAATCACAATCAACAAGAGGATGAGACCTACTTCAATTATCACAGGTCGGAGCCGAGTCAGAACCTATCCTCGATGGGTAAGTAGCTAGCGTCCTGAGTCCAAGGCTCCTATCTTTGCCAGTTCCTCGGAGTACAGATGGTTCCGTGGAAACTCTTGCGACAATCCAGCGAGCAGCGTCCGAGCGGTTTCGCGGTCCTTGTCGCGTAGCGCGGCGACCGCAAGCAATAGCCTTGCGAACGGGCCAAGATAGCGTCCCTTCTCGGCGGTCATACGAAGGTGCTCGATGCCCTCCGCCTTGTCGGTCCGCGCACCGCTCATGCGCAGAATCCAGCGGACGGGGGCGGCATTTAGGCTAAGCAGGTAATTCTCTACCCCGACTGCGAGGTAGGCGTCGTAGCAGGTCGGATCCATGGCAACCAACAGTTCGGCAATATGCCGTGAATTCTTCATGTAGCCGAGGCTGGCGAGGTTTCTTTTTTCGATCAGGGCGGCATAGTCTCCGCGCAAGCCGTTGGCGAGTATCTGGGAGAACATCGCATTAGGATCTTGCGGTGAGCGCGCGAGGATCTGCGCGACCAGCCGGTCCGCCTTGGCCAGGGACTCATTGAAAGCAGCTTTTGCCGCAGGATCGGGTGGAAGCTTGCTGCGCTTATCGAAACTCTTGTCGTTGGTGAACAACTCGCTCTGCAAGACGTGCAGCCGGTCAAATTCGGAAAACAAATAGGAAGCCGCATCGGAAACAAAGCCCAGCGGATCTTCAGGGTGGGAGGACTGCCAAGCTCGGAAAACTTTGTGAGCGTCCCCAAAGTCCAGGTTGTACATGTACTGGTAGCCTTGTTCCAGACCGGCGAAAGGAACAGGGGCGGAAGCTGCCCTTCCAAGGAAAAGGAGCACCGCGATCAAGCATGGGCCGAAAAAACGCAACATCCTAGTATGCAAATTATAGACCAGACGGCGTGGCGTTCGCCCAGCCCCGCGGCAACCTTAGATTTAAGCCCACCACTCCTGTTGCGGCGGAAGCCTCCACTTATGCTTTGATGCGCTGCTGAGAACCCCCGGCATCCGAACACGCGCTATCCGATTGCAGCAATCTCTTTGTCGAAAACGGTCCATACCCGTTCACTAAGAGCTGAGAAGAACTCGCGGGTAACGAACGGGCCAAGGCCCAATTTATCGTTGGGACAATCAAAGACCTCGGACGGAAGAGTGTAATCCGAACGCTCGAAGCCCTGTTTGCGCTCCAGCCACAGCCCGCGAATGTAAGCGCGACGAACAGACGCCAGAAACTCCTGCGGCGCAATCTCAAAACCAGTCTCGTGCTGGACGGCCTGCACAAGACTCTGGGGAGGTACACCCGCAAACTTGCACAGTCCCGTCATATCGTTTTGCACTTGGAAGAGACCGCGCTCGGTAATCGCCTTGACCCAGTATTCGAAGCTAATGTCGTTTTCCAGTGGAAGAAGCAGATGAGTCGCCATTGACATGTGACCGCCCGCGATGGCCCAAGGGTATCCAGGGTTCGAATCCGGAAGGTAGCCAGGCAACTCAAGACCTTTGCACTGCATGGCATAGCCCGTTTCGGCGAGCTTCTTGGATAGGTGTTTGACGCCATGTCCGATCTGCGGATACCGGCCCCTTCCGGTTTCCTGAATCAGTTCCCTTACCTTCTCGAAATCGCCGAATGTCGCGCCATTACAGATCCGCTTGTCGGGATGCCGCTCATTGTAGTCGAGCACGTACGCAATCGTCGTCCCGAGCGAAATCTGGTCCATCCCGAGATGGTCAACCATGCCGATAAGTTCGGCGGCCTGGTGCGGATTGTGGATGCCGAGATTGGTCGAGAAAAGGTTCACTGGCTCGTAGTCGAATTTCGCCAGAAAGCGTCCTCGTGAACCGTTCGGGTTTTTTTCATAAACATTCTTGTGGCAATGAATGCCGCAGCGGAAGCACGATTCTGCCTTGATGACGAACTCCGGCTCGACATTGTCCCGGAACATTCGCTCCACTTGGCCGTCGGCTTTGGGGCGGAAATTATTCTGCGGCACAAGATGGTATTTCTCAAGCGGCACGTAGTTGGCCCAGGTGCCACCGAGGCCGCCTCGGTCTTGCTCGCGGAATCTGCGCGAGCCCGGACCGGTCCCAATCTCCTTGTTGAGGTCACGGATTTCCGGTTTGACTTTGCCAACCTGATCCGGCGCCTGCGCGACAATTGCAATGACGTTCTTGTAGCCCAGCACGCTCCCCATGCCGCCCCGGCCGGCCCAACGGCATTTGTCGTCCCCTGATTTCAGTTGATTTTCCGTGCTCAGACCCACGGCACCGAAATAGCAATTCTCATAATTTTCCCCGGCAGGCCCAATCACCGCAAAATGAGCATCCGGGTATTCGCTCTTCAGAAGCGCGATTTTCGCATAACACTCGAGCCCCAGCAGGTGCTTGGCAGGCTTGAGTTCCACCGTAGGTCCATCGCTGCCGCGGCGAATCACAATGATGATGGGCTCGCTCGACCGTCCTTCCAGAATTACCTCATCGAGTCCAGTCCATTTCAGCTTGGCTCCGAACTTGCCGCTTCCCGCCGACCACATAGCACCGGGCAGCCCCTTGTCGGATTGCTTTAGAGGGCTATACGCGGAGAAATAGGACCGCATGCCTGTCATTACGTTCGAACCGGTGAGTATTCCAGTGTTCATGATTAGCGGATTTTCAGGCGTGTACGCGTTGCGAACCGTACGCTCGCCGAGAATCTGAAATGAACGACCGAATCCGCCCAAGACCTCTTCCAGATTTCGGCAGGGAACGTCCTTGATGAGAATGTCGCGGGATGAAAGATCGATAGTACAGCGGGAGTACAGAACCGCCGCAGGGTCGCTTACCGACTCATTGAGAGACAAACGCATTTATGGTCTCCAAAGGATTGCACAGTATGCACAGTCAATCCCGGCCACCGTTAAGCAATTTGACGGCAAGAGATTTAATCCATGAATACTGAACGATTAAGAGAATCATAGCACTGCACGCACCCGGTCGCCAGAGTCGCTTGCAGCGTTGCGTCCGTCATAATTCAAGTCGAATAACGCGAGAAACGGCGGCTTGGATGCGCCCTATCGAGCCGGCACTACCACGCCACTGTTCATCTTGGGAATCCCAAAGTGACCGCTCAGATGCAGCAGCTCTATCGGCGTAATCGACCCCGACACCGAGACGAAATTCAGGTCTTTCACTCCCACAAACAACACCGCAACGTCTCGGATCGACGCATGTTCCAAATGAACCCACAAATCGGTCGTCAGTCCCCTATCGTCTCTGTGCTTGCTGACTAAGTGTTGCCAGCCTGCCTCGCGGTATTGTTGGCTGATCCAATCCATGATCGCCGGATCGTAAGAAACTGCGCCCGGAAAATGGAAGCTGCGCACCGAAACTCCGTTCACTCCCGCAATCACTCGCCGTAGATCCTCGTTGACTTTGTCCAGCTTGGAGGCCAGCACAAGCATCGAATGGTCCAGCGTAAACTCCGTCCGCGAAGAGGCATTCTGCCCCAGAGCGGCAATCCCCTCTGGAACCCACTCGCGCACTTGATTATTCAGTGGAGCCACCGGAGACTGCGCCGGGGGCGGAGGTTGGGCCGGCAAAGCAGCCGACGGCTTCCTCGGCGGCGGAGCCTGTGTTTGGTCTTGCGCCACCGCGCACACCAACATTGCGCAGACAATCAAAACCAGAAACAGAATACAGGAGGGCTTCATCTCTTCTTACCTCACAAGATGCACTCACACGTGGCCACCAGCCACGGCCGTGGATTTACTTCTATAACCCAAGCCCTCGAAGTATGTTTTCCCGGGAAGAGGCAAGAAATTCACCGGCGCGTGCTGGTCGATCGCGCTAATTCCTGAACAAGATACCGAAAGTCGGGAGGTGGCTCGCAGTCGATCGAGACGCTCTCCCCTGAGCGCGGATGAACAAACTCAAGGTGCGCCGCATGAAGAGCAACGCGATCGATTAGCCGCTCCGACGATTCCGCCAGGTGATACTTTCTGTCGCCGATGACCGGGTGGCCGATCGCCGAAAACTGCACTCGGATCTGATTTTGCAATCCCGTCGCCAGCGTCACTCGGACCAGCGAAGCATTCTCGAAAACGCGTTCGACGGAATATAGAAGTTCAGCGCGCGCCGCCTTTTGGTCTCGCTCTGCGCTCAACTGCTGAAACATTCCTTGCCGTCGAAAATAGTGGACGAGCGTCCCTTCCCTGACGGCGAGACGGCCCCGAATCACCGCGAGATACTGCCTCACGGGAGTGTGGCAGAGAAACTGCCGAACGAGTGAATCTCGATCCAGCCTGGTCTTCGCAAAGAGCAGAGCCCCTGACGTGAAACGATCAATGCGGTGCACGACGAAAGCTCGCTGCCTCTTCAGTTTGAGTCCTGCGGAAAGCAGCGACAAAGCGGACGGAGTAGCGGCGCCTTTGATCGGCACAGCCAAAAGGCCAGCCGGTTTATTGAGGACCACCACGGCATCGTCTTCGTAAAGCACGGAAAGCTCCGGCGAGAAGCGCGGCTGGCGCCGGTCGTTGTGAGCTGAAGACCGATCCGGCTTTCCTGAACGGGGGCCCGCTTTTCGGGAACGTTTCTTCATTCCGCTACCTGACATCTGCTGCCTGGCGCGTGAGGCTGATTTCGCCCGACTTGAGGGCTTGCGCGGGGAGTGGGCCCAACTCGGGTTTCCCTCCCGCCGGCAGTGGATAGCGATCGACATTCAAGGCCATTGAAACCAGGTGGTAGTAACCCATCACGCCAATAAGGTCAACCACGCCGCGCTCGCCAAACCTATCTACGGCTGCCTTGAAGTGAGCGTCACTCACCTGTCTGGAGTTGAGCAACTCGTGGCAGAAGTTGTAGACGATCTCCTCATCCGGCTGCATGGAAGTGGGCCGCCTTCCGGTCGCCACAGCGTCGATCACCGCCGGACTCAAACCGGCCTTGAGAGCATATTGATGGTGGGCGTACCACTCGTATTGTGAGTTCCAGAAGCGCGCGGTTATGAGAATCGCGAACTCGTTAAGTTTGTGCGGAATCGATGAGTGAAAGCGCATATAGGCACCATACTTCTGAGCCAGGTCGCCCATCTCCGGACTGCGAAGCAGAACATTGTAGGGCCCGTTCATCGAGCCACGGTCGCCGGCCAGGACATGGTCGGTCATAGTCTTCTGCTCGGGTGTCATCTGTTCGTAGGTAAGCGGCTTGAAGCGGTCGCCTCGAAGTTGAAACGCAGGAGTTGTCGCGGCAATAGCCATGCCAATGCCAAGGCCTACAATGCCCGCACAAATGAGCTTGAAATTCATCGCAGTTCTGCCTTTCTCACATACGAGAGATGACGTCTTCAGGGTTGGGTTCGTTCAAGAAAACCAGCTTCTCTGGAGACGGGGTGCGCGCGGACAGTTTACACGAACGGGAGAGATGGCGTGAGCTGCGGCGACCCGCAAACCGACCTCGGCATGAGCGCCAAACTCTCGCGAGTGCTTCCCCTGCCGGACCTCGGTCTGGCCCTCGCCGGTCGCACCGTTTTTGTCTATTAAGCAAGGATGATGGGCAGCACGGTCCAGGCAGACGCAGCGCTTGTGTCGGGGGTACGTCGACTTTGAAACTGCTCTAGTCGCCAACTCCGAAGTGGGCGGCGCGGGCAACGGTCGTGCGCAGATACTTATATGGATTCACCGGTGTATCGGCGATGCGCACCTCATAGTGCAGGTGAGGGCTGGTAACGCGTCCCGTGGTGCCGACGTAGCCGATTGTCTGGCCACTCTTGACGCTCTGTCCTGCAGCCACCGCAAATCCCGAGAGATGTCCGTAACGCGTCGAGATTCCGTGCCCGTGTTCGATTTTGATGAGGCGTCCGTAGCCGCTCATGAAATCGGCGAAAGAAACCGTGCCGTCGCCCGTGGCTAGCACGGGGGTGCCGTAGGCGGTAGAGATATCGACGCCGCTATGGAAGGCACCCTCACCATTGAAGGGGTCAACACGCTCGCCGAACGAACTGGTGATTCTGCCCTCAACGGGCCAAATTGTGGGAGCCGCGGCAGCACGGAGCCAATCATTAAGGGTAGCTGCTCCGCTTCCGAATCGCAGACCGGCGCTGGTAGCTCCGCTCAGAGCAGACCGGCGCAACACGTAGAGCCTGTCGAGCGACACCTGGAACTCATCGGATCGGGCTTCCAACTGCGAACCCTGCGCCAGTTTGGAGTCGGGTTTTAGCCCGTACAGCGCCGAGACCTCAGAGGCAATCGAGCCCAGCGAGGCCACCTGGATGTCCTTCTCGTGAGAAACCTGTTCCAGCTTAGAGTATTGATTCTTAAGCTGCTCTTTCTGATTCCGTAGTTCGTTGAAGCGCTCGGTCTTGACCAGCATGCGCGTGTAGGAGCCCGCCATGCCCGTAATTGTGAGCATGCCGATAATGGCCCCAGCCAGGAACACATATACGTAGTGCAGCGATATCGGAATCTTCCGAAGATGTCCTTCCGCATCGCGAGCTACGAAAAGAATATAAAAGCGTTTACGCAAAAATTCCTCTTGCCATCCAAGGGTCCGAAGAACTGGCCCACGGCGGACCCGCAATTTCAGGCGCCAGCTCCATGCGAACGGAACATTCAGAGCTGTCGTGAACGGAACTGGCAAAAGGCTAACAACCACTCTGTCTGTTGTCAATCCGGCTTTCACTCTGCCGAGAGTACAAATGGGCTTGGGCTATCGGCTTTTTACATTTTCTGGATTAAACACTCCATATTTAAAGCCGTACCCTTAGTTTTGGATGCGAGAGTTGCTGGATATGCCGCCCTGTTTGCCTTGGTCGCTGCCTCCGCTCGTCCGTTTTTGGGAAATTTGCGACCGCTTGCCGCTGACCGGCATAGGACTATTCCACGACAGGCTCTGTTCTCTTCCTGCCGCCGCCTGCGATAATCTGCCCAGTGGCCGGCGGCGACAGAACCGTCGGCACCCAAAGCGGTTTCAGGGTTGGTGTATCCGAATCCTCAGAGGCATGAATGCCGCTTTCAGAACGCAAATTGATTGAACGTATCGCCCGGGCCTCACGAACACAAGACGGCTCGAAGCTGATAGTTACCGGCATTGGCGACGACTGCGCCGTGCTGCGCGTGCCTGATGGTCACGAAATGCTGGTCACGACGGACTTCAGCCTGGAGGGCGTGCACTTCCGCCGCGAATGGCATCCAGCGGATACCGTCGGGCACCGCTGTCTGACACGCGGTTTGAGCGATATCGCCTCGATGGGCGGTGAACCGCTGGCGGCCTTTCTGTCGCTGGCGCTTCCCGCTGACCTGCCGCAACGCTGGGCCGACCAGTTTGTGAAGGGCATGTTGGCGCTCGCGCAGCGTTTCGGCGTAACCCTGGCCGGAGGCGATACCGCACAGTCGCCCGCCGGGGTATTGGCTGATATTTCGGTCGTGGGGTCGGTTCCGGCAGGTCAGGCGATCCTGCGTTCCGGAGCACGGCCTGGCGACAGTATTTTTGTGACCGGCGAATTGGGCGCGCCAGCGGCTCTGCTGGAGCAAATGTTCGCCAATCCGGAACGTAAGTTTCGGCCATCGGCATTTCCCGCGCATTTCTATCCCGAGCCACGGATCGCGGTTGCGCGCCAACTGCGCGCGAAGAAGCTGGCGACGGCGATGATCGACATCAGTGACGGACTCTCCACAGACCTGAGGCACATCTGCGAATCCAGCGGCGTGGGAGCGACGATCATCGAGCGCGCCCTGCCGATCGGCAGTCTCGGCCGGCACGAGGTGGAACGGCGTCACGCTCTGCACGGAGGAGACGAATATCAACTGCTGTTTACCGCAGCTCCGGCGCGGCGATTGGCCAAGGAGATCGCCGGCGTGCTGATTACCCGGATTGGCTACATCAACGAGGGCAGCGAAATAGTGATCGAACACGAAAATGGTTACACGACTGAGCTGGAAACCGGGGGGTGGGAACACTTCTCGACCGCCGGACGGAGAAACCACTGATGGCCACGCGGAATCGCAGCCCCATAAGCGCTATTCTGGCCATCATTGTTGTATTGACGGTTTCCGTGCTTTTCTTGCAGTCGACTTTCAAGTCGAAATACAGCGGCACCTCACGCCTCCTCAACCGCACCGCTCAGGCAGGCAATGCCGGAGCCGGGCAGCACTATTCTCCGTTTGAAAACCTCGAACAGATTGATCGCGAGCGCCTCGATAGCGCGCAGCACACCGTCGACATCGCGATGTACGCCTTTACTGACCTCTATGTGGCGGAGGAACTGCTCAAGTTGTCCCGGCGCGGAGTACAGATTCGCCTCTATCGTGACCGCCAGCAGTACGAAGAGGAGCAGCGCAACTCCAGGCAGCACAATCGTGGAACAACAACCGAGATGCTGCGACGCGAGCGCAACATTCAGATTCGCATAAAGGGCAGCCACGAACTGATGCATCTGAAAGCTTACGTGATTGACGGCTCGCTGCTGCGCGACGGCTCTGCCAACTGGTCTCCCAGCGGCCTCAAGCGGCAAGACAACAATGCGCATTTCACCACCGACCCCGCGCAGGTCGGGGCATTTCGGCAGGTTTTCGAGCAGATGTGGAATCGCACCGATAACGAACGTGTGCAATAGGGGTGAACAACTTTGCGAAGCGATCGCCGGGGACCCGCTTGATGTGCGAAATTGAATGCCGCCATTTTGTTCACGGCGACGGACATGGGTTAATGCGAGGCGTGTAGCCCGCAATTCCGCCGTGCGCCGGACAGCAGGCGGTTACGCTATGAGAGAATTCGGCGGACCGCCGGAAACGCGCCTTTTTTCGAATAGAGTGGCCCAGCGTACGCATCTGAGCAGGAGACATGGCGAAAACGATTGCTCCACGAACTTTCGACGAAGCAGCGACATGGCTGCGCTCCCACGATTTTGAACTGCTGGAGGCCCCCGGCACTGCGAATCGCATTTTCCTCAAGAAGTACAAATGTTCCGCTGCCATCGAAAAGACGCAGGATGGAGGCGTAAGAATCTTCGCTTATCCCGGAAACCTCGTCGGCGGCGAGATAGCCAAGCTGGTTGACCGCGGCTACCAGAAGTTCTTAAAGACCTCCAAGTCGGAGATTTCGGCCACCGCCGAACACTTGAAGGCCCTGCATAGTTTCAGTGAGGAACTGAAGGAAGCCATCGGGGCGACGAGTCTCTACAACGAATCGCTCGGGTCGGTGAGCGAGACATACACCTACGACCGCGTCAAAGACCGCGACTTGCCCGATTCCTCCCGGCCCAAGCGTCCTTGGCAACGGAAACGGGCATCCTCCTAGTAGGCTGCTGAAAGACAGCTTGTCCCTGAATGTGAGTGTACAAGCGGTTGCGCTGTGGATCGTTGCAAGCGCCGGGTTGCGCGCAACACTAATTGCGTTGGGAGGCCTGAAGCGGGGAGTCCTAACCCGCTTCAGCGCGGATACTGTCAACGGACGGCGTAGGATTCTCGTCGACTTGCGACACCAGGATGGCGAAGTCCGGGCAAATCAGGAAGCACTTCATGCACCCGGTGCAGTTTTCCGCGTGCTTGGTGATGATGTAGCGATAACCGGCCTTGTTGAATAGTCCTGAGTTTTCGAAGACCGATTCCTCGCAGACCTCGCAGCAGTAGCCACATTCCTTGCACAATGCCGAATTCACTTCGGGGTTGAAACTTTTCTTCTTGGCTTCGCTCATACGGTCTGGACCCTCTTTCCCGTGGTTTCTTTCGCCAACTCCAGGCCGTAGCGAACCGCTTCAAAATTCTTTGCAGCCGAAGTTTCGGAGAAGCTCTGCCGAATTGCTTTCGCCATGCTGTCGAAGGTCACCGGTTCTGTCAGCGCAATCATGACGCCCAGCGCGATCATATTCACCGCGTAGCCATGCTTTGCAGCCAGTTCGGCGAACGGGAAAGCATAGAGCCCTGGCCTCTCCCCAAGGTCGGCCAAGCCGCTCTCGTAAAACATGGCAATTCTGGGGCGGGCCTCCGCGTACTTCTTGATTGCCATGTCCCCAAGCGCCACGATGACGTCAGGCTGCTCCACCTGTTGGAAAACGATTTCCTCTTCGTCGATCAAGACCTCGGCGGTGCTTAGCCCGCCGCGCTGGGAATCTCCCAACACCGATTGTGTTTGAGCGACATTCTTGCCTTCCAGAATTGCAGCCAGCCCCAACAGTCTGGCGCTTAGCACCAGTCCCTGGCCACCAGATCCCGCGAAAATGATTTCGTATCTCTGCTTCACTTTTTCCCTGCCGATTCGCTCTGCAGCCGAAGTTGAATCTCGCTATATCGCGTATTGAAATCGGGAACGTTCCTGTCCACCAACTTGCCTGTCAGGAAGTAACCGTCGGCTTCCGGATCGGTCAATTTTTCGTACTTGGCTGCCGGAAGCCCCTTTTCCTTGAGCCAGCGCAGCATTGCGACCGGCTCCTTCATCTTGTTATTTGGGCCGTAGAGGGTTGTGCACGGACTCACAACCTCGATGAGCGAGAAACCTTTTTTGACCAGCGCTTCCTTCATACGGTTCTTCAGCGCCAGTCCATTGCAAATTGTTTCCCGGGCGACATAATTTGCGCCCGCCGCCGTCGCCAAGGCGCAAATATCGAACGCGCGTTCCGGATTTCCATAGGCAGTCGTGCTTGTAATGCGGCCCGCCGGAGTCATGGCCGACTGCTGTCCGCCGGTCATGCCGTAGTTAAAGTTGTTGACCAGCACAGCGGTTAAGTCCATGTTGCGCCGCGCGGAATGGATCAAGTGATTTCCGCCTATCGTCGCTCCATCACCATCACCCATCAAAGCCACGACATGAAGATCCGGGTTGGCCGCCTTGACTCCCGTGGCATAGGCTAGCGCCCGGCCGTGAGTTACATGCAGCGCGCTCGTCGCAGAGATAGTTGTCGGCCTTGCCCCAGCATCCGATGCCGGTAACAATCACCACTTCGTTGTTCTGATATCCCAGCTCTTCGAATGCCCGCAGCAGCGAACCAAGTGCAACTCCGTTTCCACAGCCAGAGCACCACTGGTGAGGAAGCGCATTCTTCTTCAAATATCTGGACCCGGTAGCAACAGCCATGACCATCGCCTCCTACTTCGCCCCGGCGGCGACACTGCTGGGAACCCCGAGGATTGCCTCCAGCACAGCCTGGGGAAACATGATTTCTCCGTTGAAGGTGTTGACTTTCTTCAACTTTACGGAACTCCCGACCACCCTCGACACTTCCCCGGCCAACTGACCGGCGTAGTTCATCTCCGCAACCACGATGGTCTTCGCCTTCTCTGCCGCCGCCATGATCTCCTGGTCGGGAAATGGCCAAATCGTCTGCAGTTGGAGGACTCCTGCTTTCACCCCTGCCTGGCGCGCCCGGAGGGCCGCGGCGCGTGCGGTCCTGGTAACCGCCCCGGCCGCGATGATCAGCACGTCACAGTCATCCACATCGTATGACTTGGTGAGAACGATCTCATCCCGGTGGGCCTCCAGCTTTCGGTGCAAGTGGCGGATGCGCTTGGCGGCATTTGCCGGATCAACGCTGGCATATCCGTTCACGCCGTGCATGCTGGTGGTCACATGGAAGGCGTACTCGCTGCCATACGATGCCAGCGGCGCCGCACCATCGCCATCGAAATCAAATGGAAGGTACTGGTCCGGCGGGACCGTGGGCTTTGCGCGGTCGACGACCGGCAGCTCACCTGGTTCAGGAATGACGAAGCTTTCGCGCATGTGTCCGACGATTTCGTCGGCGGCCAACACCACGGGGGTGCGGAACTTCTCCGACAAATTGAACGCCTGTACCGTAAGAGCGAAACACTCCTGCACGGAAGCTGGCGCCAGTGCAATCAACGTTTGATCCCCATGCCGACCCCATCGTATTTGCATGAAGTCCGACTGCCCGGGTTTGGTCGCCAATCCCGTGCTGGGTCCGGAGCGCTGGACGTCGATCACGACGCACGGCACTTCCCCCATGATTGCCACGCCCAGATTCTCCTGCATCAGTGAGAATCCAGGTCCGCTGGTCGCCGTAAACGACTTCTTGCCTGATAAAGAAGCACCGATGACCGCCGCGATGCTGGCGATTTCGTCTTCCATCTGCATGTAGATTCCGCCCATCTTCGGCAATTGGCGCGAAGCTATGTCGGCGACCTCCGAAGATGGAGTGATCGGATACCCAGCGTAAAAGCGCGCGCCGGCATAGAATGCACCCTCGGCCATCGCCTGGTTTCCTTGGATCAGTTTGGCTGTTTTCGGCAAGTCGACGGACTCCTTTCGCGGACATCAACCAGAAAAGAGTTGCTCGTTCTCTGGTTGGCACCACGGTAAATGGGGCCACGCTCTCTTACGCCTGAGACGCTTGTTGCTGGTGAAAAGCGTCCTTCAAAGGGCGAACTGCGGCGCTTTAACCCCGAATGTTGAACTGTAGTTCCCTGCCGTCATATCGCTCAGTGACTACTGTCACCCGCAGGGGTGATGCATTTCCCAAGCGGCACAGGGAGGCCGTCACTAGAGCTCTCGTAGTACGCAGGCGAAAGCAGCAGCAACGAGACAATCGACGCAACCTGTCTGCCAACCGGTTTCAGGCAATCTCTTCGGCTACTTTTGGCAACGTCGCGGTCTGCGGTGCCGCGTTGCGCGTAAAAATGAAGAGCGCCGCCGCTATGGCGCAGAGTCCGCCGGAAATCCAGAAGGCGTCGCGGTAGTCGCCCAGATAGGTCCGGATTGTGCCCGCTCCCAGCGCAGCCAGAGAGGCTCCTAGCTGGTGTGCGGTAAAGATCCAGCCGTAGACCACACCGGCGTTCTCCTTGCCGAAAGCGTTCGTGGCCAAACGCACCGTCGGCGGCACGGTGGCTACCCAATCCAAACCGTAGAAGATCGCAAAAAACGACAGACCACTCTCTGGATGCGCAAGCGAGTAGGGAAGAAATAGCAACGACAGCCCGCGGAGCGCGTAGTACCAGAACAGCAGGTAGCGGCTGTTGAAACGATCCGTCGCCCAACCCGACAGCGTCGTCCCGAGCATATCGAAGATACCCATCACCGCGAGCAACCCCGCCGCCCTTATCTCGGGGATGCCGTGATCCATGCAAGCTGGAATCAGGTGGGTTCCGATTAATCCGTTGGTGCTCGCTCCGCAAATAAAAAAGGTGCCTGCCAGAATCCAAAATTCGGAAGAGCGCGCAGCCCAAGCGAGCGCGCGCAATGGTGAGAGCGCGAGGGACTGAGCCGAAGGCGCCGACGGCTCGGTAATTCCGTATGGCAAGAGCTTCAAGTCGGAGGGATCGTCCTTCATCCACAACAACGCGACGACGAACACCGCCGCGGCCGTCGCCGCAACGACATAGACCGCGCTGCGCCATCCTTTGTAAGTGACCAGCGTGGCGAGCAGCGGAAGAAAGACGAGCTGGCCGGTGGCGTTGGCGGCCGACAATATTCCCAGCACCAAGCCGCGCTGCTGCACAAACCAGCGATTCACAACGACGGCCGCCAAAACGAGGGAAGTGACTCCGGTTCCTGTCCCGACCAGAATTCCCCAGCACAGCACCAGTTGCCATGGCTGGCGTATGAGCGACGAGCCAGCGACCGCAACCGCCAACAGACCGACCGCTGTCAGCACAATCCTGCGCAAACCATAGCGAGCCATCAGCGATGCCGCAAATGGACCGATAATCCCGAACAACGCGATGTTGATGGCAATCGCCGCCGAAATTGTAGCCCGCGTCCAGCCGAACTCCTGCTCCAGCGGAACAATCAGAATGCCGGGCGTGGCTCGTATGCCGGCGGTCGCCAGCAGCACGAGGAAGGTGACGCTCGCGACAATCCAGGCATAGTGCAGAGTGCGCCTGGGGCCCTGGCCCGGAAACATAGACTCTCCTTCTGGACGCTGAAACCGATTAGCCTCGCAAATAGATTACATTAGAGACCGTTCGGTCGCAAGATGTGGCAAAATGGTTCCGGAGGACAATCAGAGATGACCCAAGGACAAGAAACCAGGAAACGCCTGGTACAGACGGCAGCCGGGATATTCAATACCCGGGGATATTCAGGAACTGCGGTCTCGGACGTGATGGCGGCAACGGGTCTCCAGAAAGGCGGAATCTACCGCCACTTCGAAAGCAAAGAGCAGTTGGCGGTGGAAGCTTTCGATTACGCCTTCGAAATGGCGGTGCGTGTCCGGTTTCAAGACTTCGATCGCCTTGCAAGCCCAGTGCGGCAGTTGCGGCATTTTATACGGAACTTCGTCCATCGCCGCTCGCCCATCCCAGGCGGATGCCCCATGGTAAACACCGCTGTCGAAAACGACGACGGCAATCAAGCTCTGAAAGAGCGGGCACGGCAGGCCGTGAGTATTTTTCTCAACCGCCTTGTCGAGACGATCAAGCGTGGGATTGAACAAGGAGAGATCAAGCGCGATACCGACGCGCAGACATTTGCGCTGCTTCTGTTCTCCGCGCTTGAGGGCGCGCTTGTTGTCAGTCGCCTTCAGGGTTCGTTCAAACCGCTGGAGGTGGTCGCACGAACGTTGGAGCAGTACCTCGATGACCGGATGGTGAGTGCGCGATCCTGACTTTCTGCCCCGAGCCGCGACCGATAGGCGTTCAGTTCACCGCGATAATAGGCATCACCGGCTCGTTGCTGGCAAGGGAGGTACGGTTTATAACCCGCTCAGCAAATTCTGTCTGGGGCAGCGGCCTTGCACGCGACTGGACCCCGGTGAATGGGGTGGCGGAAACACTAATTACGCTTCCAGCGAGCAAGTAAGTCGGCGCGGACGCGGAAAAATCCCCGGGCAATCCGGGGATTTTCGTAGAATCCACGCCAGTGCCGCGTCAAGAATGTGGTTTCATTCCCGGGCGGAGTGCTGACGCGAGAAGTCGCGGACCAGCAGCCTTTGCCTACGCAGTCCGGTTACGGCTTTCCTGCTCTCTGCCGCCGCCGGTGGCCGACTTCGAAGCCTCGCCGGGGTCGCGCTTACTCTGGAGCTCGATCCCTCTCCGATCGTCTTCCCTGCGCTCATTTCGCAACAAGGCGATTTCGAGGCAATCGCCTTCGCGCGTTCCGCTGCGATAAATCGTATGCACAGGAAGTTCCAGTACGCTAGCTGCTTTGGGAATCACGTTCGAAATCCGAAATGGCCGCACATACTCTTCAATGTGAATCACCTGCTTTTCCTTGTTGAGAAAAACCAGGTCGATTGGAAACATCATGCCCAGCGTGTGGACGCCTCGGCAAGGAATGATCCACAGACCCCTGCCTGGTCGCGCCCACCGTGCGGTTTTTCCTAGCAGCCCGATAAGACGGAGGAAATAATTGTTGGCGACGGCTGCTTCAGTGGCCACAAAAGTTTCTCGCGTTTTGTTATAAACGTATACGAGCCTGTCTTGCACACCGGTCGCCATGGATGTTATTCCACCTCTTGTACGACTGCTGATCTGAAAATATTCGTCGAAGCAAACGGCGATTAATCCAGCGCTTTCTGCTTGCGCCGCATTACAATGATCGCCAGAACTATAGCCGCGAGTACGCCCGAGATCAGCCGAACTGTCATTGCGCCATCCATTTGTTTCTCCTTATAGTTTCCAAGTTTCTACCGAGATTGTGGTTTTGCAGCCAACAAGCCTGTGAACTACTTAAGTGCAGGCATGAGCTGCCGCAACAAAGTGATTACCGCTGGTCCCAGGATTACGACCATCAAAGCCGGAAAGATAAAGAACACGAGTGGCGGTACCATTTTGACGCTCGTCTTGGCGCCCATTTCTTCAGCGCGCTGCCGCCGCTTCACGCGCAGATCGTCAGAGTAAACCCGAAGCGACTGGGCGACGCTGGTGCCAAACCGTTCCGTCTGGATCAACATGGCCACAAGTGCCTTGAGGTCCTCCAAGCCGGTCCGCCGTGCCAGTTCCCGGAGAGATTCAATTCGGGTCTTGCCGAGACGCATTTCGAGATTCACCAACTGCAATTCGTCGCTGAGTTCGGGGTGTGCAATCGCTAACTCCTGCGAGACTCGCATGAGAGCCTGATCCAGACCAAGTCCGGCTTCTACGCAGATGACGAGCAAATCCAGGGAATCGGGAATGCCCTTTCGCATCCGATGTTGGCGTGCGCGAATCCGCCAGCCAATCCACAGCTCCGGCAAGAGATATCCGACAATTGCCGCTATCAGCAGGAACATGAACGGATTCATGCGATAGATCCCGGATACATACACCATGGCGACCAATCCGATGGGCAACAGTACCTTAACTCCCCTCAGCGCAAAGACCGCGGTCGGGCGACGGTAGCCTGCTCGAGTCATGAGAAGCCGCGACGACGATTCTTTTCCTGAATCCGCCGGCACGTGCTTGCCGAACGAAGCCAGAGTGCCGCTGATTTTACCCGCCTGTTTCTTCACGAATCCTGTCTTGTCGGCCACCACCTCTGCCGGCCTCAGGAACCGCGACAAGCGTCCCGCAATGCCCACTTCGTTGGGAGCAAAGGCATAGAGCAAAGCCAGGGAAACTCCAACGATGGCGAGAAACGTGATTGTTGTTACGGTCCACAGCATGTTCTTTTCTCCCAGCTCTTTCTCAGACCTCTATGTGAATGATCTTCCAGATGATCGCGGATCCGACAATCTGGTTCACACCCGCAAGTGCAAGAACCATCAAGCCTCTCGGATCCTCAAAAAGCACCTTCATGTATCCTGGATTGAGGATCGAAAGGACAACCGCCATTAACGGCGGCAGCGCAATGAGAATTCCGGCCGTCAATCTACCTTGAGCGGTCTTCACTCTGACTTCGCGATAGAGCCTAAAGCGATCGCGGATCACGCGCGACAGTCCATCAAGAATCTCCGCCAGGTTTCCACCCGTGTCCCGCTGAACCAGTAGCGCCGTAACAAAGAACTGGACATCGATCAAGGGAACCCGCTCCGCCAGATTTAGGAGTGCATCGCGTAAGGGTATGCCGAACTTCTGTTCGTCGAAAGTCGTGCGGAATTCGCCGGCAATCGGCTCAGACGTTTCCTTGCCGATCATTTCCAGACCCGTTGTGAAGGCATGCCCGGCACGGACTGCACGGCCAAGCAGATCCAGAGCTTCGGGGAAGTGCTCTTCAAATTTCTGCAAGCGTCTACGGCGCTTCGCAGCCGCAACCATATATGGCATTGCGCCGGCCACCAGAGCAAAAAGAATCGGCGCACCCGGAATCCGGGTCATGTGTGCCGCAATTACATAACCCGCCACGCCGAGCACGCCGCTCACGAGAAAGAACTTGCCCGGTTTGATTTTCATTCCAGCTTGCGTCAGAAAAATCTTACAGCGTGCAAACCAGGACCATCGCGTCATCCATTGGTGAAACAGAGGAACGCTGCTGAGCATCTCGTCGCGAAGCAGCTTCAGCCCGAGGGAGCTTCCCCCGCGCTGTTCTGCCCTCGTCACCGCTTCCAGACGGCGGCGAACCACTTCCTGGCTGCTGTCGGTCGTGACAATCAGCGAGACGAGAAACACGATCAGAGCAACGACCACAAACGTGAGAACGGCGATCATGAGCGCCATTTCGAACTCCTTTTCGACAACCCAGCTCGAAAGAGAACTGAAGCTGATTGCCGGAGACGCAGACTTGTTGCCACCACAAGCAATTTCCTATTGAATGCGCGGTGGTTCAAACATGGTCGAAGGAAGCCGAATGCCAGTGACCAGCAGACGCTCCGAAAACTTGGGACGGATACCCGTGGCCATGAATTCGCCGAGTACCTCTCCGCTTTCCCGGATGCCTTGCTTCTGATAGACAAAGATGTCTTGCATGGTCACTATGTCTTTTTCCATGCCGGTGATTTCCGCCAAGTTCGTTACCCGCCGAGTTCCGTCGCTGAGGCGGCTCACCTGGACGACCACGTCGATTGCCGAGGCAATTTGCCTGCGGATGGCAGCGGTCGGAATGTTGAGGTTCGACATCGCCACCATGGTTTCCAACCGGCTGAGAGCATCGCGAGGGGAATTCGCGTGCACGGTTGTCAGCGATCCATCATGGCCGGTGTTCATCGCCTGCAGCATGTCGAGTGCTTCCTCGCCACGCACCTCGCCCATGACGATTCTGTCGGGGCGCATGCGAAGGGAGTTGATCATGAGTTGCCGCTGATGGACGGCACCCTTGCCTTCAATGTTGGCTGGGCGGGTTTCCAGGCGAACGACGTGTTCCTGATTCAGCTGCAATTCGGCCGCATCCTCAATGGTTACGATTCGTTCGCGGTTGGAAATAAAGGAGGACAGAACATTGAGCAGCGTCGTCTTGCCGGCGCCGGTGCCGCCTGAAATCAGCACGTTGAGGCGAGCTTTTACGCACCCCTTCAGCAACTCCAGCATTGACTGCGTCAGAGAGTTATTGGTGATCAAATCCTCGGCGTTCAAACGCTCCGTCCCGAATCGCCGGATGGAGAGGCATGGACCATCCACCGACAGCGGCGGAATGATGGCGTTCACGCGCGAACCGTCGGCCAGGCGGGCGTCAACCATAGGCGAAGATTCATCTACCCGGCGTCCAATCGCGGACACAATTCGTTCAATGATGCTCATCAGGTGAGCGTCGTCACGAAACTGGAGGTTTGTCAGTTCCAAAATTCCCCTGCGCTCGACGTAGACCCGCTTGTAGGTGTTGACGAGAATGTCGGAGACCGTCGGATCCGCCAGGAGTGATTCCAGCGGCCCGAGGCCGAAAACCTCATCGAGCACTTCCTTCGCGATCCGCTCTCGTTCCTGCAAGTTCATCGGCGTCGATTCTGCGGCTAGAATTGACTCGAGGATCGGACCGACCTCCCGGCGAATATCCTCCCGCTTGATTTCGTTCAGACGGTCGAGGTTGAGTTTCTGGATAAGCTTGCGATGAATCGCGGCCTTCACGAGGCCGAAATCAGTTCGTGTGCCTGGCATGCCACTGGAGGACATCTATGCCACCTCTCTGGAAAATGAGAACAGTCCTAGCGGACCTTTCTTGGAAACAGTGTCGAGTTCAATTCCGGCCACGTGGGCGGCGAGCTGACGATAGCGGGAGTGGAGCACGTTGTTGTGATTCTCAAGCAACGGAGTGCCGAGGTTCCCTGCCTCACTCACCTTTCGATAATCATTCGGGAGACAGGAAAAAACCGAGTAGTTGCCATCCTTCTCGATGGTCTTTAGCGTCTTCTCGTCTCCCTTGTGCCAACGGTTGATCACGATGCGAGTCCGGCTTGGCTCTATGCCCATGCCCTTGAGCGCCAGTAAACGCCGCTCGAGTGTCCACAGTGCCGGCACACTGGCCTCTGCCACAACGATGACCATTTTGGCCATTTGCAGCACGGGGCGCCATTCGGAGGAGAACTGCGAACCGAGATCCGCCAGCACATAGTCAAAATTATTCTGTGCGACATTCACTACGCGCTCGAACGGAGCAATCGGAATGGCATCCCATTCTTCGGACTGCATAGCCCCACCAAGGATCTCAAGATTTGTCGAATGGTGAGTCAATAGCCCTGAAAAAAAGTGACTGTCAAGACGCTCCAGATTCGACATCGCGTCGCGAATGCCGAATCCCGGGTTGAGATCGAGCAACAGATGAACATTTCCGAGCGGGCGCGCAAAATCGAGCAGGACGGTGCGCTTCCGCGCGAACGAACAAAGCTGAGTGCCCAGATTCACCGCAACCGTAGTTGTACCGACGCCGCCTTTGGAACCCATCACCACAACTAACTTTTCCTGGGATGGGCGCTCTCGGCTCGCGAGTTCGTGAGCAAACCGTGACAGCATTTCCTTGAGCGCTTCGGGGTTGACGGGCTTGGGCAAAAAATCCTGTACGCCGCTTCTCATCGCTTCCAGCAGCAACTGAGGAGATAACGGAGACGTCGCCGAACACGCTACAAGTTTCATCTCGGAGCTGGCGCGCCGGAGATTCGCACCGAATGCGAAATACGGCTCTGGATCGCGCGGCAGATCCAAAAAAACAACGTCCGGCAACGTCTCGTTCGACTCGTGAGCTTTGTCGCCGGAAACTGACCATTGCTTGACCGACTTCACGAAGCCGGATTGTTCCAGGCAGGCCAGCAGTTGCGCTGCACTCGATGCGTCTCCACTTGCTATTGCCGCTGTTAGCATTTGCCGATTACCTACTCTCTTCCTTCAGGGTATCGTTGCGAAACAGGTCGCTCGTGCTCCCTCTACTTATGGGCCGGAGTTTTGGGTTGCTCCGCGGGAGCTGGCGGAAGAAACGGAACAGGGAACACCGGTCCCTTCGGCATATTCTCGGCCGTAAGCGGATGCACGATATGTGGGGTGACCACGACGAGCAGTTCATCCGTGCTCTTCTGCCGCGAACGGCTCTGGAACAGTTTCCCGAGTATCGGAATATCTCCAATTCCAGGAATCTTAGAGAGCTGCTCAGTCACGCGATTATCAATCAGGCCCGCAATGGCAAAGCTCTGCCCATCGGCGAGATCCATCTCCGATTCAACTCGTCGAGTGGAAAGCGCCGGGACCGTGAAGCCCTGCAGAGTAAGCGCATTGGTAAAATCCAGCGAACTGACTTCGGGCCGGACCTTCAAGTGGATGAGTCCGTCGAGGGTGAGGGTCGGCGTGAAGTTCAAGCGCACGCCAAACTCCTTGAACTGAATAGTGATTCCAGCAAACCCGGTACCGCCGGTCGATTGCAGAATTGGAAAGGGGAATTCACCGCCGGCGAGAAAACTTGCTTCCTTCCCGGACGCGGTCAACAGATTCGGTTCGGCCAGGATTTGCAGAACATTATTTTGCTGGAGTGCCTGGATTGTCAGGGCCAGATTAATGTCGGGCCGAACGTAGAAGATGTTCAACAAATTGTTCAATCCAAGCGTGCTGCCCACTCCGTTTTGCGTATTCACAAGCTGAGGCGGCGAGAACTGCTGCGTCGAAATCACGCCGCCGTTCTTTGCCCCTGGAAGACTGAGGATATTGAGTCCGAGCTGGTTGAGGGCAACGCGGTTCACTTCGGCAAATCGCACATGAAGCATGATCTGCCCGGCCGGAGAAATCGGACCTTGCAACATGCTGGTGACCTTGGGACTGACTTGCTTTGCCAATTCCAGGATCTTATCGGAGATCGCCACGGAGGAGACCCGCCCCGACAACATCACGACATCCTTAGCGGTGTCCACCTTGACCGACTCGGCCGGGAACAACGCATGGATCTTTGCGCTTAACCCCAGAGCGTCAGTATCCACCGTGACTTCGAAGGCCTGGCTCAGGTCCGCCTCGTCCCACAGGAGAAGCGATACGCCTCCCGGCGCCTTTCCGTTGACGACAAGCTGGTGGGGGCTGATTACGACGGCCTCGGCTATGGTTGGATCTGCGAGAGACACTCTCTTGATCCGCGTAGGCGACGAAATCACCAGTGAACGTCCGACGAGCAGGTGCAGACTCTGCACCTCCGATTCCTGACGCTGATCGATGGCTGTCGGCTCAGAGGCGGCCTGCGCCTGCGGCATGCCTGGTTGAGCAATGGCTGCAGGCGCCGACTGCTCAGCCGCGAACAACGGCGTACCGAGCAGGAGTCCAAGGGCGGCGGCTCCGAGCCACATCATCAGTTGCGGTTTTCTATATCGTTGGGACATTTCGTTCCTTGCTGATCTTTAATTTTGCTAGTTGGCAAAACTCTTGTTTTCATGTTTGGTCCCGGCAATGACCTCAATTACATAAGGGGCCGGAGCATGACTTACCGGGGCGACACGTTTGGAAGGGGGAGCAATGCCGGCAAAGAGCGAGGCTTCGAATACCGGCGCCGGATTTGTTACCGTGCTGTCGATGGTGTTCCGCAAAGCCAGTTGGATCTTTCCCTGCGTGCTGGCCATGGCGAGCTTCGCTGCATCCGGCGGAGTCACCAGCAGGGTGATCACGGGAACGGTCTGCGGTTTCCCTTCGCGATCCTGTTCAATCTTCTGACCGGCGGCGAGAACTCGAACATCCTCAAGGATGGTCCGGGTGATGTTTGAATTGTTCGCGCCGTTTGCGATCCGGCCAGTCACGAGAACGTCAACCATGGTTCCTGGAATGACGAACCCGGCGACTCCGACCACCTCATTCACGGCGACGGAGAGCGCCCGCATTCCTTCGGGAATCGTGGCGGGCAGTCCGGCACCCGATTGCCGCGAAGCCAGTTTGCTTTCGAGGATAGGCTCATTGGCCGCAACCGGCGTGATCAGGGCCCGGCTTGCACAATCTTCGATCCGCGTGAACATGCCGGCGACAGGTTCGCTGGATGGCCACGGAATCAGTCGGAGGTTGCTGGCATCAACACGAGTGCCAAGTTGGAGCGGCGCAGCCGCCACCACGATTTGCTGCATGACGATGGGCTTGAACACCGATGCAGACGCCTGTTTGAATTGGCGGTATACAAAAAAACTCATTGCAGCCGCGATTGCAATGGCGGCAGCCAATCCGATGATCAGTCGATTCCGATTCATGGATAAAATCTCTCCTTCGAGCCGGTGTTAGAGAACTCCCCACCGGGTCGCGCAGTAACAAATCACGGTGGCTATTGCAGCCGCCACTCCAAAAGGCAACTTCAGTAACTTCGGGTTATCCAGCGAAATTTCCGGATGAGAGCGCAATCCATATGAAAAGAAACCCCGAACCAGAACGACCATGTTGCCCAAGGTCGTCATCACACGGCCATTTCGAATCAGGTTCACCATCGCCATCAGCCCGGACACGAAAAAGCTAACGAGCAAGGCAAGAAGAAGCAGAAGTGGGCCCAGGAAAGCCCCTACAGCTCCCATCAACTTCCAATCACCGGCCCCCAGTCCCCGCTTCAGTACAAAAGGGAGAAGGAGAATCAGCGCCAGGCCAGCGCCTTCCAGCGATGCTTTGGCGCCGGACCAACCTGCTGCAAACGCGTTTACCGTGATTCCCAGCGCCAACGCCGGCACGGTGAGCCAGTTGGGGATCTTGCGGGTGCGCCAGTCAGTCCAGGCTGCGAGCAGCGTGACTGCAATCGTGCAGATCCAGATGGCTTGAGCCGCGTTCATCCAGTCCTTCTCCAGTTATGCGATCGTTTTGGTTACGCTGCGGTGAAGACCTTTCATTCAGTCCGGGTCGTTCACCGCCTGAGCGGAAGGGTTAAGGCCGCCGGATGTTTTCTGCCCCGAACGGCCTGCGTTTGTCAGGCCTTACTAGCCAGTTTGGCTAGCTGCAAGCGTTATCGATGCGGCGGTGTTAGGTTAGGCTAACGGCTGCATTGCTGAAGACTTTGCTGACGGCCGTTCCCACGCCTGTGACCGCGGTGATTGCTACCAGGGCGATCAGAACCACCAACAAAGCGTATTCAGTCAGGTCCTGGCCTTCTTCTTCTTTCCAAAGGCGGATCATAAGGTTCTTCATTCTGTGTCCTCTCGGGTGATGTGAGCTAAGCAACACAAACGTATCGTGCTGCCCGCTTTTCTTTAAGCATTTGAGACACCACTTGGCACTGCGGATATTTTCCGGCGCTAAGTATCTGAAAAATCAAAATTTGCTGAATTGAAATAAGCGGAATCGCAAACTTGCTCTCCCACCATGACGAAAGCGTTACAGATTGGTCACACTTCCTTAACGCTGCTCGTGCGGTTTGGTGACACTCGCGACACACTACCCAGGAAATCGCCGCGACCTTGCGCCAATCAGTCCACGCCGAAATCGAGGCAACGGCAGGCGCAGATATCCAATTGGTGTTAGCCGCGTTCATCCAGTCATTCTCTCTAGCTGTGGAACTGTGTTCGTTGTGCCGCGATGAAGACTTCACTCATTCCCGGTCGATCCCCGCCTGAGCGCAAGGGTTGGGCCGCCGGAAGTTTCTTATCCCAAGCGGCCTGCGGATGTCAGGCCTTGCTAGCCATTGGCCAGCGGACGTTAACGTTGTCGATGTGGTTAGGTTAAGCTCACGGCTGCGTTGCTGAACACGCTGCTGACCGCCGTCCCCACGCTTGTGATCGCGGTGATTGCTACCAGGGCAATCAGAACCACCAGCAAAGCGTATTCAGTCAGGTCCTGGCCTTCGTCTTCTTTCCAAAGGCGAACCAAAAGACTCTTCATTTGATGTCCTCTCAAGTAATGTAAGCTAAGCAACACAAAAGCGTCGTGCCGCCAGGTTTTCATTAGCAATCGAGACGCCAGACTACGACCTAGGTGCCTGAATATTATGAAGGTCGCTGAATCGACGGGGGCAGAGCCGCGAACTTATTCTCCCAGCTATCAGGAAAGCGCTACTGATTGGTCACACTTCCCTAGCTCTGATCGTGCGGTTTGGTGACACCTGGGACGTCTGCACAACCGCGTACGGGAGGACCGCCATAACATTGGTGTGGACCATGCCGACGAGGCAGCTTCTTACAGCTTTGCCGCCCGGCAGGTGACTAGCGTCTGGCAATTGCAGACATCAATTCGAGGATGGAATCCCGTCAGATTTTCGCAGCACAAACAGTGCGCTCAAATTGTCCGAATAGACCCGCTGCCACTCTGGCGATGCGGAAAGAACCGTGGCCAGCGCCTCGCCGCGCTCCAAAAGGCAGGATTGAATACCGTGTCTCCGGAGCACGGAAAACGCCGCAGGCCCTATATCGGCCGCTTGCAGGTATTCGGCAAATGCGCCGCCGCGCTCGTAGAGGTCAGCCCGGCCGTCAATAAAGAGCCGGTGTCCGGGTAGCGACCAGATCAGGTAGCCGCCATAGCCGTAGGTGTTGTACATCGGGCCTGGCACCGGGTGCTGGCGCAGATACTCGACGGCGCGCACAGGGTACTGCTGCGTCACGCTCTGCTGCATCTCCGCGGCGGTGGGGAAAAATCGCACCATGGCTGCGAACACTGCCACGATCAAAACAACATTCAAGATGATGTAGTCCTTGCGCTTATCGTAGGCAGGTATCCAACGATCGAGCGTCGTGGCAAGCAGTGGCGCGAAGAATGGCACGAAGACGAGCAGAAAGCGAAGGTGGAGGCATGCCATCACTGTGCCGCCGGTAAACAACACCAGTTCGTGCAGCCGGCAGCGGAAACGCACGGCCATATGTAGAAGGAAAAAGCCCAGCAGGAGGGCCAGGAATATCTTGCCTCCAAGCAACGAGAATGGCATGGGTTGCCATTCATTGATGTGCGTTACATTAAGCGGCAGGTCGAAGGCATACTCGAAGGGACTGGCGGCGATGCGCACGCCGTAGGGGGTGATGGGGAGGACGGCGAGGCACAGAAGAAAGACGGACTCGATACGAATGCGTTCCGAAATGCTCCAGCGCCGCGTCTCAATGCTACCCAACTGCAAGTCCATCAGGCCGCTTGCCCAGAATACGAAGATCGCTCCCAGCCCGATCACCCATGATCCATGCGTATTGACCCAGATAAGATATAGAGGCGGAAGAAACCAAAGTGCGCGGCTCTTTCCTTGGCGAAAACGCTCGAGGGCGATGAGCGTCAGAATAAGAAAGAGATAACCGAGCATTTGCGGACGCAGCGAGAACGAAGCTATCGCCAGAAAATACAGCACCGCGGAAGCTACAAATCCAGCCTTCGGGTTTCCCGTGCGAAGCGTTGTGTAGGCGTAGAGCGCAAGCATAACGGCGCTGCCAAGCACAACCAAACAAACTTCGAGACCTTGCAACCCCCAGAAACGCTCGACTGCCCCCAGCAGCACTTCGCCCAGCCATTCATATGCCAGCCAGGGATGACCGGCGACGGTAAATGAGTAAGGATCCGTGGTCGGAAAGGTGTGGGTCGAGAGGATGGTCTGCCCCACCTTGACGTGCCACCAGAGATCAGGGTCGACGACGAACCCACGCGCACCCACAAAGACGGTTCCGACCAGCAAGGCGGCCAGCATCGCCGGAAAAGAAAGCACCTGCGATAGAAGAGTGGCTGCACGGTTGCGACTCTTCGCCGCAGGGGCAGCGACGGCTATTTCTGGAGGTATTGTGATTTCCAATTCGCTCATCGTTGGCAATTGTTCGCGACTCCCTGATGAGACAGCACGGAGACTAAGCCTGCCTTGGGCGGAGATTGCGACATCCCCGCCCACTCCTCCTACCTCGTGAGTCGCAGAAGGATTTGGGCGGCGATGGTTTGGAAAGCCGTCTGCAGTTCGGCTGTACAGGCAGTCGATGGACAGTTAGTCACACCAAGATATAGTCCCGACGGGAACGCCGAATTGTACGTGGGACTGCTAGGGTCGTTGGCCAGCTGCTTCATAAAAGGCGTGTCGATATCCTGGCCCAGGCCGATCGTGTATATCGTGGTTGGCGGTACGGCCGTCCACAGGGTATTGGCCAGTTGAAGCATGCGATACTCGGATTCGTTCGTGATATTGGCGGTGGTGTACGTGCCGCTGTTTCCGGGTTGTTGCGCCGGGAATTTCTTCGCGGTACAACATTTGGGTTGCTGGTTGTTTTTGATATAGCACGTTCCATTGGAAAGCGTGTTTCCCGTTACGGGATCCATAAAGAAAATGTCCGTGCCTTCACTTGGAGCGTTCCCGCCGTAGTTGACCGTGGGGTATCCCGCGCACGTCAGATTGTCGCTCCCGACCGTGTTGGCGTATCCATCCGTGAAGAACACTATCACTTTCCCTACGTTCTGGCCCGCGGGCACGACGATTTTGTTGTTCTGAGTCTGTGCCGCCTGCATCCCGCCGAGAGCAAACGTGGCGCCGCTGGCCTGCAAACCGGCGACTGCAGTCTTGATTGGTTGCTGGAAACTGGTATGCATCGCGAAGTCGGTCTTGACATTTGAGCCGAAGCTAATCATCGCGACGTTATCGTTGACATTGTCGAAATAGTCTACGAACGAGGGGACCGCCCCTTTCAGCGCTGTCATTCCTCCATTGTTGTCCATCGAGCCCGACCGATCCAATACTGTGGACATAATGAGTTTGGCCCGCGTAGCCTGTGCGGAGCCGCTGATTTGCAATGTCTGCAAGCTTGGCAGCATGCGGGCAAAGAATGTTTTGATCGTCGCCGTGGCGCTCACATTGATAAATGTGTTGCCATTGGCATCCGTTGTATAAGTGACGCTCGGGACGGGAGTACTATAGTCGCGTCCAGACAACCCATAGTTTGCGGCGAAGGCGTTTTGCGCAACAGTAGTGGCCGCACCCTGACCCTGCGAAATGCTAAGTATGCCCTTAAGGGCCGCGGCATCCACGGCTTTGGAGAGGTTTGCTTTTGTGACGTAGGCGTAACCCAAGTCAATTGCCAGGGCGACGGACAGAATCATGACTAACAGAAAAATCACGAACATCGGGAGAATCTGTCCCCGCGCATTGCTTTTATTCTTGTGCCAACGAAAGAGATTCACGTCCTGCTCCTCACTCAGAAGTAAGCCACGTCATACAAGGTCGATGGGAGGGTAAGCCCCTGCATAAACTTCCCAATCGGCGTTATGGGTTGAAACGCGTAATAGACTTCAGTCACGTAGACCGTCTGGCCGTTTGGAGGGATAGCCGTGGCCGGAAGTGCAGCGGCACCCCCGTTCTTCCCCACCTTGCTGGCGGCCGAAATGCCACCCTGCGAGACCTGCCCGGTAACTTGGAGCTTCCCGTTGTTGTTTATTACCGACGTCACGATCACGAACCCGTTGTTTGCCAGATTCAATGGCGACGATCCCGTAACTACTGCTGCAGCCGAGTCCGTTAAGGAAGCCGCGCGCAAGGCTAGGTTCGAACCCGTCCTAGAAAGGTTTGACATCACTTGGACGTCGTAAATGGCGCGGCCGAGATCGATCACGCCAAGAACCAGAATGATCATGATCGATCCGATCAACGCAAACTCAAGCAACGCCTGGCCGGATTCATCATTCCGTATCTTCCTGTCTACCGAATTGTTCTTCCACGATGCTGCCACGTCGGCTCGCTCCTCTACTTTTGACTGGGGGGGAAAGGCTCGTTCCTGAAGCTTGTACTCACCGTAAAGCTGTATAGGCCGTTGGGCTTAAAGAACGGCGTAATAATCGGGGTAAGCATCGGCACGCTGGCGTTTAGCGAGATCGTTACAGTGTCTCCCGGACCTCCAGCGCTGCCGGCGCCTCCAGTCGCGCTAGAGATGCTGATCGAGTTTAAGTTGAAACCGGGCGCTGCCTGTTGAGCGGTCGCAATGATCGACTGCACCCGCGTTAGGTCGTTCCCCGGATTTTTCGGATCAGGCAGATGATTCCCGGTGGATGCGAAGCGCCCCGCCTCTCGCAACGCGCTTTGCAGAGTCATTTCGGCATAGAAAATATGGCTGAAATCAACCACCCCGCAGAGCAGCATCAGAAACATGGGGAAAACCAAGGCGAATTCCAGTAGCGTCTGCCCCCGGCTGGATCTGAGTTTGCTCCCTTGGGAAGCCACAGGCGCCAACCGCGTATCCTTCACCTTGCAGGCGCAATCAGCAACGCAGGGATCAGTCCGGTCCAAGTTACGGTTCTGGTCGATTCGCTTCCGCCGTGTCCACATTTGGATACACCCCATATTGTTTTGCCCGCCGTCCGGCCGCCTCAGCCTGTAACAGCAAGCTGAGTACCAAACCCGGCGTTTCTATCTACCAAGTGTCTAAAGTTGTCGAGGACGGAGAATGGGGTACGAACCCCCGCAATACTCTCGCCTAGCTGTTGAATCTTGTCCGAGTGGATGTGGCCGAGCAGTATCCCGGCTTGCGTGAGATACTTCACTTTTTCGGGTAGTAGTCCCATCACCCGGCAGCAGGTGGCATCCACCGCTACGGGATCGTCGCCTAGGATCAGCACTCCGGCGTTTTTGGGCTCACCCTGAATAGGACCGTTGCCTTCCATCCCGACAATGCCGTCCACGATTGCGAAATCCGGACGTACCGCAGCATTGATGTCCAGAGTTGCTGAATCGATGCCCGCCCAATGAAGTACATTCTTCGGCCACCCGTAACAGCTCCCAGGCACGATGCCGAACATATTCTTAAGGGAAAGAGTTACACCGGCCCAATGGTGTGTCTTGAGTTTGGGCATGGAGATAACAAAATCAGCACCCAGAACAGTTTTGGGAAGATACAGTTCGCGCAATTGCGAAGCATGAGTCTTGAGTGACACCTTTTCCACGTCATCGACGTTCAGGTCAACAAATACGCCGGCAAGGGAGCCGGTATAGTGCCGCAGACCAATGGATTCGAGGATCGCTTCCGTGTCCCGATCCATCGCAGGACCGTCGCCGATGAGAACCCGTGCGGCACCGAGACGCAACAGGCTCTCCCGCGAGGCGGCGATTACAGCGGGATGAGTGTTTGTCACTGCGAGCGGATCCGGCCCGACAAGGTTCGGCTTGAGCAGCACGGTCTTTCCCCGTATGGGAAGATCGAATTCGCGTAGTGTTTCGTGGATCAGCGCCAACAAATCCAGCTCATAGTTGGCAACGCTTCGGATGGCCACGCGCGAGGGGGGGCGTTGGAAAGATGGGATAAGTGCAGTATTGCGCGTCATCGGGACATCTCCCCGGATTCGCCGATTAGCCAGCTTCGCTGTGGGCTTGCCGCCAGACAGACCCAGGCCATCGTCATAATGCTTCCGAGAAATTCGTTGTTGGAGTACAAATCCTCCGGATGGTGCGCTCCTGTCGGCCACTTGCGGCCATACGTTTCGAGACAGATTTGCGCCAGCGCGAGCGATCCGGGCCCCTGCCCGTCTTGCAGGTTTCTTTCAAGCCAATCCAGGCTCATTGCGTTTTCGGGCCGTTGCGAATATCCCCGCAAGGCCAGAAGCGCCCACGCCGTGGGAATCACCAGCGGCTTGCCGGGGACGCCGTAGACCAGCGGATTTCCGCAATTCCACCCTCCCCCTGGGCACATGCGGTCGTACAGCATCGCTTCCGCGGACTGGCGTCTCTGGTTTGTTCCGGCGGGGAGCAATGTTTCCGGGCATCGATTTAAGACAATCAGGGCGACTGAAGTGGGCTCGACCCAACTGCTCGTCCCCGGATTCCATCCCCATCCAGTGTGGACATCGCTGTGCCCAACGGAACGGCGCGCCGGCGCGAGCCGCCGCACCAAGCGCCGCCAAAATGTATTGTCGCGTGGCATGTCTTGATTCAGCCAGTTCAGGCCGGCGGCGACAGCATCGAATGAACTCTTGCTGGAGAGGAGTGCCCAGCAGGCCGACGCAGTGACCGAACAGCCCACCTCCTGCCCCGCCGCGAACGGCCAGGAGCCATCTGGCAATTGCGACGAGCATAAGAACTGAAGACCGCGGAGGCACACTTCGCTCGACACTTCAACATCCACGCCCGCCGCGCCGAGAAGGGCCTGCAGCACCCAGCATGTCGGTTCCACCCGGCTTTGCGAACCCGGACGGTATCCCCAACCTCCGTCTTCGTTTTGCGATTCTCGCAACTTGGGAAGGCAGACACTCTCTACGAAGCTGCCGGATGGGCAAACACCGGAGGAACTTTCCAGTCCCAAAATACCGTTTTCTTCTGGTATCACTTTCACTCGCTTCGATTGGGCCTGCGCCCATTTCAACCCGGTTCTGACCTTGCACAACGCAATCCGTGACCGCATGTCGGCGTTGCAGTCGCGAATGCAGCTCTTTACGCCACCAAATGCGGTCTGCCAGGTTTCTCTACCGGATATTGAAGAAGAGCATCTTCCTTGCCGCGGATCTCAAGTTGATTGATGAGCCGGTGCAGGTAGCCCCGGGCCACTCCCAAGGTGCGCGCCGTTTCCACTATGCTCCAGCCACATGATTGCAACGTTCGCAAAACCAGCCGGCGTTTGAATTGGCGCACTTCGTCCTCATAGGAATCGCTGGACTTGAGGCTTATGCAGTCTTCCTGGATGGCATCCGGCAGATCTTCGGAGTCAATGGCCGCTTTGTCGGATAGCACCACGGCTCTCTGCACAACATTTTCGAGCTCTCGGACGTTACCCGGCCAGGAATATTCCTCGAGGGCCTGCATCGCGGTCCGGGAAAACTTCTTCGCACGCTTATTGAATAACTCCGCAAACTTTTGGAGGAAATGTTGCGCCAGAAGCGGAATATCCTCGCGGCGCTCGCGAAGCGCCGGAATATGCATATGGACGACATTCAACCGGTAGAACAAATCCTCGCGGAACTTGCCCTGCTGGACCATTTCACTGAGGTTCCGATTGGTTGCGCTGACGACGCGAATGTTGGTGTTGATGGTTGTATTGCTGCCTAGGCGCTCGAAGCTGCGCGCCTGTAGCACGCGCAGCAACTTTGGCTGCAAACTCAGACCGATGTCGCCGACTTCATCCAGAAAGACCGTGCCCTGGTCCGCAGCCTCGAGACGGCCGCGGCGAGCGACAGAGGCGCCGGTGAACGCGCCCTTCTCATGGCCGAACAGTTCGTCCTCGATTAGCGTCTCCGGCAAATTTGCACAGGAGAATGCAACCAGAGGGCCGGTGGCCCGGGCACTCAGATGATGAATCGCGCTTGCGAGCAGCTCCTTGCCGGTTCCGGTTTCGCCGGTAATCAGCACATTCACATCGCAAGGAGCAATCTTTCTGACCAGAGCAAAGAGCTCCTGCATCCGCGGAGCCCCGCCGATAATGCCGGGCAGGCTGCCGCCCCCATGGAGCATGACGTTCAAGCGCTTGACTTCCTTTTCGGCGGCCCGGATCTTGCAGGCTCGCCGCAGGATGAGCCGGAGCTCGACCATGTTCGGCGGATTATGTATGGTGTCGTAGACTCCGTGATCCAGAGCTTGCGCTATGAGATCGCGGTCGTTTTCATCGCACAAAACGACGGCGGCGGAACTATTCTGAATCGCGTCGATTACACGGAGCCCATTCGCAACGTCTCCGGTGGCGGCGCGCAGGTCCAAGAGCACAACGTCACAATCTTCCCGCTGCGCCGACCATTGACCCGGATTCCAATCACTGCTGTGACTGGCTATGAAACCGGGACCCAAGGTTCGCGCGATCACATCGGCAAGACCATGATCATTTCCCAACAGCGCAACGCGTATTGACTTCAACAGCTCGGCCATCGGTACCCCACTTTGGATGTCTGCGTTTTCGAATTTCGATTTGTTACATTTTCCCCGACGCTCCAACCGTGATTTTTCGGGGAACCCCGGCATTTTGGCTCGACTCCAAACCCGGACGAGACGTTCTCGCGCCAGAAAAGCGAGTCACACAATTAGGTTGGAACCCAACTAAAGGGGTCGGTTCTAAGCGTTCTTGCTTAATACGATGCTGCTACTCTGGACAGAGTTGCTCGAGTACTGATTTGCTCTGAAAATAGGAGCCCAACTCACTGCGTTGCACACAGGGAACCAACTTTGGCATACGAAGACACCTTTGCTGTAAATCCAGAGTTCCACGTGTGTTTCGCGGCTGGTGAACAGGGCGAACAGCCCTTTTCGCCGTTCATGAGGTGAGTACCTGAAGCCCATCTGGAAGGCTTGAGGTTCCAAAAGTTGGTACTTCAGTTCACACGGGGTTCGGGCCGCTAAACGGCTTCTTGCAGCAACAGTTTTGCCGAACGTCCGACCAATGGGCCGATTATCGGCAGTCTACTTTGTGGCCAAAGATGGAATCCCAACCAGAATCTCAACTGCGACCGGCTTTCCGGCACGCATGGCGGGCGCAAACCTCCACAAGTTGAACGCATTCCTGGCAGTTTCGTCCATCTCCCGCGTAATGCCCTGATAGACCTGCAGATTGGCTACGGAGCCATCTTCTCGAATCGAACCTTTCAGGATGACGTTTTTGGGGGCATTCTCCTTCAAGATGCGGGGCCTGCGAAAGTCGAACGTCTGCAGCGGAGCTGGCGGCACGATCGGGTCTTCCAATTGGACAGTGGCGCCGTTTCGTGGCTGCGGTGCGGAGGACTTGCCGGCCGTGCAGTATTCCAGGGTCCAGTTTGCAACTGGCATAGGCAGAAATATCGTGAAAATTCGTCCGCACGGCAGGGCCTTGTAGACCCCCAACCCGCCTCCGCCAGCCGGCCCCGCGGAGATAATCATTGTGTTTTTCCGAATGGGAGCGGCGGGAGGCACTGGAAATATGATCATCTGGTAGCTTCCGCCAGCTGCCCCGGAACCGTTGAGAGCGATCTCAGGCGAGCCTGAATTGTTGCCTCCGCCACCCTCTGTTCCGTGCCCAACGCCTGTGCTGCCGTCTCCTCCTGTGCCGATGCCGTCGCTTCCCCCTCCAATGGCGACGGTACCGCTCCCACCTGGCGAACCGAAATGGGTTCCCGCCGGCGAGAACGAGAATTCTCCGTACTTGTTGCCTGGCGGCAAGGCAATCATGGCGTTTCCAGGATCCGTACTGAGCGCAAGCAAGCTTCTCTGCTCGTGAGCGACGCCTTCCGCTGCCCCTGCGTTTGGCGCGGAGGACGCGCTCTTGGAGGCGGGGTCGGTTTGCGGTTCCGACACTGCTTGAACCGGCAATTGCGGCTTCTCCATGGCGGGAACGGCGGCAAGACTCAATCTTGATGCCGGCATCGGCAGCGGCGGTGAAGCTACATCAGCGTGATCGATTCGGTGAGTCGGAATTTGGTTGGACTTCGCCACCACGATGTCAACCTGCTCTCGCGGCATGACCAGGGGATTCCCCAATATCAGGTTCGGGAGTTTGATCTCTTGCTGGATGAGAAGATCCGGAGGCGAACTTGGCTGAATGATCAACTGATGGCTATTGCTCGGGTGGACAGGATTTGAGACGACGATGAGTTTACGTTGGAACGCGGTGCTGCCCAGCGCTGGCTTTCCAGGCGCTGTGCCTTTGCCTGGTGCTCCCCCGCTCTCGGCTAAAGCCATTTTGGCGAAGACTATCTGTTCTTTTGAGACCGGCACAACATACAAAATTGTGTCTTTCATCCTGGGAAACGGCGGCGCGTTAAGTCTCACAGCCGCACCGACTTGAGGAAGCCGGAGGATAATTAGGACCACGGCAAAGTGCATCAAGAACGATACTGAAATGGGGACGGATCTGCCGCAGGGTTCTACTCGCAGTTGAGGGAAACTCTGATCTATCTTTAGCATCTCCGCCCTGGCGGCAATCTGCCGGAACCAACGCACACTCTCGTCGAGCAAGCGGGCCGCTTCGCTTTGGCCGGTGATCTATTTCTCACCGTCTTCTCAAAAGGACAAGTTCAGCCCATCTCCGTTGATGCTCTAAGCACGTACCCTTCCAACGTGGCTTTTCCTTTTAGGGCGAGCCATCGCCAATGCATCACGACGAAAGTGTCACCGATTAGGTACAAACGGGGCGTTGGATTGAGATGTTTTGGTGACCGCGAGCCCGGCTTAGCATCTTCATATGCCGTTTGACCGTTCTTTTCCCGGTGTGGATCGACCGTGAATTGCAGCCGGGCCTCGTCAAGACGCAAATTAATGCGGAAAAAGAAGGCGTGCAAATCCGGGGATAATCGTTTGAAATAGGAGCGAATCAAATTCGGATAATGATGACAGCGATGAATTGCTCGGAGCCTGCATGGTTTCCCGCGGCATTGATAAGGTGATGGAGGCCAGTGTTGGCAATCGAACCCGGTTCCAGTATCAACGTCAGTTCCGACAGTGCGCCTAAAGAGACCCCCAAATTCTTCCGCCGCATGTTGCTCAGGTTGCGGCAGTCGCGGAACAAGGATATCCGCGCCTTGTGCACGCAGCTACTTTCCGAGCGCGGCGAGGCATCGCAAACCGTGCTGGCGCATGAGTTAATCGGCACCTATGACTCACTGAACGACAAGCAAAGACGGGGATTCTTCGAAATACTCTGCCGGGAATTTGGGACGAATGAGACTGTGCTTCGCGGTCTTGCGGGAGATTATCAGCGGTCGCCAAGCGCCGCCACCTATCAGGCGCTCGCCGCCGCCATGGTATCGCCCCGGCAAAAACTTTTCCTACGGATGAACACCGCGCCACATGGGATGGAGACCCTGGTCGCCATGCGCGAGCGCATCGGAAAGCTATTAAGGAAACACCCGGAGCTTGGCCCACTGGATGCCGATCTCAAGTATCTGTTTGGCTTGTGGTTCAACCGGGGCTTTCTTCGGCTGGAGCGCATCGGCTGGCACACGTCTGCCCTGATCCTTGAGAAGCTGATCCATTATGAATCCGTACACGAGATCAATGGGTGGCCGGATCTGCGGCGACGTTTGGCACCGGACCGGCGCTGCTTTGCCTTCTTCCATCCGGCACTTGCGAACGAGCCGATTATCTTCGTCGAAATCGCACTTACCAAAGGTCTGGTCGGCGAGCTCGAGCCACTGTTGGATCTGAACACGCCGGTGCTCGCTCCAGAAGAGGCGGACGCTGCCGTCTTTTATTCCATTAGCAATTGCATGGATGGCCTGCGCGGCATCTCGTTCGGCAACTTCCTGATCAAGCAGGTGGTTGTGGAACTGGGAAACGAATTGCCAGGACTGAAACTTTACAGCACGCTTTCGCCGCTGCCGCGTTTCGCAAGTGTGCTGCGTGACAATAACAACGCCGAGGGATTCACCCGCGAGCGGCTTTCCCGCCTGCTAGGTGAATATGCGACCAAGCTGGTGCAGGAGGCGAAAGATCCTGACCCGGTCGACGCTCTATTCCACTTGCTGGAAAACCCGCTCTCGCACCGCGACGCACTTTCCAAGCCCCTTCACCGCTTGGCACTGGCCTATCTCACCCAAGCGCGAGTCCAGGGCCACTTGGTTGACCCGGTCGCCAGGTTTCATCTTTCGAACGGTGCTCGCCTGGAGCGCGTTAATGGCTTCGGCAATGCGCGGTCCTACGGTCTCAGCGACTCTTTCGGGCTCATGGCAAACTACCGGTATGTGCCAGAGGAATTCGAAGAGAATCACGAACGCTTCGTCTGTGAAGGAATAATCCACGTCTCCAAGCAGTTGCTTCCAGAGTATAGGACCATAACTGGGCTATGGGCGGAGCCTAAGTCCGCCAAGGCGCGCGCCAATTCAGAACGCAAATCCGGAGAGTAATGCCATGCTCCTCGGTGAGAACCATCACCGAGCAACGTCGCCTGCGATTGCACTGTTTCCGTCCGTCCGAGTGCATCTCGCACTTTGCGCGCAAGCGTGCCCAGACTGAACGGCTTTTGCAAAAAGGATAGCCCACGGTGTCGCGTGGATTGCGCGTTCCTTCGTGAGGGGCATGATAGGGTAGGTTAGTCCGGAGGGTACAGCATTCACTGTACCTGACGTTATGTTAAAGGAGAGATATGGCTGATCAGTGGTGGTTGAGCCCTTACAACGAGATTCCAGAGGTAAAGCAGCATCTCGGCGCCCTTCCGGCGCGGGTGAAAATCTATGACACGACCCTGCGCGACGGTGAACAGTCGATCGGCGTCAGCATGAATCGTGAAGACAAGCTGCAAATCGCCTACGCGCTGGCGGATGCGGGAGTGGATCGCATTGAGGCAGGATTTCCAGCCAGCACAGAGGAAGACAAGCTGGCGGTGACAGAGATCGCTAAACAGATTAAGAGTGCGGAAGTCTGGGGATTCTCGCGTTGCAATATCAACGATGTAAAGATATGCCTTGACACTGGCGTCAGGTACGTGATGTGTGAGATTTCGGTGAGCCCGGCGAAGATGCGGGCGTGGGCACTTGATGAACCTACAGTGCTCTCGCGCATTCGGAGCAGCATTAAGTTCGCCAAAGAACAGGGACTCTATACCGCCTTCTTTGCCGTCGATGCATCCCGCGCTGAGCTTAGGTTCTTGAAGCAGGCTTATGATTGCGCAGTAAACGAATGCGGTGCTGACGAGATCGTACTCGTTGATACGTTGGGCGTGACCACGCCCGAAGCAATGTATTACCTGACTTCACAGGTAAAGAGCTGGATCAAAGCACCGGTCATGGTACATTGCCACAATGATTTTGGATTGGCCTCGGCTTGCAGTCTTGCCGGATTGAAAGCGGGCGCCGAAACGGTACACGTCACGGTGAACGGATTGGGTGAAAAGAGCGGTAACGCCGACATTGCCGAGATGGCAATTTCATTGAAGGGCCTCTACGGAGTGAAAACCAATGTCAAATTGGACAAGCTCTATCCACTGAGCCAACTGGTGGAGAAGGTCACCCGGGTCCCGGTTTCTCCGCTGAAGTCTGTTGTGGGAGAAACTGTGTTTGCGAAAGAAACGGGTTCGGTGGTTGCGCAGGTCATGGTATACCCGCCCGCGGTGGAAGGCTACGCGCCGGAAATTGTGGGAAGACAGCGGAGTGTTTTTCTGAGCAAGAAAAGCGGGAAAAAATCGATCGAGTATGCCTTGGGCCAGATCAACACCAGTGTCGCAGCGGAAAAACTAGATGAACTGCTGGCCGAGGTAAAGAAACGCGGAGTGCAGAATAAAGGAATCGTCACGCTGGAAGAATTCCAGCAGCTAGTAGAGCGAGTTAAGTAGCGAGGCCCTTTTCGCTGGTCGGTTGGATGGGACGGCGGTTACTGTGGTTCCGGTTGCAAGCGCTCTCGCAGAAGAGAGCGCTCGCCGTTTTTGTGACACCCTGAACTGCTGCCCGATACAAAATTCTGTTTCTTGAGGGCCTCCTTCTCATCCCCCGAGCTTGCCTTACTTGCGCTCGATTCCGGCGGATGGGATATGTTCTCAGATGAGCATTTCCCAAGCCTGAGAACGACCGATAACGATGAACAGTTCTGATTGGATACGAGTGCCTGACGCACGCCAGAAGTACTGCAAATTTTGCCGCCAACTTGTCTATTGGAAGAAGCAGGAGCGCAAGACTGATCAGTACGGCAATGTCATCTACGCTCCGCCATGTGAAGCACGCCTGACTGATGATGGCACCCTTGAGTACCGGGAAATTTCTCACAAGTGCAAGAGGTAGCTCCAAAGCGGGGACACGCGCCGCCATTCCGGCATCAGAACAATTCTATGTCTGCTGCTTTTCCATCCCCCCGGCCTGCCTAAACCCGTTAACAACGGCGCTTGTGACCATCTGCCTGGAATGTGCATGCCCTCAATCGCGCTCCCGTTAATTGCATCCAGTAATTTGCTGCGGAGTAGAAATAATAATCTGCCGTGTAGTGCGGAAGTATTGCTTAGGAAATAAATGGAAAAGTCTTCAGTTGGAAAGGCTCATTTCCCTGGAATCCAAAAACCAAAAAGGCGTAGTCGCCGCTTACCTGCACGACTACCCTAAATTAGCTCACCATTTAGCCATTGGCATGCGACCGTCGAATCATGGCTCGGTGTTGGGAACGTCTTTTTTTCTTTTTGGCGTTTCTGGCATCGGCATATTTATTAGCGGAGCGCACCGGAGAACGGTGCTGTTTCGGGTTATTCTCAGGTGTCGCATTCGGTGCTGAACTTTCTGCTATTGTAATGTCCATCTTCTTTTCTCCTAAGTAAAAAGGGCTGGGTTAACGGCCTCTCCATTGGCCTGCTGACAATGTCGTTGCCTAAGACGCAATCGCGGACTGTTCCAGCCCAACTTCGATTGCCACCGAGTCGTTTGTATTTTCTGGCGCAATTGAACCGCTTTGTTGCTCCACACCTGCTAGCCGCTGGAGTGCATCAGTTGCAGTATCCTGAACACGATTGCCGGGCTTGTGAAGCTTGCGAACGATGTTGAACACTTGGTGGCATAACGCAAAGCGATTTTTCGTAAGTAACGACGCCAAAATAATCTCTGAACGCATATCTAACACCTTCCTTGCCGGAAGCCTCTGATTTAGGTCACAATCGCCAATTTCACGGTGACCGGGCGACCGTCAGTAGCGACCACCGCCGCCGCTTCGACCACGACCTCCATTAGAGGAGGCACGCTCGCGCTTTGGACGCGCCTCATTCACTGTAAGGGGGACTCCCTCCATGAGGCTGCCGTTCAGTCCAGCAATAGCTTTTTCACCTTCCGCGTCAACGGTCATTTCAACGAAAGCGAAGCCGCGTGGCTGTCCACTGTCTCGATCTCGCATGATCTCAGCTTTATCGACCTTCCCGTATACCTCGAATTGTGTTCGCAATTCAGCTTCCGTGCAGCGGGGGTCTAGGTTCCCGACGTAAATGTTTTTCATGGTCGGCTCCATAATTGGGCTATCTAATTGTCAGTGTTTCTCGGACGAGTGAGGCAGGGTGTAAAAATCGCCGATGCCAAAGGCGGGTCGGGAAAAGGGACATTCAAACGCATCTCAAGCCTAACAGCTTTGCGGCCAACCTGCCGCTCATTCTTCGCTTGCCCAACGCTGTGCCGGAATGTACATGCTGTTCCCAGCCTCCGTACCATTCCGATTGATTCTTCAAACAGACATCCGCCCGATCTTCGTTTTAATATGGGACAAGATCATCTATGGCTGACAGACAATCCCTTTCTCCCGAGTTGCTGCTCCAACTTGCGCAGACTCTCAATGTCCCAAGGCGCGGCCTCGTTGCCGTCATAGAACTGCTCGACGAGGGCGGAACCGTCCCATTCATCGCTCGCTATCGCAAGGAGACGACAGGCAACCTGGACGAGGTCCAGATTCGCGACATCGAGGAAAGACTCGCCTACTTTCGCGATCTGGTCGCGCGCCGCGAGACGATCATTGCCTCCATCACGGAGCAGGGAAAGCTCACCGAGGAGTTGAAAGCGCGAATCGAAGGCACGTTCGACAAGAGCGAACTGGAAGATCTCTACCTGCCCTATCGGCCCAAGCGGCGCACAAAAGCGATCATCGCGCGTGAAAGGGGGTTGGAGCCACTGGCCCTTTATCTCTGGGTACAGCAGCCTGCGGACGAACGGCTTGAATTGCTCGCAGATCACTTCGTCAATTCGGAAAAAGGCGTCGCCAGCGCCGAAGAGGCTCTGGAAGGCGCGCGGCACATCGTCGCGGAGATGATCAGTGAGGACGCCGACCTGCGGAAAGGCCTGCGCCAACTGATGTTTGAAGAAGGAGCGGTAGTCAGCCGCAAGGCAATGGACGCGATCGACGAGCAGGATAAGTTCAAGATGTATTACGACTACCGCGAGCCGGTGAAGACGATTCCGTCCCACCGGATGCTCGCGATCCGTCGCGGCGAAAGCGAAAAGGTCCTCTTCTTTTTGATCGAACTGGAACCGCTGCGCGCGATTTCGTTCCTGCGTTCGCGCGTCTTGCGACAGCCGGGAGATTGGACACCTCAACTCGAACTCGCAATAGAAGACTCGTGGCTGCGGTTGCTGAACACTTCCATCCAGGGCGAAATTCGTTTGGAACTCAAGCAGCGCTCCGATACCGAAGCGATCAACGTCTTTCGCGAGAACCTGCACCACCTGCTGCTGGCGCCGCCCGCGGGGCCGATTTCCGTGCTGGGCATCGACCCCGGTCTGCGAACAGGATGCAAACTCGCCGTAGTCGATGAGACGGGCAAATTCCTCGCGCACAACGTCATTTACCTGCATCGTTCCGCCGCCGAAGCCGAGGCGGCGGCAAAGACGTTGGAATCTCTGCTGCGCCAACATAATGTCCGCGCCATCGCAATCGGCAACGGCACCGCTTCACGCGAAACCGACGCCTTCGTGCGGAATTTCCTCCGGGAAAAACAGCTGGCCGACATTTTCCCGGTAACCGTGAGCGAGTCCGGCGCAAGCGTTTACTCGGCATCGGACGTCGCGCGACAGGAGTTCCCGAACCTCGATTTGACGGTGCGTGGCGCCATCTCGATCGCCCGCCGACTGCAAGATCCACTCTCCGAACTGGTCAAGGTCGATCCCAAGTCGATCGGTGTGGGCCAATATCAGCACGACGTCGATCAGCGCCGCCTTCAGCAATCGTTGGAAAGCACGATCGAAAGCTGCGTGAACGGCGTCGGCGTCGATCTCAACACATCATCGTGGACACTGCTGCGTTATGTCGCCGGCATACACGAACGCACCGCCATCAATATCGTAAAATACCGTGATGAAAAGGGGTGTTTCCAGTCCCGTGTTCAACTTAAGGATGTGCCAGGCGTCGGTCCCAAGACGTTCGAACAGGCCGCCGGGTTCTTGCGCATCCGCAACGCCGACAACCCCCTTGACGGAACTGCCGTTCATCCTGAGTCCTACCATATTGTCGAGCAGATTGCTCAATCGTTGAATCTTCCCCTTGAAGAGTTGACCAGGAGCCCGCAGCTTCTCGAAAGGCTTGATCGCGGCCAGTTCTCGGTGGGAACTTACACACTGAACGATATTATCGAGGAACTCCGAAAACCAGGCCGCGACCCGCGCGATAAATTTGTCGCACCGAGTTTCAACGAGCAGGTTCGCGAAATCTCCGATGTGCAACCGGGCATGGTGCTGGAGGGCGTGGTTACCAACGTGACGAAATTCGGCGCGTTCGTCGACATCGGAGTTCACCAGGACGGTCTAGTTCACATCAGCGAGCTTTCCAATCGCTACGTGAAGGACCCTTCGGATGCCGTGAAGGCTGGTCAGATCGTAAATGTAAAGGTGCTGAGCGCAGATGCAAGAACCAAGCGTATCGCACTATCAATGAAAGCTCTTCAGGCTCAACCGTCAAAGGCGCGACAGAAGGAATCCTTGCCTGCGCCGCCCTCACTGGCCGACAAACTTACGCTGCTGTCTTCGAAGTGGAAGGTGCGATAGTCGACGGCAGGCTGCTGAACAACAATCGATTTCGTTGATGTGGGGATTGGCCGCATGGAAGTCGGCCGGAGAAGGTGGGGAGACGCTGCAAACCTTATTTGCTGCGAAAACCGCTGCTGGCCCGTTTTTCACAGCGTTGCCACGTTCGACGCGGCAAAGCGAACTGACGACTGCTCAAAAATTGAGAACTAAGTGATTTGTGAGAGAAGCTAGCAGATAAAGTAGCCTGGGAATTGGGTTCAATCACTGATCTGCGAACTGGTCTACTGGAGCCATCATGACGTGTGCGCAAAAGTTTTGCTATTGGCGTTCCCCTCCTCGTCTTGTTGCCGATTGCGCTCCTATTGGCGCTATCAGCGGCGCCCGTTGTGAGCTTGATATCTCCAGTTACCAGTCTCGGCCAAGCTACTCCCATTACCGTCTCCGTACGTGATTCTCATGGCATCCGTAATCTCGCGGCGTTTGTCGAGCAGAACGGCGTTCGGTATCGGGTTGGCGAGACCGCGCAACCGGTGCGCCTCGACGGCACATGGAATTTCACCGCCGGCACTAGTGCCGCCCCGCAGCTCAAGGACGGGAAGGCGCAACTAATTGTCGAAGCAACGTCCAACGATCTTCTTAGAAAAACGACACGCCTGCAACACGAGGTGATGGTGGTGACTCAGCCGCCAGCCATCAGTGTCGACTCGGATCAGCATTATCTGTATTTGGGCATGGCTGAGCTGGCCACATTCAATCTTTCGGGTAATTGGACTGAAGCGGGAGTCCGTGTCGGCGATCAGACGTTCCGCGGCTGGCCTATGCCTGACGGTAAGCCAGGCTACTTTTCCCTCTTCGCCTTTGCATGGAATATGCAGCCCGGGACCGCACCGCTGGTCTATGCGTCCAACGGCACAGGTAACCAGGTCACCGGTCCAATGGTTTACCAATTTCCAAAGAAGGAACAGCCGAAGTACACAGTTCACGATCTTCAGGTGAGCGACAACTTCATGCAAAAGGTCACCAGCGAATTGGATCCCAATGGTGCGGGCGATCCGGTGGCACGTTTCGTGAAGATCAATAACGAAATGCGGCATGCCAATAACAAGGTATTGTTCGATCTGCGCCTCAAAACCGAAGGTCGATTTCTGTGGTCGCAGCCCTTCTCACGGCAGTCCCGCTCCAAAGCGGAATCCAACTTCGCCGACGTGCGGAACTACATCTTCCAAGGAAAGAAGATCGATCAGCAGGTGCACCTCGGCTACGATCTCGCTGTCACGCAACATGTAGGCGTGGAGGCCTCCAATGATGGCCGGGTGGTGTATGCGGCTCCACTCGGCATCTACGGCAACTGCATCGTGGTGGACCATGGCTACGGGCTCCAGACCATCTACGGCCACCTCAGCCAAATCGCTGTACACGAAGGCGATATGGTGAAGCGCGGGCAAGTGATGGGCACGAGCGGTATGACCGGCATGGCCGCCGGTGATCACATTCACTTCAGCATGCAGCTCGATGGCATCCAGATTGACCCGAAAGAATGGTGGGACAGCCACTGGATTAAGGATCACATTGCAAAGCGGGTGGACCTTCCTGGGTTCAACCACTAACACCAGGTCATGAAGGGCGTCACAGATAGACGCGGTTATGGGGCTGTAGCGGGACAATGAATTCGGCCCCACACCATGGCTGATTGGCCTCCAGCCTAGTTTACCGATTCAGACTGCTAAAGACCATGTGTCCGTTTCGGCGGGTCGATGTCCAACTATAATCCTTTCGTGAGCAAAAACGTTCGCCATTCCGAGCGTGGCCTAGACGAACGCATCGTCGCGGAAGTGCTTGCCCAGGCAATTGCCGCTGTCCAGTCGCAGAAGATTCCCGCGGAAGATGCGATGAAAACCGCCATGGAGACTATTGGCGCATCGCAGAAAGCCGCTCTGGACCTGCTGTTGTACGCGGCCTACGCCCAGGCCGAAGTAGTGCACGAGCTACTCGCGGATGACGGCGCTAAGGCCCGCGCCCTGGTCTCGGAGGTGGGTGATCTGCTGCTAGGAGCGATGGAGCGGAGCCCCGAGGTGATAGGCGCTTTCGCCGCCGGAGTGACGGCCTTTTTGGACGCGGCCGCCGCCCCAGTGAAACCGCCGCCAGAGACTCAATCACCGGCCGTTTCCGACTCTGTGATGGAACAACCGGAGCAACCGGCGGAAGAATCGCAGCCCCTAACGGAATCCCAACTGCTGGACGCAATTGTCCAGATTATCGCAGACGGCTATTCCGCCGGTTCTGGCGGAGCGGCTGCGAATACCATCCGTGAAAGCTATCCGGCCGCCATTCCAGTCGTGCAACGTTATCTGGCAATGGACGATTTCTTGGTGCTCATGTGGCTGCGCCAGCAGCCGGCGCTGGCGGAGATTGCCGCGTACAAAGGATTCCCGCGGTACTACGCGGAGCTGAAAGCGGGGATACAGTAGCGTGCCGAGTCCAGTTTCTGCGTGCAGTGTTCCACCGCGGGCCGGTATTAGCGATTACATTTTGGCTACTCAAGAATGTGCTGCCTGCGTTGCACAAGCAGACAAAAACCTGCTGGATTCCCCTCCTTGATCAAACCGTCGCGTGGCGCCTCCTGATCGCATCCTTACTCCAAGGAACTCGGCAACGGCTGTGCGGGGGTTGGGTTCCTTCCAGATAATGAGGACAGGCTGGCGAACGGCGCGCCGTCCCGAATTGCGCCGTTCGCTGCCGGCTGGTGATTATGGCAGGTCATTCGCCCAACAGACCTGCATCTTGTATTTGGCACCCGTCGAGCACGAGTACTGGTGTTTGCACTTCTGCTTCTGAGTTGGCGTTTGTGATTCGGGGTACGGGGTGATCTTCCCTCTAACTTGCGAGAACGTGCATCCATCTGTACGTTCTGTATTAGCGCAGTAACCACTGTGCTGAAGGTTAAGAGGCCGACTACCTTGGGGAAGGGAGTCGGCCTTGTTCTGTTAGCCTCCCAGAGCCGAAGCTCAGCGATACGTTGCGGTGGCAACTAAGCCTTCATCACCTTTTTCAGATAGGTAATCTCATTGGGAAATCTCGTAAGCGCCTCCAGACCATCGGATCGAACGACCCATGTGTTCTCCAGTCCTACGACGCCTATATCCGGAAAAAGGAATTTCGGCTCGACAGCAACAACCATCCCTTCACGCAATGGTGTGTCAATGCCCTTCGCAATCACCGGCCATTCATCAAGTTCAATACCGACCCCATGGCCGACGAAGCGTGCCCTTGGCCCATATCCCATATAGTGATCGCCAAGCCCAGCTTTCGCTGCGATATGTTCAGTGGCAGCAAACAAATCCGAGCATAGCGCACCCGGCGTGGCCTTATCTTTCAGATACTGCTCGATGCTGAGCGCAGTTTCAAAGGCCGCAACCAGTCGCTCTGGCAACTGGCCGAAAACGAATATTCGAGTTTGGTCGGCAATATACCCGTCAATACACTCCCGCAAGATCGACCATTATCGGTTCGTTGGCAGCAATGAGTTTTGTCCCTGCGCCTTGCGGAAAGTGCGCTGCGGAAAGGGAAGGATTAAGCCCACTGCCGCCCGTAGCGGCGAAGGGAAAGCTAGGCGTTGCAAGGTTCGCTCCTGACATCAAATGACCATAGAAAACTTCCTGATTGAAACTTCGAACCCGGATAAAGCCTTGATGGCCGAGGCTGCGGTAATACCCTTCCAGCCTGCCCGCCACGGTGCACTCGGTTATCCCGAGTTCCAAAACGTCCGGTACTGTCGCGAACATGCGGTCGCTCATGACAGCAGCTTCCCGCAGTTTGCCAATCTCGTACTCCGACTTGATCATTCGGATTTCGCGGATCAGTGGAGAAACATCAACGATCTCTGTTTCCGGGAACATAGCACAGAAGCGCAAATATTGATTCGCCGGTACAACGTCCAACTCCATTCCGATCTTTTGTGTTTGGCGGAAATTCGAGCGAATTACGTCACGCACTTCCTTTTTTCCGGGAAAATGTTCGATCACAGACAGATGGCTTTCTAGACGCGCCCGGTCAAAGCTCTTGCGCACGAGAAGGAGGGTTTCCCCAGTGGCGGGCACAAGCAAGTGTGCGTCCCTGCCCAGTCCCAGAAAAATAGAAAAGGTCAGCCCGTTGCAGAACAATAGCCCCATCGATCTTTTTGTCTTGAAGTAAGCCCTGCAACCGCTCCTTACGGGCCACGAGTTCCGCAAGCGGCGTGATGTGCAATTTAGCCTCCTTCGGCAACCAAGGTTGCGTTAATTTCCAATTATGGCAGGTTTGCTGCTGTGCGGTGAAGACGTGAGGGGCGGCTGCCGTGCAATGCTTCTGCTTTTCTGAACCATTTCGACTTCGGCGACCGCATTGCGAATATAATCTCTGCCGATACTGAATAAATATGTTGGCGTGAAGCAATCTACGATGGGCGAAGATTCTTGTACCGTTACATCAAGGCCCTCGCAGATTGATTTGTAGTGAAGAACGGGAAGGAGCGGCTTTGAATGCTGAGAAGTTGAAATGCCTGCTTAACCTGGTGCCTTTACCGTTTGAGGGAGGCTACTACGCTGAAACATACCGGTCGCCGGAATTGATCAAGCCAGAATGTCTGCCAGTTCGTTACAGCGGCTCTCGAAACGTTGCCAGTGCTGCAATGCTCTTACCTGCTAGCACTGCGAATCTATTACCTGCTAGAACCTGAACACATTCTCTGCTTTACACCGTGTGGCTTCCGACGAAATCTTCCATTTCTATCTCGGTGATCCAGTCGAGATGTTGCAGCTGTGGCCAGACAGTTCCAGCAAGGTGGTTCTAATCGGCTCAGACATTGAGAAAGGAATGGTCTCTCAGGCTGTGGTGCCGCAAGGAGTGTGGCAGGGGGCACGGCTCGTAAATGGAAGACAGTTTGCGCTTTTGGGATGTACTGTCAGCCCGGGGTTTGATTTTGCTGACTACGAGAATGGATCGCGCAATCTTCTCAGTCAGGCATACCCGGATCGTAAAGATATGATCTGTGCGCTGACGCGATAAGATCACCACCACACCCGCCACTTCCAACACGATACCTGCGGCATTGCCGAATCATCATGGAAAGGAAAACCGTTGAAAGAATGACCGACCAAGATCACGTTGCTACCTCCGTGTTACACGACATTTCCGAGACCGTTGGCGGCCATGCACCGTGCCCGGCCAAGGAGCACGGTTCCTTCCTCTGCATTGCCCTGAAATAAAAATGTCTTTCCATCGTCGTCACCTCATCGACTCGTGCCTAAGACGCGCAAGATGGTGGACGTGGCGCACGTCAGCGTGCGCAAGCAAGGCCCAGCAATTCCGCTTACACGCCTCCTGCGTACGGAAAAGTACCAACGGGAATCGCGCTATCGACGTGTTTTCGAATGGCAGCATCGCACACCGCATAACCCCAGTTGACCAGACGCTGCTTCAAGTTCTCTCCTCATTGCCTTGAGCCGGGTCGGTGTGTTGGCGAGCTCGAGCGTGGCCGGATGTGGACAAGCGAGAGGATTGGATACTTGATAGTCAGCAATGTCGGTTCTGATTACGAACTCAAAGCAATTGACCAACACCCGGAATATCCTCTCGGGTGTTCTTTCGCGACAAAACAGAGCCTACCTAAGACTCTGTTCCTTACCCCCCCAACCACCAAGACGCCCCTCCAGTCGATGCCAGCCCTCCAAGTATTGGAGAAATTCCCAGAATGGGGAGCCATCGCTCAGTTTCCATCGGCGACGGCGGCATTGGCGTTGCAAATTCTCCTGTGACCGCTATAATGCCGTCTACTCACAGTTCAAAAAAAGGAAATTCCCGATAAAAGAGGTTGAAGAAATGGAAAATGTTGCTGAAGAGAACAAGAAACATTTAAGTCGAAAAGAGTTTTTGCGCATGTCGGCGACTGCCGCTGCAGCCGTCACCTTCGGGTCCATGATCAATCTGCCGTTTGCTGAAGCTGCTGAAGGCCCTGCCTCGGATGATATTGTGAACTCACTTCTCCGTGGAGCTATCGACACGCATATTCATGGGGTCCTGCACGTTATCAAGAGAACCTTGTCTGACCTTGATATCGCCAGATCAGCAAAAGCTGCAGGATTCAAAGCTGTCATTGTTAAATGCCATGTTACCGCCACCACATCGCGGGCTATCCTTGTTCAGGAGGCTGTCGGTAAAGACATCCGTGTCTTTGGTGGGTTTGCGCTAAACAAGGCGGAAGGCGGGTTAAACCCCGCGGGGGTTGAAACAGAGCTAGAAATAGGAGCTAAGGAAATTTGGCTACCGACCTTTTGGTCAGAAAGTCATATTAAACTGCAAAAAGCCAAACCTGCCGATGCCGTAAGGCTTACCGATGATAAAGGTGCTTTTCGTCCAGAGCTTTACTGAGATTTTTGATTTAATCGCAAAGAAAGACGCAATTTTAGGCACTGGACATACAACTCCCGAGGAAATGGAAAAATTTATACCCATAGCGAAAGCGCGAGGGGTTAAAAAGATTCTGATAACTCATCCGGAATGGCTCCTACCTGACATGAGTATCGATGTGCAAAAAAGGCTGGCACGCCAAGGTGTGTTCTTCGAGCGTTGTGCACAATCCCTTTTTCCGCCGCCCAATCGACATATCACACCAGAAGATTATGTCAGACAGATAAGGGCGACCGGCGTAGAGTGCAGTACGCTGGCGACCGACCTGGGACAACCTTTTAATCCGGCACCGGTCTGAAGGTATGCGTCATTACATTCGGACGCTGCTAACTTACGGTATAACTCCGAAGAGAAATTGACATAATGGTTCGGAAAAATCCTGCTGAATTACTTGGAGTCTGATCGGTAGGATTTGAGATGGCTAACGGTTAACTACGTGGGAACCGATAGTCATAACGATTATGTCTGTTTAATTGTACGGACTTCGATCTTAAGCCACCACTGAATCCGCTTATGAGCTTCGATATTGGCTGTCTTTCTTGGGGAGAGGGCTGGGGGTAGGCTTCAGGCCTGCCCCCACCGGCTACCCTTCTTTTTGCAGCGGCACCCCGACAAGCTGCCGGATCAGCGTTGCCATTTCAGCGTCCTGCCCCAAATGCATCGGCTTGCGGCAATGCTTCACCATGCGACATGGCAAATGTTCGATGCGATAGACGTCGAAATCGACGTTGACCTTATCGGCCACAGCCTGCTCGTGGTTGTACTCCATGACAAGGTTCTGGTTGAAGAAGCCCAGCGTCTGCTTTGAGGGTGTCGCCGTGAGGCCAATCAGAGAGGCATCGAAGTACTCCAGCACCTGCCGCCACAGGTTGTAGATCGACCGGTGGCACTCGTCGGTGACGATGAAATCGAAAGTCTCGATCGGGAACCTGGGGTTATACGCCACCGGGACGGGTTCGCGCTGAAGCCCAGCCATCGTGAAGGCCGATTCTTCTTCGAGCGAGGGATCTAAATCCGAGGAGAGAAGCGGGAAATCAGTTGTACGGGAGAAACTGCTTAGCGAAGCTACCTACGAGGCAATGCGGATTGCAGCACGCAACGCCGCGCTCAGCGGGGAGTACGAAGGGGGCCTGCCCGAAGTGCGCCCTCGGCCCCAAAATGGACCCAGCAGCAAAACGGGCACTTTTCTTGATTATTGCATGGATTGTAACTGATTGATACCACAGGATATTATTGGTCGGGGAGAGAGGATTTGAACCTCCGACCCCCTGGTCCCGAATTTGAGGACGGGGCCTAAGTTGTTTCACATCAACGATTCTCAGTGGCACCTCAGCCGAGCTGATCCTCTGAAATCGTTTCATTTCTGTGGGCCGCTGGCAGTCATTTTCTTATTCTTATTGGAGCCCCAAACTGGAGCCCCAGCTATTCGCGATCTTTGCCCGCCACAATGTTGGGTAAGTAAGTGGCCGGATCCGGCAGAATGACCGAATGTCACAGTGGGCTTTGGCGTAACTCGCCATGATTCCGGTAACGGGTTGCGGGGCTCACGTTCTGTGTTCTCCTCGCCGCACATGAATGCCATTCAGCCATCCGATCTCTGATCTCCTCGCCGTGTCGGAACGACAAACGTTACGCCTCTTACGAAGCGCCGGTGCGGTGACAAACGTCTCCCTGTTTCAAGGCGCGCGGGAGCAGCGGGATTGGCTGGGCTACTTTGGAGCGCTAATTGCATAGAAGCACCACTCGCCCAACTGCTCTCCTGGATGAGAGAACAGCCATAGCAGTGGCGACATCCTCGAGCGGAAATGTTTGTCCGACCCGAGGAGTTATGCGACCGGAGACGCACAATCTAAGCAGCTCGTTGAGTACTTCACGAAAACGCTGAGGTTCGCGTGCGCCGTAAAGCGGACCCCAATTGACTCCAACTACGGAGCAGTACTTATTGATAAGATAGTGTGCCGGAACGGAAGGGATCTCGCCTCCAGCAAAGCCCACGATGAGAATTCTGCCTTTCCGCGAAATACACCTAAGACAACACTGTTTGAAATCAGCCCCGACCGGATCGAAGATGACATCTGCTCCTCTGCCGGATGTAAGCTCCAGCACACGTGACGGCAGGTCTTCTAGCGCGCTGTTGACGAGGTGATGTGCGCCCGCGTTTGCGGCGGCGTCTAGTTTTTCAGTAGAGCTTGCAGCCGCAATGACGGTTGCGCCAAGCTCGCGCCCGAGGTCCACGGCAGCTAGGCCCACGCCCCCGCCGGCTCCGCGAACGAGGAGGACCTCTCCGCGCGCAAGCTGTGCCCGGTCAACCAAGCCATTAAATGCTGTGCCGTACGCCATACCCAGTGCTGCCGCTGAAACAGCACCCATCTGCTCCGGTATCGCTACGACTGCACCTTCTGGAGCAACCGCCTGTTCTGCATATCCTCCGTGTTCCAGGATTGCTAATACGCGTTCGCCTGGTTGGATCGACGTAGCACCCTCTCCGCACTCAACCACTTCGCCAGCTACTTCATTGCCGGGGATAAACGGAAAGGCAGGCTTGGTCTCATACTTTCCGGCAATCATCAGGATGTCTTGAAATCCGACAGCAGCGGCGCGGACCCTTATACGTACATGCTTAGGCGGAAGAGGAGGTGACAACACCTCCTCTACTGTTAAAACGGAAGGAGCGCCCCATTCGCAACATATCGCAGCTTTCATCTAAAACTGCTCCGACGCGAGCCGAAGTATGTATAACGGGATATCAAAGCTATACCGGCACCTTACTGCCACGCTTCCGGAAGAATTCCTCCATCATCCGCGCTGGTTCTCCCGAGGCATAGGATTCGGCTTGGATCCGCTTACCCGCCTCAACTGCGCTCTGGAATGATGCTTCAGTCATCTCCCGGAAGCGCTGCTTATCCAGGCGCATGGCAACCGGCGGTTTTGCCGCGAGTTCCTCGGCAACTTCCATCGCCTTCGACAAGACCTGATCTTCCGGAACAAGATGGTGCACGAGCCCGATACGGTAACACTCATCGGCATCCATCAGACGCCCAGTAAGGGTTAGCTCTATTGTTCGTGACATACCCAGCATTTCATTCATAATCCAAGGTCCCGTTGTGCTGGCAATGCCCGACTTAATTTCAGGCTGCCCCATACGCACTCCGGGATGTGCAACACGAATGTCGCCAAGCAGCGCTACCTGAAATGCAGAGCCAGCCGCCGTTCCATTCAAAGCCATTACGAGTGGCTCGGACAAATTGCGCAGTGTTTTATAGTAGTTTTCCCATTCGCCAATCCATTCCACGGCGCGCGCGGAATCAAAACCGTGCGCTTCAGCAAGATCTTGCCCGGCCGAAAATGCCTGTCCGGCACCGGTCATAACAATGGATGCAATATTCGGATCAGCATCGAACTCTTTGAGAGCGGCAATTATCTCGTTGCGCATCTCCGAATTCCAAGCATTCAGCCTGTCCGGTCGATTAAGGGTGAGGACGCCGACCCGCTTAATCTTCTCTACACGAATGTATTTAGCCATGTACGATACTCCTTACCTCAGTATTAATTTCGCTTCTCGTTGTATTTACAAAGCACAAGTTGTAAGGTCCGCCTTTCAGTGAAGTGAGATGGGACCCCGCCAGCTTTTCACTACTTATGCTTTCCATAACACAGACAGAACACACGTGCTCCTGTAATCAGGTTCTGTTCTCTTTTTACCTTTTGCGCCGCTTATCTAACCGCTCCGCCGGCGAGCACTGTGTTCTGTCTCTGTTCCGAACCCGACAAGTACGATGCATAACGGACCGCGATAAACCCAAGGGCGCTACAAACCAGCATGTAGTAAGCCGGAGCGAGTGGATCGTGTAAGGCCGAGGTCAGCCAAGCTACTGTCAGAGGAGCCGTTCCGCCAAATACGGAATTATGAATGGCATACGCGACTCCCATACCCGTATTGCGGGTATTAGTCGGAAATTGTTCAGCCAAAACCACCTGGGCTACTCCACCGAATATACCCATTAGTATGGTGAAACACGAAAACACCGCCAAAGCTATCCCGTAATTTCCGCCGTTAATAAGACGAAAACCGGGATACGCAAAAATGGTCAGTCCTAAGGTAGCAATCGAAAGGAGCATCTTCTTGTCATACTTATCTGCAAGCCAGCCAAAAAAAGGGACCATGGCCGTATATAACAATGTTGCTACCATGGTCATTTTCATGGCACTGCTATAAGGTATTGACAACGCCGTCTTGAGATGGACTGGCATGTACGTGTATAACACGTAAAAGACAGAGTTCCAGATCATGCCGAAGCCAAATACGATTGCCATACCTCTTTTGTCATACTTGATGCTATCTGCTAAAGGCTTTTCGGAAGTCTCCTTGGCCTCTTTCACTTTCAGGAATTCGGGTGATTCCTGTACCTGCAGCCGAATATAAAGGCCTAGCAAGGCAGTCAAAAAGGCAAGGACGAAAGGAACGCGCCATCCCCAGGATTGCAGCGTCGCGGGGGGAAAGACCATCGTAACCAGACTGATGAATCCGCTCCCGATGAAAAACCCCATACCCGTACCGCAAGGGCGAAAGCTGCTGATGAAAGCTTTACGGTTTCTTGGTGCTATCTCGTAGATGAATGCTGAAGCGGCGCCCCATTCACCTCCCAATGCAACTCCCTGGACTAGCCTGAGGAGGATTAACAGCACAGGAGCGAACAGGCCGATCGTTGCATAGGTTGGAATAATTCCAATCGCTCCAGTGCCCCCTCCCATAAGGAGAATGGAGAGTGCCAGTGCTTTGTTACGGCCATATTTATCTCCGTAAGGGCCGATAATCATCGAGCCCACAGGCCTAATCAAAAAGCCGATCGCGAATACGCCATAGGCCTGTAACAACGAAGTAATCGGGTTCGACTTCGGGAAGAATTGTGCTGCGATAAAAGGAGCAGCCAAGCCATAAATCGACCAGTCTATCCACTCCACCACGTTTCCAATAGAGCCTGCAAGGATTGCTTTTACAATTCCCTTCGGCATTGTCGATTGTGCTGTTTGTGCCATAACTGTTTTCTCCTTAAGCAGCAGAACGTACTCGTTGCTAACCGTTTAGCGGGCGACCCTACTCACATCCGAAAGTCTTCCGGCGTACCAACCATTAACATCTCGAACTCACGAAGCCTACTTACCTTACCGCTGCGGAATCTTTGCGATCCCAGCAATCACTGGTCGACCGGGAAAGACGTTCTTTCTTAATACGCTGGCTGGGCGTCTTATCGAACGAATCAATGAAGGCTACATATCGCGGCACCTGAAACTTGGGCATGTGGACTTCACACCACTCAATCAGCTCGCCTGGGTCGAGCTGCGGGCGGCCAGGCGCTGTTTTGATGAAGATTTTCAGGTCATCTAACCCGATGTCTGTCTTAACACCGACGAGAGCGCTTTCCTCGACATCTGGATGTTTATTGATAACCCTTTCCACTTCCCACGCCGAAATGTTTTCACCGCCGCGGCGCACGCAATCCTTGGTCCGGCCCCGGAAGTATAGGAAGCCTTCTTCGTCCATAGAACCGAGGTCACCCGTTTTGAACCAACCGTCCTCGCCGATTGCCGCTCGCGTCGCTTCGGGATTGCGGAAATATTCCTTAATGATCAATCCGGGTTGCTTGCTCCGCACCTGTATCTCACCGAATTCGTTAGGTCGTGCCGGCACACCGTTTTCGTCTGCGACCCGGACCTCGAAGAAGTCGACGGGTTTGCCAATCGATCCCAGCTTGCATTCCGTGTTCACCGTTGTGATGCTTGAGCACTCGGTCATCCCGTAGTCTTCATGGATCGTGACTCCGAAGCGCTCCTCAAAAGGACGCCATGCCTCCAACGTGCAGCCACCTCCCCAGGCAATGCGAACCTTGTGGTCGCGGTCATTTGGGCGCGATGGCTGTGCCAGCAGCATCTGGAGAATGCCGCCCAGGTAATGTATTTGGGTTGCTGCGTAGCGCCGGGCCTGGTCCCAGAACTGTGACGCACTGAAACGCTCAAGCATCGCCACGATGGCTCGGCGAATGAGACAAAGATGAAGTCCTTGGCTTCCGCCGATATGGTAAATAGGCTCCCAAAGCAGCATTACTTCGCCCGGCCGAACATCGCTTGCAAGTCCACAACCGAAAGCGCAAGCCCTCCACATCCGGTCCGTTAGCGGAGCACCTTTCGGCACCCCCGTAGTCCCAGACGTATAACTGAGCAGCAGTACGTCGTCAGGTCCCGGCCCAGGCACTGCGGGAGGTGCAGCGGACGAGTTTGCGCTCAACTCGTCGATTGTGGTCACGCATTGTACCGGAAGTTCTACCACTTCACCTTCGCCACGCCACACGAGAAACTCAACAGAGCGGGGCCGCGCAAGCACCGCGCTAAGGCTCTCGCTGTAACGCCGGTCGGCTACAACCGCTCGCGGATCAGATAAATTCAACAAAAGATCGAGACTGTCCCCCTTCAGGTTTACGTTCACGGGAATGAACACGACCCCGAGCTTCACGAGCGCATATAGCGTGTAAATATGGTCAGGATGATTCGGCAGCATCACTGCGACACGGTCACCTGCACGCAAGCCGAGCTTAAGAAAGCCGTTCGCTAAACAGTTGACCCGACTCTCAAGGGCACCGAACGTGATCGTCTCGTCCTCGAAGAAACAGTAGGGAAGATTCCCATCCTCGCGGGCACGAGTTTCCAGAACCTCTCTCAACGTAACATCGTCGATGTAAGCCATTGATTGTCCCCATTCGTAACGAAAGCCTTAAAACTGATGTGCGGCATCTCGGCTGGCAATGCGGAGTGTTTTTAGCCGCAAAATTCCAGCTACCAACGCCAATGCCCAACATCCTCAATCACCCAAATCTCGCGGCTTTTTTCATAACGTCGCGCAACCGCCACTCGGCCGCTGATTAGCCGTGCACTCATTTGCTGGAAAGCGAAACAGCCCGCACGCAGGCCTTCTTCGATCTGCGACGTGAACGGCTTAAAGCTCTTCAGGATTATTCGGTGCTTGGAGCCGTTGAGTTGTTCACATTCGAACTCCTGGCCACAGGCTCTCAAGAGTTCGCTGAAGTACGAAGCCACTGCCGAGGCATCGTGGCAGCCTTCTATTTCCACATCACGCATAAACTCATGCGTGTACTGGATCGCAAGACAACGCATCGTCTGTTCGACGATGTAGTGCGTTGCGGCGGTGCCGAACATGCTGTAAAGAACTTCAACGGTTGTGCGGACGTAGCCAGCGGAATAGTTACGCCTAGCTTTTAGCTTGCGCTCTTCAGGCCATTGAATCGGATCCAGTGTCGGCAGCTTGGTGCGGTCACACTCGGGCGTGTGCGTTGCCACCTCATAGCGCATGATCTCGTCAGGCGCAAGATCATGGTCGTACTCCATGAAGTAACCCTCGTCGTAAGGATCGCCTTCCATGATGAACTTTGTGCTAACCCATCCTAGGCGAGGACACCCCATCACAGCACCATTCCTTGGGTGCCAGGCGGAAAAGATAGTGCGGCGCAAACCGCCGGGCATGGCCATCATGGCTACACCAGCATAGGTCCACATTGGCGCCAGATAGCGAATCCACACCTTCTTGGGAGACTCTTCTACATATTCCAAATCGAGGCCGCCTAGCACGTTGGTGAAATAGTGGTACTTCGCTGCCGCGACCGCCGGCGGTTCGTTATCACCGATGCCTAGCTTTCGCAGGCCTTCACGGTAATGACCCAATTGGTGTCGCGTCAGAAGTTGGAACCAAAGGCGATGGACCGCGTCTTCTCCTTTTTCGCGCAAGGTTAACGCCGTGAGCGCGGAGAAAGTTCGCCCCCACAGCTTGGTAGCTAGAAGACAATCTGCGCGAAGCTCAGACAATGCCGGCTCGGCTGCTGAGATCATTCTGAATGCCCTGGTGGATTCCCGAAATTCTGCTGATCGAATGTCGCTAATGTGACAGAGAGGATACTGCCGTTCTTTGCGTATGTCCAATATTAATTCACGCGAATCGTCAGCTGAGCAGAGATAAAGGTTAGCAGCTAAGCCGAAACTTCACGTTGGACCTGAGTGAAATCCGGCTGCTCTGCTCACATGAAAATGCCACAGCAGCGGTTCAGATATACAGCAATGTCATCTCGGACAAGCTAAAGATCGTGTCTCGAGCGGGACCGCCTAACACTGACTTGACACTATGTTTGTAGCAGAAGGGAGCTTCCGCGTCTTCATGTTCGTGAATTTTCCGGGCTAATACGCAGAATTCTCTTTATTCTAAATCTCGACCGTGGCAGAATACCCCGCAACGGTGGACACTTTCTGATGCGGGACGACGCACAAGCAGTTGTGACGCGCTCCTGTGTTCTGTACGTCGCGTGCTCCACGACTAGAATCGAAGAAGAGCCCTTCACACCAAGACCCGGCGACTATTTTCATCAACGGCATTCTACCGAGGGTACATCAATGAAGCGCACGAACGCGATGCCGTTACGGCTCGATTCCGTAGAGCGCGGCCGTCCGGTAACAATTAGCGTTGACGGAGAAAACATTCAGGCCTATGAAGGCGAATCGCTCGCGGCAGCCCTGCTAGCCTCGGGTCGACGTGTGATTCGCCACACACATCCGGACGGTCAGCCGCGAGGACTGTTTTGCGGCATGGGTGTGTGTTACGAATGCCTGGTTACGGTGGCCAGTCGGGAGCGGGTGCGCGCATGCATCATCCCGGTGCAAGACGGTATGTGCGTTAGCACGAGAATGGAATAGGAGGCGCATGCTATGCGGGAACTCGAGCTATTGATTGTAGGCGGAGGGCCGGCAGGTCTGAGCGCCGCGCTGGAGGCTTCGAAAGCGGGGATCGAGGTCGTCCTGATTGATGAGTATTCGACGCTTGGTGGCCAGTTTTACAAGCAGGTTCCCGACTCCTTTTTGCTCAAGAATCCAAACGCCGAGGGCGAGCAGTACGTTGAAGGTGTCAAACTAATCGAATGCGTCAAGAAGTCCCAGGTTGAGTTTCTTCCAAATACGCTCGTTTGGTCGATCTTTCCGGACCGCACGCTTGCACTTTACAGGGATGGACGGACGGAAGAAGTTCGCGCCAATAAGTTGATTCTCGCACCGGGAGCACAGGAGGTGCCGGTCCCATTTCCGGGCTGGACCCTGCCAGGGGTGATGATGGGAGGTGCAGCTCAGTCCTTGCTGGTGAGGCAACGCATCTTGCCGGGACGTCGTGTAGTGCTCGCCGGAGTAGGCCCTCTGCAATTGAAGGTCGCCAGTCAATTGGCGGAGTGCGGAGCGGATGTGCTGGAAATTCTAGAGGCATCGGATCATCCTCCTGTGTCCATGGAGAACGCGCTGCGCTCGATTGGGCATTGGGGGAAAATGCGGGAAGGAATGCGTTACTGGACGGCCATTAAGAAAGCAGGCATTCCGTTCCGGCATAGCCACGTTCCGGTACGCGCCTTGGGCAAAGATCAGCTCGAAGCGGTTGTTATCGCCAAAGTGGACGCGGAGTGGCATGTCATTGCCGGCACCGAGCGGACACTTGAGGCCGATACCCTGTGCCTGTCGTATGGGTTTTTGCCATCTTTGCAGTTGACACGAAACATCGGATGCAAGCTCGAATTCAACTGGACCACCGGCGGTTGGGGAACCTGGCATGACGCCGACCAACAGACAACCGTGGAGGGAGTTTATGTTGCGGGTGAAGTGGGAGGAATCGGCGGCGCCGACGTGGCACTTGAGGAAGGGCTGATCGCCGGCCTTGCCGCCGTCCGTGCGCTCGGGAGAGCAGAACCCAATAGTACCGCCAAGCGAGAGAAAGTGGCCCGCAAGCGGCTGGTGCATGCCAGGAAGTTCGCGGAGTTGGCGGGTGCAATGATGCAGCTCAAGCCCGCGATCCTGGACTTGATAACGGACGACACGATCATCTGCCGTTGTGAAAACGTATCGGTTGCTCAGATCTTGAACGCCATCGGCGCGGAAAACGATTTCACTGTCAGAGGGGTGAAGGTGCATACTCGGGCGGGTATGGGCCCGTGCCAGGGACGGATGTGCGGTTCGGTGATTTCTCGTTTGATCGCCAGGAAGCGCGGTGTGCCGCTGGAGACGGTCCAGATGGATACGCCTAGAGTTCCTATCAAGCCGATTCCGTTGGGCGCTCTTGCGGAAGCGAAATGAAGCCGGCAATTCGAGTGCGTGAGATTCAGAATCCGAGGTGATTGGTGGCGCGCAGCGGTGCAAATGTAATTGTTATAGGCGGCGGAATCATAGGGACAGCTGTCGCTTATTGTCTTGCGAAGCGACACCACAAGGTCATCTTGCTGGAAAAGCAGAATCTTGCGGCCGGTGCGTCCGGCGCTTGCGACGGTACTCTCTTCCTACAGACCAAGACTCCGGGTCCACACCTGGAAATGGCCCTTAAGAGCATTGCCTTGTACCGCACATTGGGCGAGGAACTCGGCTACGACCTTGAATACGAACCGCGCGGCGGCATGTGCCTGATTGAAGATGAAGCGCAAGCGGAACTCATGCGGCACACGCTCGATCAACAGCGCCAATCGGGACTGAATGTGGAGTTGCTCGACATCAAGGAGGCTCGCGAACTGGAGCCCATGCTGGGCGAGCACCTTTGGGGCGCAACGTTCTGTGCCGCGGATATCCAGGTAAACCCACTGATGGTGACGCGCGGTTTCAGCCGGGCTGCTCGTCAGTATGGCGCTGATCTCCGTCTCGGTGTTGCCGTAACCGATCTTGTAATAACCGATGGACGGGTACGAGGTGTTCTCACCGACGAAGGACCGATCTATGGTGACTGCGTGGTAAACGCGGCTGCGGTGTGGGCGCCGATGCTGACCCAGAAATACGGCTACGAGCCTCCGATTATCCCGCGACGCGGACAGATCCTGGTCACAGAACAGTTGCCGCCAGGAACCGTAAGGCACTTGTTGCTTTGTGCTTGTTACCTGACCGCGAAACACCATCCGGAGTTGCTTGACATGAACCAGCGCCAGCACCGGCTGGGCGTGGGATTAATTGTCGAGCAGACCAGGAGCGGAGGCTTGCTGCTTGGGAGCACGCGTGAGTTTGTTGGCTTTGATCGCCATACCACCTTGGACGGGATAAAAGCAGTCGCCGACCATATCTGCCGGCTCATGCCTCGCTTGGGCAGGGTGAACCTGGTCCGCGCCTTTGCTGGCCTGCGACCGCGGACGCCTGATGGCATGCCCATTCTGGGGCCAGTACAAAGCCTGCCGGGCCTGATTATGGCGGCCGGGCATGAGGGCGACGGTATTGCGCTGGCGCCAATCACGGGACAGATAATCGCGGATTGTGTAGAAAACATGAACCATTAACCAGAGCGGCGCCAAACTTTAGTTCATCACGACTGGCGGCACGCAGAACAGATTGTTATGCACTTCACGCATGTTGGGGCAGTCGCACTTTGGATTACTACTGATACTCATCCCAGTCCAAATCTAGCTGCGCAAACATCAGGAGGCGGTTTATGAGGGGTTCGGACGCAGTCGTAGAGATGTTAATCGCACATAAAGTGAAACATGTATTTGGCGTCCCCGGGGATACCAGCATGAACGTCCACGATTCCTTCGCTGGCCGAACCGCGGAGATTCAACACATCCTGACCAGGGATGAGCGCAATGCGGGATACATGGCCGATGGTTATGCGCGGGTATCGAGGAAACCGGGTGTGGTGGAGACGCCAAGCGGCGGTGGAGCTTTATATGTGATTCCCGCCGTAAGCGAGGCCAACAATTCCTGCATCCCCATGATATGTCTGTCGTCCGACATCACGATGAGCAGCGAACAGACTAACGCGTTGACGGACGTTGACCAGGAATTGTTGTTCAAGGCTGTTACCAAGTGGAACACCAAAATTAGAGTGGCTTCCAAAATCCCCCAGCTATTTCGAAAAGCCTTTCGAATGGCTACCGGAGGCGTCCCCGGGGCAGTACATCTTGCACTGCCGGAAAATATTTTGGAACAGCCGGTGGAGTTCTCTGCCAAAGAACTGAGAGCGCTTGAGGCGACTTCGGCCCAGGTCCCTTTCAGATGCGGGCCGACCAGCCAGGATATCGACAGAGTTGTTGATCTGTTTTGCCAGTCCGTGCGACCGATCATTTTGGCGGGGGGCGGCGTGCATCTTTCCGACGCCTATGAGCAGTTGGAGCAGTTCAGGGCCGGTTATAACGTTCCGGTGGTAACAACGGTGAATGGAAAAGGCAGTGTTCAGGAATTCGCGAACAATGCCGTTGGAGTTATTGGATCGAATGGTGGCTCGGAGGAAGGGCTGGCTACTATCCAGCAGGCTGACCTTGTTCTAGTACTAGGCTCGAAGTTAAACAACGTAACCACGATGGGGAAGATTGCAATCAATAAAGATGCCAAGGTGATTCAAGTCGACATTGGCGAGGATGGGATAGGGCTGAATACGCCTGTGGATGTCGCTATCGTGAGCGACGTTAACGAGTTCTTATGCAACTTGAATCGTGAAATGCTGGCGGCAAAAAGCCGTTTGGCTGACCGATACGACACGTGGAACTCGTGGGTCCGTAATAAGGTTATCGAAAAGAGAAGAAGGATTGAGCAGGAGATGCTCACCGAAAGCAATCTGGTTCTTCCATGCAGGTTTTTCAGCGCGCTGGAGCAATTGACGGATCACAACACGATCCTCGTGGGAGACGCGGGCACCCCGACCCCATATATTTCGTCGTACGTCAGGTCAAAAAGAGCTGGCCGATGGAATGTGCTGCCCAGAGCCCACGGTAGCTTGGGCTACGCATTGCCGGCCGCGATTGGCGTCAAAGTTGCGAAGCCCGATGCCACAGTATTTTCTTTGATGGGCGACGCCAGTTTGGGAATGGCTCTCGGTGATTTGGAGACTGCTAAGAGGCTAGGCCTGCCGATTATATTCGTTAACTTTGAAAACAATTCCTATGGCTGGATCAAAACGATTCAGCGGCTCTACTATAACGAGAGATACTTTGCCGTAGATTTCTGCCCGATCGATTCAGTCGCCGTAGCTAAAGGATTCGGTATCGATGCAATCAACATCAGCGACAATGCGCATATCGAAGAAGGCATTCAGTGGGCGCTGTCTCAAGAGAAACCGACATTTCTAAATGTCGCTATCGAACGGCCTACGGGGTTTGTGCCTCCGGTTTTGAAGTGGGAGCGTGATAGCAAGATTCCACCTTCTCAGAGGAAAAAGTTGACCTACTAGGGACCGCTGTTTTTAGTACAAGGGATTGCCCGGACGCTCGCCCGGCCGGGTTCAATCCACCATGCAGTTCTTTCAACTGGAATGGCTGCTCGAATCGCACAGGAGCATCCCAGCCTGCCGCACCTTCGTTTTTTGCACGACATGGTCGTCGAGATGCGGGATGAGATCGGCGTTTGGTCGCACTGCGAGCACCTCAATCAGACACCCTCGGTGAGCCCGGCGGCATCCTGCGCGGCGGTTACTCCGGAGTTACTATCGGCCAACTCTGAGCCAAGGGCTTGCTCTAGGTCGTGGCCGGGTCGAGCGCCGAGAAAACCGCCGGTAAGATGCTCAGGCCCTGATGAAACACATGGCTGCGACAGCGCTGAGCACGAGTTTTTCTAGCGCCGATTCACTGCTGATCTCGCCGGCCTCACCGGGCCGGCGGCGAAGAACAGCACAGCGAACGTCGTACACCATCATCATCTTCTATTCAATCATCACCACTCTGTTCTCCCATCAACACCCATACCCACCAGCCCAATGTTCTCGTCACAAGACCAAGCCCATGATCATCCCAACCCGACGATTACCAGCCCGGAGTCGTCGGCGTCACCTCAAACGCCAGTCACTTCAAAAGCCAGCCTGAACGGAGCGTCAGCTTCTACCGGAGAAGCCAGCGGCCGTTCGCCAGGTGGCGGGCTGGTGTGCGTTTGTTTCTACAACAGACCCTGGCTCCGGGCCGGAGCCGACGCCCGCGCGCGAGGCGCTTGCCCGCCCACAGGAAGAAGAGACCTGGTATGTGCTGCTGCCCACCGTCCGTGCGAGCCGGCATGACGAACTCGTTCGGACGGATCTTCACGTTCTTGGCGACCGCGATAGCCTGTCCTTCGTTCAGAATGCCGAAGCCGTACGTCTCTTCGATGGACATGTTCATGATGTTGTACTGTCCATCTTCCCAGCTCTTCACGTGGGGATCTTCGTCCACGATCAGGGCGCCGAGGTTGCGGCTGTTGAACATCATGATGTCGGTGACCCGGTTCTCGGGGTCGAAGTTGACGAACGGAGACACCAGGATGCGGAAGGGCAGTCCCAGGTAGTTCGGCAGCTGCGGGGCCGAGGTCATGTTCTGGTAGTTGCCGGACTCATGGCTTTGGGTCGGAGCTACGTGAGTATATACTCAACATAATTGCACTGATTCCCAGTTTCCCCTTGACGAGGGAGCCGTTTTGGAGATAATGAGTATATGAGCACAGTCCTGCGGATTATCGAAGAAAAATGTCGCAAGGAAAAGCGCACTGAGTTTGAATTTTACCAAGCCTACTATTCTCCCCACAGCGGCACGATTGAGGCTACTAAACTGAATTTGATTAAATTTGAAAGCACTACCTAAGATTTGCAGCAAGCGGGCAAAAGGCGGGCGTAGTTGGCGGGTCTACAAATATCCTTTCAGTAGTGAGTCTTCAGGAGTATTTCAGCTTCTCGACCTCTTCGTGCGACATCTGGATACGCGGAACTTCAACCCCCAAGCGCTGCGATAGGTACTTGTAAAGGCTGGCTTCCAGCCGGTCAAGAAAATCGCCGAGGTCCTTATTGGCTTGGTCGCGGAGGCCATTGAACCAGAAAAACATGGGAGTGGGTGAGGCCGGAGCTGAAACCAGTTTGGTCAGGGAAAAAAACGAGGCCCCGTCAATCGACGAGTACTGAAGCGAGCCGTCGGGGTGTCGCTTCTTCAGGATTCCGGTGACAAAGGCAATAAGGTTATAAGGATCAAGATCGGCTCCGTCGTTAGCCAGAATAAGCACTCCCTTTGCATCCGGCATGCCGAGCGTATCCTTCGTTTCCCGAATCTGCCTGTTGGCAGCCGCAATAACATGGTTTTGCAGAGGAGCTGCCAGCAATTGGAACAATTCCTGCTGGCAGAGTACTGGCAGCTGCCGAAAGCTCACTTGTACCCGGCCGTATACGCCACGGATAAGGTGCCTGGCACTCCAGCTTTGGAGCAGGACGTTTAGCTTCTGTACGCACTCCCACGTAAAGATTTCACGCTGCAGGCTCTTGAGTTCTGCGATGACATAGTCGCTCTGGAACACGTAGTCGGCATTCTTTTGTCGCTCTAAAACCTTTAAAGGAAGCAAGGAATCGACCCGGCCCCCGCCTGCCAGTTTGACAACTTCGTCCATCAGGGTTTCCGTGTTCATTTACCTGCCCGCCAAGATTCTTAGTTGTGCACCACTGCCTCGACCAGGGCAGGGTCAGCGTAGCAGCACTCTCTCCTTATTGCGCGAATCGCCAACAGCGCGATGGAGGCGTCAGGTTTGTTGATGCTGGGTTCTCGCTGGTCGTTCAAAACCGGCCATGCGTGGACGTCTCAATTCCGGCCATGGAGAGTGGCCTAAGACCGGTTTTGTTCTACCCTACCGAAGTCGAGTTTGACAAGGCAGGATTTGATGTACGCGGTGACGTGTTAAGTTAATGCTGTTCCCGCCGGGGTCGCGCCTGGCGGAACCATCCAGGGCCGAAGACGCGGGGCTGGCTCCGAAGGAATCGGCGATTGAGACCCTTTGCAGGTGAGCGTGATTGCTGACTCTGCAAAGGGTTTCGTGTTTCTGTCGCCATTCTTTTGGTGATGATCCGTTGTAGAGGCCCTTGGATCATGAAACGCGACGTTGCCGCGTTGCTTTTGCCCGGCCTCCTTATTGTTCGCTTTCTGTCATTGGGCCTCCTTCGCGCTGAGTCGGTTTGAGTTCGCCAGCTGCGTGTCACGCACTTGAGAACGTGTCCGTGATGTAGCTGGCGGTCCAGCATGGCCGTGACGGCGGCACTGTCGCCGAGCAGGTTACCCCAGCTCCCAGGTTCGATGTCAACAACGTCTTGGCTCCTAGCGGCGATGATCATTTTCGTAAGTTCTTGGCTGCGGCTCAGGCGCATTTTCGGATCGTATGTGCTCCGGCACTCCGTGGATCAGCATCACGTCGGCCAGCGTCTCGATCAGGTCGTAGCTCTTCAGCCGTCGAGCGACCCGCAGTGCCAGGCACTGGCGCGTGAACTCGTCAATCAGCGTCAGCACCCGCAACGTCCGTCCGTCCTGCGCAAAGCGGCTGACGAAGGCGTCGCTCCACACGTGGTTCCAATGTTCCGGTCGATGCCGCACGCAGGAGCCGTCGTTCGACCACAGCCTCCCACGCGGTTTCTGTTTCTCAGGCACGCGCAACCCTTCCCGCCGCCAGATTCGCTGCTCCCGCTCCCGTACCACTTCCAGCCCGCCCATTGCTCCAACGCCGTGATCCGGCGATGGCCATAACGGCCATATTGGCTGGCCAGCTCTGTGATCCCTCGTGTCAGCGCATCTTCCAATCGTCGCGCTGCGTCGTGGTCCGTATCGCTGCGTCCCTCTCCACTGCCCCAACAGCCGGCATGCATGCCGCTCGGATACTCCATACTGCTGGCGAGCGATGTTCGACCGCGCAACGGTTGTAGAAGTTTCCCTTCGCCGCGTCCTTTAGAATCTGTTTCTCCAGCGATAACTCCGCGACCACGTGGCGCAGCCGTGTGTTTTCCTTCTCCAGAGTCTTCATCCGCTTCGCCTGTTCGAGCCTTAACCCACCGTATTCCTTCCGCCAGCGATCATACGTGTGCTACGATGCCCGCCGCTCGGCAGGCTTGCGTACTGTTCCGGCCGCTGCTCAACCTGCTAGCTCTACCTGACGGAGTTTCCCGATGATCACCGCTCCGGCGTGTATTGCTCCCGCGCCATTTTCCAGCTCCTCTCGTAACTGTGTCTCTCTCTTGTCCACCGTACAATTCGCCGGTCACCTCCAATCATCGGCGTTCGAGATTATGAGGATGGCAAGCAAAGATCAGCAGCTTTGGTATTCGCGTCCCGCTTCAGGGCAGGCATGATCTCGCGGGCAAAAAAGCGCATGCCGTCCAGCGGTGGAATTGGTTGAATAATCAAGTGTGTCACGCCCGAAGCTTGCCACTCTCGAATCCGCTGAATGCAGCGATCGGGCGAACCCCATAGATTTTCGTTCAATACGTCCTCCGGCGTAGGCGGCACCGCAAACCGGTGTTTGCGCTCTTGGGCGTATAAGTGACTCCAGCGGGTTACATCTTCCGCTGGCAGGCCTGCCAGGCAGACGGCCGAAACCGCAATCGGCATACGCCGCCCACTGAGACGGCGTTGCATGTCTTCTGACCAAGCAGCGATAACCTCCGGCGGCTTTGAATAGACAAGCCAGCAGTCCGCGAATTCTGCAACAAGCCGGCGTGTCGCCTCAGAATCTCCGGGAACCCAGATAGGAATATACGGTTTTTGGACCGGCTTAGGATTCAGAGACGCGCGCTCGATCTCATAGAACGAGCCTTTAAATGTCACCTCTGGTTCTGTCCACAAGCGTTTTGCGATGATGAGGGCTTCGCGCAGTCGAGCGACACGATCATCGTGCTCGTCCCAAGGTAGGCCGTAACTCGTGCTCTCCTCGCGAAACCAGGCGGACCCTAGAGAATAGATTAGCCGGCCCTCAAACATCACATCGAAGGTAGCCGCCATCTTTGCCATAACGGCAGGATGGCGGAGTGAATTGTTGAAGGTGTGCCCCGCAAAGGTAACTCTTTTTGTAAGTGCTGCCAGAGCGCACAGAACGGTCCAGTTCTCTAGCATAGGAGTCTGCTTACTCATGTGCGCGTTGATTATGTGATCTGGCAGCCAGAGGGAATCGAAGCCAAGTGCTTCAGCCTCCAGGGCCATACCGCGGGTATAATCCCAACCCTGCCCGCGGGCGCCCATCTCACCTTGAACAGCCAATCTGACTCCGAATTTCATCGTTTACTCTCTGGACTTTGCCCGTCAACGGCTGGAGCAGGTAATAGATTCTTCTCCGCCAAGAACTCAGCCATCATGCAGGCAGCAGTAGAAGTGATCCTTCTGCAGTTAGCCTTTTGCTCTGGCGAGCCGTATACATGAATTTGTAGCGGCTTGCAGGCGTTCGAGCCGAATTGGTTGACGAAGCGTGTGCCAAACTCGCGTGAATAGGTTTGGGCCGTTTCCTTACTTTCCTGTGCACTGCTGCGTCCGACCAGCAGGCTAAGCACCATGATGGAACCGGTAAAGGCGCCGCAGAAACCCGATTCTCCAACAGCCTGTCCGCCGAAACAGGTCGCAATTCTCATGGTTTCGTTGCTGAGGGCAAAGGGAAGCTTGTCGCGAAAGGTATGCAAGACAGACTCGGCGCAGCTATATCCATTCTTGTGGAATTCGGCGGCCTCTGACAGATATCTTTGAAATTTCTGTTCTTCCATATTAGTCTCCTTGAACTTTTACTTCGTTGCCAAACGAGCCTGTCAGGAGCTTGCGCCTAGGGATGTTTGTCGGACCCCTGAGACAACTCCTTCGGCCACGAGACGACCGGTGGCCAACCCGTTTACTGTGATGCTGAGGCCCTGATCGACCACGTTGCCCCCTGCGATATTGAGCCGGCTGGCGAACGGATGGTCCTTGACTTTCGCGAAGCCATTGGCCTCGGTCGCGGTGGGCAGCTTAGTCAGCAGGTGAACGCGATTCTCCAAATGGTTCCCCAAGGCCGTCTGCACGCCGTTGCCAAAGACTAATCTAAACCCGCGTCCATTAGCTTCCGCGATCATGGCGGCCGTGGCGGCCAGCCCCGGGTGCTTGCATAATTTGAGCTTGATCCACTTGGCACCGACTTCCTGGGCGCGACGGATATCTTCTTTCTCGCAGATCGACTCGTCGAGCATGATGGGGAAGGTGGTGGCAGACGTGAGCCGAGCGCACTCCGACCACATCTCGATATTGAAAGGCTGCTCCAGCAGGCCTATCTGGCCCAGGTCCTCGAGGCGCCGGCACAGATCGAGGGCATCCTTCGGGTTATATGCTTGGTTGGCGTCCAGCCGCAGAGTCCCGGGCAAAGTCGTACCCGGCGGTAGTTCCTTGGCCACGGCGCGAACGAGAGACTCCTCCAGCTCTGGCGCGCGTCCAGCTTTGAGCTTCAGCACAGTTACCCCGGAATCGAGCAACCGCCGAGCTTCAGCCGCGATCGCGGCCGGGGTGTCGCCGGGGCAAAGCGCGGCAAGTGGAATACTGGAAGCGAGAGGAGCGTCGAAGGCCGCCGCTTGGCCTTCAGCCCACGTCTCATAGGCGCATGCGAGACCACTGGCCGTGAAAGGGTATTTGTGGCAAAGCCCAAGCGAGAGTTCCTCGATCGATTTGCCTGCCGAGAATTCGCGGGCGGCCTGCTGCACGGCGGCGATTGCCAGCTCAATGGTTTCCGTACCATAGCCGGGCAGGGGCGTTACTTCGCCAATCCCCATTCTTCCGTCACCTTCCAGCGCGATATACAACGTTTCGAACTTCTCCAGGACCGCGAATGACAAACGATAGGGCTTCTTCAGAGGGAGAGCATGGTACCAAGCACGTAACGTTAGTTTCATAAAGCCTCCGTGAGACATATCTCTATTCAAGAACTCATCAGTGACTTCACCAGCTCAGGGCTGGCAAACGCAAACCGATGGCCATTGTCATTTGTTTTGTTCGTACTCCGGTGATGTGTACGTATCCCAAATTGCTTCCCTAGGCGCCCGCGCAATGAGAGAGATCATCTGCCTGATCCTCCATATCTACACATGGCTTACAGATCTCCTGAATATCGAAGCATGCCACTTCGTAGTCGACCTTGGCCGAAATCTTCTCTTCTCTCTCTTTGATCTTCGACTCGTTGTACTCGAGGATTTCCTTGCTGAAAGGCAGATTTCCGGTCCGAAGGTAACGTATGGCTCCCGTTGCATCGCGCACCGGAATAACAGCTCCACGCGTGTAAATGTTGGGAGCCCAAGGAATATCGATCGTGCCCGCCTCGAATCCTCGCACCACTCCTATAGCAACGTCGCCGTCACCCAACTCCAAGACCTTATCGACTATCGCCATAGCCTCTTTCTTGATCATCTCCATTTCGAGCTTAACTTCTGCATCGATGGGCAGTCGGCGTTTGCGCATCATGTCAATAGCTTTCCGTGTCGCACGTGCCCCGTAGGCATTGGCCTCCATTGTGGGAATACCGATTGCCTCATGAGATGTCTTGGTGATGACTTGGGTCGCACCACCAAGCACGGCGATCATGGCGCCCATAACGATAACACTGAATGCCTCTGCTTCGTGAGGCGGGAACGCTTGCATCCACTGATGCGTAGACACGGAGATGAACATGTCATCGATACCGGCCTTCGCAGATAATGCTGGCAAACCTCCTCATAAACTCTCAGCCCGGCAACGTCTTGAACAATGTCCAGGTTCTGCGTCAACCGACGCTATAGTGGCGCACGCCCTGACCAGCCGCTAGAAGCACTTCAAGGGCACCGACGGCCACGCCAATACCGGGCGGAATTAATGTCCCAGTCAAGAAACCAGGTTGCTCGCGATGGATCAATACACCTCGCTCGGCGTAGTACGAGCAAAGACGGTCCAGATACTGGTAATTCTTGATGCCATCTTCCAGTTTCATGGACTTGATATAAGAGCAGGGGTAAGAAATACCAGCGCCGAGATATGCGGTGAAGCCCGCGGCAATCGCGACCTCGGAGGTCAGCCTGGGAAACGGGGTACCCGAAAGAGCTATGATGGGCTTGTCTACCGCTTCGACGACTTGCCGGACCACCTTCGGACCGTAGTTGACCACGGGAAGGCCGTTGAGCATCGATCGTCCGGCTCTCTTACTTTCTTCAATCCCTCTCTGGGCACCCTCGAACTTCATGTTTCTGGTATAAGTGTCCGTGGTAGTCGGCAATAGATCGGCGCAACCTTCGCCCTGTAGGTGTCGCAGCAGCTTGATATGATCATCAATTAGAGCCACTCCGCCACGTGGCTGCACCAACGTGCGCCCCTCCTGCTTGGCTTGTCTGACTACCTTGGCATACCTTTTCGAGTCCGGCAGACTGAGATGATACTCAATCGCTTCTTCGAGGTCGACTTCTTTCCCGGTGGGCCATAGCGCCAACGCCTTCTCACGCTCCTGTTGGAAATACTCATCACTCCACCGCTCATTCGACAATTCAATTTGCATGGGGGCTCACCTTCTGCACTTTTGCATGCTCTAGTTTTCTCAAGTATTTCTTGCCGATTCGCAAGGCCTTGTCAGGTTCTACTTCAGCCATCAGACCGATTGCATACAGGATGTATTTCTCATCTAGGTAAAAGTTAGGCTCCTTAGGCTTGAGCGAGAAGGGTTTCGCATCGGAATAAAGCGTCTCCTTCAGCACCTCTTCTGGTTCGGGCCCGAATACCAGCGGCCCGCCAGTGCCAATCACGGTCTTGATGTTACGCAGATCTTTGCCGTACTGGATGTGATACTGTCCCATCGGACCGTAAGCCACTTCGATAACACCCGCATGTCTTTCCATGGCCAGATGGGCTGCTGCACGGGCAAGTTCCAGATCCAAAGTAGTTTCCTGCTCGGACCCAGGGAGACTTTCCGGCCTGAGGTGCAACTTTCCGACCGCCGCGTCCACATCGAACGCGGCCCCACGCATCTGCTTTCGGAAATTCTCTTTGCCCACCGCCTGAACTATAGTCGATGCGTTGTAACGCATTCCTAAGTCACCCTCTACGGTCCTCTTGATGTAGGGCTCGGGCAGACCTTTCTGAATTACTCCCGGTTCTGTGGGGGCTCCGAAGCTGATGGAATGGATATCGGTGGTCGCTCCTCCAATATCCACAATGGCCAACTCTCCGAGACCGGATTCAGTGGGCGTGCCTTCGGCCAACAGTTTAGCCGCATTCAAGACAGCTGTCGGCGTGGGCATGAGGATGCTGTCTATAAAGCGTTCTGCATTCTTCAGTCCTTTTGCTTCGACGATCCGCTTGATGAAGAGTTCGCGAATGATGGATCGGACCTGCTCGACCTTGAGGACTCCGATCTCGGGCATTACGTTTTCCGTGATCACTACCTCTTTATTGCCGGCCGCCAATATCTCCCGCACTTCCGTCCGATGCTGCTTTATTCCCGGCATAAATGATTGGAGCCTTAAGAGAGGCTCTGCGAAGGCAATCTGCATTCCCGATTACGGTCTTCCGGTCACCACCGTCCGTACCACCGGCCAGCAAAATGAGATCCGGAGCTGCTCTTTCCAACTCCTGGACCTCTTTTTCTGTCAACTGATAGGCATAGACACCCACGACCTTTGCGCCAGCACCCAAAGTTGCCCTTTGGCAGCTTCTACCGTCAATCGGGAACCAGGCCGATGGCAACCATCCGCAAGCCACCGGCGGCGCTGCTTGTGGCCAATTGGTGATGGTATGTGGGAGGTCCCCCTAGAATCCGCCCTATTTCCTCAAGGCCGCGCCTCAGACCGATGGTAATATCCGTCTCCACCGTGGATGGAGTTTGCACCCTGCCGAGCACGGTTTCGGCCGCCAGATCTACTAACACAATCTTGGTGAACGTGCTGCCGAAGTCGACGAAAAGAGCTGGATCAGTTTTCATCTGCGATCCCCAGATCCTTCTTAAGGTCCAGGATCACGGTTTTGATGGCAATCCCTGGCGGATAGACACGATTGAATCCCATCTGTGAAAATTTTTCGTGAACACCCACCCAGTCTTGCTTTCCCACCACCAGATTTCCGCCCAGCACCAGGTGAATACTCCCCTTGCCGGCCTCAATCCGCTCCCTGAATCCTTGGCAATCGAGTTCCCCGTGCCCACACAATGATCCAACCATGATGGCTTCGGCGTTAGTCCCGACGGCTGCCTTGATGAAATCTTCCGCAACCACAAATGTTCCGAGGTTCACAACGTTGAGCCCAGCATCCTTTAGGGCCTGTGCCATAATTTTGTTTCCAACTACGTGAGCGTCGACTCCAATAACGCCTAAAATCACAGTCTTTTGCATTTCTTTCCTCAGCGCTCGAAGATTCTGGTTTCCTAACGGGTAGCTACCCATACGTTCCAGTAAAGTGGCCGCATGCCGGAATTCGTTTGCACGGTGCTCAGCCTTCAAGTCAATCGACTCGCAACAGAAGCTTACCCTTGGTACCTCTGGCCTCTCAACAGTTCATGGGCCTCCCGAGCGGCGGCTAGCGGGAACTCCCGGTCAATGCTCATGGTTATCGTTCCGTTTGCCACCGCCTGGAACAACTCGGTTGCCCCCAGCGCACTTCTTCAGCACTGGCGGTGTAGTCTGCAAGATGTGGGCGGGTGAAATATACTGAGCCCGCTTCCGCGGAGCTTGCAGAGGTTCAATGGCAGCGACCTGGCCCAAACTCGCCCCGTACATTATAGCATA
>CAWHUL010000019.1:0-14836 GCA_963832365.1 uncultured Acidobacteriota bacterium | reverse complement strand
CTGGCCTATCGCGGCCATCTGCTCACCGAGAACCGCAACGGACTGGTGGTGTCGACCCGCACTACGAAGCCTATCGGCGCAGCCGAACGCGATGCCGCTCTGCTGATGGTTGAGGCGATTCCCGGCAACGGCAGCGTCACGCTGGGAGCCGACAAGGGCTATGACGTTCACGACTTCATTGGCGAGTTGCGGCACATGAACGTTACTCCGCATGTAGCGCAGAACGATACCAACCGCCGAAGTGCCATCGACCAGCGCACCACCCATCACGACGGCTATCGGGTGAGCCAGAGAAAGCGCAAGAGAATCGAAGAGGTGTTCGGCTGGATGAAAACAGTGGGGCTGTTACGCAAACTGCGGCATCGTGGACTGGAGCAGGTCGGCTGGGTCTTCACCTTTACGGCTGCGGCCTACAATCTGGTGCGCATCCGCAATCTCATGGGTAGTACCCCTCAGCCGAAGTGTGCGTAAAACCGCCACTAATCGCCTCCAACCTCCACGTCAACCACGAACAGTTCACCAGCGGAATCCTTGAACTGACCACATACAACACAGGAGAAGCCTGAATAGGCGCATTTTTCAGCAGCCTGCTAGGCCTTGAGTACACACCGTCGGCTCCCGGCGGGGTTGCCGTTTATAATCGCCTTTGCTTACCACTCATCCGCAGGTTGCTAGACAAGCTTAGCGATCAGGAAAAGGAACGAAAATTGTATCTCCAGTTGCAACGTCGTCTCATCGAGCACGTCCGCGATTTTCTGCGCCGCAAGTACCAGGTCGAACTTCAGAACGTCGACGTTTTGAACATCGTGGTCGAGCAGCCGCCCAAACTCGAAATGGGCGAGTATGCGCTGCCGCTCTGCTTTGAACTGGCGAAGCGGCTGCGAAAGGCTCCCCGCAAGATCGCCGAGGAGATCGTTGCCGAGCTGAAGCCGCCGGAGGGTTTTAGCCGCTTCGAAGTTGCCGGAGGCGGCTACATCAATGCCCGAATCGACCGCGCGCAAGCGGCGCGACAGGTCGTCAGCGGAGCGGAAGAAAGAGCGCAGTTACTAGAAGCTAGGCTGTTGCATCCCGGCAAGGTGCTCGTGGAGCACACGTCGATCAACCCCAACAAGGCCGCTCATATCGGGCATCTGCGCAATGCCATCCTCGGCGATACTTTCGTTCGCCTGCTGCGCGCCGCCGGCCGCGAGGTCGACGTGCAGAACTACATCGACAACACTGGCGTGCAGGTTGCCGATGTGGTGGTGGGATTCACGCAGCTTGAGCACAAGCAAACCGCCGCCGAAGTCCGGCAGTTGATCGACGAGTGCGGACCGCAGGGTCCAATCAGCATCGACTACTACTGCTGGAATCTTTATGCGCGGGTTTCGCAGTGGTACGGGGTGGATAAGGGCAACCTGAAGGCGCGCCTGGATACGCTTCACGCCATCGAGCAGGGCGGCAACGAGTTGGCTGAAATCGCGGAGCTGATCTCGACCGCCGTGCTGCGCCGCCACCTGGAAACGATGGAGCGCCTGGGCATTGAATATGACTTTCTGCCACGCGAAAGCGAAATTCTGCGCCTGCATTTCTGGGAGCGGGCCTTCGAGCAACTCAAGGAGAAGAAGGTTCTCTATTTCGAGACAGAGGGCAAAAACAAAGGCTGTTGGGTGATGACCCGCCCCACGGCCCCGCAAGCGCAACAACCGGTGGCGGCGGAAGAAAAGAGCGGCCCGGACGAAGATGCCAAGGTCATCGTGCGCTCCAATGGCACAGTCGGCTACGTCGGCAAAGACATTGCCTATCACATGTGGAAGTTCGGCTTGCTCGGCCGCGACTTCGGTTATCGCAAGTTTTTCCGCTACCCGAACGGTCACGAGGTTTGGATTTCGGCTGAGAGTGGCGAGGCGGTACATCCGCACTTCGGCGACGTGGCGGAGATTTATAACGTGATCGACGCGCGCCAGTCTGACCCGCAGAACACGGTCATTGAGGCGCTGCGACTGCTCGGCTACACCGACCAGGCCGAACACTACACGCATTTCTCTTACGAAATGGTTGCGCTCACTCCCCGCTGCGCCATGGAACTGGGCTACGAGGTAAGCGCGGAGGACCAGCAGCGAGCGTATATAGAGGTTTCGGGCCGCAAGGGTTTCGGAGTGAAAGCCGACGATCTCATGGATCGGCTGATTACGGCCGCCACCGGCGAGGTCGACACTCGTCATCCCGAACTGACGGCCGAGGAGCGCGCCGCCATAGGCAGGCAGATCGCCATAGGGGCCTTGCGCTACTTCATGCTGAAGTTCACCAAGCAGTCGGTGATTGCCTTCGACTTCCGCGAGGCGCTGGCCTTCGAGGGCGAAACCGGACCGTACGCACAGTATGCCATCGTGCGTGCCCGCAACATCTTCCGTAAAGGCGGCACCTCGTCCGGAGAGGTGCTTGCCAGCGCTGCCCACGCCGACTTCTCGCCGTATTTCGAGGGAGAAATCGGCACCGAAATCTGGCAGCTATGGCTGCTGGCGGGGCAGACTTCGAACGCCATCGACCAGTGCATTGCGACCACGGAACCGGCCTACCTCGCCCGGCATGCCTTCCAATTGGCGCAGCAGTTCAGCAACTTCTATCATCGGCACCACGTCCTCGCCGAGGCCGACGCCGGGCGCAAGCAGTTTCTGCTGGCCACAGCCGCCGTCGTCGAAAGGGAATTGATCCGCGCCCTGGAAGTGATGGGGATCGAAGCGCCGGAAATGATGTAGGTCCGAGAAGTCTGCTTGGCAGATGTGGGATTCGAAGAACTGGATTGAAAAACTACCCCACGTTAGCCCAACAGAGGGGCGGAACGTGGGGCACCCGGCTTCTTCTGTCCGTGTGGACAGGCGTAGACACATAGGCCACAGACGCGCACTCCGATCGCCTTCTCGGCTTCACCCAGGCGTTCACTGCATTTGAAGACATCGAAGCGGGCACTGCGCGGCTCATCTTCGGCGAAGATGCGGCCGGTGAAAGCACCCACCGGGCAGGTGTCAACGCAGCTCGTGCATTTGCCGCAACGGCTCGCCATCGGCTGACCGGTCACAGCCAGTGGGGCGTTCGTCAACACGGTCGCCCAACGCACGCGCGGGCCAACCTCAGGTGTAATCAGCAGGCAACTTCGGCCAATCCATCCCAGCCCGGCAAGGTGAGCTGCCAGTTTATGCGGGAACGCGGACAACAGATTCTTGGTGTCCACGATCTGGGAAGCCGGAATGGGCAGCGCCCGGTGTCCGCTGTTCTGGAGGAGGCTTGAGGTCCTGGATGTGATCGCATCGAGGCGGGCGTTTACGATGTCGTAGCCATGCTGCTTGAAGTTCAGCGCAACAATGCGGTCTTCGCGGCTGTGCGGGAGTTCGTCGATGATCGAGTCCATCACGCGAATGCCGACCGAGACCGCCAAGGGGTAAGCGGCGATCTTCTCTCCGCCCTGCTCGCGGATCATATCCCGTGCGGGAGAAAGATCCGCCACACCGACGAAATCGGCGCCTAGCTCGCGAATGAATCCATGCAAACGCTGATCGAGGGACATTCGAACTCCTTTTCGTAAAACTAACCCACGATCAGCTTGACGACAAGCGAGTAGTAACTTGGATCGTATTCTTCGGAATTCTGAAGATTTCTCTTGACCTGTCTAAAGCTATAGGGTTCAAAGTAAGTATCCTCCGATGGTTACTGTCTCTAAACTCGCCCGGAGCTGCGGCTTGAGCCGAAGCACAATCCTGTACTACGAATCAATCGGGTTGCTCCGGCCCGCGTTGCGTTCCACGAGCAACTATCGCAGCTACTCCGAGCAGGAGCTAAGCAGGCTGCGGCAGATTTGCGCGTACCGTGATGCGGGATTGAAGCTGGCCGACATTCTGGTGCTGTTGGACGAGCGGTCCAACCAGGCCGCCGGGGTGCTGAAGCGACGGCTGCTTGAGCTGGACGAAGAGATAGAAGCCCTTCGCGAGCATCAGAAGTCGATTCTGCGGCTATTGCGAGCCGACGAATCGACATGGAGGATAGAAGCAATGACAAAAGAGAAGTGGGTCTCGATCATGCAGGCCGCCGGATTCAGCGAGGAAGATATGCTCCGGTGGCACCATCAGTTTGAACAGAAAGCCCCGGCGGAGCATCAGGAATTCCTGGAATTTCTGCACATCCCCGCTCCGGAAATCGGCTCAATACGCCAGCGGAGCGGGAAAAAATAGATTGGGTCGCCGGCCAGTGTCTCATGAATAAATCGATGGTGCCCCACATCTGCCGCAGTTAGCAGATGTGGGATTTGATAATTCGGATTTCGTTATGAACAGAAGGTCTTGGATTCCGAGAAACACCAGTGGGGATTTTCGACCCGTATAGGCAGAGCAGAGGCACTTACCGATACAGTCGCAGCCGGTGCGCTTTCGATTTCATCCTCATTATTTATCAAGCGATGGAAGAAAAAATCCCCGCACAGCGCGTCGCATTGTGGACACCCGAAAGACCAGTAGCTTCGGCCCATGGTTCTGCTGTAGCGCCAAGCAAACGATACACGGAGATGTTCGAACTGGCTTTCGAAGTGCTTCTTAGCCAAATCGACGTTGATCAGCGCACCATATGGATCATCGCTGCTTGTTCCGCCATCTGGAACCGTAATTTCACTGTGGACGCCACAGAGCGATCTGTACGTGGTAGAGGTGTAGATCAGGTCGAAGTCACAATGGCACCTCCAACACTCGGTTTCAACCACGTGTAATTGCAATTCTTGCGGCCAGCATTGCCGGTGAGTTTTGTAACGGATCTGGCCCGAGAGGCGGGCCTGAACAAACGCCTTCAATGGCAGCGTCCTATGGCCAACGTTCACCAAGAACTCAGGTCCTCCTACGTGCAACTTGAAAATCGGGAGGCTCGGATCTGCAGGGGGCGGTGCCTCAGGTTCCCACGAGAAACTACTGTGCCCGACGCCAACTGGGGGCCGTGAGAATAGCCAGCAGCACTTAGCGTCTGAACCGTAGGTCGCGTGTCGTTCTCGAGTAACGTCAAACGTTTGCTTTGCCAGTTGCACCTCGAATGCTAGCTTGACCGATCCTCGCCATGCCAGCACGTCGGTTCTCCAGCGATTATCCGGAGCGGTAATTTCAGTATCGCATTCCCACCCTTGCTCGCGACAAGCCTTCACTATCTCCGACTTGGCGGCGAGATGATCTTCGCTTTCCTTGCTGTCAGCGCCTCCGCAGCTCCGTTTCGGCAAATGCGCGAAGTGCCGTGTTCCGCGTGGACTATGTCGCTTGTACCCTGGGCAACCACAAGTCGGGAGCACAATAGCGTCCGAACGATTGATGGCCTTCCACTCATCGTCAGACAGAAAAGCTGCGTTGACGAACTGGCCGTTGATTTTAGCTCGTAATGGCAAGTGCTAATCCTGACCGGCTCACGTCAGCGGCGGTGCCCACATCTGCCGCAGTTGGCAGATGTGGGAATGAGAACTACCCCACGTTAGCCCAAAAGCGGGGCGGAACGTGGGGCACCTATGGATATTCCTTTGCGAAACCGATCTATTTTTTCTCGTTCTCCCCATTCCCGGCGAACTGTTTTGCCAGCTCGATGATCGATCGCACGGCGATGCCGCTGGGGCCTTTGGCAATCCACGATTTACTGTCTTCGATCCAGGCGGTACCGGCGATGTCGAGGTGAATCCAGGGAGTATCTTCCACGAATTCCTTGAGGAACATGGCGGCCGAAACCGCGCCGCCCCAGCGTCCGCCGGTGTTTTTGATGTCGGCGATGTCGGACTTGATGAGCTCCTGGTACTCGGCATCGACCGGCAGGCGCCACATCTTTTCGCCGGAAAGTTTGATGGCCTGGGCGAACTGATCAAAGAACTTTTCGTCATTGCAAAAAATGCCGGCGTTGACGTAGCCCAAGGCGACAACGCAGGCACCGGTGAGCGTGGCTGCATCGAGCAGGTGAGTAGCGCCCAGTTGGCGCGCGTAGTGCAGGCCATCGGCAAGCACAAGGCGTCCTTCGGCATCGGTGTTGATGATCTCGATCGACTTGCCGCTCATGGCGAACTGCACGTCGCCGGGCTTTTGCGCCTTGCCGCTGGGCATGTTTTCGGAGGCGCAGACGATGCCTATGACGCGCACGTTGGGTTTGAGCAGGGCAATGGCGCGCATGACGCCGATCATGGCGGCGCCGCCAGCCATGTCGTACTTCATTTTTTCCATACCATCGGCCGGCTTGATGCTGATGCCGCCGGTATCGAAGGTAATGCCCTTGCCGACGAGGCCGAGCACGGGGGCCGCCGGCGCGCCCTTCGGTTCGTAACGCATGACGATGAGCCGGGGCTCCTCGTCGGAGCCCTGGGCCACGCTCCAGAACGCACCCATCTTCAGTTCTTTGATTTTGTCGGGACCGTAGACTTCGCAGGGTAGTCCGACTTCTTCACACATTTTTTTGGCGCGATCGGCAAGGATTGTGGGTGTCATGCGGTTGCCGGGTTCATTCACCAGGTCGCGGGTGAAGTTCTGGGACTCGGCGACAATGCGCCCTTCTTCGACGGCGCGCTCCAGCGGGGGGAGATTAGTCCCGCCGCCGAGCAGAATCGTGAACTCCTGAACCTTCTGATCTTTGCGGTCGCTACGGTAATAGTCAGGATCGAAGTCAGCGACGTAAGCGCCCTCCACCATGGCGCTTACCGTGTTCGGGATCGCGGCCTCAGACGGAATCGGGCTGGAGTCCTTCCGATTTGGGGCGCTCCCCTGGTCGGGGGCCAAGAGGGCGAAACTCTTGATGTTCTTGCCTTTAAGGAAGCGTACAGCGGTTCCGGCGAGCTTGCGCATCTCAGATGTGGCAAAGTTTTTGGCCTTGCCGCCGCCAACGAACAGGATGCGCTTTGCCTTCAGCCCTTGCGGCCGGTGGAGCAGCAGGGTCTCGGACGTCTTGCCGGTGATTTCCTTGGAGGAGATCAAATCCTGCGCTGCCTGGCGGATGGCGCTGTCGCTGGTTTGCAGCTCCGGTTGTGAATTCTGCTTGTCGCCGTGGTCAAGAACGCCGACGATGAGACACTCGGTTTCCAGTTGGGAGGGAGACTGCGTGGAAAGAATGGTCTTCATTGCTTCCTTGTTGCTTCCTTTCTTTCAAACATTTCCGGCGGAGCCTTGCGTGAATCCGAGTTAGCTTTTTCTGCTGCGGGCTACCGCCTCGCGCGCTTCGCGATCGGCATCGCGGCGGCGTTCGGTTTCGCGCTTATCCCAGAGTTGTTTGCCGCGCGCGACCGCGATTTCAACTTTAACGCGCCCGTTCTTGAGATACATGCGCGTTGGAATCAGGGTCAGGCCTTTTTGCAGGGCTTTGCTTGAGAGTTTCAAAATTTCGTTCTTATGGGCCAGCAACTTTCTGCTACGCAGGGGTTCATGGTTCGAGATGTTTCCGTGAGCGTAGGGACCAATATGCGCATTAATCAGGAACAACTCTTCATCTTTCACGAGAGCATAGGCGTCTTTCAGGTTGGCCTGACCCGCGCGCACCGACTTCACTTCGGTTCCTTGCAGCACGATGCCGGTTTCAAGGCGATCTTCCAGAAAGTAGTTGTGCCACGCGGCCCGGTTGCTGGTGGCATCGCGTTCGCCTGCGGCAACGGGGTCGCGACGGACGTTCTTGGGCTTCTCCGGCCGGGTTTGGTGTGGGGAATGACGGGCCATTATCCAGTGCCGTTTCAAGATCATACGCAGCCGCTCGCAAAGCGCGCGACACGAGGGCCGAAGTTCGTATGCTAGCACAGACGAAGAACTTAACCGTGAGCTGCTATAATTTGTATGTTCCAGAAGTCGTGGCCTGTCTGCGACCGGGCAGGCCGTTCTGAAGACCGCACGACGCGAGCAAGCTAAGGAGTGGGATGAGACGCCTGAAGCGCGTTGGGATGGTTTTGCTGCTCGCCATCCTGACAGCAGTGCCCGCCGCCACAAAGGAAAAAGACAAAGCCAAATCACTGTTTCTAAAAGGGCAGGACTCAGAGGTCCGCCAGAATTTCGAAGCAGCTTACAACTTTTATAAGCAAGCCTACGAGCTCAAGCCCAAGGAAATAAGCTATCGTCTCGCCTACCAGCGTACGAAGTTCCTGGCGGCGGCGGCCCATGTGCATCGGGGCCAGTTGTTCCGCGATGAAGGCAAGCTTGAAGATGCCCTGGCCGAGTTCCAGGTGGCCAGAATGATCGATGCCGCCGATCCCATTGTCGACCAGGAGATCCGGCGAACCCAGGCTTTGATAGAGAAGCGAAGCCGGGAGCCCGGCAAGCCGCCGCCGGCGCCCGCGAACATGAGCCCTATGGCGGCGCAAGCTGCCGGTCCGGTCGAGCTGGCGCCAATCTCCAACCTGCCGATCACTCTGAAGCTGAGCGAGGACGCCAAGGTAATTTATGAAACCATAGGCAAACTGGCGGGCATCAACGTGTTGTTTGATCCCGATTACACCTCGCGACGAATACGGATCGAACTGAATAACGTCACTCTTTACGAGGCGTTGCAAATTGTAGCTCTGCAGTCGAAGACTTTCTGGCGGGCGGTGACGCCGAATACCATCTTTATCGCTGCTGACACAAAGAACAAACGCACCGAGATCGAGCAGCAGGTCATTCGCACTTTCTATCTTTCCAACTGGAGTACCCCCACCGACATCCAGGATGCAACCAACACGCTGCGTACCCTGCTGGAGCTGCCGCGCGTGCAGCAGTTGCAGAGTTCCGGCGCGATTGTCGTACGCGGTACGCCATCCCAGATCGCGTTGGCGGAAAGGATTCTGAACGACATCGACAAGGCGAAGTCGGAAGTCGTGGTCGAAGTGGCGATTATGAACGTATCGCGGGACAAGCTGCGCCAGCTTGGCATTCAGATGCCGTTCAGCACCACCGCAAATCCCACGATTACTTTGCAGAGTACCAATCCAACGAGTTCCTCAAGCACCAGCGTCACCACAGGTTCGGGCAACACGGCCACCGGCACGACGACTGGCACGAGTGGCAGCGGGCTGACTCTCAATGACCTGGCAAATCTTAACGCGCGCAATTTCGCCATCAGCATTCCTTCTACCAGCGTGCAATTTCTGCTGAACGACAGCAAGACAAAGGTCATCCAGCAGCCGCAAATCCGCGCCGTGGATGGCCAGAAGGCAACGCTCAAGATTGGCCAGCGCGTGCCGGTGGCGACCGGATCGTTTCAGCCCGGCATCGGTGGAGTCGGTGTCAATCCGCTGGTCAATACGCAGTTCAATTACATCGATGTCGGCGTCAACGTCGACATGACCCCGCATATTCATGCCAACCGCGAAGTGAGCATGAAGATTCTGTTCGAGATTTCCTCGGTAGTGAGTTTCCAGAACATCGGCGGCATCAATCAGCCGGTGATCGGACAGGACCGCATCGAGCACGAGATCCGGCTGCGCGAGGGCGAGGTGAACCTGATCGGCGGGTTGATAGAAGATTCAAGGACCAGTGCTATGAGCGGACTTCCGTGGCTCTCGCAGATTCCCGTCCTTAAGTATTTCTTTGGCCAGAGCCAGACTGAACGCATCCAGAACGAAATCCTTTTCGTGCTGACGCCGCACATCGTCCGCTCGCTCGAGGTGACGGAATTCAATACGCGGTCCGTCAACATAGGAACAGCGAACGCGATTGAGATTCAGCGCATCCAGCCGGTAGCGGTGTCGGCCTCCACTCCCATGCATCCCGCGTCTGGAACCGCGCAGCCCGCATCCGCCCCTGCCCCTGGAACGGCGCAACCCGCACCCGCGCAGCCCGCACTCGCGCAACCTGCGCCTGGAATGGCGCAGCCTGCTCCACGAAGCGGGTCGACACCTCCGGTTGGCGGCAGCGTGCCAGTCCAGTCTCCGTCGGGCAATGTGCAGACGCCGGTGGGCGGTGTGCGGCCTCAAGCGGCAGCTCCCGCTCCGGCACAACAGGCTCTTGCCGCCTCTCCCCCAAAGGCCGGCATGCCCTCCGCCGCGCAAAGGATGGGACAGATGGGAGCGGGACCGGTGATCAGCTTTGAGCCGGCAACGATCAACCAAAAGGTCGGAAGCACCTTTGCCATCAATGTGATGCTCAGCGGCGCCCAGAACATCTCATCGGTCCCGGTGCAGGTGATTTATGACTCGAGCATGCTGCAACTGGTCAACGTCTCCAACGGTGATTTACTGAGCAAGGATGGCCAAGCCGTGGCGCTGGTTCACCGGGAGGACACGAAGGCCGGCACGATCCAGATGACGGCTTCGCGTCCACCATCCACCCCCGGTGTCTCGGGGAATGGGAGTGTTTTCACCCTGACCTTCCTGGCCGCGAAATCCGGGCAGGCGACATTGAGTATCAATCGAGCGGTGCTGCGCGACGCCGCCATGCAATCGCAAAACGCCGCCGGATCGCAGGCAATTATCAGCATTCAATGAGAGAGGCTGGGCTGAACCCGATTCGCGGGAAGCAGAGCAGGAAGCCGAATTGATGAACCGCTACAATAGAGAGCTGTGAGTATTTGCCGAAAATCCGGTAGCAGGGTTCGCGGTGTCACGCTCGTAGAGTTGATCGTTGCGATTGCTCTCATCTCTCTGCTGGCCGGGGCTGCAATTCCCGTGGTTCGCACGGCCATCAAGCGCGAGCGGGAGCGTGAGTTGCGAACGCGCCTGTGGGAGATGCGCGACGCCATTGATCGTTATAAGGACGCCGCCGACCGTGGTGCTTTTCAGATCAAGCTGGACAGCCAGGGTTATCCGCCTGACCTGGAGACACTGACCAAGGGCGTGGACGTGAAGGGGAAGAAGATACGCTTCCTGCGCCGTATCCCCGTCGATCCGATGACGAAAACCACCGACTGGGGTTTGCGGTCGATGCAGGACAGTCCGGAATCGACTTCGTGGGGTGGACAAAGCGTCTTCGATGTTTATTCGAAGTCAACCGATACCGCTCTCGACGGTTCTAAGTACCAGGATTGGTGATGATCTTCAGGCGTAAAACCGGAAACGTGTCCGGCTGTGATTCCGCACCGTTGAAGCATGCAGAGCCGTGTATGCTCCAACCCGCGCAGCCATGGCGCGTTCCACTCCCCCTGCGTTGCCGCAAGAAGCTGGGGTTCACTCTCATCGAATTGATGATCGTGATCTCCATCATGATTATCCTGATGGGGATCGCCGTGCCGCTCTATCAGCAATCGTTGATTCGTGCCCGTGAATCCGTGCTGCGGGAAGACCTTTACACGCTGCGCAATGCCATCGACCAGTACACGCTGGATAAGCAGAAGGCGCCGCAGTCGCTGGCGGATCTCACACAGGCGGGCTACATCAAATCGCTCCCCAGGGATCCTTTCACCAACTCACGCGATACCTGGACGACCGAGATGGAAGACTCCATGCGCAGCCTTGACCAGACGCAGCCCGGGATTGCCGATGTGCATAGCGGCTCGGACAGGACCAGCGGCGACGGCACCGCCTACAATACCTGGTGACGCTCCGATTTCGCCGCTCGCACCACTGCATTTGCCTTAACTGACTCGCCAGAACTAATATTCTTTCCGCCGACAGAGGCAAAATATGCCCACCGAAACCGAAGTGCCTCGCCGCGGCGATTTGCCCATCAAGGCGCCGCGCGGAACCGCAATCCGCTGCAAATCGTGGCAGCAGGAGGCGGCACTGCGAATGCTGATGAACACGGTCGAAGTGGGCGCCACCCAAGGATTGGCGATCTATGGCGGCACCGGGCGCGCCGCACGGAGCTGGGCGGAATATGACGCCATTGTGCAATCGCTCAAGTCGCTGGAGAACGACGAAACCCTGCTCATCCAGTCGGGTAAGCCGGCCGGTATATTCCGCACCCACGAATACGCGCCACGCGTGCTGATCGCCAACCCCAGCCCAGTCGGACTGGCGATGCATGGGCACATGACCGCGGATTCGTGGATTTACATCGGTTCGCAGGGCGTGATCCAGGCGACGTTCGAAACCTTTGCGGCGGTCGCCGACAAGCACTTCGGCGGCGAGCTGGCGGGAAAGCTGATCGTCTCCGGCGGCTTGGGAGTGGCGGGGGGAACACAGCCTTTGGCGGCGACCATGGCTGGAGCGTGCTTCCTGGGAGTTGAAGTCAACGCCGAGCGCATCAAGCGGCAGTTGCGCTCCGGCAATCTCGACTTCATGGTCAATTCGCTTGACGAGGCACTGCGTATCCTCAAAAACGCCATCCGCAAGAAAGAGAACATTTCGGTCGGGCTCATCGGTAATTGCGCCGACGTCATTCCGGAGCTGGCGGATCGCGGCGTGTTGCCCGACATTCTTACAGACCAAACCTCTGCGCACGATCCGCTGAACGGATATGTGCCAAATGGCATGACGCTGGCCGCGGCGCTCGAACTGCGCCAGCGCGATCCCAAGGCCTACGAGGAGCGCTCGCTGGCTGCCATGGCCCGCCACGTTGAAGGCATGTTGCGTCTGCAAAAAATGGGCGCGGTCACCTTCGATTACGGCAACAACATCCGCGCATTTGCCCTTCAGCAGGGGATCAGGAACGCCAACGATATCACGGGATTCGTCAGCAGCCAAGGGCGCGGACCATTGCGCTGGGTGGCACTCTCGGGAGATGCGTCCGACATCGCGGCGATCGATGGTCTGGCGCTGCAACTGTTTCCGCAAGACCGCCGGCTGAAGCGCTGGATCGATGTTGCTCGCACGCGCGTCAGGTTCCAGGGATTGCCGGCACGCATCTGCTCGCTCGGACGGGGTGAACGCGCGCAGCTCGGGTTGGCGATCAATGAGCTGGTGAAGCAGGGAAGGCTCAAGGCGCCAATTGTAATCGCTGGCGATCACCTCGACTGCGGCTCCGCGGCTTCGCCTTTCGGCGAAACCGAAGGCATGAAAGACGGCGACGACGCGGCCGCCAACTGGCCGATGCTGAACGCATTGCTCAACACCGCCTCCGGCGCGTCGTGGGTTTCCATTCACAGCGGCGGCGGAACGGGTATCGGATCTTTCCAGCACGCGGGATGGGTCACGGTTGCCGATGGAACGGATGAGATGGCCCGCCGCATTGAGCGCGTACTGACCAACGATGCTGGAAACGACGAGGCGCGGATTCTCGCGCGGCAGGCGGGCATCAAGATTCCAATGGATAAGATGTAGCGGTTCCCATGCTTATAGTAAGGGCAAGGAATGAGACGCACGGCTATGGCGAGATATTTACCCACAACCCTATATTTTCAGTTGGAGGAATAACTTCTATGGATGGACTTACAAGAATTTACGATGCGCAACAACAGCTACAACGAGCCATCGAAAACAAATCCGAAATTCAATTGGCAAAGGCAAGCTTGCAGGTTAGCAAGCAGCTTGACGAGGCCCTAGAACAGCTCGGGTTCAAGCGTGCGGATTACTGGCCGCAGAATATTCCTGACTGGGTGCCACCGTCAAAGCGGAAGGCATAACCAGTAGTAACCACCACCTTAAAAAATCACTTTCGCAACCTCTCGAAAAGTAGTAAGGTTCCCTCCTGAAATCCAGCTACTCCCAAGAAGAATAGCCGAGGCAGGAGAGCCATGAATGTCGGAGGATTTTCGTGGAGAAGGCTGGTTGGGATATCAGCTTTCAAATCTCGTGTGTCACGCACAATCGGAATCCCGCTTACAGCAAGCGGTCGCCGCAGAAAGCTTGGGGCCTCTGTTTTTAATGCGGTCGGTTCCGTTGTCGGAACATTAGCCGTGGCTGCTGCCGCCGCGGCGGAGAAGGAGTCGGATAAACCAGACCGGAAGATACCTCTTCCCTCGAAGTTCCCTTCACCGAAGGGTGTCTATCTCTGCGAAGTTAAAGGCGTCATGCACCCCAACGATGACGGCACGAGCCGCATCGCCGCCCAACAACTTTGTTCCGTTGGTGATGCGGTTAAGTTGATTCCCGAGCCGTCGAACGAATACGACCGGAATGCCATTCGAGTGCTTTTGCAAACTGGTGAGCAGATTGGGTACATTAGTGCCTCGCAAGCTACAAGGTTCAAGGGTAAGGTGCATTTATTAACGGCTACTGTGCATTCACGAGTTAAAGACAAATGGGGCAATGATACAGTCAAGCTCTGTGTTTCCGTCAAGAAGCAGGGCTATAACGCTTCGGCTGACCCATTAGCGGTTATAAGAATGGAAGCGCTGAAGGCACAGAAAGAAGGAGGCTGGCAGTCAACTCCACTTGTTTATTTAGAAAATGTAGAGCAGGAGCTATACCGAATACTTAAACTGGAAGACACGGACTATATATGTAAATCACTTCAAGAGGGAATGGTTCAAGTCGGTTTCATCGGGATGCAAGATGCGCCCGAAGGAATCCTATTTTCATTTGCTCTGAATGATGGCTTGCCAACAAACGGTGTTGTTGCGAAGAGGTTTGTGGCCAACGCTAGTGACTGGCTAGCTACCGAATCCAAAGCCCTCTGTGCTCGGAAGGGATTACCTGCCCCCATCGTACATGACCCCATTCCCATTAAACAGCCCCGCATGAAGACGTCGTTGATCTTGCTTTTTATCCTCTTCACCATCGTTCTTATGATCGTCGCTGTGGTGTATCGCTAAGCCGCCACGCTTTCGCGCAAAAATTCCTTCAACGGATGCCAAATCATGATTAGGACGGGTGGCCTACCCAACGCGGTGTTCGTTGGGTGGGGCTCTTATACCCCAGAGCACGCAGGAAGCATGCACTGCGAAGTCAATTTTCCCGCAGAACTCTCCTCGTGACTGCATCAACGCCTAGCGACAGAAGCTAGGGTGGGCCACCCAAAGCATTTGCGTAGTTGGCGAGAACAGGCCAGTTCCCTTGAATGGGAGATGTGTGTTCTTGCGAGCGAGTTCC
>CAWHUL010000018.1:0-22603 GCA_963832365.1 uncultured Acidobacteriota bacterium | reverse complement strand
ACTGCTGAGCCCAATGCTGAAAGCCAATTCGAGCGGAGGCTGGTTGAGCAGGTGAGCAGGACATTGATCGAATCGCACTGCAAGCAATGCGGTCAGATACTGCTGGGCACCGCCATATTCGGAGACCTGTTGGAGCAGGAGCAGGAACACTTTCGAATCTGTCGAAAGGGTCAAAGTTAATGCCGTGGATCGACAATACGATTAAGCAAAGGTACGAGAAGCGCCAGCAGATGAAAGGTGCTGCACCCTGCGGCGAATGCAATCTCAATCACCATAATTATTGTCGCCCTCGGCTGGACGGCGCACTCTGCACCTGTTGGTGTCCGAAAGCAGTGGAAACACGAACGGCTGTTGCGCAGATGCAGGAAACCGCCCTCATGACGGATAACCGGATCGTCTCTTTGGCGGAGTGCATTCAGGCACTATCCCCCATGTCAAACGAAGAATCCGAACATCGACGTGGCCGTCCTCCCATACGAGTGCAGCGAGTCCGACGACGTCTTTAGTGTTATTAGGGGATGCTACCGTGCGGGGGCATATCTATTGTTATTCATCGGATTAAACAAGTAGCCAAGTTGTTTTTAAGGTGGCATTAGGGAGGTGGCTTCGGACATCACTCTGTGAGGAGCCGTCGCCTTTTGCTGACTGGATTCGAATGCAAGTCTGGTCGGGTGATACGCCACTCTCTACCGAGATGCAAAGCGGGTAATCTGCTGACCGGGGTGCTTGCACCGTTTCTTCGTGGAGACCTACGCCACGCAATTCCAAGGAAGCCGGATGCCAGCACTCAATGTCTGGTAGTACTCCACTCCCTAAATACATAAAGCTTGCCACTCTCACTGTTAACGAAACTATTGTGGGCGCATTTCCGTGCGTGCTGCTTTTCGTCCTGAAGCAAAGACTCAGCAACGCTGCCGATGATTGTTGTTCCGCATCTACGGCAAGAGGATCGAATGCGAGTTCGTAATCCTTTGCGATGGAGCTTCCGTTCAAACAAGTTTACAAATATCATGTTCGGCATAGCACCTTGGCGAAAGTGATACTCAAGCATTCTTCAAGCTCATGTCTCGCTGCGGCGTGCGCTGTGCGGCCTCGTTTCGTCTTCCCCGTTGTCACCAACCCATCGGGTTGGAAACATCCAAAGTCATGCTGCCTAAGACGCAATCGCAGACTGTTCCAGCCCAACGTCGATTGCCGCCGCGTCGTTCGCATTCTTTGGTGCAACTTTTGGTTGCTCCGCACCTGCAAGCCGCTGGAGTGCATCAGTCGCAGTATCCTGAACGCGATTACCGGGCTTGTGAAGCGTGCGAACAACTTTGAATATTTGGTGGCACAACTCAAAGCGGTTTTTTGTATGTAACGACGCCAAAACAATTTCTGAACGCATAACTAACACCTTCCTTGCCGAGATGCCCACTCCGACCGCTTGACATACTACGGGCGCGGGAGTTTTGGTTGGGAAAGACTTCGGGGAGACTTCAGTTGGAGGGCTCTACTACTTGAGGAAGCAGCCCAACAAAAAGCTGCCGAGTTTGGTGGCAAAGCGCCCGGTGTTCTGTTATCTGAGTAGATGCCGCTGCGCCTGCGCAAGGATGCAAAGTTTATTTGAAAGATTACCGACTTGCGAATTGCTCGTGCCGAATTAGGAATCAGCCCCATCAAGGCGTCCGGCGACCAGAAGCCCGTCGAGTCCGAATCTTGATTGAGTAATTAGGAGGCGGGAAGGTCTTGCGAAATAGCGGTGAAGCTACCGGATTACAGGCGGCTGGTTGAGCGGAAACGTACGCGCAGCTTGTTTCTTGGCGAACAGAGATCAGGCAAGCAGCGGCTTAATCTGCTCCAAAAGCACACCGGGGGGCTGCCCTTTAACGATAAAGCCGTCTACAAAACTGAGAACTTCATTCGGTATCTGATTCGCTGAAACCATGACAACAGGGACCCGAGGCTTACGTCGTTTCATCTGCTGAGCAACGATTCCGCCATCCATTCCCGGCATCCGGAAATCGAGCAGTACGAGTTCCACCGGATACGTAGCAAAAATCTCCAACGCCTTTTCTCCGTTGGCTGCGCTCAGGACTTCATAGCCTACCCATTGCAGCAGTTTCTCGCGGGTCTGAAGGAGGTTTGGCTCGTCATCGACCGATAAAATTAGGTGACGCTGTTTGTGGTCGTATGTCTGGATAGTTTCGGCTGGAACGGCTGAAACGTCGGACTTCGGCGACATATCCTCTTGCGGGAGGGAGTTCATCTTGTTCCGCCCAAAAACGAAGGGTCGAATTGTAAATTTTGTCATGGCAACAGCGTGGAGGTCTGTCCGGCACCAGACGCTTCAAAAATATATTGATATTTTATGAACGTGAGTCTGTGAATTTCAACCCCCTTGATTCTTCGCATTTCACCACCAGTCGTGCAAACTGCACCAAATCTGCAACACCGACTTTGCAAAGAACTCTGATTGGCTCGTCGGCAGATGGCTCGTTACGAGTGTCTGCGGCAGGTTTGTTGCCGGATTTGTTCGACCTTAGGGTTGCAGCCGATGGAGACGTTGCCCCAACCGCGATGCATGCTCTATACGCCGCACTGCTAAACGCTCAAAGCGCCTGAATTTGACGTGGGGTGTGGATAAAGGCTGAATAACCAGTGGAAATTGGACTACTGTGCCGTAAAAGGGGGGAGTGTGTTACTCGGGAGACCGGGGTATTGTTGGTGGACATTAAACCTTACAGTCTGGTAGTTGCTCGAATCAAGACCAGACAAAAGACTGGAATACTTTCCTGATGACCACGGAATCCCGCAAACCAACGCTACTCTGCATTGACGACAATCAAACGGTTCTCCGACTTCGAAAGATGGTACTGGAAAGCGCCGGATACTCGGTGCTGGTCGCCAGCGATTCCGCCGCAGCAATGGCACTGTTCTCCGCTTCTTCGGTCGATATGGTTGTGAGCGACCATTTCCTGCAAGACTGCACTGGAATCGAATTAGCCACCGCGATGAAGAAACTAAAGCCTGATGTCCCAATCGTAATAATCTCGGGGCTGGTGGACGCACCGGAGGGCATGGAACATGCAGACTTGTTCATCTGCAAAGGTGATTCCCCTCCCGAGGTTTTGCGGAAGATTTCAGAACTACTTAGCAGTCGGGATTAGTCACCGGATCGTTCCAGCCATTTCGCCGTTCATGATTGCGCCTTCTTTGCAGCTTATGGAAGGCGTGAAAAGTGCGCCTACCACGTCGATTCAATCTCGAAACCCCCATGCCTCAAGAAGGCGTTCGGGAATGTATTTCGAGTTTTTATTACGGCACGCCCAATCGCGAAGCCGGGTTGAGCAAATGTACTGGTCGGGTTGCAGATCGAATTCGCGAACGATCTGCGCGAATTCAGTGATGGTTGGAGCCACGGGCTCAGGCGGCCCCGCCTTGCCCCAATTAGGATTGCCGCGTCTCTTTGTCATAACCCCAGTTCCCCCTTCGCGATAGCCAAGAAGCCCCTTCAGGAAATCATCATTGGCCGCAGCAACCGCCGCATTGCCTCTGCCTTGCGGCAGGAGCAAGTACAGAGGGTGCCGTCCAGCCGTGGGCGGCAGCAATTGTGTCGATTGAGGTTTACTTCATAACCTGCGCCTTGAAGAATTTTCTCGCGTGTGTAGAGGAGTGCGGGCTCGTCATCAACTGACAGAATTACATGGCGCTGTTGCTGCTGGATATTCTGGGCAGAGTTCGGCGACATGTCGCTGCACACCTTTCGATTAAGGACGAATCAATATTATGCCTCGCGGGACTGCTGAACAGACTAAGGTTTTCGACCTACCTGCAACGTGAATTTGGCGGTTGTCTTGCACAGTCTCATTCAGATACTCTGAAAGTCCGTCCAGAAATGCCCTGTTCGGGGAGGGAGCGCGGTGCGGTGACCCCGCACTTTGCGCTTTTACATTTTTTTAGCGGGACGTTTATCGCTTGCTTGAAAGTATTGCTGATGATCCCGGATAAGACCGCAAAACGGTTCGTCCTAGTTGTTGACGACGAGCACAAGGAGCTGGGTTGGGCGCTCGCGCCAAACAGTCCTTAACGACCGGCCAGGAAGGTCGCTTGCGTACTGGCAACTTGTTCGTGAATGAACTGCCTGACAGCTCGCACACGCGCTGTATTCGCCTTGTCAGCAGGCATCACGAGGTAGTAAGTGCGGCGCAGAAATACTTCGCGGGGCAGAACTGGCACTAGCGAGCTATGTCGAGCCGCAATGAAAGCGGGAAGCACGCAAAGACCGTGTCCAGCGAGCGATGCTTCCATTTGGGCATGCAGGCTGGAACTCTGAAGCTGTGGGCGGTGAGCGCCGACCTCGTCAAGATAGTCTAGGCCGGGCATAAAAATAAGGTCGTTGATATACCCCGTGAATGGGTGATTTTGCAAATCGTCGCGCAAACAGATTCGTGCAGCGCCCGCCAGATACGATTTAGTGCCGTAGACGAACAAAACATAGTCAGTCAACCGTTCCACCACGAAGCGGCCGGTTTCCGGCGCTTGCAGAGTTATGGCAATGTCGGCCTCGCGTCGAGAGAGCGAGACAATCTGTTGAATCGCTACCATTTCGATCGAAACATTGGGGTGCCCCGCCGCGAAAAGAGGGAGCTTGGCCGCGAGGAAGAAATTTGCGAAACCTTCCAAGGAACTAATCCGTACAACGCCCGAGATCGCGAGCTCCGCAGCCGCAATGTCGCGCTCCGCCGTCTGCATTTCGGCCTCAACAACCTGCGCGGATACCAGTAGTCTCTCGCCTCGTTTTGTTAGATTGTAGCCACGGGGATTTCGCTCGAACAGCTTGGCTCCCAGAGTTTTCTCCAGATTGTCGAGCCGGCGCGTTACGGTCGCATGGTCCACGCCCATCCTGCGACTTGCTTGCGACACGGTCCCTGTGCGCGTCACTGCGAGAAAGAATTGGAGGTCATCCCAGTCAAAGCCTTTCGACATGGACCCTCCTCATTTGCGCACAGAACATCTGCGAGAATACCTCCCTATTTACACACACGGAGTGCCCGCGATAATACCCCTTCCTTTTTAGAGCTTGCAAGGCTAAAGTGCGTTCACTTTAACTTCGAGGCGCCGATTGGCTGGACAGCGGCAATCGGCAACTCCCTGGGGGCAATCATGATTGCGACAATAGCTTTGCCGCGCCTTATGCGAATCGGCGCCGGCGCATCCTCTGAACTGGGAAACATTCTTTCGCAACTCGGCCTTTCACGGCCTCTAATCGTTACAGATAAGCACCTGGTCGAATTGGGCAAGCTCGAGAAGCTGATGGGCAGCCTCGACAGTTCCAAGGTCCGCGCAACGTTGTTCTCCGATGTTGTTCTTGATCCCACGGTCGCTTCGGTCGAAGCGTGCCTGGCCTTCCTGCGTGCGGGCAATTACGACTGCGTCGTTGGGTTCGGGGGCGGCAGCTCCATGGATACGGCCAAGGCGGTGGCAGTGCTCGCCGTCCACGGCGGTGCCATGAGCAGTTACAAGGTGCCGCACATCCAAGACTCGCCGGGACTGCCGATCATCGCCATTCCGACGACTGCCGGCACGGGTTCGGAGACGACCCGCTTCACGATCATCAGCGACGAAAAGACCAACGAAAAGATGCTGTGCATTGGCTTGGGCTTCCTGCCTACGGCTTCGCTCGTCGACTACGAGCAGAGCTTCAGCATGCCCAAAGATCTCACGGCAGCCACGGGCCTGGATGCGCTGTGCCACGCCCTGGAAGGCTTTGTTTCGAAGAAGTCTCATCCGTTCTCGCAGAACATCGCAACTCAGGCGATGCGCGCGATTGCGCCCAATTTGCGGCGCGCCTATGCCGACCCGTCGGATCGTTATGCGCGCGAAGCCGTGATGCTGGGCGCGTCGTTGGCAGGCATCGCATTTTCCAACAGCTCAGTCGCCCTCATCCATGGGATGGCCCGCCCCATCGGCGCTTTCTTCCATGTGGCACATGGGCTGTCCGTCGCGATGCTGATGCCGGCGGTTATTGAGTTCTCCGCTCCGGCCGATGTCCGGCTGTATGCCAACGCGGCTCGTGCCATGGGCCTCGCTGACGAGGCTGAGAGCAGCGAGTCGGCCGTCAGCAAGCTCGTGAATGAGTTTAATGCGTTTAACAAGGACCTCAAGGTTCCCACGCCGAAGTCTTATGGCATCGACCCTGCCCGTTGGACGAGCCTCCTGGGAACGATGGCGGAACAAGCGCTGGCGTCGGGTTCACCAGCCAACAACCCTCGTTCAGCCACCGTGGAGGAGATGCAGCAGTTGTACAAGCAGGCATGGGCCGGGGAAGAGACCCAGAAGCTATACAAGGGGGTCGGAGCCTGATCTAACCAAAAGCCAATTGTGGAAGGCCGCAACTACCTTCCGGGTTGAAACACGATCAACAAAAGCAAAGAAAGCGGCGGCACCGCAACCGGTGTCGCCGATCTAAATCGGAAACCTATTACTCAAAACGGGAGACTTGAATATGGCGCAAGCAGCGACGGCCTATTCCTTGCATGAGGGTTCTCCGCAACACGCGAAAGTGGCGTTTGCGAGTCTCATCGGCACCGCAATTGAATGGTACGACTTTTTCCTGTACAACACTGCGGCGGCACTGGTGTTTAACCGGCTGTTCTTTCCCCAGTTCGACCCTCTCGTAGGCACGTTGCTGTCGTTTATGACTTATTCCATGGGTTTCGTAGCTCGTCCGATCGGAGGAGTGATATTCGGTCACTTCGGTGATCGCCTCGGCCGCAAGAAGATGCTGTATATCACGCTGCTTTTCATGGGCCTGTCCTCTACCATAATCGGGATACTGCCCACGTACGAGCAGATCGGGATATGGGCCGCAGTCCTGCTTACCTTGATGCGCATGTGCCAGGGCATCGGCCTTGGTGGCGAATGGGGCGGAGCAGTGCTGATGGCGGTCGAGCATGCTCCAGCGAAACGCCGCGGCCTGTATGGTTCGTTTCCACAGACCGGCCTTGCTGTCGGCGGCTTGTTGTCGGCCTTTGCCTTTTGGCTGGTCGCCCGGCTGCCCCAAGCTCAGTTAATGTCCTGGGGCTGGCGCCTGCCGTTCCTGTTCAGCATCGTCCTGGTGGCGGTCGGAATATGGGTCCGGATGACGGTTGCCGAATCTCCAGCCTTCCAGAAAATAAAAGACCAGAAGGCCGAGGAGAAGATGCCACTCGTAGTGGCAATCAAGAATCATCCAAAGAACATACTGCTGGCCATGGGCATGCGGTATGCGGAAAACGGCCTTTATTACGTCATTACGGTATTCACACTCACCTATACCGTCACTGCGCTGAAAATGCCGAAGGGAGCCCTGCTCCCCGGCCTGATCATGAGCTCCGCGGTCGGCCTGGTCGCCCTGCCGTTCTACGGCTGGCTTTCCGACAAAATAGGAAGGCGGGCGGTTTACCTCTGGGGCGCCGTCGTCTGCGGTGTTCTGGCATTCCCACTTTTCTGGATGCTGGACAAAGCTCCCCAGAACATAGTGTGGGGCTGGGCTGCCATCATCATCTTCATGCAAATTGGACACTCGGCAATGTACGGCCCGCAGGCAAGTTTCCTGGCCGAACTGTTCCCGGCAAAGATCCGCTACAGCGGGGCATCGCTGGGATATCAGCTGGCTTCGGTGTTTGCCGGCGGCATGGCTCTTCCGGTTTCGACTGCCCTGCTGGCATGGGCTCACAACAAATCGTGGCCGGTATCGCTGTACATAGTTTCCTTCTGCGTGGTCACTATTATTTCGACGATTCTTGCCGAGGAAACGTACAAGAAAGATGTTTCGTAACGTGTAGTCTAACCTGTAGCGGGCTGGAGATTTTCCTGGAGAGCGAGTGCGCTCGTGAAGGCCATGAGTAGCAACTCAGCAAAGCTCAAAAGACGGCCGTCGCAGCGAACTGTTGTGCGATCGTTCCTTTCCATATATTTGTTAGGGAACGCCAGGTTACTTTTGGGAGGCAATCAAGTACCGACTTGGAGGCGAAGCTCTATGGGCGGCTACATGGGAAAGCTGGCGTGGATTGATCTGTCCACCGGCGCTGTGAGTGTTGAAGAGATCTCGGAGGACATCCGGAGAAAGCATATTGGCGGGACCGGACTCGGGGCGTACATCATGCGGCAATCTCGATTTCATGAAATCGACCCGCTGGGGCCCGAGAACATCCTTATCTTCGCCTCAGGGCCGCTGACGGGTGCAAATGTCCCGACCTCCGGACGTTACGCGGTGATCGCAAAATCGCCGGCGACGGGGATTTGGGGTGAAGCCGATAGCGGAGGAAGATTTGGCATCGCCCTGAAGTCCGCCGGGTATGACGCGATCGCCATTACGGGACGAGCGCCATCACCGTCGATTCTGTGTGTGATTGAGGGGAAGATTTCGGTTCTACCTGCTGAACCGGTGTGGGGAAAAGACACGGTCGAAACCTTCGATATTTTGACGGCGAAGTACGGAAGCAGGTCAGCGACCGTCTGCATCGGCCCCGCGGGTGAACGAATGATGCGACTCGCGAACATCATGAGCGAGGGACTGCATGCCCGGGCCGCTGGACGAAGCGGAATGGGCGCCGTGATGGGCTCCAAGCAGCTAAAGGCCGTGGTAGCCGACGGTACGTTACGTACACCCATCGCACACCCGAAGGAGCTACAGCAGAGTATTCGTGAGCACCAACCGCTCTTTTTGGAGAAGATGAAACGTTACCGCGCGTACGGAACGCCGGGGGGCACACTCGGAGGCGCCGTCCTCGCCGATTTGTCCGGCTTTAATTGGACAGATGGAGATTGCGCCAAGAGGGTTGAAGGACTCAGTGGCGAAATCATGCAGCAGGAGCACGCCTCTGGGAAGTATCACTGTCCACCGTGCGCGATCGGGTGCGGGAAGGAAGTGCACGTTCGTAGCGGACCCTATGCTGGCAAAACTGCGCCGCTGGAGTACGAGACGATTGGCGGCTTCGGCCCGCAATGCGGGGTGTTTGATTGGAACACCATTATCGAGGCAAACAACCTGTGTAACCGTCTCGGTATGGATACGATTTCGGTCAGTGGAGCAGTCGCCTTTGTCTTCGAAGCCGTGAGCAAGGGCCTGATCAAGAATCCGCCGGCAGGACCGAAGCTCGAATGGGGCAGGGGTGAGGCGGTATTGTCACTGATCCAGGAAATTGCTGCGGGCGAAGGCGTAGGAGCGTTGATGCAGGACGGAGTCCGCAGCGCGGCGCGGCAACTTGGTCCGGAGGCGGACAAATTTGCCGTCCAGGTAAAGGGTTTGGAAGCGCCTTACCATGATCCGCGAGCGATCACGAGTTTGGCCGTTGCTTACGCAACGGCGAATCGGGGAGCATGCCATCGGGGCTCGACCCATACCCTGGAGCGCAATGGACTGGCGGGCCTTGGGTATCCGCAACCGGTGGACCGCCTCGCGCAAGAAGGCAAAGGTAAACTCGCAGCTTTGGCCCAGAACTATGCGGAACTGGCTAACAGCCTGAAGTTCTGTTCCCTCTCAATGGCGGCATTGGACGTTCCGCTCTTACGTGACGTGGACAAATTGTGTAACCGGCTGGGACATGGACGCGGCGGAGTTTCTCAGGGTTGGGGAAAGAAACTTCAACCTGAAGAGGCTGTTGAACCTCTCTTGCGGGTTGACCGGGGCCGATGACACTCTGCCCCACAGGTTCACCAATGAACCGTTCCAGTCGGGCGGTGCTGCTGGATCTGTTCCCGACCTGCCCAAGATGCTGAGCGAATATTATGAGTTTCGCGGTTGGGACAAGGATGGGGTCCCGGGTGAAAGCAAGCTGAAGGAGCTGGGGCTTATGTAGCGTGCCCTTTCATCGAGGGCTCTGACTCGGCTCCAGGGTTGGTCTCAATCCACCTTGTTCGCCTCTCTGGCGGTAATCAGTTGCCGCAACACGCGCTTCAGGGCTTTGCCGGTCGAGGTCCGCGGAATTGCATCCAGGAACAGGTACTTATCTGGCAGCCACCAGCGGGCGAACTTGCCGGCGATGAACTCTTCGATTTCTTCGCCTGTGGCGGTAGTGCCCGGTTTCAACACCACGCAGGCCATGGGACGTTCGTCCCACTTCGGGTGCGGCATTGCCACCACCGCTGCTTCAGCCACGGCCGGATGCCCCATGATCGCGTTTTCCAGGTCAACCGAGCTGATCCATTCCCCACCCGACTTAATCAGGTCCTTGGTGCGGTCGCAGATCTTTATATAGCCCTCGGCAGTGATCGTTGCCACGTCGCCGGTACGAAGCCAACCATCGGCGGTGAACTTCTCGGGCTCAGGCTGGCGCTTGTGATAGCGGGCGGTGACGAACGGTCCGCGCGCCTGTAGCTCGCCCATGGTCTTGCCGTCGGCTGGAACCTCCTTTGCCCGTGTCGTCCACTACTCGTATATCCACGAACGGCAATGCATAGCCCTGTCGCGCGCGCATGGCGTAACGGTCGTCTTCCGGCCAGCTCTGCATTTCTGATCTCAGCCGCGAAACCGTTCCCACTGGCGAGAGCTCGGTCATGCCCCACGCGTGTACGACTTCGATACCGTGCCTGTCGAAACCGCGAATCATCACCTCGGGCGCAGCGGCACCGCCCACCAGCAAGGTCAGGTTTGGAGCCAGCTTCCGCTTTGCCTTTCTCGCGGTCTAGCAGTTGCAACATGCCGAGCCAGGCGGTCGGCACACCTGCGGCGAAGGTCACCTGCTCCCGCTCTATCAAGTCCAGCAAGCTCTCCGCATCGAGATACGGACCTGGAAGCACCAGTTTGCTGCCCACCATGGCGAGGGCGTGCGGAATTCCCCAGGAGTTGACGTGGAACATTGGCACCACCGGCATGACGGTGTCGCGCTGGGAGGCGCCGAAGGTGTCCGCCAGCATCACACTGAAGGAGTGCAGAACAATGGAGCGGTGCGAATAAACGACTCCTGGCGGACGGCCAGTCGTACCCGAGGTGTAGCACATAGCAGCCGCCTCATCCTCGCGCAACTCGGGATAAGCGAACGGTTCTCCGGCACCGCTGCCGAGCAGGTCTTCGTAGCTCTGGTACCCGGCTGGGATGGGCTTTCCCGTCAGCGAAACCACGTAGATGTTTTCCAGCTTTACGCAGTCCTTGAACTGTTCCAACAGCGGCAGCAGGATGTCATCCACAATGAGGAATCGATCCTCGGCGTCATTGACGATGTATGCGATCTCGTCCGGGTGCAGACGCAGGTTCAGTGTGTGCACCACTCCGCCGGCGACCGGAATCCCAAAGTAGGCTTCGAAATGCGCGTAGTGGTTCCACATGAGGGTGGCCACGGGATCGCCCCTCTTCAGCCCGGCCCGCGTCAACCCGGCAGCGAGCGCGCGCGCACGACGGTAGAACTCACCGTAGGTTGTGCGATGGAGCGACCGATCCGGAAGGCGCGAAACGATCTCCGACTTCGAGAAATACTTCCCGGCGCGCTCCAGCAGATGCACCAGGGTCAACGGGTAATCCATCATCGTGGATTGCATATCTACCTTCCGGCGTTAGCGAGTCTCGCAGTTGCCATCCTGTTCGTAGGTAAGAAGCTCAAACCAGGCTGGGGGTAGTCCGTAACAACTTCGAGCTACTTGCTAAGCCCATTCCCCCGAAAGACCTCATCGCGAAGCTCCGAGATTATGCGGGAGATGCTGTTTGAGCGTAATTTACCCAAATCACTCTGCCCCTACTCAGCGAAGCCGGATTCTGAGCGACTTGTCGACAACCGGAATTGATCCTGGAGCCAGTTTGAGGCGCTGAACAAGAGTTTAGGAATTCCGGCTTTCCCTTCGTAAGACGTCCGTTTTTTGTGACCAGTCTGCACCGGGTGTTCGTAGTCGATTTGTCGAGGACGAGCCCTGTCATTCTTCACCCTTAAAAAACTCGTTGAGTTCGTCCGCAATTTGATTCGAGAACAGCAGCATGGGGCAGCGGGGATTGATGCACTGCATGTTTGGCCAAATTATGCTTGAGACCTGCGCCGGGGTGATCATTATCCGAGGCGGCGGCTTCTGTTCCTCCCCACGGGACATGTCCAATATCTTTCTGGCGAGTTCTTTCTTGGCCTCCAGCGTTTTGTCTAGACATAGAACGTCCAAGCACGCCCAGACAGCTTCAACACGCTTGATGGCAAGTTGCCTGATTGCTTTATCTTTGGCAATCCGGCGGCGGCGCTTTTCACCCATGGGAGCCGTACCTCGCGAAGTACTGCTCAGGCGATATCGACCCGGGCAACCGGCATACTGGACCCGGTGAACGCTGGATCGCTCCGAGTGTGGTCACCGTTGTCGCCGCCTGGGAAACATTCTGTGAGCGGAAAACAAGTGTTTCTAGCTCACCAAAATCGACCCTGTTAAACCCTTTAGATCGCGGGGTGCGAAGTCTCTCCCGGAGCGGGGGTTTTTAGCTCACCTGCTGAAGCCGCATACGGACGGTGCCGTAGCTGATGCCTAGCCTGGTTGCGATCTCCCGGATGCTCGCGCCCTCAGACTTCATTTGAGCCAGTTGGGCGTGACTTACCACCCGGCGTGGACGACCAAGCTGTTTACCGTTGGCACGGGCATTAACGAGCCCACACTTCACCCTCTCCTTGGTCAGTGACAATTCAAACTCAGCCATCGCCCCGATAATTTGGAACATGAGCCGCCCGGTCGGTGTACTGAGATCGAGGTTGTCCCTCATGCTGACGAACGCCACACCATAAGAGTCGAGATCGGCGAGGGCGTTCACCAGATGCTTCAGGCTCCTGCCGAAGCGGTCAACCTTCCAACAGGCGACGATGTCGAAGTGCCGGCGGTGAGCGTCGGCCATCAGGCGGTTCAATGCTGGGCGGGAGTCCTTCGAGCCGGACACGCCTTCGTCAACATATTCGCCAGTGACTTCCCATCCACGACGAACGGCGTGCTCCCGCAGCTCGGACAACTGCATCTCGGGATGTTGGCCGTTTAGCGTTGAAACTCTGGCGTAGAGGGCGACTCGCATAATCCTCTTTGGTGGGGCGGAGATTAGGAAGCTTCCGGCATCAGTGCCGTGTGAATCAGCAGGGGCTGACCGTCTTTGCTGTGAAAAACCTCGATAACGACCTCGCGCCCCGCAGCTTGAGCCTTCTTCAACAGTGGCTGCATTTCTTCGGCCTGACTGAGCCGGCGGAGCGCATCTTGCATAGCCTCGCTGGGGGCGTGGGTCGGTGCCCCACTCGGGCGACGAAATTTGAACTGAACAGCCGGAGTCTTCATGCTTCTCTCCTCATGCGACAAACTCGACAGCGACTTCCGCAACAGCAGGCGGGATCTGACCGACACCGGCGAACTGGCGTTGCGCCTCTCTCACGAACCGAACGACCGACGCTCGGCTTACGCCATACTTCTTTGAACATTGCGTCAATGACAGACCAGCCAAACGGTCGCGAACGATTAAGTCATGCTGCGCGCTGAGAGGTCTCCTGCCGAGCCGGAATCCTTCCAATTTCTTGCGCCTCAAGCCCACGCGAATATGTTCCTTTACCAATTCACTCTCGCATTGGTTGAGGCTAGCCATGGCATCAAAGAAGAGCTTTCCGGTTGAAGTAGATGTGTCGATAGCCTCCTGTACAGAAATCAGGTCGATGTGGAGAGTCCTGAAGTGTTCAGTCAACTGGAGCAAATGCTTGACGCCTTTGCTGAGGCACGCCAACCTGTTAGTCAGGACGACTGAAAAGCGACCCTCTTTAGCACCGGCTATCAGCGTTTCCATTCCAGGACGCCGTGCCTTGGCTCCGGAAGCAATGTCTTTGTACTCGGCTATCACTTCAAATCCGCGTTGACGAGCAAGCTGGCGGAGATAACACACCTGTGCGGATACGTCCTCATCAGGCGCCCATGCCCGAGCGTAAATTGCAGCTTTTTCCTTCACAGGTGCTCCTTAACTACGGAGAAGGCACAGAAATAACTGCCAATTGACGGCTGGAGACTGTTTCCTCGACTATTTCGCAAGTACCTAGCGGCCAATTGACGGCCACATGCCTGACCGGGTAAACACGGTGCACCTTGGATTTGCGGAAAGCTTCAGGACAATGCGTTTGCACGTAGCTAAGTGCGTCGTCGGGGGTTCTTGATGGAACTACAATGCTGGAGGTCAACCTACACAAATTCTTGAGCTGAGAGAATCCTATCTCGATGCAGTAGAGATTCGTATCCACTGCCCTTATTCTACAGTGGAGGTTAGGAAAACTGAAAAAAAATTAGAAATAACAGCGGCCACTGTAGAATACCGCTGGAGGACGCATGGTACTTATCAAGAATTTTATCCGTGACTCTACTAAGCAGACAATCGGCTCGGTAACAACCGGGTTCGATGACACTAGCTCCGTCGTACGTTACGACAGCGGCAACACGCTTGGCCGCACATCTGAACGATTCAGCAATACCCGAGATAGCTCCGGTAAACTTGTGTCCAGCAACACCGCCGACCCCGGCCTCCTGATCAATCGCAAAAAGTAGCCACCTATCACATTTCAGAGGGGCACACGCGCAGCAACGTGCCCCTTTTAATGTTTGGGGGTAAATGACCCACCGCCATTTTTGCGATTATGCCGGCCACGATTGGCAGTGTGCTGGTACGGCCTTACGTCTCCTCGCTGGAGACACGGAATCTTCGCTGTGCATGTGTCCCATCGATGGGGTACCGATGGAAGAGGGCGACCACAGCGAATGCATGGTCGAACTGCTCGCTTGCCCGGAGCATATGGACGAACACCTCCGTCGTATGGGGTACGAGCCTGGTACCAGCAATATGCTCCGTCGCAGCGAGGGCGCTGCTAGAGAGAACTTCTTCAAGGACAGCGATGGCAATCAGACCATTGGCTTTTGCCTCTGGTGCAACAAGGACTTTTGCACCCACGAGGAGGCTAGGGCGCACCATGCAAACGATTCGGCGGCATGCCCTGTCTTCCAGGAGCTAAAAGACCAGCATTGCATGCCACCTGTCTTTCAAATGATGTTCGAAGACGCCGGGTTACTGGATGATGACGCTGAACCAGGGAGGAAGGATGAGTAACAAAGAACAGCAGGAGCCTCGAGTTGGCATTTTCTGGTTTTTCCAACGCATGTTAATTCTCGACACCACCCCGCTCTCAAAAGCCGAGGCGTACGGCGACCACCTTGGACATGCCGCCAGTCACGTCGACTATTGGGCGGAACTTCAACGTAAAAGATTGGTGCCGTCAGAAGTTGAATACGAAGAACCGCCCCGTGGGCGAGTCGGATACGACAAGCGAGAGGAGCGATTCTGGCTCCGCGCCGACCGCTGCATTCTGAAAAAGAAAGCGCTTGTGAGCCGTGTTATGAAAGCGATGAATTTGCCGAGCAGCAATACACAGACGGAGAAAGACGATCATTATCAATGCGAAGTGTGTTTACGGAGACGGTAATCCGAATTTAAACCTGTCAATGCAAGAAGTAATTACCGGGTACCTGATGGCCAGAGACCAGCTCCACCAGGGCATGGACGATCTCGATGCTTATGTTTTTGCGGCGAATGCGCTGTATGTCGCTTTCGTCCAGGATGCTGGCATTACCGACCACCGCATCCTCGGGGCGTTCCGAGCCTTCCGCAAGCTATTGACCCGGCAACAAGATGCTTACCAAAGATTGAAGGCTGAAAACTAATCCGCCAGCTGAAACAGGTGCAGGAAGAGAACGTTCGTCTAAAGACTCTCCGATTGGTACCAAGAGACTGGTCGGATCACCGGTGGGCCTCGGCCGGCGGCCGAATAAGTCTTGATCACTCTTGCCTATGGGTGTAGCGTTTCAGCGACGAAGATTTGCTAGTCAGTCAGTTGATTTGCGGGATCGGCTTCGTGTTTACGAACGGTGCGTGTGCGAGACGCCGGTTGCCACTTTTCTGCCACAGAAATGGTGTTACAGTTCGTGCCGAGCCTTCTCTGATTCGCAGATCCGATAGACAGCGAAAGCACACTACGATGAGGCGCGGCAACGATTTCCATCGGCCAGCATATATACAGAGGAGAACCTATGACTAAAGTCTTGATCGTGCACGGTGCTGGGATGAATATGCGCGGAAAAGCGCAGGTCGAAATCTTCGGGGCCATGACGCTGCCGGAGTATGACCAGCATATCCGCAAATATGCATCTGAACTGGGAATCGAGATCGAGATTTTTCACTCGAATATCGAAGGGGAAGTCGTTAACGAGCTCTATGAGGCAAACGACCGGGGCATAGATGCAGCGATCATTAACCCTGCCGGCTATATGACCGGATATCCCGCGTTGATGGCGGCGATCTCGCAGGTGGGTTTTCCGACCATCGAGCTGCATATTTCGAATCCGGCACGATTCGGCAAGATTTCCGACATTGCTCGCGTGACCCGTGGAGTGGTAACCGGGTTCGGCGTCTTCGGTTACTATGTCGCGTTGCGCGGCATTGCGGAATTGCTCAAGGTTCAGTAGCTGAGCCAGATGGAGCCCGTGCTGCTGTCGTATTGCTATTTAGTGCCGTGCCAGCCTGCTCTCTCTCCGACTAGCATCTTGCAAAGTTCTTCGGCCCGTTCTCACAATAGGGGCACGTTGAAGCCGATTAAACAATCCAGAATCGGATCGAACAAGCGACTTGCAAATCCACCCATGAGCTGTACAATCCGAGCTATTCAGAGCTGAAAATGAATTCCTGGCTCCCAGGAATTGTGTGAACAAGGAGATGGACGATGAATGAACAAGCATTGGAACAGGTAGTTATTAAGAAAGTCACTTGGCGGCTGATCCCATTCCTGGTGCTGACCTACTTCGTCTGCTATCTGGACCGGGTTAACGTCGGGTTTGCAGCCTTGACAATGAACAAAGATCTCGGCTTTACCGCGACCGTCTTCGGAGCCGGTGCGGGCATTTTCTTTTTGGGCTACTTCTTGTTTGAAGTACCAAGCAATCTTGCTCTTCAGAAGTACGGCGCGCGTTTTTGGATTGCTCGAATCATGATCAGTTGGGGCCTGCTGTCGGCCGCGATGTGCCTGGTTCAGGGAAAGACCAGCTTCATCATTGTTCGCTTCCTGTTGGGCGCAGCCGAAGCGGGGTTCTTCCCGGGAATCATTCTCTACCTCACCTATTGGTTTCCTGCGCGCTACAGAGCCGCCATTGTCTCAAGATTTATGTTCGCCATTCCGGTTTCCCTCCTCATCGGGGCGCCGGTTTCCGGATTGATCCTCAACATGAACGGGGTCTTCGGGATAGCAGGTTGGAAATGGCTGTTTATTTTTGAAGGCATTCCGTCCGTAGTGCTGGGTTTTATCACTTTCTACTACCTCACGGACACTCCGGCGAAAGCGGGTTGGCTGGAGCCGAATGAACGCCAATGGTTGCAGGCGCAACTTGACCACGAGCGTGCGAGCGTTGAATCAGTTCACAAGTTCACTCTTGGCCAGGCATTACTGAACCCACGGGTTCTCGTGTTGGGCTTGGTTTACTTCACGCTGCAAATCGGCATCTACGGCGTGAATATGTGGTTGCCGCAAATTATTAAAAGGTTTGGCAACCTCACTACTCTCCAAATCGGTCTGATCGCCGCTATTCCCTTCGCCGCCGCCGGTATCGGCATGTTGGTCTGGGGGAACAGTTCCGATAAGAAACTCGAACGCAAATGGCATCTGACAGTTGCTTTCCTGTTGGGCTCTTTCGGATTGCTTGGCAGCGCGCTATTCAGTACCAACCCGCTGCTGACGATCACGCTGCTCTCGCTGTCGAGTATTGGGCTTTATGCGGCGATGCCCGTATTTTGGACCGTTCCTCCTATATTCTTGACGGGAACTGCCGCAGCGGGTGGCATTGCTCTGATCAACTCGATCGGGAATCTCGGTGGATTCGCCGGCCCGTTTACGGTTGGGTGGATCAAAGATGCGACAGGAAACTTCATCTATGGCTTGGTATTCCTGGGCCTCAGCGTACTGGTTGGCGGCGTCGTTGCATACGTGTGCTGTCAGCGAGTCCAAGCGTCGGCGCCAAAGGCAGCAGCGAAGTCGGCTGGGCGCTGAACAGGATTTGTAGAGGTCCCGACTCGACTCGTGCAGATCATGTTAGTGCTGTGATGGGATGAATTCAAACTCGATCCTTCATTGGGCAACAATAGAGTTTTGGCTTCGGAAATGCGTGATCATCGGCTCCAACGGACGCCGTCTTCCGGCTGTTGGCTGGTGAAAAGGGTAGAGGTTGCCAGAGGACATTCAGGAGGAAACAATGGCACTTATTCAATTAGGCGATGTGACATATCGATTCGTGGCCCCAAGTCTTTCCCTGATGGGGCCTGGCTGTTCCAAAGAGGTGGGGGCAGAGGTCAAGAAGCTAGGGGCGACCCATGTCCTCCTGGTCACCGACAAGGGGATTGCCAAGTTGGGCATGATTGACCAGATCAGGGAACATTTGGAAAAAGCAGGACTGAAGGTCACCGCCTTCGATGGTGTTGAACCTGATCCGTCCGACAAGAACGTCCACGCCGGAGCGGAGATATATCAACAGAGTGGATGCGATGCGCTCGTCTCGCTTGGCGGTGGCAGCTCGCATGATTGCGCTAAAGGAATCGGCGTGGTGGTGACCAGCGGTGGCGACATTCGTGAGTACGCGGGGATCGATCGGCTCAAAAAAAGGTTGCCGCCGTTCGTGGCAATCAATACCACCGCTGGCACGGGAAGTGAGGCAACCCGAACCGCGGTCATCACAAATAGCGACAATCACATCAAGATGCCTGTCGTCGATGCTCGCTGCCTTCCGGCCGTAGCGATCAACGATCCTCGCCTGATGATAGCTATGCCTCCCGCGCTGACCGCTGCTACGGGCATGGATGCTTTGAGTCACGCGGTAGAAACCTACGTTTCGCTCTCATCCACTCTCCTAAGCGACGCATTCGCTATACAGGCTATCAAGCTGATCTCGCGATGGTTGCGGCCGGCAGTCGCGAATGGGACGAACCTGGAAGCACGCGACAAGATGGCCTATGCCGCATTCATGGCTGGACTGGCTTTCACCAACGGAAGAGTGGGTTGTGCGCACGCCATTGCCCACCAACTGGGCAGGTATGGCATCCCGCACGGTGTATTGTGTGCTGTCCTGCTGCCTTATGTTTGCGAATACAACATGATTGCGGCGCCGGAGCGGTTTGGGGAAATTGCGGCTGCCATGGGGGAAAAGGTTGAGGGGCTTACCGTAGCGGAGACCGCGACTAAGGCATCGACCGCCATTCGCAACCTGAACAAGGATATCGGTATCGCTTCGAATCTAGCGGAGCTCGGAGTCAATGGAGCCGACTTGGAAGTGCTTGCCCAGAGCGCAATGAACGATCTTTGTCGAACGACCAATCCGCGGCAGCCCGTCACTTTCGAAGACATGCTCTTCATGATTCGAAGGGCGATGGGACCCGGGCTGGTAAAGGCGGCTGGGGCCTAATCAGCGTTCTCATACGTTGACGCCTTTTGCCCGAGACTCGCTGCTTTTGATCGTTGGATGGGCTTACTTGCGGCAGAAAGTATAGGCCGGAGGTGAGCCTTCCCTTCGTGGTAATTCACGATCGCGGTGGCAAGAGGCGCAAAGATCTCGCCGTCATGCTCAGCCCCGACCTACTCGCAGCCTTGCGGGAGTACCGACGTGGTCTGAAGCGTACACCCTCAGTCTGCCGGGCACATACATCCATGACGCGGATTATCCCATTAGCGGCAAGACGGTCTACCACGCCCGCCTGGCATCAGATCTTCCGACAAAGTTCGTATCAGCGCGCTTCCGATACAGCCCTAGCAGGCTGCTGAAAAATGAGCTTATTCAGTCTTAGCCTGTGTTGTATGAGGTCTGTTCAAGGATTCCGCTGGCGAACGGTTCGTGGTTGATGTGGAGGTTGAAGGCGATTGGCGGCGGTTTCAGGCACACTTCGGCTGAGGAGTACTGCCCATGAGATTGCGGATGCGCACCAGATTGTAGGCCGCAGCCGTAAAGGTGAAGACCCAGCCGACCTGCTCCAGTCCACGATGCCGCAGTTTGCGTAACAGCCCAACTGTTTTCATCCAGCCGAACACCTCTTCGATTCTCTTGCGCTTTCTCTGGCTCACCCGGTAGCCGTCATGATGAGTGGTGCGCTGGTCGATGGCACTGCGGCGGTTGGTGTCGTTCTGCGCTACATGCGGAGTGACATTCATGTGCCGCAACTCGCCAACGAAGTCGTGAACGTCGTAGCCCTTGTCGGCTCCCAGCGTGACGCGGCCATTGCCGGCAATGTCCTCGACCATGAGCAGAGCGGCACGGGGTTCGGCTGCGCCATCGGCTTGTGTCGTGCGCGTGGACACAACCAGTCCATTGCGGTTCTCGGTGAGCAGGTGCCCGCGATAGGCGAGCACCGCTGCGCTGCCACGGCTCTTGCGAGCCTGCATGGCATCCGGATCAGTTGTGGAGCGATGTGTATCATTGCTGCGCTTTTCGCCGTGGAAGTTTACGGTTGGATTCGAACCACCGTCTTTGCCCGCCGCCGCAGGTGGCTGCTGGTCATCATCGATGCGGCGAAAACTCTTCTGCCCCGCCCATGCTTCCAGCAAGGTTCCATCCACGGTGAAGTGCTCATCCGAGAGCAGGTCGCGCTGGCGTGCTTGTTTCAGCACCGCATCGAAGAACGCTTCGGCAATGTCGCCAGCCAGCAGACGCTGACGGTTCTTCGTAAACACGGTCGCATCCCAGATAGCGTCGTCCATGTTCAGTCCGACGAACCAGCGGAACAGCAGGTTGTAGTTGAGTTGTTCCATCAACATGCGTTCACTGCGCACCGAGTACAGCACCTGCAGCAGAAGCGCACGCAGCAACTTCTCTGGGGCGATCGAGGGCCGCCCCGTCTTGGCGTACAGCCTGCTGAAGCGTGGCTTCAGTTCGTGTAATGCCTCGTCGGCCATGACCCGCACAGGACGAAGAGGGTGGTCTTGAGGAATACGCTGCTCGGGGCTTACGTAACTGAAAACATCCAATTGCTGCTCGTCGTCTCCACGCATACCTTCTTCTTAACAGGTTCGCCTGTGGAAACGAGACTAGTTTTTCCGCATCCTGCTAGGGTTTCGGACCTATGACTCGGGTATTTCCATGTCCATCATAGCCGAAGCCAGGCACTTACCGTGGATATCGAGCGCCAGCGTACGTGTAACTCCGCCGCCCAAGGCATTGCGCATCACGAAATTCAAGGCTCCGATATTCGGCATCTCGTAGCGAGTCACTTCTCCCTTCACCACCCCGGAAAAGTGCTCCTTTACGCGCCCCGCCGTCACATGTCGTTCCAGTAGCGGGTAATCCTTTTCGTGGTAGGCGATCACCGAAATGTTCGATATATCGCCTTTATCACCTGTACGGGAATGGGCAATCTCTCGCAATTTCATTCAGGCCTCCAGGTAACCTATGCTGTACTTGACCAGGGTTCGGGCGATTAGGGTTGAACCCATGGCAACCACCTGCCTGGCTGATTTCCATGCACCGCCGCCGCACGCTGGGCCATTGGTGTAAAGCGTTTCAACTTCGTTGCCGATGCGAACCGCCTCTTTCATGCTCTCGGTGCGCCCGGCGACCCGGATGCGAACCTCGTGAGGTTGGCCGTTCAACGAGAGCTTAGGACCAAAGATCGAATCCATGCCGATGAGGTCGCAGCGAAGCTCCGTCACTTTCACCCCGGTTAGTTTCAGTCTTTCTTTCACAATGTCGATGGCCAGCCGACCACGCTCGAGGGCACCCGGACCGGCATACGATATCTGTCCTTCGCCGATGTAGCTGTCTACATATCCAATTGACACCTTCAGCGAATCGGTTCTGGGGCGACCTGTGCCGCCTTCGATCTGCACGCAGTCCGGCGCGACCTCCTTCATCCTGACCTGGGAAAAGTCAGCCACCACATCCGGCGTAATGTAGGCATGCGGATCGTGAAGCTCGTACATCAATTGTTCTTTGCAGGTGTCTGTCGTAACTTTGCCGCCGGACCCGGGGACCTTGGCTATGACGAAGGTGCCGTCCAGCTTTACGTCCGCTATGGGAAAGCCAAGCCTGGCAAGGTCGGGAACGTCCTTATACCCGGGGTCGGCGAAGTAGCCGCCCGTCACTTGGCCCGCGCACTCCAGCAGATGCCCCACGACCGTGAGTTTCCCCAACATGTTCCAGTCGTCCGTCGAAAGCCCAAATTCGTGAATGAGGGGAGCGATGAACAGGGCAGGGTCGGCGACACGGCCAGTAATGATCACGTTTGCGCCATTGGCTAACGCCTCGACGATCGGTTCTGCTCCCAGGTAAGCGTTGGCGGAGACTACCGCCAAACTGCTCACCGGAACACCGGTTTCGTCGATTACGTAATTGCCGTTCTTTACTATCTGGAGCACGTCGTCCCCGGTGACGGTGGCGATCTTGAGGCCCTTCAAACCAAGGGAGCGTGCGATCTCGCCTGTTTTTTCTCCGGCAGAGACCGGGTTGGCAGCGCCCATGTTCGTGATCAACTTCACCCCGTTTCTGGCGCAAACAGGAAGGGCGGCTTGCATACGGTCGATCAGCAGCGGATCGTAGCCCTTGGACGGGTCTGTCATCTTTGCCTGTTGAGCAATCGCAATCGTACGTTCAG
>CAWHUL010000017.1:0-13221 GCA_963832365.1 uncultured Acidobacteriota bacterium | reverse complement strand
TCCCGCCCTGCCGTTGGGCTGACGTGGGTTCTTCCACCCAGGTTAGCGCCGAACAACACGGCGCGGAACCTGGGGCACCCGGCATTGGTTTCGCGCGTTCATAAGGAGGAGGCAGATGTCTTTCTCCGCGCGAAGCTTACGCCTTCAGCGCTCCGGTGTAGAGCGCCATGCCGACCACGGCGTCCACGCCCATGGCGTGCAACTGGTCGATTTCTTCCTGGCTGCGGATGCCGCCGGCGGCGATCAGTTTGCGCTTGGTGGTCGCGCGCAGTCGCTGAATAACGTCCATGGGGATTCCCTTCATCAGCCCTTCGGTGTCGATGTGGGTGTAGAGGAAGCCTCCGCAATAAGCTTCGGTTTCGCGCATCATCTGTTCGGGGGTGAGGTCGATATCTTTCTTCCAGCCGTGAATGCTGACCTTTCCTCCGCGCGCATCCACGGCTACGATCAATCGCGCAGCGGCCGCGGCGCTCGCAAACTGCTGAGCGGCTTCCAGGTTCACCGCACCGTCCTTCAACAGCGCGGAGCCCACAATCACCTTTTTCGCTCCAGCGCGAAACATGCGATGCACGGCGTCGATCGAGCGGATTCCACCGCCAACCTGGCATGGCAGCCGCTCGCAAAAGTGCGCGACGAGCGTTTCATTCGAGCCCTTGCCCATGGCCGCGTCGAGGTCGATCAACTGCACCATCGGGTAGGAAATAAAGCGCTCGACCCAATATTCAAAATTGTCGAACTCCAGCGCCTTGCGGTCGCCCTGCACCAGTTGGACGATCTTGCCGCCCATCAGATCAATCGAAGGAATCAGCATGGAAGCCTCATAGGAATACCATTCTCCTGCAACAGCCGCTTAAGTTCGCGAACATCGTGAATTGCGAAATGAAAGATCGACGCGGCCAGAGCGGCATCGGCACAGCCCGCCTTGAAAACGTCGACGAAGTGCTCGCCGTTTCCCGCGCCGCCGGAAGCAATCACCGGAATGGAAACCGCGCGCGCCGTGGCTGCCGTGAGCGGGCAATCGAAACCGATCTGCGTGCCGTCGCGGTCCATGGAAGTCAGCATGATCTCGCCCGCGCCGCGCCTCTCCACTTCGCGCGACCAATCCAGAATCCTGAGTCCGGTTGGAATGCGGCCCCCGGAGACGTACACCTCGGCTTGCTCCACCGGAGTTGTGCCGCGCTTGGCGTCAATGGCGACCACCACAGCCTGCGAGCCGAAGCGCTCGGCTACCTCGGTGATCAGCTCCGGAGTGCGTACGGCCGCCGAGTTCATGGTGATCTTGTCGGCGCCGGCCTCAAAGAGCACGGCGGCATCGGCCAGCGTGCGCACCCCGCCACCAACGGTGAACGGGATAAACAATTCGCGCGCCGCGCGCCGCACGGCATCGATCAGGATAGGGCGCGACTCGTGCGTCGCCGTAATGTCCAGCAGCACGACTTCATCAGCGCCGCTTTCGGCGTGGCGATGCGCCAGCTCCGCCGGATCGCCGGCATCGCGCAGATCAAGGAATTGCACGCCCTTCACCACTCGACCGTTGGTGACATCCAGGCAGGCGATAATGCGTTTGGTCAGCATGTAACCTCGCAAAAATTCCTTAGAATGCGCAGCCCCGCTTCTCCCGATTTTTCCGGGTGGAACTGCACGCCGAAGACGTTGCCCCGTTCGACCATCGATCCAAACTCCTCGCCGTGAGTGGTCGTCGCAACCACGCCATCCACTACCGGCGCGCGGTACGAATGCGTAAAGTAGACAAACGCTTCATTGGGAACACCCTTCAGCAGTTGCGAATCGCCGGTACGCCGCAGACTATTCCAGCCGACGTGCGGCACCTTGAGCTCGGTATGAAAGCGGTCGCAGCAGCCGTGGAAGCAGCCCAGTCCCTTCACGCCCGGCGCTTCGGTCGAGCCCTCGAACATCCATTGCAGCCCGACGCATATGCCCATCACGGGAGTGCCGCGGCCAATCGCTTCTTCAATCGCCTGCCGCATGCCAGACTCATTCAGGCGGCGCGTGGCGCTGAAGTGTCCGACGCCGGGCAGGAGGAGGCGCTCGGCCTTGCGAATCACTTCGGGGTCTTCGGTCATCAGCGCTTCGTAGCCGAGCTGGCGAACCGCCTTCTGCACCGAGCCGATGTTGCCGGCCTTGTAGTCGATAATGGTGATGATCACTTTGCTCTCCCCTGCCCGTCCCTTACGTTCGCCTTCACTTCAGGCTGTCATCCTGAGCGCAGCGAAGGACCCCTGTCCATCCCGCGCCGCTCAGGGCGTTGAATCCTTCAACCGCGTCTCAGCCCACACAGCAAAGGGATTCTTCGCTACCGCTCAGAATGACGCCTCAAAGGTTGTTGCGCGAACTTCTGGAACGCGACACTTAAGCCTCTTCAAACCTCCATCCATCACAACAGCCCCTTCGTACTGGGAAGCATCTTCGCCAGCCGCTTGTCTTTCGAGCAGGCCACGCGCAACGCCCGGGCGAAGGCCTTGAACAGCGCTTCGATCTTGTGGTGACTCGATCGACCGTAGAGCACCTTCAGATGCACGTTGGCGCGTGCGCCGCGGGCGAAGCCCTCGAAGAAATCAAACACCAGCTCCGCCTGCAAATCACCCACGTACCTGACCTTGACGTTCGGTTCCACAACCGCCGCCGTGCGCCCGCCAAAATCGATCGCGGCCAATCCCAGAGTCTCATCCATCGGCATCAGAAAATAACCGGCGCGAAGGATTCCCTTTTGTCTCCGAGCGCGCGCTCGAAGGCTTCGCCGAGGGCAATGCCGACGTCTTCCACCGTGTGGTGCTGATCGACATCGAGATCGCCCTTGCAGGAGAGCTCGAGATCGAAGCCGCCGTGCCGGGCACAGAGTTCCAGCATGTGATCGAAAAATCGAATGCCGGTCGTAACCTTGTAGGCGCCGCGTCCGTCGATCTTCAGCAGCAGCCGTATGTCGGTTTCATTCGTCTTGCGCTCGATCCTTGCGCTACGGGAACTCTTGGCGGTTGTGGAGGGCAAAGTTTTTACTCGGGAACTTGCTTGTCTCATCGCCGCACCTCCGATGTACCGGCGCCATGACAGCCGTGTGCTTTGGAAGTCGGTTCCTCGGCTGAGCCGCTCTCCACATGGCAATAGCCGTTCCCGTCGCTCATGCGAGGCTGCGGCTTGAAACCGATAACCTGCAAGGCTTCGCTCAGTTCACGCAGCAGGCGGTCGGTCTGCGGGCGCGTGCCCACCGTAATGCGAACACAGCCAGCACAGCCCGGATCGCCGTTGCGGTCGCGCACCAGGATGCCCCTGCGCCGCATCTCCTCCACCAACGGCTTGCGGTAATCGCCAAAATAGGCGAGCACAAAATTAGCGCAGCTCGGCCAAAAGGGAATGTTTCGCCCGCCATAGAACTGCTCGAGCCGCGCGCGCCCTTCCCGCACCTGGGTGACATAACTGGTGATGAACTCGCGGTCGGTGAGCGCCTCCGCGAGGCAAGCCAGCGCCACGCCGTTTACGTTGTAGGGCGAACCAACGCGGCGCACCATCTTCATCTGCGCCGGGTCGCCAATCAGCACGCCGACGCGGAAGCCAGCAAGGCCAAACGCCTTGGAGAAGGTGCGGGCGATGAACAGGTTCGGCACCGCTCCGATCTGGTCGAGCAGCGTCTCACCGTGAAAATCCCAGTAGGCTTCATCCACCAGCAGCGCCGCATTGGGAGCGGCTGCGGCGATCGCCAACAGGTCCTGACGCGATGCCACGGCACCCGTCGGATTGTTGGGAGTGGCCAGCATGATTACTTTCGTTGCCGGAGTGATTGCCCGCAACACCTCACGGGCCGGAAACGCGAAATCCTCCCCGGCTTGCACGTTCACGACTCTAGCGCCCGTCGCCAATGCGTAAATCTCGTAGAGCGAAAACGTCGGCACCACGATCAGCGCTTCGTCGCCAGGTTCCAGGTAGGTTTCGCAGAGCAGATGGATCGCTTCGTCCACGCCGTTGGTGAGCAGCAGCCGGTCGATTGCGACTCCGAGATAGCCGGCCACCGCAAGCTCGCCTACTTCCCGCTCCGGATACTTATTGAGAACCTCGGTCGAAATGGATGCCAGCACACGCAGCACGCGCGGCGAGCATCCACCAACGTTTTCGTTGAAATCGAGCCGCAGCCCTTCGCGCCGTCCCAACGGCGGGTGGTACTCCTTCAGGTTCTGCACAACCGCACGTGCGTTCAGCATTGCACTTTATCCTCGCTCTAACAAACTCGGCAGATCACTTCATCCTCACTCGGACGGATTCGGCGTGCGCCTTTAAGCCTTCGGCTTCGGCCAGCAGCGCCACCGCCGGACCTATCCGCTTCAGTCCCGATTTCGATACCTGCTGCACGCTGATGATCTTGACATAATCCAACACGCTCAACCCGCCTCGATAACGCGCCACGCCTCCGGTTGGCAGCACGTGGTTCGGCCCGGAGGCATAATCCCCCAGCGATTGCGGCGAGTATTCGCCAACGAAAACCGATCCGGCATCGAAGACCCTGTGCACGTTGGCCGCATCCACCGTCAGGTGCTCGGCGGCGATGGCGTTGATCCAGATGAAAGCCTCGTCCGCCGCCGCGGCAACCAGCGCGACCCCGTTTTCACCCAGCGATTTGCGCGCGATTGGATTCTCCGCCGCCATCGCCATGGCCGCTTTTGCGACCTCCTGAGCGAGCCGTAAGTTGGTGGTCACGAAAATCGGCAGGGTTTCCGGATCGTGCTCCGCCTGCGCCACCAGGTCGGCGGCGAAAAACTCGGCGTTGCCGTAATCGGCGAAGACGATTGCCTCGGTGGGACCGGCAAGCATGTCGATCGAACAGTCGAAGGACACCAGCTTCTTCGCCGCCGTCACGTAGCTATTTCCGGGGCCAACGATTTTGGCGACTCGCGGCACGGAATCGGTGCCATAGGCAAAGGCGGCCACCGCTTGCGCGCCGCCAATGCGATAGAAACACTCCACGCCTAGCATTGCGGCCGCCGCAAGAGTCTCAGGCGCGGGACGGGGAGATGCCACCTGAATGCGCCTAACACCCGCAACTTGCGCGGGAATCACCGTCATAAGCACCGACGAGGGCAGCGGATAGCGCCCGCCGGGAACGTAGCAGCCAACCGATGCGACCGGCTCCACCCGCTGTCCCACGCGCACGCCCGGCTCCATGGTCCGCACCCAAGACCTTGGCATTTGCCACTCCGCAAAGCGGCGAATGTTGCGCGCGGCCCGCTCGATGGCTTGCATGAACTCGGGCGAGACCTGACTCCGCGCGGCTTCCAACTCCTGACGGCTGACCAGCACGGACTGCTTTTCGCCGAGGCCGTCCAACTCCCGCGCATACTTTCGCAAAGCTTCGTCGCCGTTGGCGCGAACATCGCGAACGATCTGTGCGACCGTGCGCTCCACCTTTGGCGCAATGGCCGAGCCGCGGCAGATGAGCTTTTCGGTTACGTAACTGGCGGCTTCGCGCCCGTCGAGCACGCGCATTAGAGCACCACCTTGTTCAGCGGATATTCCACGATGCCCGTTGCGCCGGCGGCTTTCAGCTTGGGGATGATATCGCGTACCGCAGTCTCGTCGAGAATCGTGTTCACCGCGACCCAGCACTCATCGCTCAAGGGAGAAATTGTCGGGCTGTTGAGCGCCGGCAGAACCTGCAGCACGGCCGGCAGGTCCTTTCTCTGAACGTTCAGCAACAGGCCGACTTGCCCCTGGGCGGAAATCGCGCCTTGCAGCAGCATCGCAATATTTTCGAGCTTCTGCCGTTTCCATGGATCGGCCCACGATCTGGTGTTCGCAATCAGTTGCGTGTTCGACTGCAGTACGGTGTCAATGATGCGCAGTCGATTGGCCTTGAGAGAACTGCCGGTCTCGGTCACTTCCACGATGGCGTCGGCCAGCATCGGCGGCTTCACTTCGGTCGCGCCCCAGGAAAAGTCAACCTGCACGGGAATATTCTTGCCGGCGAAGTAGCGCTTGGTCACGTCCACCAGTTCGGTTGCGATCGTCTTGCCCGCCAGGTCTTCCGCGCGTTTGAACGACGATTCCTCTGGAACGGCCAGCACCCAACGCACTTTGCCGCGACTCTGCTTGGCATAGTTCAGATCGATTACGGTCTGCACGGTCAAGCCGCTCTCTTGCACCCAGTCCAGCCCCGTGAGTCCGGCATCCAGCGCGCCGTGCTCGACGTAGCGTGCCATCTCCTGGGCGCGAATTAGCATGCACTCCAACTCGGGGTCGTCCGTGCTGGGGAAATAGGAACGTCCGTCGGCGTAAATTTTGAATCCGGCAGCGGCAAACAACTTGATGGTCGCATCCTGCAGGCTGCCTTTGGGAATACCAAGACGAATTTTCATTTCCGCACCTCCGACGCGCTAGGGGAGATTTCAAATGACATAGGCTTGGTAAAGCACGAGCGCGTGCCTTCGTGGCAGACCAGTCCATCGCCTTCCACGCGCACCCGGCACAGCACAGTGTCGCGATCGCAATCGGTGGAGGCCTCTATCAGCCGCAGCCGGTTGCCGGAAGTTTCGCCCTTGGTCCAGAGCTGATTGCGTGTCCGGCTGTAAAACGTGACATAGCCGGATCGCAGCGTCTTGTCGAGCGCCTCCCGGTTCATAAAACCCACCATTAGGACTTCGCCGTTGTCGGCGTCCTGTACCACTGCCGGGGCCAGGCCCTGCATCTTTTCGAAATCGATCGTCTCCATGCTCACCTCAACTATTTGGCCGTCCTGCCACCAATGAAAAACCCGCTGAGCTTGATCGCATCAGCGGGTCAGAAACCTGAGGGACTTGCTCTTAGCTATCCGCACATCCCCGCCGACACGATCATCTCGTGGTGATGATGGTGATGGCGATGATGGAGGAACAAAGTCATCTCACGTTCGATTGTAAAAAGTAACGCAATTGGATGTCAACCTGAAAAGCGGGGCGAAAGCAATGCCCTCTACGAACCTGGGCGCGGCATCCGCTTGGCCCAGTGAGTCTAACGCGTCTCCTGTAGCGCACGCCCGCGTTGCTGAGACTTGGAAGCACTGCCTTCCAGCACCTTCAGGAACTCAGCCAGCCAGGCAGGATGCGCGGGCCAGGCCGGGGCTGTCACTAACGGCCCATCGACAACCGCCTCCGTCATGTCCACCGGGACGTAAATGCCGCCGGCACTCTCGATTTCAGGGGCGCAGGCCGGGTAGGCGCTCATCCTTTTGCCTTTCACCACATTCGCGGCGGTCAGCAATTGCGCCGCATGGCAGATAGCGGCAATAGGCTTCTGTTGTTCATCGAAGTGACGCACCATGTCGAGTACCTTCGGATTCAACCGCAGATACTCCGGCGCACGTCCGCCCGGCAGCACCAGCCCGTCGTACTGGGCCGGATCAGTCTGGGCGAAGCTGGCGTTCAGGGTGAAATTGTGTCCTCGCTTTTCGCTGTAGGTCTGGTCGCCTTCGAAGTCATGGATTGCGGTGCGGACGAACTCGCCCGACTTTTTATCGGGACACACCGCATCCACCGCGTATCCAGCCATCTGAAGGGCCTGGAACGGAACCATGGCCTCGTAATCTTCCACGTAGTCGCCTACGATCATCAGGAGCTTTCGCTGTTGCATGTTGCATCTCTCCAAAGAGTCAGGGATTGAAGCGAGCCACCGCGCGCGGGTGAGTTACCATTTCGATGATAAAAATAGCACTGCCGACTCTGCATTGCAGTGAACCCGACCGATGAAAAGGAAGCCACAAAGAAAGCGGACGCCTGCCATTCAGCTTGGCCCCGATGACCGGATATTCGTGCTCACCGGCGCCGGTGTCAGCGCGGAAAGCGGCTTGGCGACTTTCCGCGGCCCCGGCGGGCTCTGGCACGGCCATCGCGTGGAAGAGGTTGCTTCTCCCGAAGCCTGGGAGCGCGATCCAGAACTGGTCTGGAACTTTTACTCCATGCGCCGAAAGGGAGCCTTGGCGGTCGAGCCGAACGCAGCCCACCTCGCGCTGGCCGAACTTGAGCGCAGACTGGGCGAGCGGTTTTTTCTGTGCACGCAAAATGTCGACCACCTGCACGAGCGTGCCGGTTCCAAACGCCTGGTGCACATGCACGGCGAACTGTTCCGCTCGCGCTGCGAAAGTTGCGATCGCGAGCCTTTCGACGACGAGAAACTGTACGAGCACCTTGCCGACATTCCGCGCTGCCGCTGCGGTGCGCGCATCCGGCCGAATATCGTCTGGTTCGGCGAAGCCATTATGCACCTGCCGCTCATCGCGAGAGAGTTGGAGCAGTGCACGGTTCTGCTCGTGGTCGGCACCTCCGGACTGGTGCAACCCGCAGCCAGCTTTGTGCACTGGGCCGGCGCCGGGCCGGAGAGCACTGGTATTCGGACCTACTACGTTGGTCCGGAGGAGCCGGCAAACGCCTCTGCTTTCACCGATATTTTTCTGGGAAAAGCAGGTGAATTGCTACCGCGCCTTGTCGCGGTATAAGCAAGCAAAAGGCCCGGTCTGGGCCGGGCCTTGCGTTTTCCGTTACAGCAGGATTAATTAAATCCTGCACACCCTACTTCTTGTGGCCGTTCCCGTTTCCATTCCCGTTGCCGTTTGACTTGGCAAAGGTGAAGCGTTCCAACTGCTTTTCAAACGGAATGGAGAACTGTTTTTCAATCTTCTCGCGGTAGGTAGGTCCGGAGTTATAGGTGCAGAAGGGATAGAGTTTGCCATCGGGCGCGGCGTAGTGAATGACGCAGCGCTTAACGCGCTCGATGTCGTAATTGTAGTTGTCCATGAAGTGCATGCCGGCCACCAGCATCGTGCGGTAAGTGAAAGTTCCGTCCATGCCGTCGCGGCCAAGCTCCTTGTTGGTCATGCCCTGCAGCGTGTCGAGGAGCTTCTGGAAGGTGAGCCCGGGAGGCGCAAACTCGGGCTTGAAGTGCTTCTTAAGCTGGGTCCAGGCCTTGATGCCGTGGTAGTACTTGGTGAACGTCTTGCCCATTTTGCGCGAGAGCTCATCGATATCCTGCAACATGGAAGGAATATCGACGAACTGGGTTACCGGCACGGCCTTGCGGCTCTTTTCATCGACAAACATGTAAGTGCCGACGGAGCAGTGCGCGTGCGACGAGATGGTGGGGACTCCGGTGCCGCGGATTGCGGCCATGAGCTTGGAGAAAGGAGTGACGGCCGAGAGCGGGAACCAGTCGTCGTACTTGTCGAACATGCCGGTCTGGTCGGAGAGCCCGAAGGCGAGGTCGGTGAGGGTGAAGCGCTTCTGCTCAAGCTCGCGGCGTGAAATGCGTCCGGTGAAGGCCACCGGCTGGAAGCTGATGCCGCTGATGGTATCGACGTTATTGATGGCCACGCGCAGGATATCGCCAAGTTGATCGTCGTTGACCCCTTTGACGATGGTCGGGACGAAGACGATCTTGATGCCGGCCTGGCGGCAGCTCTCGATGGTCTGCATCTTCTTTTCGAACAGGGGCTCGCCCCGGGTCTTGAGATACACGTCATCGGTCACACCGTCAAACTGCAAGTAGAGGGTCGACAGTCCGGCTTCTTTCGCGCGCCGGGCGAACTCGTGATTGTTGAGCATCAGGCCGTTGGTGGCGGCCTGGATATGGCTGAAGCCCATCTCGCGGGCCATGGCGACGATCTCAACGAAGTTGGGGTGGATGGTGGGCTCACCGCCGGAGAACTGCACCGTGCGCGTATCGACCGGGCGCTCGTCGCGCAATGCCTGCAGCATGGTGCGCACCTGGATGAGATCGGGTTCATAGAGATACCCAGCCGCATTGGCGTTGGCGAAACAGACAGGACACGTGAGGTTGCAGCGGTTGGTCAGATCCACGTTAGCGAGCGCCGTATGGGAGGTGTGCAGCGAACACATGCCGCAGTCGTCCGGGCAAACCGTATCGGTTCCCTTATTGATCGCGGGATTCGACAGGCCGCGGTTGTCGCCGAACTCCCACTCTTCCATCTTGAGGTAGAGATTCACATCGGAGTAGACGCAATCGCGAAACTCACCGTGCTCAGGGCAGGCCTTTTCCATGATGACCCTGCCGTTCTCTTCGAAAATGCGGGCGTCGATGATGGTCTTGCACTCGGGACACAACGATTGCGTGGTCTTGGGTAGCCCCTTTTGCGACCTGACAATGGGCGCACCGGTGAAAGTCGTCTCCGGCTGAAGGATGTTGAAATCGGGCCGCTTGGTCACGGGGGGAATCAAGGTGGTGCTCACGTGCGCTCTCCTTAAAAATTACAGTTGGAACAGGAACAAGCCATGTGGTCGGAGGCTGCCGCCAAAACATACTGCTGCCCTGCAAAAAACCTGTGACTATTGTCAATCTTTCGTGTGACTTAGCGCTGTGCTCACACTCACTTGTGACAGTGATGCACTCTTACAGCGAGTGGAAAGCAGCGCTTGCGAATGGCGGTATCGGAAGGTCAAATGGGGAGCGCTCGGTCCGGAACCTACTCGTGCAACGGGGAGGATGTCCCGAAATGTGGGGGGGGCAGGTGCTCACAAGTCCGGCTGGCCGCGGCGCGTGTCTGGCCATTTCGAGCTATTGAATCAGACTTTCCCCGCCATGCCCTTCGCCTTTACTATGGAAAGCTCCGGGCTCCCTGGCAAACACAGCTTGGCAAAGATTACGACGGAGGCATCATGAGTTCTTCTTCTCCAGAGGAGATGCAGGAGTTACAAGAGGCGGCGGAGCATGGCCGCGAATCGCGGCTTGCGCCCGTCAGTCTGACGATGGCAATCCTGGCGGTGTTTGTGGCCGCCGTTTCCGTGCTGGGGCACCGGGCACACACCGAAGAGATCATCTTGCAGAATCGCGTAACCGACACCTGGGCCTACTACCAGGCGAAGAACAGCCAGCGGCAGACGACCGAGTTGTTCCTGGATCTGCTTAAGGTTTCGGAGCTCACGCACCCCGAGGTCGAGACACTGAAACGTAAGTATCAGGATGCAGTCGGCGCTTACTCCACCAAGCAGGAAGAACTTAAGGCGGAAGGCCGTAAGCTTGAGAAAGAGATGGAGGTCGAGCGCCGGCGCGCTGACCGCTTCGATCTCGGCGAGAGCTTCCTGGAGATTGCGCTGGTCGTTACGTCAATTACCCTGCTGACGCGGAAGCGCATTTTCTGGGCCGCGGGGTTCGTGGCGGCGGCCATCGGTCTCATCATCACCGCGACCGGGTTGCTTCTGCATTGACCCAACAAGACTAGGTGGCCCACACCGCAGGCGGAGCTAATGTGCGGAGGCAGAAGGGTGGCGGGTGCCCCATCGTACGCCGGTTTTTCGCGTAGGGTGGGTACAATTCGCCTTATTTTTGTGGAACCCCGTCAACGGCGATCACGTTGTATTTCGCGTACTTCTCGCCGATCTTGCGGGCTGCCTCGTATTCCGGTGAATGCCGCCATTTCATTAATTCGTCCAAGCTATCCCATCGCAGGATGATGACGCGTCCCTTCGGAGGCTCTCCGTCGATGGCAGTCCCTTTGCCCGCTGCGACGTAGACTCCACCATATTGTTTGATCAAGGCCTGCGCCTTGGGAAGGTACTCCTTGGCGTAGCCTTCCTGGTTGGCTACCTCATTGTTCCCGATCATGTAGACGGGCGGCTTGGCCTGCGCGTAAACTGCCTCGCCGATCGCGCCTATTGCAATGCCAGCAACCACTGCCAGTGCTAACGCAATAACAGACTTGTGCCTCATGCGACATGCCTCCGGACATTACTTTGCATCCGGGATCTTAGGATGCCAACAACACGGGAATGAGATTCAAATCTGGCGAACAAGGATAACTGGCAGAAATTGATTGGATAAGGACGAAGGCTTCTAGCGACCTGTATGTTCGTTGTTTGAGGAACAAGGGCATCCGGGTCAGGAGAAGCCTTCATGATTATTGTAGGGTGTGATTTCCATCCGGGTTGGCAACAAGTTGCTGTTTTCGATGCAGAAACGGGAGAGATTCGGGAGCTAAAGCTGGAGAACGGCGACGGAGAAGCCGAGCGCTTCTATCGCCAGCTGAGTTCGCCGGCCCTGGTCGGCTTTGAAGCGTGTGGCAATACGCAGTGGTTCGAGGATCTTCTGGAGCGGTTGGGGCACGAAGTGTGGATCGGAGATGCAGCCCAGATCCGAGCCAGCTACGTGCGCAAGCAAAAGACGGATCGGCGGGATGCGGCACACATCCTGAAGCTATTGATGGAGGATCGCTTCCCGCGGTTGTGGAGACCAAGTGCCGCCGAACGCGATCTGCGGCAGTTGCTGATCCATCGGCACAAACTCGTCGGCATCCGGGTGCGGGTCAAGAATAGCCTGCATCACCTGATGCTGAACAAAGGCGTGCAGATGAAGCGCAAACTGTGGAGCCAGGCGGGCCAGCAGGCTTTGCGCGAACTGCCGCTGGAAGGCTGGGCGGCGCAACGCAGGCACGACCTGCTCAACCTGCTCAGCGGTCTCAATCAGCAGATTGCTCAGCTTGATGGGGCGGTCGAGCGTGCTGCTCAGGAGAACCCGCGAGCGCAGTTGTTGATGACGCAGCCCGGCGTGGGGCCGATCACCGCCCTGGCCTACGTTTTGACCATTGGGGATGTCAGTCGATTCCAGCGCGGCAAACAGGTAGCGAGCTATCTTGGCCTGATTCCGAGCGAGAAAAGCTTAAGCAATCGGCGGCGACTGGGATCGATCAGCAAGCAGGGGAATTCGTTTATGCGCATGTTGCTGGTCGAGAGTGCGCAAGCAGTAAACCGTCTGGATGAAGGGTTTCGCCAGCAGTACAAGCATCGCTGCCACCGCATGGCAAAAGGAGTTGCCAAGGTGGCGGCGGCCAGAAGATTAGCCGTGCGATTGTTCTGGATGCTGCGCACCAACACACCGTATCCGGAGATCGCTCGCATCGAGGGCAGCCCGAGATGAAGGTGTGGTCGGCGCAAGCCAGACCGGGAAATTGAATGGGCACTCTGCATCCAGAACTGACCGGTGCAGAAGACGGCGCTTACGCGCCTTGGAAAACACAAAAACGTTTTCCACTTCCACACCGGTCCGGCGGCTGGATGTTCGCATGGAAAATCATGGTCGCAGTTTAGGGCCGCATAGATGGATGGTGAAGCGATTGCTTCATCGCAGGTGATTCAGCGTGATGCTCGGAGACTCTTGGTCCTCAACCCAACTCTGGCCAACACGCGGTGTCGCGACGCTGCACAGGATATCCCTGACCTTGACAACGCCTTCGTCCTTATA
>CAWHUL010000016.1:0-289928 GCA_963832365.1 uncultured Acidobacteriota bacterium | reverse complement strand
CGGTTCCGATTGGCGGCTCTCCGGCTTTGAGCGACTTCGACAGCGGACTCTTATTCCAGGCCTGCGCAATCGCGATGGTGTCGCTGGGTTTGAACCTGATCTACGGCTTCAACGGCCAGTTCAGCCTTGGCCAGTGGGGCTTCTATGGGATCGGCGCCTATACCGCGGCAGACATCACCTATCGTTGGACGAATGGTGATTCGAAGGGGCTCGTGGTCGTCGGATTGGGTTGCACGCTAGGCGCCCTGATGATTATCGGCATCCAGCGTTTCCTGGGTAGATACCAAGGGGTGCCGGTGCTCTCGGCTTTTACCCTTTATCTGATTGGAAGCGTTGCGGTCGGGGCATTTGCGACATGGGTCGGCTATTGGTCTAACCCAATTCTGGCGCCGCTTCTCGGATCGCCCGATGCGCCCGGGGTTTTGACGCGTGGGTTTCCGCTTCAGGTGGTGTACTTCCTCGCCGTGCTCTTGGCAGGCGCCTTCGCCGCCGAGGTGAGCTTCCTCTTTGGCCTTCCGGTTCTCACCCTTGGCAGCGATTACTTCGGAATCGCAACCCTGGGATTCACCATCGTGGTGAACACCCTGATGATCAACTCAGACACGATCCTCCCTTTCCCGGAAATGAAGGGCGGGCGAGGTATGATCGGCATTCCGAAACTGACCACTTGGTTCTGGGCCTTCTCGTTCCTGCTGGCGATTATCGTTGTCATGCGCAACATAATCCATTCCAGTACGGGACGCGCCATTATGTCGGTGCGTGAAGACGAGACCGCTTCCAAGGTAATGGGCATTGAGGTGGCGAATTACAAACTCCTGTCGTTTGTCATAGGGAGCTTTTTCGCAGGGGTCGGCGGCGGGGTCTATGCTCACTTCATCGGATTCCTGAGCCCCGGAACGTTTGATTTCCTGGTGGGTTTCAACCCCCTGATCATCGTAGTTTTCGGCGGGCTGGGGAGCATGACTGGAACTTTGGCCGCCTCCTTCGCCTGGATTTTCTTCCTCGAGGGGCTGCTGCGGGTGCTGCTTGGCCAGATGGGAACGGAGGCTCCGACTTGGCGCTTCGTTCTGTACCCCATTGCCTTGCTGCTTCTCATGTTGCTGCGCCCCAAGGGTCTCCTTGGGACCGTCGAATGGGGCTTCCTCAAGACACCCGTTGTCACGATGCGTAAGCGTGAGCCGGTAAAGACCGATACTCGAAACGCCGAAACAGGGGAAAAGATCGGTGTGGATCAATCGGGATAACCGCAACCGGCACAGGGTACCGTCGTCGGTTCGTGCGGCGTGTTCTGCCCTATCGTTTAAGCGAGCAAGAATACTCTCAGGATTCCCTCTCGTAGTCTGCCCGGCTTATGGGGGTCCATTTTGGAGCATTGGAAATGCCGGCTGAAGAAACATCCAGTTTGCCTGCACCTCTCTTGGAGATCCAAGGGCTGACGAAATTTTTCGGCGGCCTGCGGGCCGTCGGCGACCTCACGATGACCGTAAGTCAAGGTGAGTTAGCGGGTCTCATCGGTCCTAACGGGGCAGGGAAGACGACCGTTTTCAACATGATTAGCGGCCTGTATGTCCCCAGTAGCGGGGATATACGATTGCAAGGGATAAGCACGGTTGGGATGGAATCTTTTGAGGTCACCCGCCTGGGCATCGGCCGCACCTTCCAGAATATCCGCCTGTTCCCTAATTTGACGGTGTTGGACAATGTGCGCATCGCTTACCACCCCCATGCGGCATACGGGATGCTCGACGGTATCCTGCGAAATCCCCGGTTTGAAGCGGGCGAGCAGGAGATGACGGAGCGGGCACAGGATTTTCTAGCCATCTTCGATCTGGAGCGCATTCAGAACGAACTGGCATGCAACCTGCCTTACGGCCAACAGCGGCGAGTGGAAATTGCGCGCGCCCTTGCATCGGATCCGCGCCTGTTGCTCCTGGACGAGCCGGCGGCTGGAATGAATCCCTCCGAGATCGTCAATCTGATGGAGCTGATTCACTTTATCCGTGACCGGTTCAAGTTGACCATCCTCTTGATCGAACATCAAATGCGGGTTGTGATGGGCATCTGCGAGCACATCACGGTGATGGACTTCGGTGAGGTCATCGCGCGGGGAAACCCAAAGGAAATTCAGGAGAACCCGAAGGTCATCGAGGCCTATCTAGGCAAGGGAGCCGTCAGTGCTACTTGATGTGAAGGATCTGAACGTCTACTACGGCGCCATTCATGCGCTTCAGGGGATCTCTTTTACCCTCAGCAAAGGGGAGATCGTTACTCTTATTGGCGCGAACGGAGCTGGCAAGTCTACTACTTTGCGCACCATCTCCGGCTTGCTCCGCCCCCGCCGCGGCTCGGTTACCTTCCAGGACGAGGACATCACTATGACGCCGGCGGAGCAAATCGTCCGGCGCGGTGTTGTGCACATCCCGGAGGGACGCAAGATTTTTGCCCCCATGACGGTGCGTGAGAACCTGGAGATGGGCGCCTACACGCGCACTGATCCGGCGGAAATCCAGCAGAGCATGGAACGCGGGTTCGCCAGCTTCCCACGTCTTAAAGAGCGCCTCAACCAACTGGGCGGAACACTCTCAGGCGGTGAGCAGCAGATGCTGGCCATGGCTCGCGCGATGATGAGCCGTCCAGTTCTTCTGCTCATGGACGAGCCATCCATGGGCCTCAGCCCTATCATGACGGAAGAGATTTTCCGCATCATTCAAGAGATCAACTCCCAGGGAACCAGCATCCTGCTGGTAGAACAGAACGCTCTGATGGCTCTGCAGATTGCCAATCGGGCTTACGTGCTGGAGACGGGACGCATCGTCCTGGAAGGCTCGGCCAAAGAGCTGCGCGAAAGCGCACGCGTGCGAGAGGCCTACCTCGGGCATTGAGTACTGGGTTTAAAGAGAATCATGCATGAGTGATATGCCGTTCCGGACGAGTTCTCCGGAGCGGCATTTTCCTGCATGCCCCGGAAACCTGCGAGCGGGCAGTTCCCGGAGCTGCTTTAGCTGCCGGAGCATAGCGGACTGTTGGATGATAGAGGATCAGACGCGCCCGTCGGGCTAACGAATCATAGCGATGCGGACCTCCGGCAATTCGAGGTAGTACAAGAGGAACGCCGAGGCTGCCATCGATATGCAGGAGAGAGAGACGTAGGGTCCGTTAAGCACCATTTCGCCGTTGAGCATGCGTGTCGCGTGCGGCCAGAGCATCATGAGACGGCTGATGAGGTTGAAGCCGTGAGAGAAAGTGAGCAGATGCCAGGGCCAGATATCGGTGTTGTGCCGCAGAGTCAATTGCAGGTCCGCCAGCAAGACCATCATCAACAGCAATAGAGGAAGCCACCATTCCTGGGAAGTAGGCGCAAACGATGCTGCCGGAAACAACATGATCGGGATCACTTGAAGAATCAAAATGACGACAATAATCCCACGACTGGCGCTTATCCGGTGCGACATGATGGTATTCTCCTGCGCTGCGGTTCTATCAAGTTATAAAGTTCCCCGTGTGCGGCTGTCAAGCACTGTTGGAGCGCATCCGGATGCGTTTGAGCGCGAGATTAGCGATGAGTAGAACCGCGGGTTCAATCGAAATGCGGAAGTACGGCGAGTCGTTTGGACAACTGTTGGCGAGGGGACTAACTTATCACAACCCGAAGTGACTTCGGTCACCGCCGCGGTTCGATGGCTTCGGCGAAGAATGCGTTTTTCCCTATTCAATGCGTCACAGTACTTCCCCGAAGTGCAATTCTGGTCTAAGCTGGCTAGACCCCACTGTTGCGATATGCAGAATGGGAAGTTTGACGAGCAGTAAAAGGAGACGGAGTGAAAAAACTGTTCCTTTTGAGTGCGATTCTATCTCTGTGTACGTATGCTGCTTTTGCTGCGGACACAATCAAAATTGGACTACTGGCACCTATAACAGGCTCCTATGCGAGTGAGGGGCAGGGGATGAAACAGGTGCTGGAGCTTCTGGCGGCGGACGTAAACGCCAAAGGTGGCATCCTGGGAAAACAGGTCGCCGTGATTACCGAAGATGACGGCAGCGATCCGCGCACGGCGGCGCTGGCGGCGAACAAGCTTATTTCGCAAGGCGTAGTTGCCGTGATTGGAACCTACGGCTCTTCCGTAACCGAGCCGACGCAGGGCATTCTTGACGAGTCCGGCATCGTGCAGATTGCCAATGGCGCCACCGCCATTCGCCTAACGGAAAAAGGATTGAAGATGTTCTTCCGCACCTGCCCTCGCGACGATGAGCAGGCCAAGGTAGCCGCTCAGACCATTGCGAAATTGGGCTACAAGAAGATCGCGATCCTTCACGACAACTCCACCTATGCCAAGGGCCTGGCCGAGGAGACCAGGGGCCTGTTGCAGAAGCAGCCGGGCGCGCAGATTGTTTTCTTCGATGCGCTTACTCCCGGCGAGCGCGACTACAGCACGATCCTGACCAAGCTGAAGCAGGCTCAGCCTCAGGTGGTTTTCTTTACCGGCTACTATAATGAGGCAGGTTTGTTGCTGCGGCAGAAGAAGGAGATGGGCTTCAACGTTCCGTTCATCGGCGGTGACGCCACTAACAATACTGATCTGGTCAAGATCGCTGGCGTACCAGCGGCTGCGGGCTTCTATTTCATCAGTGCGCCTCTGCCGCAGGATCTCCCAACCGCGAAGGCCTTCATCGATCAGTTCAAGAAGAAGTACGGCGCCGAACCGAACTCAATTTACCCGGTGCTGGCTGGTGACGGTTTCAACGTGGTTGTGGCTGCACTCAAAGGCACCAAGGGCGGGAATTCGGCCCAGGTGGGAGCCTATCTGCACAACAACCTGAAGGACTTCCAGGGACTCACCGGGAAGATATCCTTCAACGCCAAGGGCGATCGCGTAGGCGAGGTCTATAAAGCGTACAAGGTTGATGCCGCGGGCAAGTTCGTTATGCAGTAGGGTAGGTTCGCATGGGTACGCCGGTACTTGCCGGCGTATTCCGTGCGAGGTGTTTCAGGATTTGATTCAGCGTGTGGCCGGCCATGGAATTTGCAGTCATCGAGGATTCAGGGGTCGAAGACCACAGTGAATGATGTAATGATGCCCGTCAGCCGTACTGCCGCGATCTTCAGCATCCCGTTCAATTTTATTTCTATTTCTATTCGCGGGCGCCGCATTGCGTCCGCCGGCGCGCGGCCGATGTACGACGTATTCGCATTCGGAGCCGGGGAAGGCTGAAGTATTCATATCTGTCCAGGGGGAAAGCGCCCTCTGAGGAGCAATCATGCTTAGAGCAGTGTTCATCGGGCTATCGGAGAACCAGTCCTTGCGTCATTTTGCGGAGAGGTCTCCATTGGGGCTTAAGATGTCTCGCAGATTTGTCGCCGGAACGACGATTGACGAGCTGATCCAGGCGACGGAGACGGTGAACAGACTCGGGATTCACGCCAGCGTCGACAACCTGGGTGAGAATGTTACTAACCGTGAGGAGGCGCTGGCCAGCGCCAAGCTTTATCACCAGTTGCTGGACGAAATCGAGCGTCGCAAACTCGATGTCAACGTCAGTCTCAAGCTGACGCACATGGGTCTCGATGTGGATGAAAATCTTGCCCGGCAAGTGGTGACCGAGCTACTTGAGCACGCGGCTCGAATCCAAAACTTCATTCGTGTGGATATGGAGGGCTCGGCCTACACGCAGCGCACACTCGATTTTGTGCGAGAGCTGCATCGCCAGCCTGGTTGCGCCGGCCGCGTAGGCACCGTGTTGCAGGCCTATATGCATCGCACAGCGGACGATGCAAAGCTCCTGGTTTCCGAAGGCATTCGCATCCGCTTGTGCAAGGGCGCCTACAAGGAACCGCCGGAAATCGCTTTCCAAACGAAGTCCGAGGTGGACGCCAACTACCTACGGGTGGCCAAGTACCTGCTGGAAAGCGGTGTTTTTCACGGCTTGGCGACTCACGATGAGGCGATTATCACGGAAATCAAGAACTGGGCGAAAGCCGAGGGCGTCGCGCCTGGCGCGTTTGAGTTCCAGATGCTGCACGGAATCCGGCGGGACCTGCAGGAGCAACTGGCACGAGAGGGATGGGGCGTTCGAGTCTATATTCCATTCGGAACCGAATGGTATCCGTACTTCATGCGGCGTCTTGCCGAGCGTCCGGCCAACGTTTGGTTTATTACCAAGAACCTGCTCCGGGGATGAGGCCAGGGCGGAGTGGCTTCGTCCAGACCCATTGATGGAACTGCCCAACTCCAACCGATAGAAGGCTTGAGCAGCAACTGGTTGGCTGCATCAGTTGTTTTAATGTTGTCATGCTGAGCGGAGCGAAGCATCCCGGCACAGCGTGGGCCTAAAGAACAGCTGCAAGGTTTTATCAAAGAACCTCAGGCGGTGCGGGTGCGGGACAGTCCGTGGGATGCTTCGCTCCGCTCAGCATGACAACGCAGCATCCGTTGCACTGTTGCTCAGCTCGACAGCACAAGAGGCCCTCCGGCGGGATACCCCGACCACCACTCCGCCGCTCGTAATCCCATAGAGCGCAAGGGCAAGAAAAACGCGGTGGGCACTTGCCCACCGCGCGAGAGAATCTCGAAGCCCGTCCTGAAGGCACGGGAGGAGAATCTACTTGAACCACTGCAGAGCGATCTGCGGTGCAATGTAGGAGCCGGTGTTCGTGCCCGCTACTGTGACTTCGACGCCGAAGATGATGCCGGTATTCTCGGTGAAATTATATTCGAGAGCCGGATCAATCCTGAAGTCCCGCCGACCATTGGTAGTCGTGGCAACGCCGTTGAGCTTATTCAGCCCGTAATACTTCCAAACAAAGTCAAATGCCGGGACCCACTTCTTGGTTAAGCTGTATTCAAAGCCTACCTGGGTCTGGCCATACTTCGCAGCATCGTAGGTGCCGGCAGTGAGCTGTTTCCCGCTCTTCGGGAACCAGATATCTTCACTGGCGCGGATGCGGAGAATGCGACCGGTCGGCATCCAGAATGGACGCTGCACCCATACGCCTACGCCTGGAGTCCAGATCGCGTTGGCTAACATTGGTGTGTTGACTTCGGGAACAATCGCTAAGGACAAAGGCGTGCCGCCCTGCTTGAACTTCAGGACGTTGTAAGGCAGCCTGACCCTGAACGTGTTCACTTCCACACCATTGCTGCTTGGAACGCCCGTTCCGCCTTGGGCTCCGTCCACACCCAGCAGCATCTGGAGGTTCAGTTTATTGGTAACGCCATACGTGAACAGTGTGGTCGACTGGTAGTCGTTGGAGTATCCGCCGCCACCAACACTATTGCCGCCGATCTTTTTGCCACTATTGTTGTACACGCCGTTGTCCTGCTCGACGGCGAAATAGGTCTCAACATACCAGTGGTTTTTCGGAATGGTGTTTGGACTTGGTGTCTGAAGTGGGCCGGTCCACCAGGCATCGCCCATTTTCTGTTTTTCGCCGGCGAACGCCGGTGTGAGAGCTACCAGCGTAAGAACCAGCAGCAGAGCTACAAAAATCTTTCCCCTAATGGCCATTTAGTTTACTACCCCCTTGTTAACAAGTTTTTGGGATTGGTTTAGTTTCGTATTCCAGCTCACGATTCGTCGGTGAGCAAAGTCACTGAAACGTGTGACAAATACGAATTGACGTGCCCCGTGCACCTGGGTGCCGGGATCTGTTTTGAGCATGCGGGGAGAATAGCACGCCAGCAGCTATTCAGCATAGGTATTCTGCAGGAATTTAAGAGCGGTTTTATGATGAGAATCTCCCTGATAAATGCCTGAGAAAGCCCTTTTGGGCATCGAATAGTCAGAATGGACATTGAATGGCCAGAGCTGGCATTGAACGGATGTGCGGCCCTGATCTTGGCGCGCCGACTCTCTTACAGAAAGTGTCTTTCTGAACCCCCGAAATCCAGATCCTTCGCTCTGCTCAGGATGACACCTCGAGAGTAGGGGCACCGTCAGCTGACCGCTCATTCGTACGCCGGGACTTTCTGTGGCCCAACGCCGGTGGAAACGATGCTGCGGAGCAGTCCGACGAAGGAAGTGTGCCCGGTGCAATCGATGCCGTCGACCAGCAGATCGTCCGCGAACGTCGCCCCATCGCGTGCTCCGGCAGCCACGCTGGCGGCAATTAGTTCACGCTCGATCTCCGGAGTGTGCAGCAATGCCGGCTCTCGCCGCAGCACCGCGAGTGCAGCCGTGACGGCATATGCGCCCCAGTTCGAAACCGACGCGCTGACCATGATATCTGTGGCAGTCGTCGTTACCACGCCCGATGGGCAGCCATTCAGGCAGCGGCCGGCCTTGGGCAAACTCTCAGCTATCTGCTGACGAACTGCGCCGAAGCCGACCTCGTTGCCTCCATCGCCGATGCCGATGGTCAGCACGCCGTGGCCGCGCGCCGCGGCAGCCAGCAGGTGAAGGTGTCCGGCGCCCTCGGGAGAGCAACAGTCTCCACGTATCCCGTGGAAATAGCCTTCGGCGTTGGGGCCGGGCCGCTCGACGAAGATCACTGCTGCCGGACGATGCTTTGAGATGAGCCCGGCAGACGCGACACGCCCGGCTTCGATCCCGCACGGAAAGCTCTCGACGGTCATCGACCCGGCGCCGTCGAGCGTATTTCCAAGCAAGTTGGCGGTTGCCACTACCGGCGCCAGATGCGCCTGTTCCGTTACCAAGACAACGTGCGCGCCGAATCCTTTGGCGAGCGCCCTGGCCAGCACGGCCGAGCCGGGTGGGCCGTCCGTCTCGCCGAATGGAAGGTTAGGAGGCACTCCGAAGCCGGTGACGATGAGCACGGTATCACCGTCGCCGACCGCCGTGGCAAGGCGGCGTGCGGCCAGAGTGGAGAGCGGCTCACCGTGGAATCGACGGCAAATCTCATATAACCGCACGACGATTCCCGACGGAAGCCCGTCGCCGACCGGACGGACCTCGACGGTCATCAGCCGGTCAAAGCGCTCCCCAAACACGGAAGTCAGCAACTCGGCGTCAAAGCTGTCGTTCTTCCAAGCACGTCCGGGCACGCGGAGTCTCCTTCATCGGCCCATATGCGAATTGCGCTAAAGAACCGAGAATTCGTTGTTCGTCAAATCTGTGATCAGCATGTGGCCGGGATAGTGCGTAATGCAAAAACTCAGCTTGGCATGTGCGACCACCGACTGCGGAGTGACTCCGCAGGCCCAGAAAACCGGTAGCTCGCCCGGTCGGATGTCCACCGCGTCTCCGTAATCGGGCTTCGCCAGATCGCGAATGCCGATGAGCTCCGGATCGCCGATATGAACCGGAGCCCCGTGAACGACGGGAAATCGCGATGTGATCTGAATCGCCCGGATGGCGTCGGCGGCCTTCATCGGACGCATCGAGACCACCATCGGTCCGTGAAAGACTCCAGCCGGCGTGGTCTGGATGTTGGTGCGATACATCGGCACGTTGCGGTCCTGCTCGATGTGGCGGATGCCGATGCCATTCTCCAGCAGCGCCCGCTCGAAAGAAAACGAGCAGCCGATGACAAATGTGACCAGGTCATCACGCCAGTGGCTCCGGATGTCGTAGGGTTCATCGATAATTTCGCCGTCGCGGAATACGCGGTAGCGAGGCACGTCGGTACGGATGTCGAGATCGGCGCCAAGTCGTGGAAGGCGCGGGTTGCCGGTTTCCGAGACCGCAAGCAGCGGGCATGGTTTGGGGTTGTTGAAACAGAACCGATGGAAGTCAGCCGCCAGATCCGCAGGCAGGATGGCAACATTGCCTTGCACATGCGCAGGCGCAAGTCCCGAAGTTTGTTTTCGCCACGCACCCCGCCGTATTTGCGCGCGTAATTCCGCCGGCGATTGAGATTGCGGCGAGATGGAGGATTCCGCGGATGATGTGGACATGGTCCTCCTTCGGCGGACAGGCCCTACCCCAAGGACGCCGCCAACCGTTCCGTACAGTTATCTATTGTAGGGGAAGCAAGGAACCCCGAAGCATGGCGGGGACGCCGTTTTCAACAAAGACCAGGGAAGTGAACTCGCGTCGTACAATCGGTGAGCATGGAGGGGACGAATGTACAGCGCGGCCACTGCGTTGCTTGAGGCATTGCATGAAGCGGGCGTTTCCTATCTGTTTGCGAATTTCGGCAGCGATCATCCAGCCATTCTCGAAAGCATAGCCGAGGCGCGCGCCAACGGGGGGCCGGATTCCGGCGGTGATTACCTGTCCCAATGAGATGGTGGCGCTGAGCGCGGCCCATGGCTACGCGCAAATCACCGGGCGCGGGCAGGCAGTGCTGGTGCACGTCGACGTGGGAACGCAGGGCATGGCAGGCGCTGTGCACAACGCCTCCCGGTGCCGCGTTCCGGTGCTGATTTTTTCCGGGGCGGTGCCGTTCACCCAGCAGGGAGAACTGCCGGGGAGCCGCAATGAGTTTATCCACTGGCTGCAAGATGTCTTCGACCAGCGCGGAATCGTGCGCGGTTACGTCAAATACGACAATGAAATTCGCAGCGGCCGGAACATCAAGCAGATTGTCCGTAGGGCGATGCAAATTGCGCACAGCGATCCGCAAGGCCCCGTATATCTGATGGCTGCGCGCGAGGTGCTGGAAGAACAGATTCCACACGCCGTCGCCGATTCCGCGGAATGGCCTGCGATTGCGCCTTGTGCCATGCCTGCTTCCGCTGTTGACGCCCTGGTGGGGGATCTGCTGGCTGCGAAGCGTCCCCTGGTTGTCACCTCCAACGTCGGGCGTAACCCGGCAGCGGTTGAAGAGTTGGTTCGACTGTGCCGCAGGCTCGCGATGGGCGTCTTCGAATCGGTGCCGAACTACGTGAATTTTCCCGCCGACAATGTGCTCTACCAGGGGAGCCAATGGAGTGAGCAGCGCCAGCATCCGGTGCTTGCCGAGGCGGACTGCATTCTGGTTTTGGATAGCGATATACCCTGGATTCCAACGGTCAACCGGCCATCAGGTGGCGCCCGCATTCACCATATCGACGTCGATCCCTTGAAGGAGAAAATACCGCTCTGGTCGATCCCGGCAAAGAATGTCTGCCGCGCGGACGCGGCGACCGCGTTGCGCCAGATCAACGACTGCCTGGATACGGTTCACATCGACGGACCAGCCGTCGAGCAGAGAAGAGCGCACTACGCCGCTCTGCACGCGGCGCGCGAGACCGTACTGCGCCAACGCGAGCGTGTGCCGGCCGATGTCATTACTTCCGAATTCCTGACCGCCTGCGTGCGCGAGCATCTGGACGGAGAGACGCTGGTGTTGAATGAGGCCATAACCAGTGCCAACACGGTCAACGAGCATCTATGCGCCACGTGTCCCGGCACGGTCTTTGCCAGTGGCGCATCGTCGCTGGGATGGGGCGGCGGCGCCGCTATCGGCATGAAGCTGGCGCATCCGGAAAAGACAGTGGTGTGCCTTACCGGCGACGGGTCATACATGTTTTCCGTGCCGACAACGGTTCACTGGATGGCGCGGCGGTATCAAACGCCGTTTCTGCAGATCGTCTACAACAATCGCGGCTGGAAGGCTCCGAAGCTCTCGGCACTGGCGTTACACCCGGAGGGCTATGCCAGCAAAGCAAACGATCTTGACCTCAGCTTCGATCCGCCTCCCGACTACGCGGGAATAGCGGCTGCCGCCGGCGGAGCCTTCGCGCAAATTGTCCGCGATCCCGGCGAGCTGGACGGCGCGCTGCGGAACGCTCTCAAGGTGGTTCGCGAGGAAGGCCGCTGCGCCGTGCTGGACGTGTGGCTGGCGCACTTGTAGAGCTTTTGCGAAGCTACAGGCTGAGGGTGTTTCGCGTATAAAACAATAGATCTTCTGCGCTGTCATGCTGAGCAGAGCAAAGCATCCCCGGAAACTGTCCCGCACCGCGCCGATTGAGGCTTTTGGATAAGATCCTCGATCGGTGCCTCAGCCCCAAGCTGTACCGGGATTCTTCGCTCCCTTTGGTCGCTCAGAATGACACTTCGGGGCAGAGCTTTGGTGCCAGACAGCTATTCCTCGGCGACCACGCCTCGGACGATTGCTGCCTCATTGAAGGCCGAGCCGGCCTTCACCAACTCCTGAAGTGCCGCCGCCTCTGGCGGTTGATCCACGCGCTCGAGCTCGATGCGAAGGTGCTTGAGAAGCGATGTGGCGGCCCGGGCGCGGTACGCGAACAGTATTTCGGCGGTGGTCTGCTGACTCTGTGCGAGGTCTAATCCCTGCTGCGCCATCCATCCGGCCTCTCGAACCCGATCGACAGACTCGCGAAATTCCCTCAGCACTTGTGGGTGGGCAAGGCCTGCCTGGAAAAGCTTTGCGATTCGATTAAGGTTTTCGGTCGCGCGCTGCATTTCGGTTTTGATCTGCTCTCGAAATGCGCTGTCCGCGTTTGCGAAATCGTCTAGGTTAATGGGCATCCGATGACCTGCCTGTCACGCCGCTTGCGAACCTCGCAGGCTGCTGAAGGGTTTCAACTGCGCAGTATACCAACTCGCGATGGGCCGAGCCCGAGTGACCGCCCCGCTGCCTGGGCGATTGCCCTCATCATTTGGCCGGCTGCGCCATAATCATGTTGCTCGGCACGGAATTGCTCTACACTGAAGCGATCACCCAATCAAGGAAGGCCGGTCAAGCCTCACGCTTACGCATGATTCGCGCTCAAGACTTTCTGCTGCTCGCCGTGACGTTCTCCAGCATGACCCTGGCCGTTCTGTTTCCGCGGTTTGGGAGTCTGTTTCGTGCTTTTCCGCTGTACTGCCTGGTGGCGCTTCTGTTCCTCAGTTTTCTGTCCATTCCTCTGGAATCCATTTGGAAGGTTGCGCGAAGTTCGCGGTTGTTGATCGGTTACATGCTTTTCATAAAGTTGATTCTGGTGCCGGTCTCGGTGTACCTCCTGTTTCACTGGCTATTCCCGACGCACGCTTTGGCGGCGCTCCTGGTCAGCGCCATCTCACCCGGGGTGACAGGGCCTTTCTTCTCGGAGATGCTGCTGGCCAATACATCCCTGGTGACAGTTGGCATGGTCACCGGCTCACTGCTGGTCCCGGTGACGCTGCCCGCGCTGGTCAGGATTCTTGCCGGCCATACCATTCAGCTCCCATTTGCCACGATGTTTAACGTTCTGGGCGTGGTGGTCTTCGTTCCGTTTGTGCTCGCGGAAATTGTTAAGCGTTCTTCGCCCTGGCTGACGGGAAAGCTTATCGATAAGCGCTTTTCCCTCTCTCTGCTGCTGTTCGCGCTGACGAATTTTGGCGTGTTCTCCAAGTATTCCGTCTACTTCCGGCAGCAGCCATCCATGGTTTGGGTCGCGTTTTTGGTTACGGTGGTGCTTGCCGGTATCTTTTTCGTAACGGGAATTGTCTTTTCCTGGAAGCTGGCGCTGCCGGAGCAACTGGCGATCATCATCAGCCTCAGCCAGGTGAACAACGTGCTGGTGCTGGTCTTCAGTTCGCAACTGTTCGGCCCGATCGAGCCCATGGTGGCGGCGATGTACAGCATTATGTTTTTTTCGCTGCTGGTGCCGATTCGCGGTTATAAAGAATGGCGGTTAGCGGGAGAGCAAAAGCCGGGATAAGCCGCGCCCTAGTAATGCACATGCACGTGGGCTTTGGCTGCGCAATCCGCGCAGAACGTCCAACTCTTCAAGTCGATCCATTCGACGGCGTGCGAGGATGCCATGACGCATTCGTAATCCGGGCAGTGGGTAAGATGGAGTGTGTGTCCCAGCTCGTGAACCGCTTCGGTCATCACTCTCCGTGCCAGCAGGTCGCGGTTTGCAGGAAGGCCGTAGTATTCCTGGCGCAAGCGATGGTAGGAAATCACCGAGGTCGGACCTCCGATCTGGGCCTCACCGAAAACAAAGGTCAGAATAGGGATATAGAGGTCGACGTCGGAGACGCCTAGCAATCGCCAGACTTTCTTCTTCATGTACTTCTGATGCATCGTCGCCAGCAATTCGCTGGAATGGTACTGGCCGCGCTCGGAATGGTAGGCGAATGCCGGATCCAGCGGCTCTTCTATCCCGCAGGGAATCTGGAATGCCTCACTCAATTCGCGGCGCAACCAGTCGATCAGCTCGAATTCAGGCGCCCCGATGGGGACCAATTGCAGGAACTTCATCTTGTTTCGCTGGCTGACATCGCATTCTTTGACCAGCCATATTTTTTCAGCTTGTGATGTAAGGTCACGCGGTCGATGTCGAGCACCTCAGCCGCTCTCGTCTGATTGCCTCCGCACTCCTCCAATGTTCTTAAGATGTGCGTCTTTTCGATATCGTCCAGCGTGCGGCTTTCGAACCCGTTGGTCGCCGCTCCGGTGCCTTTTGCCTTCAGCATGAAGTCGCTCTCGCGAAGCTCCGGCTCCTGGGCTACCACCATTGCGCGCTCAATCGCGTTTTCCAACTCGCGTATGTTGCCGGGCCAGTTGTGCTGTTGCAGCAGAAACATGGCGCCCGGCGCTATGCGTACAATCCGCTTGTTCATCTCCTTGGAGAACTTGCGGATAAAATGATCGGCAAGCAGCGGAATATCTTCCCGGCGCTCGCGCAAGGCAGGCAGCTCGATGCGGAATACGTTCAGCCGGTAAAAAAGGTCCGGGCGGAACCTGCCTTCCTCCACCAATTGCTCCAGTGGCTTGTTGGTGGCGGCGACGCAACGAAAATCGACTTTGATCTGCTGGTTGCCGCCAACCCGGGCGATCTCGTGCTCCTGCAGCACTCGCAACAGATCGGTCTGTGTCTTCAAACTGATATCGCCGATTTCGTCAAGAAAAACCGTGCCGCCTTCGGCAATTTCGAATTTTCCTTTTTTGCGATATTGCGCGCCGGTGAACGCTCCCTTTTCGTGGCCGAACAACTCGCTTTCCAACAGCGTTTCGGTCAGCGCCCCGCAATGGATCACCACCAGAGGATGATAACGCCTCGGGCTGGCATAGTGGATGGCGCGGGCCACCAATTCTTTTCCCGTCCCGCTTTCGCCGGTGATCAGCACCGACGTATCGGTTGGGCCAACGGTTTCAACGGCGTCCATCATGCGCCGCATGGGCGCGCTGTTGCCCACCAACTCGTTCGGACGCGTGATCTCCTCGTGCTGTTCGCGCAGACGCTCGTTTTCCTGCTCCGCCCGGTGATGCGAGAGCGCCTTGCTCACCTTGAGGGTGATGTCTTCGGGGTCGAGCGGCTTGGTCACGTAATCGTAGGCGCCGTTCTTCAACGCCGCTACGGCCGTCTCGACCGAGGCATAGCCGGTCATCATGATGGCGATCAGCCGCGGATCGATCTCGTGCATGCGGCGCTGCAATTCGATGCCGTCGGTGCCGCGCATCTTGATGTCGAGCAGCGCGATGTCCCACTGCTTTTCCGCCATTCGCAGCAGCGCCTCGCTGGCGTTCTCCGCGGTGCCAACCTCGTACCCTTCTTCTTTAAACCACTTATCCAGTGAATCGCGGACGCTCAGTTCGTCGTCCACGATCAGCATCCGTCCTTTTGTTTCTGTCACGGTACTAACCTCATAAGTGCTGCACACGGTTCGGCGGCGCGGGATGTATATCCCATTAGCTGTTCGCCGCGGATTTCGTCAACGATTCACCCTGCTGGGGGATACGGGCGTCGAGTGGCAAAATCACTCGAAACGTCGTTCCCACTCCCAGGTGAGACTGCACTTCGATGCGGCCGCCATGGCGGTCGATAATTCCTTTACTGATGGCCAAGCCGAGCCCAACCCCTTTGCCTACTTCCTTGGTGGTAAGGAACGGCTCAAACAGTTGGGTCAACAATTCCGGAGGAATCCCCATCCCATCGTCGCGGACCAGTAACTCAATTTCGTTTCCGGGAAGACGGCGGCTGCTGATCCACAGATTTCCGCCCTTAGGCAGTGCGTCAATGCCATTGACGCTCAGGGCCAGCAACACCTGCTCAATCTGAGCCGCGTCGCAATAAATTTCGGGCAAGTCCGGGTCCGTGTCCACCTGCAAATTAATGCCGCTGATCTCGGCTTTGTGCTCGATGAGCCGCACGCACCGCCCGATCACCTCGTTGAGCGCATATTTCGCCAGGTTCATCGGAGAAGTGCGCGAGAAAGTGAGCAGATTTTTGACCAGCTCGCCACACCGGCGGCTTTCAGTCGCGATCAGATCCAGGCATTCTCCCGCTTCTTTTTTCTGAGCATCGTCGACAAAGCCCCGGAGGACCCACTTCTTAATCAGTTTGGCGTAGGTCAATATCCCGGCAAGCGGATTGTTGATCTCATGCGCAACCACCGCCGCCATTTTACCGATGGTCACCATCTTCTCGACCTGAATCATCTGGTCATGGGCGCGGCGCAATTCACGAGTTTTGTCTTCCACCCGCTCTTCCAGGGTGCGTGCCCAGGATGTGACCTCTTCGCGTGCCTGCCGCAGTTCCAGGCTCATGCGATTGAATGACAAAGCCAACCTGCCGGCCTCGTCGTTGGAAGCCACGTCAGTCTGGTATCCGAGTTCGCCGTCCATCAGCCTCTCGGTTGCCGACTGCAACCGTTTGAGCGGTTGGTGTACCACGCGCCAGACGAATATCCAGCTCACAACTGCAATGAACATCGCCGCCGCCGCCGTGTAGAACAGCATCCAAATCGTGCTTTCCTTCAGGCTGGCATCCGCCTCGGCAAGCGACAGATGCGTATCGAGCACCCCAAGCACCTTTTGGCTCGCCGGATGCGCGTGGCAAGCCGCGTTGCTGCACGACGGCTGGTTTTCTATGGGGGAGATGATCGCGATGACCCGTTGATCTCCCGCCCGATAGAAGCGGTAACGGTCGGGCCGGTCCAGCTTGGAAAGCGGCTGCGACTCGCGATGACACATGTAACACTGCTCGGCGCGCTTATCGACAAGCTGGCCCATCTCGCCGCTGGTCGAGAAGCTGATCCGCCCCTCCGGGTTGATGACGCGAATGCGCACTACACCCGGTTCGTCGGCGAAGGTATTAATCGTATGGTGCAGGGCATCGCGATCGTTGCGCAACATGTAATACGACATGCTGCGTTTGATCGCGTCGTTCAGGCGGTCGGCATTTGCCAGCGTCGCCGATTCCAGATGATGCCGGTGCAAGCGGATATTCACCAGCCCCAACACGCCGAATGTAAGCATCAGGGCCGGGATCATCAGCAGAATGAGCTTGGTGCTGATGTGGTGCCCAGCCAATTTGCGGAAACCGCTCAGCCCTGAGTTCCGGCGGCCTTCCGCATCCCAAAATTCATTGTCATCACTGGCTTCGGGACTGGCTTCACCAATCCCGCCGGCAAAGGGCTTGCCATTGACCGTCTGTCCTTCTTTATCCGGATTGTGTTCAATCTCCGGCATTCGTGACCACCGTTGGAGCGCTCAGTGGTGCCTCCCGTTCCACCACTTCCGGTGCGAACTGGGGTAATTTGTGTTCGTGCTCGTCCTCGAAGATGGGCAGGTACTTCACCGCGAGCCCAAACAAGGCGAACCCGCCGGCGACCATGGATGCCGTCACCGCGAACTCCATCCAACTGGGTATATAGTGATGGCCGACCCAGTGCTCCATCCCCGTAATGCTGACGTTCAGCCGGTTTGTGATGAATCCCAGCACGGTCAGCACAGCGCAAAAATACAGGCCGCCCGCGCTCATGCGAACCTTCCTGATGGAGAGCAACATGAGAGGCGCGATCACCGTCATCATGATCTCCAGCCAGAAAAAGTAAGTCTCGTACTGCGGAATAATCGCCTGGTGCAGCACGCCGCGATGAAGCAGGTCCTCGAAGCGCAAGATTCCGTAGACGCTCAGCACCACCAGCAGAATTCGCCCCAGCTCCTGGAGGATCGGTAATTCAAGCTGACGCCCGAAAACACGGGAGCTGATCGACGATTCGAAAATCGTCATCGCCAGGCCAACCGCGATCGCCGAAATGAAAAAGAACACCGGCAGCAGCGGGCTGTACCAGAAGGGATGCAGCTTCTCCGGCATGATCAGGTACATGGTGCCCAACGAGGATTGGTGCAGCGTCGAAAGAATGCAGCCAAGAATTACCAAAGGAACCAGCGCCGCCTTGACGAACTTCAGCGGCTTCTTCAGGTTGAAACGCTCCAGCACGATCGGCGAAAACTCCAGCGACAGCACCGTCGTGTAACACATTACGCACATCGCCACCTCGAACATCACCGAGTGTGGATTGCGCATGATGAGCGGATGCCAGATGCGGTAGGGCCGACCCAGGTCAAACATCAGCGCAACGGACACCAGCAGATAACCGGCAAAAGCCGTTAGCACCGTTGGCCTCACGATGGGCTCCAGCCGCTTCACGTTGAGGATGTGGACCGCGCCGGTGAGGGTGAAGCCGCCGGCCGCCAGCATTACGCCGCAGAGCACGTCAAAGCCGATCCAGATGCCCCAGGGATACTGATCGTTCATGTTGGTAGAGGCGCCCAGACCCTGCGTGAAACGGATCACCGTCGCATAGCCGCCCAGGACCATGATGACTGCGAACACAAGCTTCCAGAATGTGAACTTGAACTTCATCGCGCCCCTCCGTTCTTCTTGGCGGCTTCTTCTTTAGCGGCCTTCTCTGCGGCTTCGGCCTCAGCCACCTCATCGCGGCGGTGAGTGATCCACCAGACTCCGCCTAGCACGATTCCGCCCAGCGGAACGAAGTCGGGAATCCGCGAAAGAACCTTGTAGGTGTAAAGCGGCAGCGGGTCGTTAGGCAGATCGGAGAGCCGCATGTTCCATTGATCGAACGGTATCCCCGAGAGCATCAGGACGGAGGTTCCGCCCACTTCCTCGATGCCGAAAACGTGCGGAACATAGTTCGAGGGGTTAGCCCGAATCCGTTCCTGGGCTTCGCGAATAAGCTCATCGCGCTCGCCGAACTTGGTGGCGCCGGTAGGGCAGGCTTCGGCGCAGGCTGTCTGCTTGCCTGCGGCAATGCGGTCCGGGCACATGATGCACTTCTGCACCTTGGGAAGCACCTTCGACCACTCGTATTTCGGAACGCCAAACGGGCAGGCCACCATGCAGTAGCGGCATCCCATACAGCGCGATTCCTCGTAAATCACCGGGCCGGCAGGCGTTTTACGAAGGGCCGCGACGGGGCATACCGAGGCGCACGCCGGATCCTGGCAGTGCATGCAAAGCCGCCGCATGAACTTGTCCTGTTTCGCGGCGACTGTGGTGAATTTGTGGTCCGAGGTTACCTGCTCGGCGGCAATCTGGTCGTTGTAGGGCAAGTGATTCTGCTCTGCGCAACCTGCCTCGCACTGCTTGCAGCCAATGCACATCGTGGCGTCATACAAGAGAGACTTACTCATAACTTCTCCACTGCAGTGCGGAGCGACCATCTGGAAACAGCACTGGACCCACGGCAGACGGGGCTCGTACGTCTCTCGGGGTGACACACGCCACTTCTATTGGTCAAAGATTCCGGAATTGCGGACAGAATAGTGAGATCGAGAGCTGAGTTACAGAAAAATAGAATGACTGCGGTCCTGAATTGAGCCTGGCGAATCGCTGGCCCAATGCCGGTTCGCCTGATTTGCTTCCCGAATCTCACATGCCACCCGGATTAATAGGGTTCAGTCCTGCATTACAACGGTCGCTTCGCTTGTCCGAATACCGCCGCGGCAGGTCGTTGTCAGTAGCGGCCTAGCCAACTGCTTTCGCCAAACTTTGGCGCACTTCCAGGAATCGAAACACTTTTTGTATTGCCTATTACTCAACAACCAACTTCGTCGCGAATGAAAATAGGAGATTGCTACACCGTGCAGTGTGCAACTACAAACGAACGGTGGCGGTGATGCAAATCACCTCATAAGGTGAGCCATGAATCGGTATCCTGTGAAGTAAAGGCGAGTTAAAGCTTAAAAGCACAACATAAAGCCGGTAATGTATAAATTTGCAGCAATTACGACAATGTTCCAATTCGGGGAAATAGCTAGATTTTTCAACACATTTGATGGTGTGAATAGGTTCTCGTCCGTTTTTTCCACAGTATCAGGGACACGCTAGGGAGGTTAAAACGCACAAAAGGAATTTTTGCGGGGTGTTTTGCAGGGAAAGTAGAGCGGGCCAATTCGGCAAGAGAGTAATCAAACGGTAATCAAAGATCGTCTGCCAACGCGTAACCAAGGCGTTTGCCGAAACCCCGGCTCGTTTGTTGCGCGGGCGCACATCCCGCGACTCTCTCCAGTTTAAGCGCCGACCAATCGTTCCAGCACGGGCTTATTCTTGATCAACAGAGTCGATCCCTTGAGAACCGCAATCTGTTTCTTGCGGAAATCGGCCAGAGTGCGCGTCACCGTTTCTCGGGAGGTGCCGATGATCTGAGCGATTTCTTCGTGGGTGAGGGCCACCTTCACTCGCATTCCGTCCGGATCCGCGCCCTCTCCGTGAGACCACTCAAGCAACAGTCGGGCCAGGCGTTCCGGAGCGCCGTGCGACAGGCCGAGAGAGCGAATCTGCTGGTAGGCCGATTGACAGTCACGGCTGAGGTGTTGCGCCGCCTTCAAACAGGCATCGCCATGCTGTTGCAGGAAGCGCAGAAAATCGTCGCGCTTGATGAAGTTCAACTGGCAGGGCTGGCCGGTTTCGGCCGTAATTTCGTAAGGGGTTCCGGAGACGGTAGCATGCAAGCCGAGCAGTTCGCCGGGTTGCGCGATCTTGAGGATCAGTGTTTTGCCGTCGCTGGAAGTGGTGGAAAGCTTAACCCTTCCCTTGCAAAGCATATAAATGCCGCGTGGTCCCTGTCCTTCAACAAACAGGACGGCGCCTGCCGGATATGCGGCGGTAAACTTGATTTTTTCGAAGGCTTCGAGCGAAGTTTTGGGAAGTCCGCAGAAAAAGCTGTCGGTGCGCAACTTACAGATCATGCAATTCTCAACCAGTTCGAGACCGTACGGTGAACCCACTCTTCCCTCCGACATCAGAAGATAGATGCTACGACCACAGCTTCCAATTCTGCGGACGATGAACGGGCACTAGAGGCGGAAAAGCTGCCGAAAATGCATGCTGGGCATCGGGGAATACAGCTTCTAACTGGACTGATCACATTTCCGCCTCGAAGATCGTGCGTCACTTTTGCCATGCCTAGGAAATTCCGTGCAGCTCCTGCGCTTGTGGTTTCGCAACCCGCTTCTTGTTGTCGTGAGCTGCCTCTGAGTGATTTATATCACAATGTTGCTGTGACGGCTATTACAGATCGCTTTGACCCTGTAGAAAAAAAAGTTATTCTTCTGGGCTGCGCGAATTCAGGCCAGTGATGCTGCCAGTCCGACGAAAGTCCGACTACGGGCGGTGCCCGCCACATAAGTTCCATTTGGATGCCTCCCGAATCTCCACTCGGAGCTCTTGCTAATGTTCCGTATTAAGGCGCATCCCAGCAACTCAATTATGCTTCCAACAAAGTGCCATTATTTTTCCTGTTCTTTTCCTCTGTTCTGTGGCATCGTGCGATCCCAAGTAGACGTTGTTGTACTTGCCCGTCGGGATCTTGCAGTTAATAGAATCGCGTAGCGGGCGATATATGAGGATGGCAGCAGTAAGCGAAGGTCTTAGGGGATGGCGGCATTTGCGGTCCAGATGGCGGACCACTATGCGCGGAGATTTTCGAGTGGGATCGAATCCTGAATAAATGATTTGAAGCTCGGGGTGAGTACCCGAAGCCAAGCAAAGACGTAACGGAGGCGGTAACACCGTTTCGTGTCCGTTTCTCGCGGACGCGCACGGTCATACGCCGTCGTTAGCTATTGGCCCGAACCGAAAGAACTCAAAGAGGAGGAACTATGTCGACAGCCTTTACCGGACCGGTTTTGCCCCAGAGGGGTGGGGGATCGTCTCCTGGCAAGCAAACTCAATGGGACAGGGTCGCGAAGATGGACGAGTTCAAGTTGCTTCTGCTCGCCAGGAAGGGATTCGTGATTCCCGCTACGATCTTCTTTGTCGTCTATTATTTCGCGCTGCCGGTCCTGTGTGGCTATGCGCCGGAAATGATGGACAGAAAGGTACTTGGCCCCGTAAACCTTGCCTATCTATTCGCCTTGTCCCAGTTCTTTATGGCATGGGCCATCGCATGGCTGTATGTGCGGGCCGCGCGCAAATTCGACGCTTTCGGCGCCCGCATCATGCAGCGCCTGGAACACGAAGAGGAGGGCAAGTAGGAATGAACACCACGCTCGTTTTGTTCCTCTCCTTTATTGCGATCACCCTGGGTATCACCTACTGGGCGTCTCGGCGCTCCGGGTCGTCGGCGTCGTACTTTGCCGCTAATCGCCGAATTACCGCCTGGCAAAACGGGGTTGCGGTTGCCGGCGACTACATGTCGGCGGCCTCCTTTCTGGGCATTGCCGGACTGATTGCGTTCTTCGGTTTCGATGGCTTCCTGTTTTCGGTGGGCTGGTTGGTCGCCTATCTGACGGTGCTGCTCATTGTGGCCGAACCGCTGCGCAATGCCGGAAAATACACCATGGCGGATGTGCTGGCCTACCGTCTCAGGCCGGCTCCGGTGCGCGCCATGGCGTCTTTGAGCACGCTGGTGGTGAGCACGTTCTACATGATCGCGCAGATGGTCGGCGCCGGCGCGCTAGTCGCGCTTCTGTTGAAGGGCAGCGGCATCAACTTCCATGTGGCGGTCGTCGGCGTGGGCGTTCTGATGATCATCTATGTGGTTTTCGGCGGCATGCTGGCTACGACATGGGTACAGATCGTCAAGGCGATCCTGCTGATGGCAGGTACGATCCTGCTCAGCCTGCTGGTGATGGCGCATTTCGGCTTCAGCCTTAATGCGTTTTTCACCGCCGTTACCCAGGTTCACTATCACACCCCAGCGGGCAAAGAGGTTGTGCAGAACTTCCTGCAGCCCGGACTGCGCTTCAAGCCGCCCTATGGCCCGCTTGACCTGATCTCGCTGGGCATCGCGCTCATCTTCGGCACGGCCGGGTTGCCGCACATCCTGGTGCGCTTCTACACGGTGCCCGATGCCAAGACCGCCCGCCACTCCGTGGTCTGGGCCATGGTGCTCATCGGCAGCTTCTACATCATGACCACGTTCCTTGGTTTTGGTGCGGCCACCATCGTTGGACGTGACTTCATTGTCAAGAACGGTGGCATCAACATGAGCGCGCCGCTGTTGGCACAGTTCAGCGGTGGCAATGCGTTCTTTGCGTTCATTTCGGCAATTGCCTTTGCAACCATCCTGGCGGTTGTTGCCGGATTGACGATCAGTGCCTCGACCTCGTTTGCCCACGATGTGTGGACGAACATCGTGCGTCATGGACACGAGCACAATCCGGGCGAAGAGCGTAAGGTGGCGCGCATCGCCGCCTTCGTGGTGGGTGCCATTGCGATCGCGGTTGCCGAATTGCTCGGACCGGCAGCAAACGTCGCGTTCCTGGTGGCCTTGGCTTTTGCCGTGGCTGCTTCGGCCAACCTTCCGGTCATTGTGTTCTCCATCTTTTGGAGGCGTTTCAATACGGCGGGCGCGGTTTGGGGTCTGGCAGCGGGACTCATTGGCTCCATTGTGCTGATCTTCATCAGTCCCAGCATCATGGGCATCGATCCCCCGGGCACGGCGGCGGCGGCAAGGCACATGATTCAACATGCGCCGATCTTCCCGCTGGAAAACCCTGGCATCCTCAGCGTTCCGATTGGGTTCGCTGGAGCTATCTTGGGAACGCTGCTCGGCAAACGCGAGGTGAACGCCGAGGAGAAGTTCACCGAACTGCAGGTGCGAGCAAACACCGGGTTGGGGTCGGAGAAGGCAGTAGCGTAGAGCATTTCAGAATAGGTGTGCCCCTTGGAGTCGGAATGAGTCCCGGCAAAACGCTTTTTGCGTTTGCTGTGCGACTTCAGGGGGTGCCCCTTTCGTGACGCCCCGGGTGCTCCCCCAACACGCAATACCTCATGCGAATCCGGTCTAATCCGGCATGGCAGGCTGCCGTGCTGCTACTCGGGTTCTTGAGGCTCGCATCTAAATTTTTTCTATCCGCGTGGGCTAAACGCATTTATCATTTGCCGCAACATGGGGTTGAGGATGCGGTCTGTCTGCCTGGTTGGTCCTGATGGCGTGACGTAGGTAACGACTTCGGTGGCGCTATTTCGGTGTCTTTAAGAATTTGCGAAGGAGGAAGCTCAATGGGCACTCCCAAAACGACCACGCAGAATATAGGGAATTTCCTTGCGACAGAGGAGACGTACGCTCCGCCGAGCATCGTGGTGGAAGAGGCGATCGTTAAGAACTGGCACGATGAATACGCGCGTTCGATTCAGGATCCGGACGCCTTCTGGGCGGGGGTTGCTTCCAATTTCTATTGGAGCAAGCCTTGGACCAAGGTGAGTGAATTCGACGGCATCCATCACAAATGGTTTCTTGGAGGCCGCACCAATATTACGTTGAACGCGCTGGACCGGCACGCGAAGTCGGACCGTTTCAATCATGTCGCCTTCATCTGGCTTGGCGAAGACGGCTCGGAGCGGGTGGTCACCTATGGACAGCTCTATCGCATGGTTTGCCGCTTTGCCAACGGCCTCAAGTCGGTCGATGTGCGAAAGGGCGATCGCGTCATCATCTATATGCCGCTCACGATCGAAGGGATCGTTTCGATGCTGGCCTGTGCGCGCATTGGTGCGATCCATTCGGTTGTTTACGCGGGACTCGGTCACACCTCGCTGCGCGACCGGATTGTGGACGCGGGAGCGAAGGTCGTCATCGCCGGCGAACTTGGCTATCGCCGCGGAAAACCGGTTCCGCTGAAGTCGATTGTGGACGAAGCGGTTGCCGGCCTGGAATCCGTGGAGAGAGTCATCGTTGTTCCGCGCACGACGCGCACGCTCGACAATCCCAGCCCGCGCGAACTCAATTACTACGACCTCGAGAAGTTCAGCTCCGAATGTCCGGCCGAAGAGATGGACGCGGAAGATCCGCTCTTCATTCTTTACACTTCGGGAACGACCGGCAAGCCGAAGGGAGTGGTACACGTTCACGGCGGCTATATGGTGGGCACGACGTATCACCTCAGCACGTTCTTCGACGTCGGCCCGCGCGACATCTTCTGGTGTACGTCCGACATCGGGTGGATTGTGGGGCACAGCTACATTGTTTACGCGCCGCTCTGTGCCGGAGCCACAACCCTGCTTCGCGAAGGCGCAATCGACTACCCGGAGCCCGGCGTGGCGTGGCAGATCGTGGAGCGATATGGCGTCACGAAAATGTTCACCGCGCCCACCGCCATCCGCATGTGGATGCGCTACGGAGAGAGCCTGCCTTGCGCCCACGACCTCAGCAGTCTGCGCGTGATTGCCTGTGCCGGCGAGCCGCTGAATCCGGAGGCTTGGCGCTGGGCACAGACCTATCTGGCAGGCGACGGCAAATGGGGCTACGTGGTGGATAACTGGTGGCAGACGGAGTTGGGGGGACCGACACTCGGCACGCCCATCACCCTGCCTGTGCGGATAGGAAAGGCAGGACTGCCTCTGCCCGGCGTTGAAGCCGATGTGCTCACGACCGACAGGACATCGGCGCCGAACAATGTCGGCGGGCAACTCGTCCTCAAGCGTCCGTTCCCGCACATGATGCGCACAGTGTGGGGCGACGATGCGCGCTACGAACGCGAGTGGAAGATGGTCCCGGGAATGTACATCACCGGAGATGTTGCCATTCGCGACGAGCACGGCTATATCGCTGTTCTCGGCCGCTCCGATGATGTGCTCAACGTCGCCGGTCACCGCATCGGCACCGCCGAGGTGGAAAGCGCGCTGGTCTCGCATCCGGCCGTGGGCGAAGCGGCGGCCATTGGCATCCCCGACGCCGTCAAGGGCGAGTCGATCAAGGCCTTCGTCCTGCTGCGGGCCGGGCACACCGGCTCGCCTGCTCTGAATGCGGCTCTCATAGAGCATGTGCGGCGTGAACTTGGTCCGATCGCGACGCCCTCGGTGATTGACTTTGTTGCATCGCTCCCGAAGACGCGCTCGGGAAAGATCATGCGGCGCTTTTTGAAGGCAAAGGAAACGGGAGCTGAGATCGGCGATATCTCAACTCTGGAACAATAGTTGGCATCATCCCGATCGGAGCCTTCCGGGGTGGAGGGCTCCGTGGGTAGACGATTTTCAAACCGCTCTAAAAACTCCAGGATGGCGGAGGAACATAGCCTCAATGGCAAACACGGAAATCACTCCACAAGTCAATATCGATTCAACCCTGCACGAAATCAGGCAGTTCGAGCCGCCGAAGGAATTCAGCGAGCGGGCTCACATCAAGAGCAGGGAAGAGTATGACCGCATTTACACAGATTCGGTGAAAGACCCTGAGAAGTTCTGGGGCGGCATCGCTTCCGACCTGCACTGGTTCAAGAAGTGGGACAAGGTGCTGGAATGGAAGACGCCGTGGGCGAAGTGGTTTGTCGGGGGACAGATCAATCTTTCGTACAACTGTCTTGACCGGCATGTGCAGAGCTGGCGGCGCAACAAAGCGGCGATCATCTGGGAGGGAGAGCCGGGCGATAGCCGCACGCTGACCTATCAGCAGCTACTTGCGGAAGTCGAGAAGTTTTCCAACGTGCTGAAGGGACTGGGCGTTCAGAAAGGCGACCGGATCGCGATCTACATGGGCATGGTCCCCGAGTTGCCGGTGGCGATGCTGGCCTGCGCGCGGATTGGTGCGGTGCATTCGGTGATCTTTGGCGGGTTCAGCGCCAATGCGGTCGTCGATCGCGTGTGCGACCAGCAAGCGGTCGCCATCATCACGCAGGATGGCTCATATCGCCGCGGCAGCGAAGTGAAGCTGAAAGCGACGGTTGACGAAGCGGTGGACAGATGCCCATCGGTGAAACATGTCATCGTCTACAAGCGCACCGGCAGCGACGTGACAATGAAGCAGGACCGCGATCACTGGTGGCACGAGCTGATGGCCAAGGCCAGCGACAATTGCCCCGCCGAACATCTGGATGCCGAGCACCCGCTGTACATCCTGTACACGTCGGGAACGACCGGCAAGCCGAAAGGCATTGTGCACACCACGGGCGGATATTCGGTCGGCACCTACATCACGACCAAGTGGGTGTTCGACCTGCGCGACGAGGATATTTACTGGTGTACGGCGGATATCGGCTGGGTGACCGGACACAGCTACATCGTTTACGGCCCGCTGCAGAACGGCGCCACATCGCTGATGTACGAGGGCGCGCCGAACTGGCCCGACCTCGATCGCTTCTGGGCGATTATCGCCAAGTACAAGGTCAACATTTTCTACACCGCGCCGACAGCAATCCGGACGTTTATCAAGTGGGGACAGCAGTACCCGAACCGGCATGACATGAGCAGCCTGCGCCTGCTCGGCACAGTCGGCGAACCCATCAACCCCGAGGCCTGGATGTGGTATCGCGAGGTGATTGGTAAGAACCGTTGCCCCATCGTGGACACCTGGTGGCAAACGGAAACCGGCATGATTATGATTACGCCTGCTCCCGGCGCGGTTGCGACCAAGCCTGGCTCGGCGACGCGTCCGTTCCCGGGCATTGTGGCGGAAGTGGTAACCCGTGGCGGCGAGAGGGTGCCGCTCGGCTCAGGCGGGTATCTGGTCATCAAGAAGCCTTGGCCGGCGATGCTGCGCACCATCTGGGGCGATCCGGACCGCTACGTAAGGCAGTACTGGAGCGATATTCCGGGCGTTTACTTCACGGGCGATGGCGCGCGCGAAGACAAGGACGGATACTTCTGGGTGATGGGCCGCGTCGACGACGTGCTGAACGTGAGCGGTCACCGGCTTTCGACCATGGAGATCGAGTCCGCCCTGGTGGCCCATAGCAAGGTTGCCGAGGCCGCCGTCGTGGGACGCCCTGACGACATGAAGGGACAGGCGGTGTCAGCTTTTGTCACCTTGGAGTCCGGCAATACCCCATCGCCGGAGCTGAAGGAAGAGCTGAGGGCGTGGGTGGCGAAGGAAATCGGATCAATGGCGAAGCCGGAAGATATTCGCTTTACCGACCAGCTTCCCAAGACGCGCTCCGGTAAAATCATGCGCCGTCTGTTGCGAGAACTCGCAACCCACGGCGAAGTGAAAGGCGATACCACTACGCTGGAAGATTTCAGCGTGATCTCAAGGTTGAAAGAAGACGAGTAAGATCGCGGGCTATGAGTTCCGTAGAAGTATGAAAGCCGTCCGGTGAATCGGACGGCTTTTTTGTCGGTCGGGCCAGTGTTGAACAAGCGTCGGGTGCCCCATTCAAGCCCGCAGTTGGCTTGGGTGGGGTAGTTCCATCGCGTCCCAGAAGCTTACCCCTGTAGGATGACGCTACACGAACAAGGGAACTGCTTTAGCCTTTTTTGCCCGTCTTCTGCGGGCGGTGGTTCGGTTCTTCTTGCAGGCTTTCCGCAACCGCAATCAGTTTTTCATCGACCGTCCGGTTGACGGTGACTGCGTCCGCCAGGGGAACAGCGACGATCTCGTTGCCGCGCAGAGCCACCATCTTGCCGAATTCTCCCTTGTGCACCATGTCGATGGCGCCGATTCCATAGCGTGTCCCGAGAACACGGTCGAATGCCGTCGGCGTGCCGCCGCGCTGCGTGTGACCAAGCACCACGGCGCGCGTTTCGAACCCGGTGCGCTTCTCGATCTCTTGCGCCAGCACTTGTCCGATGCCGCCCAGTCGTTCGTGGCCGAATTCATCCTTACCGAGATTCTGCACGACCAGTGACCCGGCCTTGTCAACGTTGTCGGCGAATTTTGCGCCTTCGGCAACGACGACGATACTGAAGTGACTTCCGCGGTCATGCCGCCGTTTGAGCGCTGCGGCGACTTCATCGATATCGAAAGGCTTTTCGGGTATAAGAATCGCGTCTGCGCCGCCGGCAATGCCGGAGTAAATTGCGATCCAGCCTGAGCCGCGTCCCATGACTTCGCAAACGATGGTGCGATTGTGCGATTCGGCTGTCGAGTGCAGGCGGTCAATGGCTTCGGTCGCTATCATCACTGCGGTATCGAAACCGAAGCACAAGTCGGTTCCGCTGAGGTCGTTGTCGATGGTCTTGGGGCATCCAATGGCCTTGAATCCGCGATTGAACATCTTCAGCGCAACACCGAGAGTGTCGTCGCCGCCGATAGCAATCAGTGCGTCCAACTTATTGGCTTCGAGGGTTTTCAAGCACTGGTCGATGCCGCCCTCGCGCTTGGCAGGGTTGGTGCGCGAGGTGCGAAGGATGGTTCCGCCGCGGGGCAAAATGCCGGCCACGGCTTCGAGATCGAGCGGCGTGGTGTTGTTCTCGACAACTCCGCGCCAGCCCTCAAGAAAACCGACGAATTGGTCGTCGTAATGAAAAATTCCTTTGCGGACGATACCTCGTATCACCGCGTTTAAACCAGGACAGTCACCACCGCCGGTCAGAATGCCGATCTTCATAGCTTCCGCCTTTAGAGTTACTTTCAGAATTGGACCGCGGAGCCTCAACAGCGCGCTGGGGTCTCCGGCCGGGTTTCAATGGGATGCAGCGTCCGCGAAACCGGTTTAGGCATTTTACCGATTTCAGCGTCATAGGGTAAATTGCGAACAGCATTGCCGGCCTCGATAATGCCGGAGCGGTTCCAAAACAGGCGTGTTCCGGAACCGGGTCTCGTGGGCTACAGCTTCCGCAGCACTGTTACGGCGATTGCCGTGCACTGCAGGGTCTATACTGAGGAATCGCGAGTTGAGAAACAATATGCTACTAAGTGGAATCCTGCCGCCCATCACCACTCCTTTCTATCGTGATGGTCAGGTTTATTACAAGAAACTGGAGCACAACGTCGAGCGCTATTCACGGAGCCCGGCGGCTGGAATCATGGTGCTGGGATCGGCCGGTGAGCCGCTGATGTTGAGCGACGACGAGAAGCGAGGCGTTCTGAAGTGCGCCATTGAAAGCGCCGCTCCGGAAAAGGTGATGATCGCCGGTACCGGCTCCGAGTCAGCCATCGAAACCCTGCGGTTGACCGACTATGCCGCAGCTCTGGGCTACGACGTGGCCATCGTGCGCACGCCGCACTATTACAAGAAGCAGATGCAGCCGCTCAACATGCTCAGTTTCTATCGATTTGTGGCCGACCGGTCGCCGCTGCCCGTCGTTATCTACAATGCCCCGCACACAACCGGATACAACATTCCTTTTGAAGTTGTGCTCGAGTTGGCCGAACACCCGAACGTGATCGGAATCAAGGAGTCGAGTGGCAGCCTCGATAAACTGCGCACCATCCATGGCCGGACGCGCCACATCCACCGCGCCGCGACCGTTACCGAGCGCTTCGAGCCGGTGACCGGACGAATGCTGAAAGGCGCAGCGGTAAGCTCCGGGACCGCATTGGTTCCGGCCGAAGTCTTAGCCGGGTCAGCCAATCCGAATCCCAAGCCATCGTCAACAGCCGTGCAGGTCATTGGCAAGTTGAGAACACGGCAGAAGGATGCGGGCTTTCAGCTCATGATCGGCAGTGCACAGCAACTGCAAGAGTCGTTGCAGGCGGGTGTAACCGGCGCAAGCTTACCCTTCGCCGCTGCCGCTCCCGGCGCTTGTTTTGAAATCTACGCCGCCTTCAAGGACGGCGATGTCCCACTGGCCGAGCAGAAGCAGCAGCGGATTGCGAAAGCAGCCGCGCGCATTGTGGGCGAATTGGGGATCCCCGGCCTGAAGTTCGCAATGGATCTGAACGGCTATTACGGCGGAAACGGCAGGCTTCCCTTGTTGCCGCTGGATGCCGAAACGAAGCTGGAGATCGAACGGCTAATGGCCGACATCCGCAGTTAGAGCAGGGATCAACGCAAGACTCAGCTCGGCGTTCAGGCGGCGCGCCGGATCTTGCGATTTTTCTGCAACACCTTTGGAGAACGCTTGCCGCCGCTGGTGGCGCCGACGTTAATCGTGTCGGGCACCTCACCGGTCTCGATTTCGTCCTTCGCCCGGCGATTCATGGTGCGGCCCGTTCTGGCCGGCGCCGGCTCTTCCATACTCCGGTTTGCGCTGAAGTCTCTGCCGGGATCATCACTGGGGGTTTTCGCCATATCCGTGTACTCCTTGATGGTTTTTCGCTCTTTAGGCTTTAGTTGCCCGGCTGGCGGGTTCCGTTGCCCAACGAAGAGCGGATCAGCTTTGGCTACCCGCTGATTCGAGGCTGGGGCAAGCAAGTCGGGCTGCCGTGCCTTGCGACTCCACCTCGCATAAGCACTGGCGAATCTCGTCGCTCAGCGATGAAATGGAGACGCCTTGAAACGAGGCCGGGTAGGGGCTCAGTCGCTTGAGAGCGCCTTGCAGCAACTTCCTGGTTCCGTTCAGGTTGTTGCGATGGAAGTGGTGGAAGGCCGCCGCGATTTGAATCAGAGCTTGAAGAAGCGTCTTTTCCGGTTCGGGTGCGTGCAGCCACACGGCTTCCCAATGTTCATGCGCGGCAAAGAATTCGCCGGCGCGGTAGCATCGCAAGCCCTCGGCGAGCGCTCCCTGAGTCCAGTCCAGAATCATCGGCGATATTGCAGATGTCAACTGAGAGATTTCTGATTCACTTTCTGAATACCTGATCGGTTCATCGGGTAATGTACCAATTTGGGTACGTTTACGAAAGCCTGTGTACTTCGGTGATGTGGCTTTTGGCCGGAGTTGGCATAGACTTAATCAACCTCCCCAGGTTACCTTGCCCCGAATTCGTGATGGTTACACGATGTTTCAGGCGAGGTACATGTGTCCGCCAATCAGATAGGGCCGTTCGAAATCCTCCGAACTCTCGGACGCATTCACGAGAAAAGAGTCTTTAAGGCTGCCAGCAGCGCTGACGGCAAGGTTATCGCCATTCGGCCCATCCTGGGCAATGACGAAAGGGCGCCCGTGTTGATCGACGCCGCGCGCCGAGCCATGACCTTGGAAAGCCCCAACATCGTCCAGGTGCAGGAGGTTACGGAATCGGACGGCGAATCGTATGTGGTGACCGAGTACGTCGAAGGCAACGATTTACGTTCACTGATGAAACAAAATGCCGGGGTTTCCGTGTGGGATGCTACCGACATTGCGCGGCAGATCTGCAGCGCCATCGATCACGCGCGTTTACGCCACCTCGCACACAGAAATCTCACGCCCGCCAACATCATGGTCGAGTGGGATGGCACAGTCAAAGTGATGGATTATGAGACTGTGACCGAGCCGGGCGAAAGCTCCCAGGTAGGCAGAAATCCCGAGGCTCTCCATTACTTATCGCCTGAACAGGCAACAGGGGAAGATCCGGACTGGCGGTCGAACCTATTCAGTCTGGGAGCAATGCTATACGAACTATTGACCGGGGAAAAAGCGTTTCCGGGCAAAGACGCACGGGAGATTCTGGAAAACATTGCCGGCAAAGATCCAAAGGCCCCGCACCTGCTCAAAGCGACCGTGAACCCCGGCTTGAGCCGCGTCATCATGAAGGCCCTCTCGAAGAAGCCGGAGGAGCGCTACCAATCCGGGAACGAACTCATTCGCGATTTCGAAAATCACCGAAAGTCTGTTGCGGAGCCAGCGCCGGCGACTGCGAAACCCGCAAGTCCGATCCGAGGCGCGGAAGATAGACCGAAGCCCTCGCCTCCCATCACTGGCAGGAGCGTAGTCAAGCAGGCGGCAATGGTTGCGCCTCGGACGGCAGTTTCGATCGCAGTCAAGCCGCCCCAGAGCTTTCCTCCGCCGAGCAGCGCGAAGCCTGCGTCCTCGGCAGAGCCTGCGAGTTCAATCATCGCGTCTGCGCCAATTTCAATAATGATGCGGAGTAACTCGCCGGAACCGACGGTCACACTCCGGGAGTCCGAAGAATCTCCGGCTGAAGATATTCAGAATGCGGTACCCGCCATAGCCCTGCGAATGAAGCCGAAAAGGTCCCCGTTTACGTTTGCGGCGAGACATCGGACAGTACTGCTCTATGCAGCCGCGGGAGTGTTGCTGTTGATTGCCAGCTTCGGACTCGGCCATGGAATCGGGGATGTCATTAGCGCGTATGTGCGTCCTTCGCGACCAATTGCTCCCGCCACAGAACAGCCGCAGCCAATTCCTGAGGCATCGGCCGGCGAGAAGGTTCCCGAGGTTCACGAAGATGCGCAAGCGACTCATTCAGGGCGGCGGCCCGCTAAGAAGCATGGCGCGCCCGCGATCGCGGCAGCACCGGCGTTGATGGTCGGAGAGCTCGTCATTGATTCCCTTCCGCAGGGTGCAACCATCCAATTGGACGGCTCGGGCTCTTTTCAAACGCCCTACACCGCGAGTTCGTTGAGCGTTGGCCGCCATACGGTAGCGTTGAGCAAACCCGGGCATACAACAGAATCGCGCACCATTGAGGTCACAGTAGGACTGAAGTCTCGCCTCATGATCGCATTGACCGAGTTGGGAGCGACCGTCTCTATCGCCAGCGATCCTTCAGGCGCGGCAATTTTCATTGATGGACAAGATTCGGGAAGGATGACCCCTGTCTCGCTGGTTCTCAAGAAGGGAAGCCACACCCTTAATTTGCGGAGAGCGGGCTATTTGCCGGCGGCCACCAAGGTAGAGCTCACGGCCGGACAGTCGTTTCAGTTCGCGCCGCATCTGTTGCCGACGGGCAACGAAGAGGAAGTGAAGCCGGTCGGAAAACTCGGCCGCATACTGGGCCGTCATTCAAGCAGCATGGCAACGCTCCAGTTTCGCACCAGCCCTAAAGGAGCCCGGATCATCATTAACCAGCGTGTGATGGAGAAGACAGCGCCGGCCGAATTCTCTGTCCCCGAAGGTTCGTACGTGGTCGCGCTTGCACTCGATGGTTATACCCGGGTCGAACGCACGATTACCGTTGTCGCCGGGTCCAACTTCGTCGTCGACGAAAGACTGCTGAAGTGATGGCTGCCCCGGTCCAGTGCCGGTCTGCCGCGTATCTGGTCTAACTGAGCTTCACCAGGCGTCTCCACTTCGCGTGCAGCCAGATCAGAACTCCAATGGCGCAGATCTCCAGGGGCCCAGGCGGGAACAGATGCACCCGTAAGATGCCCGAAAAATCACTCATGATCGCGTGAGCAGCCGCAATGATTCCTGCCACTACGATGAGCGTGGACATGCGCTCCTCGATTTCGATCGGCAACCGGCGGCGCTGGCTCGGCAAAGGGGTTTGCCGCATGGGAGCGTACGCGACGCAATGGACATCGGAGTAACCTTCGCGCTCCGCAGGCCACAAATCCTTTTCATCATGCGCTCTTTTCGAAGCAGTCAGTGGATTCGTTTTCTTTAAGAACATGACAGGCACCATCCGGCGCCAATTCTAGGCCATCGAGAACCTTCGCGCCGGATTACGTCAGTGTCACGCTTGGGCGGGTATTTGCACGCTGGAATTTAGGAATGTTCGCATTAAAGGATGCGACATCCGCCGTTGGCCGGGGTGTGTGGCGTCTACTCCATCCAATCAAGAATGATCTTGCCGCTGTTTCCCGACGCCATGACAGCGAACGCTTCTTCGTATTGCTCTACGGGAAAGTGGTGGGTAATGATGGGAGACAGATTGAGCCCACTTTGCAGCATGGCGACCATCTTGTACCAGGTTTCAAACATCTCCCGCCCGTAGATTCCCTTAATCAGAAGTCCTTTAAAGATGACGTGGTTCCAGTCGATGATCGTATTCGAGGGCGGAATGCCCAGCAGCGCGACCCGGCCGCCGTGATTCATGTGTTCGAGCATGTTGCAAAAGGCGCTCGGCGCTCCCGACATTTCCAGTCCCACATCGAAGCCCTCTGTCATATGCAAATCGCGCATCACATCGCGGAGATTCTCATGCGAGATGTTGACGGCCCGGGTGGCTCCCATCTTTCTCGCAAGATCCAGGCGATAGTCGTTGATGTCGGTGACCACGACATTGCGCGCACCGACGTGTTGCGCAATGGCGGCGGCCATAACGCCGATGGGGCCGGCTCCCGTGATCAGCACGTCCTCACCGACCATGTCGAACGACAACGCGGTGTGCGTGGCGTTGCCGAAAGGATCGAAGATCGCCGCGAGATCGTCGGGAATGCCGCTCGGAATCTTGAAGGCGTTGAACGCCGGGATGGCGAGGTATTCCGCAAATGCGCCTTCACGGTTCACCCCTACCCCAACCGTGTTGCGGCAGAGATGGCGACGGCCGGCGCGGCAATTGCGGCAGGACCCGCACGTAATGTGGCCCTCCCCGGACACCCGGTCGCCAACCTGAAACCCCCGCACTTCCTGCCCTAACCCAACAATTTCGCCGACGTATTCATGCCCCACGTGCATGGGCACGGGAATGGTCTTCTGCGCCCACTCGTCCCACTTCCAGATGTGAATGTCGGTGCCGCAGATCGCGGTCTTCTTGATCTTGATCAAGACATCGTTATGCCCCACATCCGGTTTTTTTACGCGAGTGAGCGTCAGCCCCGGGCTCCGCTCAAGTTTCGCAAGTGCTTTCATCTGTCCGTCGCCTCGAACCCTATTGGGTTCAGCAAGATTCACCGGCCGAATAGATTGCGGCCATGCGCTCCCGCTACCCCGATTTATACACCTAGTATCGTGTCCCGGAAATACCTGCCATAACTAACTCCCCGGAGTGTCATGTTGAGCGTAGCGAAACATCCCATGAAAACTGCCCCAATCCGCGCCGCTCTGAGCTTTTGTGAAACCCTTCGGCTGCGCTTCAGCTCCGCGCCGTGCTGGGATTCTTCGCTCCGCTCAGAATGACACCTCAAAAGTTATTGCGCCAACTTCTGGGACGCTACACCTAGAGCAGCCTCGTGAAAGTAACTGGAGTTCCTAGCCCAATACGGGTAGTGGGTCCCGCCATGCAGTTAGGCTGACGTGGGCCCTTCCCCGCTTCGTCCGGTGCGCCAGCGCGAAGCTCACCCCATGTGAGCTAGCAGTAGTTCTTGTTTATGAACTCTTTACGAAGCTTTTATTCGAAGTTTAGCTTCATTCCGCTCTAATCAATTGTGAGGTTGAGCGGCGTCGGCAAATTAGACGCGCCCCCATCCGGGAGGCGGAAGTGACGGCGATAGTAATCATGACGGGTTTGTGCGTGGCGGGCATGCTGGTTCTGGTATGGTTTCTTTTCGCGTGGTTCAAGGAATCCGCCACGGACGCCAGCTACCGGCTGATGGCGCAACAACAGCAGAATGAATCGTCCGAGGCTCGTTCAACCGCAGCTTCGGCCATTGGCAGAGACTCAGCGCGTGCGGCGTAAGTGATTTTCATTGGCGCATATGGCGCCGGGCGCAGTGCTGAAAGGTTGAGTGAGTATGTCTATCCAGGAAGTATCTCCCGAACAATTTGCCAGGCTTTTTCATCGTTATCACGAGGCGCTTGCTGCTGACTTTGGCTGTGCGAACGGATCTCATCCCGATTCGTGGAGCAAAGTTCCTGCCGGCGAGAGGCGTCGAATGGTTACTGCCGCAAGGTTGGCGCTGCTGGAATTGGCATCCAGCACGGATGAAGAGAACGGCCGGAGACGGTATTTTGCAAAGCCGGGTCAGGCGGAGTGGGGCTGCTGATGCAGGCGTTTGTTGCGGGCGTCGACAGGGTGAAACGGATTCTGTCGCGACTGCGCAACAGAGTGCACACTTGCACGCGCGCCAGGGACGTCGCAACGATCGCCGCGGGAGACTTTAGAATCGATCTTGAGAATCGGACTGCCACCTTGCGCGGTCTACCGCTGCAATTGACCGGCGAAGAGTTCGACCTGCTGATGTTCCTTATCGACCACCCAAGGAAGCTGGTGACTCAGCAGACGAGGCTGGCGACGAATTGGGCCGGACATGGGTTGCGGCAAACCGAGTTTCTCCGCGTTCTCCTGTCACTTCGCAAGAAGCTGGACTACGAGAATTCCAGTCAGCACTACATCCGCACTGAGCCGTGGGTGCTCTATCGATTCGACCCCGGCGACTCGCAAGCACTGTAGTTACCCGACCACAAATTCAATCAAGTTCGAATCCAGAGCGAAAATCGCGTTTGGCCCCGTAACCCTGCTCGTCCTGATCGGCCCTAGGGTTTGGACTTGGAGTGCCCGCTTGGCAGATCGTTTCCTCCGGTGCCGTGCGGATTGGGAGCAGCGCCCGGAGACATGTTCATTCCGCCGTGCGGACTTGGGCTGGCCCCGGGCGACATTGACTTTCCGCCATGCGCGGTGGCTCCGCCCATCGAGCTTCCGCCCATCGAACCGGGCGCGATACAGGTGACCCGGCCGCTCTGCGCAATGCGCAACTCGGAAGGACACGGCGTCGCCACCAGTTCGGCAGCGGTTCCGGACGGGGTCTTCCCAGGTTGTTCCTGCTGCACGGAAAACAGCTTTCCCGCGGAGTCGCCGGCCAGAGCTACGATCAATCCCGGCAACTCGTAGGCGACGTAAAACGCTTGCTTCTTCTTCGCCGCGCCCATGGCGCAAGCGCCGGCGGCTTCCATTTGGTTCCGCGGCCTGCGACTTGAGACGACCACAATCGGTCGCTCCGTTTCCGGCGAGTTCCTGCAACTTGCGCTGTACTGCGTCGCCGGAGGAGTCGCGGACGAAACGGGTGGAGTTGAGGATTTATCGCAATTCGCCAACGACAGAGCAACGATCACGATCCCGATCAGAGCTTTCTGCATAGCGATCTCATTGTAAATGAACGCCGCCGTGTAGCTGAAGCGGCTCAGAGAGTAGTAGTGGGTCAAATTGGATAACGCCTGGGACATGGCCACGTCAGCCCAACATCAGAACGGGACCAAGCAGGGCACGTCCTTCATGATTCAACAGGAGGCTTTTATGCGGACCCTGCCGCCTGGCCGTGCACGGCCAGCACTTCAGGCTCGACGGGAACGACCACGGAGAACACCGTTCCTCTTCGAACTCCCTCGGTGTTGGAGCGGACACGGATGCTGCCGCCATGATTGTCGATGATTTGCTTGCTTACCCACAGACCGAGCCCGGTCCCCACCGCACCTTTGGTCGTGAAGAAAGGCTCGAATAAGTGGGGAAGAGCATCCTCGGTGACGCCTTTGCCGTCATCGGCGACGGTCACTCGAACGCACGGACGGCCATCCTTTGAGAATGCGCTTCTGGAAACCCGCAACTTGATCGTGCCGCCTTCCTCGATTGCGTCCAGGCTGTTGGCCACCAAGTTGGAAAAAACCTGCCGCAACTCGCCGCCCACTCCGGTGATTCGTGTTTCCTTGTCCCACTGCTTTTCGACGGTAGCCTGCTTCGCCTTGACCTTGCTCTTCAGCAGGTCGACGGCGGAATCCAGTACCGCGTTCACTGATAGCACCGTCGGCGCGTTGGATTCACGATAAAATCCCAGCGACTGCCGCGTAATGTGGGCGATCCGCAGCAACTCTTCCTCGGCGATATCCATATACTGACGCGCCGCCCCGGACTCGACGCTCTTGGCAAGGAACAGAGAATTCATTACCGCCTCGAGCGGGTTGTTGATTTCGTGTGCGATGGTAGCCGCCATGCGGCCAACCGAGGCAAGTTTTTCGCTGCGGATAAGTGCCTGTTCAGCCCGTTTCCTGGCGGTGATGTCTTCAACCGTCATGACCGCCATTACAACCTTGCCACTGGCGTCACGGACCGGCATGCCGTTGACGCTGGTGATCACCTCCCGGCCAGTATCCGTGCGTCTTTTGAGCAGCTCGCGTTGCACAACCTTCTCGCCCTGCAAGGCCAGCGATACCGGCCACTCCTCCAACGGAATCAATCTGCCGTTCAGGTCATAGCATTCCAGCAGCGAAGCTACCTTTTCGGCGACTTCCGGCGAAGAGTCGGGCTCGAAGCCGTAGATGCGGAAATAAGCTGAGTTGGCAAGTGGGCGCTTGCGGTCGGGGGTGATGACGTACATGCCTTCGGTCATGCTGTCGATGGTGGCGCGGAGCTGCGTCAGGGCTTTTTCCGCCATCTCCTTGGCCGCGAAAAGTTCCTGTTCGGCGCGCTTACGCTCCGTAATATCCATCACGATGCCGGTATAGCTGCTCGGTTGGCCGCCGGAGTCGTAGAGCGGCCGGCCTCGCACCATCATCCAGCGAACACCGCCACCCGCATCGGGCACGCGGTATTCCACATTGATCTCGGTTGCCTTGCCGGCAGCGGCTTCCACAGACCGCTTGGTCCTGTCGCGGTCGTCAGACTGAATCGATAAGAACCAGTTCTCGTAAGAAGGCTCAAGGCTATGAGGCTCAAGGTCAAACAAACTCCAGATTTCGTGGGACCATTTGAGCTTTTTGTTCTTCAAATCCCATTCCCAGGTGCCGGATTTGGCGGCCTCCAGCGCAAGCCGCAAGCGTGCCTCGTTGGAGCGCAAGGCTACTTCCGCCCTGCTCCGGTAAAATGCTTCGACGATGGCAGGGCTCAGGGCTTCCAGCGACTGAAGTTCCTGCGCACGGTAGCCACCTTCACGATTTGCCAGGGCGATGAGGCCAATAACCTTGCTGTCATGGGTCAGCGGCACACCCAGGAACGCGGTCAAATGGGGATGCCCTTCAGGTGTGGCGACGCTGAAGGGGCGCGCCGTCGGATCGTTGCTGAAGAGTCCCTTGCCTCCCCGCAGTACGCGGCCGAAGAGCCCGTCGATTATGAAGTCGCTTGCAGGCCTGCGATGTCCTTCCTTGTCGCGCATCGCGCAGAGATCCCAGCCGGTATCGCTGATGGCGACATCGTGCAGCAAACCGTTTGGCCCGATCTCTGCGATGAATCCGAACTTACTGCCGGTGATCTTTTGCGCTACTGCCAGGCAGGTCATGCCAAGCTCTTCGTCCGTGTCACATTTCAGAGCCTGCTCAAGGATCGAATTGATTCCCATCAACACCGCGTTGCGCTGGTCGAGTTCCGCGTTGAAGTGTCGCAATTCCTCGGCTTGGTGCCGGGTTGCCTCCTCGCGTGCTCGCTCCGCCACATGCCGCTGGAGAAGGCCGGATGCCTTGACCAACGATTCGGCGACTGCATTCGTCTCCTTCATATCGAGGTCACCGACGGTGATCGGTTGGCCGCGGCCCAGGGCCAAGGCCGGAGCGATCAGCCCCCCGATAGACCACGTAATCTTTCGTGCCAGCAGCAACGCGAGGGATAGGCCGATAATCGAAAACAGAGCCGTCGCAGCAATCGTCCACCGTAACCACGTCCAGAGCTCAGCCGTAACGACGGCCTTGGGAACGGCGATCACCACCGTCCACCCCGAGATCGCCGAATGGCTGAACGCGCCGACCACTCTAATGCCCTCGACGTTAACCCATTCGTCTGTCCCCTCTTTGGTCGCCGCCACATGTCGCGAAAGGCCAGTCGACGCTTGTTTCCCGACAAATTCTTCCGGGCGTAGTGTGCGCGCAACAATCACACGATTCTTATCGGCAATCGTTCCGAACCAATTCGGGGGAAGGTGCTGTTGGGAAAGCATGGTCGTGAGGTGATCGGCGGGAACAGTCAGAAACAGGCCATAAGCCACCCGTCCGTTGCGAAACACTGGCATATTCACGCCGATGAGAGGCCGGCCTGTGACGGCTCCCCGGAACAGGTTAGAGATGCTCGGACTGCCGGTTTCGTACAGCCGCCGCGCGTTGGGATCGTTGCGTTTGGGAAGCGGGGTGCCAAATGGCAGAAAGGAATTGACGAGTTGCTGTCCCGAGGAGTCGGCCAAAATGATGTCGGCCGCGGGATACTGCTGTCTGACCGCCTGGGTTTGATCGTGAAAGGCAGCCAGGTTTCCGGAGGCGAGCGAAGGCGAGGTGGCAAGCACGTGCAGGCTGGCTTGCATGCTCGCCAATTCCTGGTCAACTACCAGGGCGAGAGCCCGTGCCGTGTCCTGCATGTGGTGCTCCACCAGCGCTCGTTTACTTTGATAGGAATAGTAGACAAGGAAACCGGCGGCGAGCCACACCGGCAGCACACAGGCTAGAACCAGGCAGGCAAGCCGGAAGCGAATAGTGAGACGTGTGCCCTTGCCTGCATCGGTGTCGTGCCCGGTATCGAAATTTCGATTCGCGGAGCTACGCGCCTCTTGCACGTTGCTAGTCTGCTCGTCTTGGGTAGTATTGGTGCCTGCCACAGCGAAACTCTATCGTGAAATGATGGCAGGCCGAGTCCATGCCGCCCCATTACGAAGTTTCGAAAGTGTAAGTTAAATACATGAGGGTAGGCAGTGACGGAAGTCACAATCCGGCTTCTGAATGCCGATACAAAGTGGCCCGAAAAGATTGAGCTGAAGAGAGTTCTGGACGTGCCGGCGTAACCGGCACTTCCGAGCTCTATCCTCAATTCACCATGAGACGGGCGTTGCGGCGGTGCAACGGACCTGAAACGGACACGCCAGGGTTGGATCCCTATCTGATTCTGGGCTGGGCATTAAGCGCTTCGCGGATGTTTCAGCATCACGCGGGCTTCTGCTCTCCACCGCCTCTCTGCACTGCCGCGATGCATTTATTCGCAGTCTCATGTCCACGGCATCACAGATTGTCGTAAAGAGAAACCTCTGAAAAACATACCACTGCCCAGCACTGTAACGTGTGTCACTCATCTATATGACGGGCTTTGCTCGTCACATTCGAAAGTGACTTCTGATACAGACAGTTGTTCTTTCTAAACGCAATATGCGCAAGACGCTTCTATCAAGTCGCGTGGGATCGGCCGTGGCTCCCGGAATCAGCGGAAACGTGTCCGGGAAGGGGTTTGGTATCGATGCCCGCTAGAGCGGTTCAGAATAGGTGTATCCCGGAGCTTCCATCACTGAGTTGGCTGCCCGGTTGTTTTATCGGATATATCTACCGCGAAACTGATCTGGATTGGCTGTCGTCACCGTTGGGACCCAAGGGCTCTGCAAAGAGATCTAGACCCGGTCGATACGAAGCCAAATCGCTCCCGTCGGTGATCGGGCCTGCAAGAGGTACCCATGGCCCATACACTCAGTACCTGCACATTCTGCGGAGTGGGTTGCGGTCTCTACCTTGAGACCGCCGGGAATCAAGTCGCCGGCGTTTATCCCAGCTTCTCACACCCCGCCAACCGAGGAAAAATCTGCGCTCGCGGTTGGCACGTGCATGAGGTGGCCAGCTCACCTGACCGCCTGAAAAGTCCACTGCTCAAGCGCAATGGTCAGTTTCATGAAGTATCGTGGGACGAAGCATTCGATTTTATTGCCACCCGCCTCCAACAGATTCGCGACCGTCACGGGCCCGATTCCATTGCTTTTCTGAATTCGCCTCGTTGCGCCAACGAAGAGAGCTACCTGCTGCAAAAGTTTGCCCGCGCCGTGATCGGCACAAACAACGTCGACCACGGCGCCGGCGTGTATTGCAATAACTCCGTTGAGATTCTCCTTGACATGTTGGGTGTGCCGGCCACAACCAACTCGATCGAAGGTTGGCCCAAAGCGGGGCCATCCTTGTCGACGTAATCGATCTGGCGCGCAGACTGCCAACGGTGGCTGGAGCTGTGATCCGGGCCAAACTCAATGGCGCTCGCCTCATCGTCGTTGGCACGCGCAGCCATCGGGTGGCCGAGATCGCTGATTTCTTTCTACGGATCAGGCCGAATACCGAATCGCTGCTCTACGGTGCCATGGCAAAGGTCATTGAGGACCGCGGGTTGATGAATCTTTCTTTTATCAAATCCCGCTGCCGCGACTACCAGCCCTTTCTGGCGCAGTTGCGTCGCTACGACCTCGTGCAAGCGGCGGAAGGCTGTGGCGTTTCATCGGAACTGATCGAAGCGGCAGCGCTGGCTTACGCCGGTGCGCGTTCGGCTGCCGTGCTCTACTCCAGCAGCATGGGAGAGAAATCCGAACAAAACATCCGCGCCCTCGTCAATTTGGTTCTGCTCACGGGCAATCTCGGCAAACAAGGTGCCGGAATTTTCGCCCTTGCCGAGCAGAACAACCTTCAGGGTGTTTGTGACGTTGGTGTGTTACCCGACAGGCTGCCGGGCTATGCGCGCGTTTCCAGCGCAGGCTCGCGGGCGGCAGTGGAGCGGGTTTGGGGGACCAAGATCCCCTCGGCTCCCGGCCTTTCGGCGCGATCGATTCTTACGGATCGCGGCGAGGGAAAAGTAAAAGCGCTTTGGCTCTCTCGCTATGACCCGGTAACCACCGCGTTCCTGCCCGGCATCGAAAATTCGCTCCGCGAACTAGACCTCGTCGTGGTGCAGCACCTGTTCATGACCGACACGGCGCAATACGCACACGTCGTATTGCCGACGACGGCATTTGGCGAGGAGCAGGTTTCTTTCACCAGCACCGAGCGCCGCATTCAACTGGCGGCAAAAGCCATCGACCCGCCGAGCGGACTTACGCCGGGGTGGCAGCAACTCATTTGGTTGGCCCGCCTGATGGGAACCGCCTGGAAATATCGATCGGCAGCCGCGGTGATGCAGGAGATTGGCGAAGTCGTTCCTTTTTATTCCGGGGCAAGCTACGAGAATCTCGCACGCGATTATGGGCGGCAATGGCCTTGCACCAAAGACGAACCTCTGGGCACACGCTTTCTTTACGCCGACCCTCACGGTGACAGGCGCTTCAAGTTCGTTCCCGTACAGCCTCCCGAATTATTCGTTGCGCCGACGGAGTTCCCCCTCATGCTCGTATTCGGGCACTCCTTGTATTACTGGAATCAGAACGTGCTTATCAGGCACAGCGAAACCCTGAAGCGCGAATACCGGAGTCTGTTCCTCGACTACCCGGATGGCTTTGCCGAAATCAGCGTCGAGGACGCAAAGCAATTCGGGATACGCGATGGGGAGAAAATTCGCCTGTTCGCCGCCGGCGGCTCGGCGGTGTCGACCGCTCGAGTCACGCCGGAAGTGATGAAGGGCACCGTCTACGTACCATATTTCGCGAGCGATGTTCAGCAGCAGATCCTCGGCGAGCGTGGCTCCAGCAGCAAAGCCGTGCCGGTTCGCGTGGGAAAGGAGACTGCATGAAAGCCCGCATCCTCGACCGTGCCGACGTGCTCAAGATCGTCGACCTGCTCCGGCAGCAAGGCTACGAAGTGGTGGCGCCGTATTGCGGGCACGGACGCGATACCTACTTTGACTCCGTTACTGACCAGAACCGCGATCAGATTCAGACTCATTTCGCCAATCCTTACTATCCGCCCAAACGCTACGTCTTGCCGCACATTGAACCATTGCTCAAAATCACGCGGACGGATGGAAATGTTCGAATTGAACCCACCTACGAGGAGCCCAAGCGCGCCGTTTTCGGCATTCGCTCGTGCGACGTGGCGGGAATCTACCACCTCGACCTCTTCTATCTCGGGGGCAGGTTTCGCGACATCTACTACGAAAAGCACCGGAAAAACCTCTTCCTGGTCAACATAGTTTGCACGGATCCGGATCGCGACATCGGCGACGAGTGCTTCTGCGTTTGCGCCGACACCGGCCCTGCCGCTCGCGGCCGTTTTGATTTGCAACTGATGGACCTCGGGGAAGAATTCATGGCCGTAGCCGGAACGCCAGCCGGGGAGAAGTTGCTGGCCGACCCCATGTTCCGGACAGGCGCGGAGGCGCATGTCGAAAAGCGCCGCGCCGTCCTCGACGAAGTTCGCAAGCGTTTCAAAACCAGCACAAGTTGGTTCTCCGCCACCGTCCGCTACGTTTCGCACGGCGAAGTCTTGGAGAAGACCTGGGAAGAGATCGGCAATCGCTGTATCGAGTGTGGCGGTTGCACTTACGTCTGTCCGGCCTGTACCTGCTTCACTGTGAGCGACCGGCAGATAAGTCCAACCGAACTTGAGCGGGTGCGCATCTGGGACTCCTGTGCCTTGGATGGTTTTACGCGTATGGCGGGCGGCCACAATCCGCGCAAGGCCGTGCATGACCGGCGTAATCGCAGGTTCTTCCGCAAACTGGCGCACTACTTCATCCAACGTGAACTCTCCATGGCTTGCGTCGGCTGCGGCCGCTGCGTCGATGTCTGCCATGGCAATATCGGAATGCCAAGCGTGGTGGAGATGATTCGCCGCGCCACGGCGGAGTTTGAGAACCATGAGCACCTCAGCCGTTGAAAACGTTGATCTGACAAACGCGAATTGTTCGGCTGCCGAAAATGTCTACCTGCCGAAGGTCGCGATCCTCGATCGTGTGGTGCCTGAAATTACCGACGTCAAGACTTTCTATTGGCGGTTCGAGGATCCAGCGGAACAGAAGGCCTTCCGGCGTTTCCGGCCCGGCCAGTTCGCGCAAGTGTCGCTATTCGGAATCGGGGAATTCCCCACGTCGCTGCCGCCCAGTCCGACGGAGGACGAAACGTTCTTTACCGTTCGGAGGGTTGGCAGTTGCACTGCGGCTCTCCACAACATGAAACCGGGCGACAAGTTTGCCGTTCGCGGGCCCTACGGCAACGGCTTCCCGATGGAAGACTATTACGGGAAGAACCTGGTGTTTGTCGCCGGCGGCATTGGACTGATCCCGCTCCGCTCCTGCATCGTCTATGCGCTCAAACATCGCGAAAAATACAATCACATCCAGATTTTTCTGGGCGCCAAAACACCGCAGGAGTTGATGTATGTGCCGAACCTCCGCGAATGGGAGCAATCGGCGGGAATCGAACTCTATCTCAGCGTTGATCGCAGCGACGGCGTCTGGGCCGGCAACGTCGGAGTGGTCGGCTCCTTGTTCAAAAAGCCCGGCGTGCAAGTGCAGGTGGAAGACACCATCGCGTTTGTTTGCGGCCCGCCGGTCATGTTCCGCTTTGTCATAAAAGATTTGCTCGCGATGGGCTTCCAGGAACGGAACATCGTCTCCACTCTCGAGCGGTACATGAAATGTGGCATCGGCAAGTGCGGCCATTGCTGCATTGGCGTGGCCTACGTCTGCGTGGACGGCCCCGTATTCACCTATGAGCAGATCAAGAAACTCGGGGAGGACATATGATGACGGACCTCCGCGAACAACTTCGGCAGTGCCTTGTGGAACGCGTCTGTTTCCTGGCCCTCGGCAATGTGGACTATGGCGACGATGGGCTCGGAATCCGGCTGGGAGAGCGGCTTGTTGCCGGCGGCATGCCGGACGTCATCATTGCCGGAACCACGCCTGAGCGTTACCTGGGCGGGTTGGCACGCGAGCGGTTCAAGCACCTCCTGTTTCTCGATGCGGTTGAATTTGGCGCCGCCGCCGGGTCGGTTGTATTCCTTGACGCCTCTGCAATCGCCGCGAGATTCCCGCAGATTTCCACCCACAAGATTTCACTCGCTGCATTGTCGTTATGGGCTGAGGCCAATGGCGCCAAAGCGTGGCTGCTGGGTGTACAACCGGGGTCAATTAAGCCGACGCAAGTGCTGACCGAAACCGTCGAGACCACGCTGGAAGCGCTCAGCAACTTGCTGCAAAGCCTCAGACCGCAACCATCGCTGCCGCGGACCGCAGGCAGCCAGCCGCTTGCGGAGGTCTGCCTATGATGACTCCCGAACAAGCCGTTCTTGTTTCGATCCTCATCTGCGCCGCCGGAGCGATTGTTACCCTGCTGGTTTCGCGCTTCAGAACCACTGCCGGCTGGCTTTCGTTTCTGTTCACCGCGGCCACGGCCGTGCTGATTCTCTCCGCCGTGTCCAACGTCTTGATCGTGGGGCCATCGCCACATCCAACCACGTTTTGGTGGACGACGCCCGAGTTCGGAGTTGGTCTGCGCATTTACGTGGACGGCCTGACGGCAATGTTCCTGATGTTGGCCGTTTTGATCGCCCTGCCTGCCTCGTTTTACTCCATTCGCTACATGCGGATGTATGAGCAGTACAGCGTGGGGCGCTACTATCCCAATTTCTTGCTCTTTCTCGCGGCAATGTACGGTCTGCTGAGCACTGCCGACATAATGTGGTTCTTCTTTCTCTTCTGGCAAATGATGACGCTGCCCGGCTACGCGCTCATCCGTTTTGAAAACCAGAAGCGCGAAAATATACGCGCCGCCAACAAATTCCTTGTGATGATGCAGATTGCCTGCGCAGCCACCATGATCGGGGCGGAGTTGCTCGCTGTGACCGGAGCGGCAACCGCCGGCGTCGGCGGTTTGAAGTACGACTTTGATACCGTAAGCGCGAATCTCCCCTTGCTGCTCACCGCCATGCCAGGCACGACGGCCCTGGCCTTCGCGCTTTTCCTCATCGGCTTCGGCATCAAGATGGGCATGTGGCCCTTTGGCCAGATCTGGCTGCCGGACGCGCATCCCGCCGCGCCCTTGCCCGTAAGCGCGATGCTCTCGGGCGTCATGATCAAGACTGGCGCGTATACGGCCTGATGCGCTATTTCCTGTGGCTGGTGCCCGCCGCATCCCAAGCTAATTACCCTTCTCGGCACCATTACCCTCTTCACCGGCACCATGCAGGCGCTCAAGCAGGAGCAGACGAAGCGTTTGCTCGCCTTTCACAGTATCGGGCAGATTGGCTACATTCTGCTCGGCACCGGCGTTTGCCTGGCGCTGCTGCCGGCAACCGGCAAGGTTGCGACGCTCGCTGCGATTGGGTTCTTCGGCGCCATGTTCCACGTCCTCAACCATGGCCTGTTCAAGGCTCTGTTGTTTCTCAATGCCGGCTCGATGCTTTACGCCACCAGAACACAGAACCTCAACAAGATGGGCGGCATGATGAAGTTCATGCCTGTAACGGCGGTGACGGCGATGGTAGCCTCGTTTTCCATTTCGGGCGTGCCGCTGTTCAATGGATTCGTCAGCAAATGGATGATCTACGTTGCGGCAGTCCAGGGCAGCCGAGAGGCAAAATACCTGGCGCTGTGCGCTGTCATAGCCATCTTGACCAGCGCTCTGACGCTGGCCTCCTTCATCAAGTTCTTTGGCGTGAGCTTTCTGTCGCGCACCAGCGCGCTGGTTGCGGCACAGGCGGCCAGCAGGGGCCGTCTCGAAGTAAATTGGATGATGCAGGCGCCACAGGTTGTGCTCGCGCTGTGCTGCATCCTCCTGGGAGTCTTTCCGGCAATTGCGTTCAACTTCATGCAGCACGCCTTGGGAGCCAGTCGGCACGGTTTGGGGACCGCACTGTCTGACGCCGGGCCGATGACAGGCGGGCTGCTTACCGGAATTCACACGACTACATCGGCAGCCCTGTTCGTACCGCTTGCGCTGGCAACGGTCTTGGGGCTGACCTTTGCGGTGGCGTTCGCCATGTCGAAAGTTGGCGATGCCAAACGGCGCGCGGCTGCTCCGTGGCTTTGCGGCTACGCAATCGAGGCGGATTCCAATCGTTACGTCGCTCATAATTTCTATGGTGAGATCAAACGCTACTTCCGCTGGGTTGGCGGCGCGCCCGCTCCGGAAACACACGAACCACCGATCTTGAAGGAGCGCTGATATGATCGCACTGTACCGGCTCAAAGAACTGCGCGAAGAGTTCGGCGCTGCCATTCAAAGGGCCGACTGTCCCAATGACCGCCGTTTGTTCCTGTTCGTAGATCCGCTCGAGGTCAAGCGTGTCTGCCGGCACATTTTTCGCAATCTCGATGCCCGCTATGTAATCAGCATCGGGGCGGATGACCGGCCATTCTCGGGATCATTTCTGGTTGCGCACAATTTCGCATTCGACAAGGACCACCTGCTTTGCAGCGTGCTCTGTAGCCTGCCGCCCGACAACCCGCGGATCGACAGCATCTCCGGCGTGGTTCCGGCGGCAAACTGGGCGGAACGCGAAATCCGCGACTTAATCGGCATCGAGCCGGTGGGACATCCCTACCCCAAACGACTGGTGCTGCCCGACGGCTGGCCTGATGGTGTGCACCCGCTGCGAAAAGATTTCGCGTGGCATGAAGTCCCGCCGAATTTCGATCCCGATGGCGAGTTCACGTTCGACGATCCGCCCGAGGGTTGCACGGTCGTGCCGTTTGGTCCATTCCACCCAACCCTCGACGAGCCCGCTCATTTCCGTCTCTATGTCGAGGGAGAGATGGTCCGCGGCTGCGAGTACCGCGGTTTCATGGTGCACCGCGGCATCGAGAAGCTCGCTGAATCGGTGCTCAGCTACAACGACATTCCTATGCTCGCCGAGCGCATCTGCGGGATTTGCGGTTGCGTGCACAGCGTGGCCTACGTCCAGGCCGTCGAAGCCGCGGCCGCGCTCAAAATCCCGCCCCGCGCCGAATACATTCGCACCATCATGCTTGAGATCGAGCGCCTGCACAGCCACCTTCTTTGGGTCGGGCTGGCATGTCATATCGTCGGCTTTGACACGTTGTTCATGCAGAGCTTCCGCATTCGCGAGCCCATCATGTGGATCGCCGAGAAGATCAGCGGCAACCGCAAGACCTACGCGCTGTGCGTGGTCGGGGGCGTCCGCTGCGATATCACGTACGATGCGCGAACCGAGCTGCGACAGGTGCTCGACAAGCTTGAAGTCGAATGGACAGAGGTCGTGAACGCGGTGAGCATGGACAAGAACATCCAGAAGCGCACGCGTGGGGTTGGCGTCGCGGACCGGACTCTGGTGAAGAACGCCGGCCTGGTCGGCCCGGTCGCGCGTGCCGCCGGAGTAGATATCGACTGCCGCCTGGATCACCCATACGCAGCCTACGACCATGTCGATTTCGACGTCATCACCGCCGATGGCTGTGATGTTTGGTCGCGGGTGTTGGTGCGCATGCGGGAAGTCTTCCAGTCCATCAGCATCATTCGCCAATGCCTGGAGAAGATGCCTGACGGACCGCTCGACCTGAAGATCGAAGATGAGTTGCCGGCGGGGCGCATGGGTCTCTCTTCGGTCGAAGCCCCGCGGGGAGAAAGCCACCACTTCGTCATCACCGGCGAGAACAACCGTCCGCGACGTTGGCGCGTCCGCGCGCCGACGTACCAGAATCTGCAGGCTGTGCCGATGATGATCAAGGACCAGCAGATCGCGGACATGACGATTTCTCTCGGTAGCATTGATCCGTGTTTTTCCTGCACCGATCGGCTGGAAACTATTGATTTGCGATCCGGTACCGTCAAGGTCTGGTCGCAGAAAGAACTGTTGAACTTGACTCGGACGAAATAGACACAGGATTCGATATGAATCGAAGCGCGATTGGAATGATGTTAGGTGGGTTGTTGAACGTGGCACTTGTTTTGTTGGCGGCCCCGTTCTTCCAGGGAGTGCTTCGCAAACTCACGGCACGCATTCAGTCGAGGCAGGGGCCGCCGCTGTTGCAGCCATACTTCGACCTGCTGAAGCTTCTCGGCAAAGAGGATATCGAATCCGGCGAGATGCCGCGCATGCAGCAGTTCGCCGTCTACCTTTCGATGGCGGCCGCGCTGGCCGTGACCTGCCTCGTGCCGATGGGCTTTCCGGCGCCCATGAACAATACTGGCGACGCGATCCTGCTGATCTATTTGCTGACGCTCTCCCGCATTTGCACGTTGCTTGTGGGCCTGGCCGCCGGCTCCCCTTACTCTCTCGTCGGCACCAGCCGCGAAATGATGAGCATGATCGCCTTGGAGCCGCTGTTTGTAATCGCAATCATTACGGGCGCCATTCACACCCAGTCGTTCCGCCTGGACACGGTACTGCATGGATCGGTTTACTACACCAGCGGCTTTCCGTGGTCCGGGCTGATCATGATCGTGGTCATTCTGCTGTCATTCCAGGCCTTCGTTCAGCGCGCGCCCTTCGACATCTCGGAAGCGGAAACCGAATTGATGGAGGGCCCGCTGATGGAATACTCCGGCCCCAAGCTGGCCCTGTTGAAGTACACGTCCATGGCAAAGCTCGTGATCTATAGCGCGCTTTTCGTCGGGCTTTTCGATCCTTGGGGATCGGAACTGGTATTCCCGCTGGCCTGGCTGACGTTTTGGCTGAAGGTGTTTGGCTTGGTGGTATTGGTCACCGTGGTTGCCGCAACCCACGCGCGTTACCGGATCGACCAGGCGATCCGCTACTTTGCAAGCCTGTTGGTGGTAGCTCTGGCGGCGCTGGGCCTGGCGACTTACGGCTACTGAGAGGTGAGCTCATGTCTCTGTTGAGCAAGCTCGAAGAAACGGTCATCTGCCTGAGGGCGGGATGCGTGACACTCCCGTATCCAGTACAGCAGCAGCCGCTTCCGGAAAAGTTTCGTGGACGTCCGGTTTTCGAGGGCGTCAAATGTATCGGCTGCGCGGGCTGCGCAAACAACTGTCCGGCACGCGCAATCCTCGTCTTTGACGCTTGCCAGGAGATCCGCCTCCTGAAGTACCTCGGCCAACGCTGCACCTACTGCGGGCGATGCGCGGAGGTCTGCCCGGAAAAAGCAATCACCATGAGCCATGATTTCGAAATTGGCACAAACATCGTTGGCGACTTGCAGCAGCGGCTTGAGCTTTTCATGAGTACTTGCCAGAGGTGCGGGCGCTGTTTCCAGGAACCGTCGGTGCTGGAACAGTTAAAGATGAAGGGCTATCGCTTCGACGATTTACAAAACGAGCGTTGGGTTTTCCGCTCGCGGGCTTATTTCGAGAACGATCCAGTAGTGGACGATGTCAAGATCGAACTGGACTGAAACGCAAAAGGCCCTCTGAGCGACGAAAGGAGGTCACGTGCTGAAAGGCCTCTGCCAAAAAATGTTCGGCCGATCGTTGTGGGTCTACCATGCCAACAGCGGGGGCTGCAATGGCTGCGACATCGAAGTCCTCAATGTTCTTACGCCTTACTACGATGTCGAGCGCTTTGGAATTAAGTTGGTCGGCTCGCCTCGGCATGCGGATGTGATGCTTTGCCAGGGACCTGCGATGCGCTCCACTGCCAAGGCGCTCAGGCGTGCCTACGAAGCCATGCCGGCGCCCAAACTTGTTTTCGCCATAGGCTCGTGCGCGTGCGGTGGGGGCATCTGGTTTGATAGCTACTCTGTCATCGGGCCGGTAGAAAAACTTCTGCCCGTAAATTATTACATTCCGGGCTGCCCTCCGCGTCCCGAAGCTATCATTTACGGTGTCGCGGTCGCCCTCGGTCTGGTAGGCAAGAAGATTGCGCCGGTTGTGTTTAAGGAGCTGGAATTACCAATTCCGCGCTATCACCCGAGTGATCTTCGCCGGGAAGGCGAACTGGTCATTTATGAGAAGGCCGAGAAAGTGTAGTGCGGCGCACCACTACACAACTTGGGAAGTTAGACAACGCCTTGTCACCTATAAAAGGTTGCTGGCATGGCGCGATAGTCATCGAAGGAGATTCATATGCAAGCGGCACAACTCTGCGAGGTATGTGGGGTTGGTCCCCACAAGAATGAATGCTTGAACTGCGGAAAGGCCGTATCCGGCGAAGCCATCGTGGCCCAACTGTGCTCCAGTTGTTACGGCGTCGGTAAAGATAAATGTATCAAGTGCAACAGGCCGCTCTTGGGTAAGGGTGTGACGGCACGGCTCTGCGGACGTTGTAGCTCCTCGTCAGCTGGGAATATGTGTGGGAGGTGTGGCAGGTACTTGGAGCGCGCAGCAGCTTGAAGTGCTTGATCCTAACCCGTACGGCTGTCTAACAGTCACACTTTGGCCCGGATCACGCGCTGGCGGCTTCGATCATCGCGAACTCCGGTTTGCCGGTGACTGTTGGAATCACCAGGACTGAACAGGGGCAAAAGCGGACAACACGTTCAGTGGTGCGCCCTAACGTAGTGAACTCAAGGAAAGTGCGGTGCTCGCCGACGACGATCGCGAGATCGGCCTGAGTACTGCGTGCATACCTTACGATCATCTCGGCTGTCTCGCCTTGCAGGACCACCTCGCGCACTCTGCCGCACGACCACACCGCATCTGGAATCCAGGACGAGAGCGCGGAGCGCGCCTGGTCGAGCGGAGCGCCAGGAGCGGCGACGTAGGCGACGTGCAAGTCCGCATCGAGTATGCCCGCTAGATCGCCTGCGGCCAGAACACAACGGCGGGAGAGATCGCCCAAATCGACGGTGCACAGGATGGTGTGAAGTGCTTGAACGTCGGTGGGCAGTGGCGCGCCTTTGACGATAAGGATCGGACAGGGGGCGGTGCGCAGGATGTTTTCCGCCACCGAGCCGAGCATCATGCGGGCGTAGCCGTCGTAGCCGTGACTGCCCAGAATGATCAGGTCTGGCGAATGCTGCACCATGTAGTGAAGGGCCATCTTTACGGGATGGCCTTCGACCACGCGCGCCCGATACGTCACGTTCGCGCCAAAGGCCGCCTCGGCCAAAGCGTTCAGGTGACCCTCGATGCCGGTGCCCAAAACTGCAAACGACACGCCAGCCTGCTCGGCGGCGTCAATCTTGGGAGCCCACAAGGCGTGAAAGACCTCTACCTGCGCGTGGTAGGACTCGGCCAGTAGTCGGGTCCAACTGAGGACGGCAGCCGAGATCTGGCTGAGGTCCACCAAACATAAAAGCCGCTGCGGGACGAAGGTCATATATGCGAGCCATAATACGCCCCCGGCGCGGGCAGGCCAGTGACCTTCTTATCCTGTCGCCGCTGAAGACCCGCTGCTCAACCCCAGCCTTTGTGTCATAAAACCTCTAACTTATTGGGCCGAAAGAATATCGAGGTTCCGAGAAAAAGCGTGTATCACTGACAAAAAATGTGTTGTGTGGGAACATGTGTGATAAGAGGAACTCTTTCGGAGGTGTCCGATGCAAACTCGGACCACCGGAACCCGCCCATTGCATACGAAAATCTCCTCGATAGATGAGGATGTCGCAGCCGGCTGCCCTTTAAGCGCTCGTCTTACGCGTGGCAGCGGAACGTGAGGTGCCTATGTCAGAGTGCATCTTTTTCCTCGTTGTCGTTTTGCCGGTCATAGCCATCTTTGCCCCGGTTCTGGCTCGTATGCTGGATTCTCGCGCGTCGGAACGCATCTGGCGAGAAGGCTCCGGGAAAGCGTTCTCAGTGCTTTCGATCGCGCTGGCCTTTGATCCGGACCACGCGCTGGTTTGGGAAACACAGACGCCGATTTTACAGCTCATATCAATTGCGGGACCGCATGGTATCTCGGTGATACGTTTACACCGAGCGTATATGGAGTCTGCGCGACGTTATCCCGAACTTTACGAGGGTTCCTCTTTCAAGCGGTGGGTTGAATTCCTGGAATGCGCGCAACTGGTGGCCTGCATTGATGGACGGCGTGTATTCCTCACCACTCAAGGAAGAGAGTTTTTGCGTTACAGATTCACGGCTAAGGGAGCTATGGCAGCGTGAACGCTCTACAACAGAATTACTCGGTCTGTGAGGCATGCCATGGTGCAAGAAAGCGAAATGCGCTGCGCACTTGGTCAGGGCAGGGTACTGGTCGTGTGCTCTGAACAGCAGACTTTGCATGATCTGGTCGACATCTTGTGTCAATGCGGCTCGAGACCGCTGGTGGCCTCGACGGTGAGAGCCGCTCGGGCGGCACTTGTCTACCCCGTATGCCTAGTCTTCTGTGAAGACCAACTGCCTGATGGAGGATTCGAAGCGGTATTGGATTCGCTGCGGACGCGGAGACCTGGGGGCCAGCTACTGGTGTGTTCGAGGCTGGCCGACGTCGACAGATACCTGCACGCGATGGATCTAGGCGCCTTCGATTTTCTTTGCCCTCCTTACAGTGTGTCTGAAGTTAAGCACACCCTCGACAACGCTCTGCGAGAGTGCTTGTACGAGAAGCGTCGCCCGAGCAGCGCCGAGTCCGATAAGTTGCAGAATCGCGCCAGCGCTTAGTCTGAACAGAACGCGGCCTTCCCGAAAAAAAGGAGATCGTATGGTGACAGCTGTAGTAATCCGGGGCGCAGGGGGGCGATGCTTCCCAAAGCATGGAGTGCTTCTGGCTGTGTGCGTCGTGTTGCACCACATGGGAGAAGATCGGCCGTGGTGCCTCTAACGCGAGGAGGAACGCAGGTCGCTGCTCCGCGCCTAATCGAAGGTGAACCTCAAAGCATGACACAGGCGCGAGACGTTGAATGAGCGGCAGCCGCGTTGATTATTACTAATAATGCTAGGAACTTTTCACTCGCTCTCGCGCGAATCTCAAATCACACTCACTCAGGCAGAGCGGAGAGGGCCTAGATCGCCTGAACGGCCACTGTCTGTTCTGCTTCTGCTCGAATGGTCAATACGGGGCACTTCGCCAGTCGCACGACCTTCTCCGTCACCGATCCAAAAGCAAAGTGTCTCCATCCAGTAGTGCCCTGCGTAGCAATGACGACGAGGTCCGAGCCCTCCTCTTGCGCGATGCGTACGATTTCGTCGGCAGCATCGCCAATGCCTACCACAACATGGATTTGCAAGTGTTTGGCCGAGAGAGGTTCAGCTAACCGGCGCATCTCTCGTTCGACCGCTGCCCGTAAATCTCGCTCGTCAATGTCCGGTGCCACATCTCGAGGCGAGGCTGGCAAGACGTGCACCAGCCACACTTCAGCCTCAAAATGTGCCGCGAGCTCGCCGGCATTCGCGAGTGCTTGTCGCGAGGCATCGCTGAAGTCAGTCGGACAAAGGATTTTCTTGAAGAAGAACATAATGGAACCTCCATTCAGAGGACCAAAATCAATGCACGCGCGGTGCAGTCGCACTACTGCCGCATATGTTACTGCCACTTCGAATGGGTTGCTAGTGGGCACTTGAAGATTCGTTGTTACTACACTGATAAAACACTAATGTTTCCGTTCGAGATACACCAAAGCGGGCCGGGGAACGTTCCATCGTCAATCCACCAAAGTGGTTTCAGAAACATGATTCGCGAGCAGGATGCCAAGCGGCGTCGGCGCAGATGAGTTCTTTCGCGGCACCATTGCCATCTCACATGCAGCATGCCCAACTATCACTGAACGTCGGAATTAACTGATCTAATATTTGCCCGTATCGTGTGCTCCAGATGTTGCAAGGCGTGGTAGCCGTCACGACGAGAACGTGACCGCCAAACGAACGGGAATAGGTTCACCGCGCTCTCGTGTGTGCATCACTCCGAGACTCGAGTGGGTGCCACGGAGGATTTGGATGAAAGGTAGACGAACAGCTCATCAGCGAGAAATTAGCAGCCTTGAGAGGAGGTCGACTATGCTCCCGGTTAAAAGGATTGTTTGCCCCACGGACTTCAGCGAATTGTCTCTGCAGGCACTGCGAGAGGCAGTAGATCTCGCAGCGCATTTCGGAGCCGACATCTATCTCCTGAATGTCATTCCAAGCAGTGAGTTCGCGGCCGATCCGGAAGTGATCATTCTTCCGAATGCGGAAGAGGAATACCGCACGGCTATCCGGGATAAGTTAAGCGAGATCGCAACCCAGTCCGCGTCGAAGGGATTACAAATAACCGCCGTGGTCGAATCAGGCGATCCGGCAGATCAGATTGTGCGCTTTGCGCGCGACAAGCAGGCAGAGTTGATTGTCATCGCCACACACGGCGCTACGGGTTGGCGGCACATTGCGTTTGGGTCGGTCGCAGAGAAGGTCGTGCGATTCGCTCCCTGTCCGGTACTGACGATTCGGACCGTAGCGGGACAGGCAGCAACAGCTGCTTAGTGGACTTCGCGCGGCAAGAGCGCAATTTTGATCTGACTGGGCCATGTTGCCGGCCAGGAGCGTGCGCCAGCGCCGGGAAGAACTCGGCCTGTCCATCGAGCGCGCCGCCGAACTAAGCGGCATGGAGACTTCTGAGTGGTATGCCCTCGAGGCAGGCAGGGTCCTCAGCGTCGAATCCGGACAAAAATGGGGCGCTCTTAGAGCGCCCCTCAGAGGAAAAACAGCTACTTACAGTCCACGTAGCTCTTCTGCATGAGCCACCCGCCTTATCGCCAACTGATATGCCGCTACCTTGAAGGTGATTTTGGCCAGCGATGCCAGCTGCGCCACGTCATTGTAGGCGACGGTGATATAGCGGTCCAGTTCGTGGTTTACCCGTTCTTCTTCCCAAAATTCCTGTTGCAGGTTCTGTATCCACTCGAAATAGCTAACGATAACGCCGCCGACGTTGGTTAGGATGTCGGGTAACACAGTTACGCCCTTGCGCGTCAGGATGTCGTCGGCTTCAGGGTTGGTCGGTAGATTAGCCGCTTCAGCGATGATCTTTGCCTTCACTCTCGGAGCGTTATTTGCATTTAGGACGCATTCCAGGGCCGCCGGAATCAGAACGTCGCAGTCGAGTACAAGCAGATCGTCATTAGTGATCGGCTCGCTCCCAGGGAACTCGATGACTGAACCGGTCTTGGCCACGTGTTCCATAACTTCTTTCATCGGCAGCGCGCTTCGGTTCTTGCCCACGATGCCGCCGTATACATCCGAGACTGCGAATACGTCGAGGCCTTGTTGTTCCAGCAGCAGCCCGGCAAATGAGCCGACGTTGCCAAAGCCTTGGATGGCAACTTTCAATCCTTTGGGTGGGCATCGGATATCGTTTAGGTACTTCGTCAGAACCAGCATTACGCCTCGGCCAGTCGCCTGCTTGCGCCCGAGTGAACCACCGAGTTCTACTGGCTTTCCGGTCACGCATGCCGGCGAGTAACCATGCCGGGAGCTGTATTCATCCATAATCCACGCCATTACCTGCGGATTCGTATTAACGTCAGGGGCGGGAACGTCACGATAGGGGCCGAGTAAGTGATGGACGCGCGAGATGAACTTCCGCGTAACGCGCTCCAGCTCAGCCCGCGACATCTCGGAGGGTTCGCAATCGACACCGCCTTTTGCGCCTCCGAAAGGAACGTTGGCCAGCGCTGTCTTCCATGTCATGGCCTCGGCGAGGGAACGGATTTCTGCCAGATCCACGGCAGGATGAAAGCGAATGCCACCCTTTGCCGGACCGCGCGCGCCGTTGTGCTGCACGCGGTATCCATTGAAGACGCGCAGTTGGCCGTCATCCATTCGAATGGGCACTTCCACCTTGACCTCGCGGAATGGCATTTTGAGGAGCTTTCGGTGCTCCATGTCGAGCCCCAGGCGCTCGGCGGCCACTTCAAAGTTGCGATCGACGATCGTTGCTGGCGATAATCCGGGTAGAATTTCTATGGCAGACATCGCTCGCTCTCCTGTTGCTTGCTTACTCGTATTCATTGCAGAACCAGATGCCGCCCTCGGTCTTCGACAGCGGGCAGGTTTCGCGGTTTTCGCAGTTCATGCACAGCCCCGCTTTTGCGTCCGGCACTACTTCCACCTTGTAGTCTTTGGGCGGCATTTTATTGCTACCCCTTGCAAAGGCATATTCCTCGCAGAACCAGGTGTCCGAAGTGGTCGATGGAAAGCTGCATGTCTGCAACTGTTCGCAGTTACTGCAGATTCCGCCGTAAAGGGTAGTACGGTCTCGCTCAAGATGAACGCGTGCCGCCGCTTCAGCGGACGCCACTGCTTTGCGTGCCTCTTTCGAACTCGTGGTGTATCCGGTTCCAATTTCGGTTGTCGCCATGACTTTTCCCTTTCGCGTGCTTCGTTTGCTGCTCCGGCTATGGGCAGTGCACGTTCCCTGCCAAGCGTGCTCGGGGGCGAAGATACCCCTTATCTCAATGAGGACAGGCGAGATCTCGAATCGGAGATGAATTGAAACTGGAATTGGAGGAGCGATTGCGCCGAGGAGCATCGCCCCAGTGGGGAGAAACTCCCCAACTTATTTCATCGCAGGTGCGTAATGCTGCAATTTGTCGCGCAGGGTCTTTCGGTCTATACCTAGAATTTGCGCCGCCCGAGTGCGGTTGCCGCCTACGCTCGCCAGCACGTTCTTGATGTACTCGGCTTCCACTTCCGCCAGCGGGCGATCGAAACCGGACGTGCGCAGTCCTGAAAAGCGCATCAATTGCGGAAGGTCTGCCACTTCGATGATGTCATTCTCGCTCATCACTACCAGCCGCTGAATGACGTTCTCCAGTTCACGAACATTGCCAGGCCAGTGATAATGGTGCAGCGCGTCGAGAGCCTGATCGGAGAAGTGCGGCTCCGCTTTCCCCATTTCTTTGGCATACTTGCGAGCGAAGTTTTGGATTAGCAGAAAAACGTCGTCGTCCCGATCGCGCAAGGGCGGGAGCGCAATCGTGATCACGTTCAGACGGAAGTAGAGGTCTTCGCGGAAGAGATCTTTTCTGGTGAGCTCAAGCAGGTCTTTGTTCGTCGCGGCGACAATCCGTATGTCCACCTTGCGCGGTCGCGCCGATCCGATCATAGACACTTCGCGCTCCTGCAACACGCGTAGGAGCTTCACTTGGGTCGACTGGGTAGTCGCGCTGATCTCGTCCAGGAAAATGGTACCGCCATCGGCGGTCTGGAAAAAACCGGCGCGGGTCTCGTTAGCTCCGGTAAACGCGCCCCTCACGTAGCCGAACAACTCACTTTCCAGCAGCGTCTCCGGAATCGCCGCGCAATTCACCGGCACGAACGGAGCCGACGCTCTGGGACTGTTGTAGTGGATTGCTCTGGCAATTAATTCTTTGCCGGTGCCGCTTTCGCCGGAGATAAGCACTGTGGCTGCCGTGGGCGCCGCCTTTGCCACGTCGCGAAAAACCTTCTTCATGGCCGGAGATTCGCCAACCAAGCCGTAGGAGGAGCCTATTTTCTCGGTAGTGCTCGCCTGAGCAAGGCGCCGCATCCGCAGCCGCTCCAGAATGCCGCCCACGGCTGAAAGTAGTTCTTCGTCGGTGAAGGGCTTGGCCAGGTATTCCGCCGCCCCGGCCTTCACCGCGCCAACCGCTCCTCCTACGGATGGGTAGCCGGTGATCATCATGACTTCCGTGTCCTTCAGGTTCTCGCGGACGTGATGCACCAAGTCGAGGCCGCTGGCTTTTGGCATTTTGAAATCGGTGATCACTAGATCGAAAGGCGTCTGTTGTAAAAGCTGGACGGCGCTGGCCACGTCAGTGGCGGTGAATACGTGGTATCCAGCCGCTTGCAGATTACGTTCCAGTATCTCCAACGTGTTCGGCGCGTCATCTACCACCAGAATCTGCTCTTTCGTCTTCGAGGTCATTGCTTTTCCTCGCTATCGACTGGCAGCTCGACTTCGAAACGCGATCCTCTCCCTAATTCGCTTCCAACGCGAATTGTGCCGCCGTGCGAGGCGACAATCCCATGCACGACGGCGAGCCCAAGCCCGGTGCCCTCGTTCACGTCTTTGGTAGTGAAGAAGGGAGTAAAGATGTTGGCGCGCACTGCTTCGGTCATCCCTGTGCCAGTGTCGCTCACGATCAGGAGCACGGAAGCGTCACGAGGCCCTCGCTGCGTTTCGATCGTGACAGCGCCGCCGCTCGGCATCGCCTGGATTGCGTTGACCACGAGATTGACGAGCACCTGGTTCAGTTGCGAAGCATCAGCAAAGATATCGGGTATTTCCGGGTCAAGCTTCCGTGCGACTTTTATGCCCGCCTTTAGGCAGCGCGATTCCAGGAAGTAAAGTCCATCGGAGATAACTTGGTTCAGGTTTATGCGCGCTCGTTCCAGAGGCATCTGCCGCGCAAATGTCAGCAGTTGATGGATTACCTCGCGCGCATGCAGGCAATTGCGCACAATCTTCTCCATGTCCTCGCCGGTCTGCTTTGGCAGCTTAGGTTCTTTCTTTGCCAATTGGGCGAAGCCTAGGATATTGGCAAGCGGTTCGTTCAATTCGTGTGCCACACCTGCCGCCAACTGTCCAATGGTCGCCAAGCGGTCAGCATGCCGAAGCTGTTCCTGTAATTTCACTTTGTTTTGCTCTGACTCGTACCGCTCTACCATGATCGAGACTTCGCGCGCCACCATCTCTATAAGGCTCACTTCTTCCTGCAGGAAGGGATTTGCGGTCTCTAACTCTCCGAAATATCCGACTTCGACGAACCCTCGCTTGGCTTCGTTGACGACCAGGTCGGCTGACTGGCAGCAGGTTGGCGGATGGTAAAGCGTCGTCTGGAACTCGTGGCCATCTAGCACAATACGTGCGCAGGTTTGATCCGAAAACTGCCATGCAGGAGGCAGTAGTCCGAGGATTTTGGTGATGCATTCTTCCAGGGTAGCCCCCGGTTTCTGCATCACTCGGGCAATGCCGTACAGGCACGTAAGTTCTTTAACGCGTTCGCGTAAGGCCCACTCGACGATCTCCACGTCCCGGCTGGGCATGTGATCACAATAGTACAGCCTAGTCTTTCAGGCAATGATGTCGATCCATGCCCAACTGTGTGTGTACAAAACGTGTACAATTTTTAGGCTATTAGTGTAACTTATGGAAAATACAATATTTAGACATGGTGGAGGCGAGGGGAGTTGAACCCCTGTCCGAAAATGCTGCCAGCAAGGAGTCTACATACTTAGTCCAATTCCATCGCGACTCCCAGACCCGCGAGCGAACTCGCAAGACCGTGCCGCATGTTCACCTCTCGCGCTAAGAACGGACAAGAAACGCAAGCGGCTAGCCTGAAGGTCTCACCCCAAACTCCCAGACGTAGAGTTCAGAGCCAGTCCGCTGTATGACGCCCTTCCCGCAGCCCACGGACAAAGCCGCGGAGGACGGCTACCTACAATTAGGCAGCGTATGCCAGCTGTTGATTGTTGGCAATTATCGTTTTGCACACGATTACGGGTGCATGCACCCCGGTATGCCTCCTGGCCGCATCCATTCCCGTCGAAGCCGTGACGCCCCCATCTGAACTGCATGTGCGTCGGCTGTATTGCACAGCCGGCTGAAACTGGTTTCCATTGTCGCAACAACGGCTGCGACAACTTCATGGCGACCGTTTTCAAAGAACTATCTCAATCTTAGTAGATGGAGGCTAGAAGTCAACCCCAAGGCAAAGCTTGCGCGACCGCCTTCATCGAGCTGCATCCATTTCGAAGTACTCCCCGCCCTGATCATTAGATGCTCCCAAAGATGCCTGCGGCTCTTCGACGCACCTCGAACCGGCTCTCGACGGAGGATTGAGATTACAGTAGTCGGTCAATTTGGATCGTGCCCGGAAAAAGTCCCACGTCAGCCCAACATCAGGGCGGGACGTGGGGCACCCGTTCTTGTAAAGAAGAAATCAGAATGATCCACTACGGCTGCTTTGAGGCGAAACGTGATCCGTACCATTTACAATAGTTCGTCATCGCAGGTGAGAGATGAGATCAGCCAAGTGAATCCCGACTGTATTCGGTTCGAACAAATACCGCATGTCTCGCGGCTATTCCTCGACTTCCTGGCACGCCCGGCTGGGTTGGACCGCTTCTTCGCCCCGAATAGCATCGGGGCCATTGCCGACCACGCGCGCACCCTTAACTTCGATCCTCAGCGCCGGCAGGCGATTGCGGATGTGCTGGAGCGCCAGAACCGCGAGTGGGGAGCCTCCAGCGCGACACTCGCCTCGATTGCGCGCCTGCGGGCAGGTGCGGTTGCCGTAGTCAGTGGCCAGCAGGTCGGACTATTCGGCGGACCTCTCTATTCGATTCTGAAAGCTGCTTCGGCCGTGCAACTGGCGGCAGAGCTGTCGTCGAAGGGCGTCGATGCGGTTCCGTTGTTCTGGCTGGCAACGGAGGACCATGATCTAGCCGAAGTAAATCAGGTGCCGCTACCCGCGGCCGATGGCCGGTTGGAAATCGTGACGGCATCGGTGAAGGCCGGCGCCAACGTGCCCGTCGGAGACGTGCGCTTCGGGCCGGAGATCGAACCGCTGGTCGAGCGGGCTGCGCAGCTTCTAGATCCGGAACTCAGCCGCCATGCTGAAGTCCAGCTATCGCGCGGGCGAAACCTTCGGTGGTGCGTTCGGCCGCCTGTTCAGTCAGATATTTGCCGGCACCGGGCTCATCCTGATGCAGCCGCTCGACCGGGATGTGCATGCCATCGCCAAGCCCCTGCTGCGAAGCGCCGTGCAACGGGCCGAAGAACTGGATTTGGAATTGTTGCGCCGGGGCAAGGAATTGCAGGCTGCCGGCTACCATGAACAGGTAAAGGTCACGGCCTCCTCGACGCTACTGTTTATTCTCCAGAACGGCGAGCGCTCGGTCATGCAGATCGCAGGCGACGATTTTCTGGTGCGCGCCCAGAGACTGCCGCGCGCCGAGGTTTTGCAGCGGCTCGATGAGCATCCCGAGCAGTTCAGCCCCAACGTACTGCTGCGCCCGGTGCTCCAGGACTTCCTTCTGCCCACGGTGGCCTACTTCGGAGGCCCGTCTGAGATCGCCTACTTTGCGCAGGCGGCGGTGGTGTATCGGAATCTGCTTGGCCGTGTTACTCCCGTGCTCCCGCGTCTGAGCCTGACGGTGGTCAATAACCGCCTGCAGCGTCTGCTGCGGCGTTATGAGCTGCAGTTGCCGGATTTGTTTCGCGGTGAGACCCACCTGCGCGAACTGCTGGCATCGCGCGTCCTTCCATCCGCCGTGCAGGAGCAATTTGAGCAGGGAACTCAGACCATCGACAAGCTGATTGCGCAGTTCACGGAGCCCTTGCGACAGCTTGATCTGACCCTGGTGGACGCCGCAGAAAGAGCGGGACGCAAGATGCATCACCAGGTCAAGCGGCTGGCGGGAAAGGCCGCGCGTGCCGAGTTGCGCAAGAACCAGCAATTGTCGCGCGAGGCGGCAGAGCTGATGAACGGTCTATTTCCGGCCAATACCTTGCAGGAGCGGATCATTCCGGGTATTTTTGTGCTGAGCGCACACGGGATGGGTCTGTTGGAGAGGTTGGTGGAGGCGGCCGGCAACCATTGTTCCGGGCACCAGATGCTTTATCTCTGACCATCGTAAAAGCGTCCGCACTGGGATCCTCGATACACGCGCTTTTCGTGTAGTGGGGTGGAAATCTGCGGTAACATCTAGAACATGGCAAAGAACCCTCCGTCGACATCGTTCGAGATTGTTTGTCCATGCTGCGAGGCGGTGCTGAAGGTCGATTCCGCCGCACGGTCCGTGATCTCTCACACGGCGAAAGCTACTCCCAAAATGTTCAACGACTTCGAGGAGGCGGCCCGCTCCATGAGAGAGCAGGAAGGCCGCAAGGAATCGATCTTTCGACAGTCCGTGGAGAACGAGAGAAACAAGGCGGATTTGCTGGAGAAGAAGTTTCAGGAGGCCGTGCGCCGTGCCAAGGAAACTCCTGATACGCCCGGCAAGCCGTTGCGCGATTTCGACCTGGACTAAAGATCAGACCACTTTCGCGTGGACCACGACGACGAAATACTCGAATCGCATTCACATCATCTCCGCCCCGTGCTGCTCGGACATCGCGGGGCGCGTCGTAGGGCGCCGGAAAACACATTTGTCGCTTTCGATAAGGCGTTGCGGGACGGCTGCGACGGCTTCGAATTCGACGTTCGGCTCAGCTCAGATGGGCGCGGCGTGGTTTGTCACGATCCGACTCTGCACGGTCTGGAGATAGCCCAGTCGAGTTTTTCCGACCTGCTTGCCGCGTGCGAGGCGAAGTCCAGCCAGTTGCATTGCCTCGAAGATGTGCTCGCCAAATACGCCGAGCGTGCTTTCCTCGACATTGAGCTGAAAACCGAGGGCCTTGAAGCGGCGACGATCGAGTTGCTTGCCCGCTTCCCGGCGAAACGCGGAGCCGTCGTTTCGTCGTTCTTACCGGAAGTCCTGCGAAAGCTCGCCATCCTGGATGCGGAGCTTCCGCGCGGGTTCATCTTTGATAATCGAGAGGCGATGCGGCAATGGGAGCTGCTTCCGGTCTCCCACCTTATGCCGCGCCACGATTTGCTGGACCGCGGGCTGGTGAACGAGTTTCATGCCGCCGGCAAACAGGTGTTTGCGTGGACGGTGAACCGGGAACGGCGGATGCGCTCCCTGACGGAAATGGGAGTGGATGGCTTGGTCTCCGACGATCCGGAATTGCTAGCCCGTGTTAGGAAATGCCTTATTCCATAAAGATATAGGTTGATTAGCTCGTCCATAGCTTGACATTCTATGGTGGCCCACGTCCCGCCCTTCTTTTGGGCTGACGTGGGGTTGTTTTCTGCCGTACCTTCCGCAATCAGGTGGCCTGCATTTGCCGTAGTTGGCTAATGTGGGAAGTTCGAAGTCGGCGACTCGGATTTCACTGTGCGGCGCCCGCTCTTTGCTTGATGGACTCGGCTCGATTACATTGAATCGATGAGTGAAACAGGTGAACGCTTCGAACGCGCCGTCGCGATAATGGCGCGCCTCCGTGCTCCCGGCGGTTGTCCCTGGGACCGGGAACAGACTTTTGACACCATCAAGCAATACACGCTGGAAGAAACTTACGAGGTGCTGGAGGCGATTGAGAATCGCGACTGGTATGAACTTACCGGCGAGCTCGGGGACCTGCTGCTCCAGGTGCTTTTCTACGCGGAGATGGCAAAGGAGGAAGGCCGTTTCTCCGTGGATGACGTGCTGGACCGGCTTTCAAACAAGCTGGTAACGCGGCATCCCCACGTTTTTGGCGACGTCAAGGCAGACACCTCCGCGCAAGTGCTGCGCAATTGGGAGGCGATTAAGCAGCAGGAGCGCAAGCAGCGCGAGCCGGTCCGGCAAGGGGAAGATGAAGAGCCGAAGTCGATCCTCGCCGGAGTCTCGACGGCAATGCCCGCCCTGCTGGAGGGATTGAAGCTCAGCAACAAGGCTGCTCACGTGGGCTTCGACTGGCCCAACATCGAAGCTCTCTTCGACAAACTCAAAGAAGAACTCGAAGAGCTGCGGCACGAGGTGAATCAGATACCGCCGCCGGGGCCGACGCCCATTGGCCGAGGTATTGCCGGCTCGCGAGGGCAGGTGCTGCCCGAGGAACTGAAGGCACGCCTGGAGGATGAGGTCGGCGACTTGCTGTTTGTGCTGGTGAACATTGCGCGCTATCTGAATGTCGATCCCGAGTCTTCACTGCGGAAGACGAACCGCAAGTTTCGGCGGCGTTTCCAGCATGTGGAGGGGGCTTTGCGCCAAGCAGGGAAGAAGCTGGAAGATGCTTCGCTGGATGAAATGGAAGCGCACTGGCAGGCTTCCAAAAGCGACGAAAAGTAGACCTATTCTGAAACCGCTCTTGCAGTTTCGGCAGGGGCCGATGCGAGCTGATCGCCGGATTTACGGAGCATCTCGAGCGCCTGCTGCACGGTCATCTTAGGCACCGGACGGAAATCCCACTCGGTTTCCGTCACCTCGATGTGGAGGCGCTTCAGCAGCACGATCCTGCCGTCAAACTTCAAGCGCATCCTGGTGGTGTCCCAGTGCCCGTTCCCCACGTCGCCCTGTTCGACGACGAATCTACCGCCCTTATAGAGCTTGCCGAGGATTCCCCAACCGAAATCCACGTCTCTGAACAGGGTTCCTTCGATCTTTGCCAACCGCATGGCGTGAGTATCGATCCAGACTTGGCCTTTCAATCCCTGGTAAACCTGTGTCTCGCGATCGGGCGGAACGAAGTCTGGATTCGGCGTAAAGTTCAGCTTTACTACATTGCGTCCCTGTGGCGTCGTTTCGTTTCCAGCATATTCATAGTTGAACGCAGCCGGCAGGGCGCGAAGCAGTCTTTGAGTATGCTGCTCGTCTTCTCTTTGCTGCTTTGTCTTTTCGCGCATCTTCGCGGAATCAAGCAGACGATTGATGCGGTTGTCATCGGCCTTGCGCTGCTCTGGCGTCAAAGGCTCATTGTTGATTGCCACCAGCCGGCTGATAATGCCGTCCGGCGTCTGGACCATCTGCCTGGTCTGCGAGCCCTTCGGCTTTACGACGCGGTCAGTCCACATGTAGAACCGCGAGCTTTTCGGGTTCCGCATCTCGTTTGCTGTCGCCTTGCGCACCAATTCGATAGGCGGCGTTTGTGGCTGCGCCTCTGGCTCCTCCGCCGACAGGGCGACAACGGCGGCAATCAGCATCAGAGCTGCTGCGAAAACGGGATGTCGATGGCGGAAACGCATCTTTGACGGATCGCTTGCTGGAATCTTATAGCCTTTAGACGTCGCCCGCATGGACTCCGTCGTCAGTGTGAACACCGGAATCGGGAGTTCCCCTCTCCTGCTGTCGATAGCTCGAAGATACACCTATTCTGAAACGCCGTGGGAGAGATAGTGCATGCGCGCCAGCGGCTCGAAAAAAAAGGGCCAACCACTTGGTTGACCTCTAGAATCATCAGATTGTCGTTATCGGTCCGGCTGGAAAGGCAGTCCCAGTGTCTCGTCCGGAGCGCATCAGCAAAACCGCTGTTCCCCTGGTTTCGGTCATGCCGCCAGCGATCCGCCAACCGAACCGATGTTTACTCCTTAAGCAAGATGCAGGCCAAACTCTCTGGTTTGGGATCAATCGGCCAACTGCACTGAAAATAAAGAGCTTTGCTGGCTATCTTTACCAAATCGGGCGGACCCTGACCGGGCGAAAAGGAAATGTGCCCGCGTTACTAGTCGATAATTAGCACTGAGTTCCACACGGATGCTTCTGATGAGCATCTCGGTTCCGCTCTGCTTATCGATCATCAGAGTTGATGCGCAGGCTGCGGGCCGCCTTTCTTGAGTCAGTTCTCAAGGGAAATCCTGCGGCTGTGTGGTCCTGGCGCTGCGGAATTCGGTCAAACGGATGCTTCGCCGCCTAGGCGTAGAACTGGATTGCCGCTGCACCCTTGGTTGGGTATAGTCGACGTATTGGCTTAACGGAATAATGGGTAGCAATTGTCCACCCTGGAACCGGCAGCCGGATGGAGAACCTCTCAGATGTGGAAATCGCGCAAAGATGATGAAAAGCCTTTAGTTTCTCCCCTGTCTCCTCAGCCGCCGGTAGCGTCGGCCTGGGATTCGCGTCCCGTGCAGCCCTCAAAACTGGAAGAATCACACGGTGAACTCTCGCGCACGCCCAAGACCGATGTTGCGCGGATTGGCCGTACGGTCGTCGTAAAAGGAGAGCTCTCCGGTGGTGAGGACCTCTTCGTGGACGGAGAAATCGAGGGCAGCATTGAACTCCGCAGCCACGGCCTGACCATCGGTCCCAACGGCCGGGTCCGCGCGAATATCGTCGCCCAGGATGTGGTCATTTTCGGCAAGGTCGAAGGCAACGTGCGCGGCAATGAACGCGTGGAATTAAAAAGGTCCGCGGTGTTGCACGGGGATATTTTCACGCAGCGCATCGTCATCGAAGATGGGGCTTTCCTGAAGGGCGGCATCGATATTCAGAAGCCCGAACCCAAAGCCGAGATTCGTCGCGAGACGCCTGCGGCAGCTTCGGCGGCAGCGCCTGCAAGCAATGCCGCGCCGGCAACGGTTGTTTCGCAGGGTTCTTTGCTCAACGGCAAGTAGGCGAGTTCGTTGTCCACGAGAAAGCTGTGGGTTGGCGTTCGCGTAATCCTGATTCGAATCGCAGTAGGTGGAAGAAGTGGGCTTTTTTCGAGGTATGTTTGGGGGCGATAATCCCGCCGGAGCGGCGGTCGGCACCAGTGCGTCTGCGCCATTACAGCGCCGTTCAACGGGCTTCCACGAGTTCATCCGCGCGGTCGGAAAGCCCGAGGGACAGGTTGTGTTGGACCTGGGACCAACCTCGCCGGCCAACCTTCATTTCATTACCGGACTCGGACACCGCGCCTACAACGAAGATCTGTTGCTGGCGGCCAGCGACCCCGGGTTGTTGGTCCCCGTCGCGGGTGAAGACGACAAGCGCGTCGTCAACGCTGCCCGCTTCCTGACCGAGAACCTGGACTACGAACCGGAGACCTTCGATGCCGTTCTCCTCTGGGATCTTGCCGACTACCTTCCCGAAGCGCTGGTGAAATCGGTGATCGATCGGCTCCACCATGTCATGAAGCCAAAGGGTATCCTGTTCGGGTTCTTTCACACCAAGGACGCCGGTCCCGAAGCTCCCTATTACCGCTTCAACATCGCCGCCGCGGACACGATTGAGATGCGCCAGGGCCCTCACTTCCAACTGCAAAGGGTCTTCAATAATCGCCACGTGGAAAACCTCTTCCACGACTACGCTTCCGTCAAATTCTTTCTCGGGCGCGACAACATGCGCGAAGTGCTGGTTATTCGCTGAAAGCCCGTGGCTAGGTGGTTTCGTTGTTGGCGGGTGGCCCACATTTGCCGTAGTTGGCTAATGTGGGATTGGCGACGCGGCTTCCGGCCACAAGCGAGATGTGCCGAAGAACTTGCAGCCTACATTAACTTGCATCCCACATTAAGGGCTGAAGCCCTAAATGTGGACCACCATGGGCTTTGAATGGGCCACCAGCCACAACTCAGTCTCAAAATGCAGCCCGGTCAGACGGTTTCCAGCTCTTCTTCCAGCAGTTGCTTGTTGTGCAGGTCGGTATAGATGCCGTTCAACGAGAGCAGTTCGTCGTGGGTGCCGTACTCGACGATCTCTCCGTCGTGCAGAACGGCTATGCGGTCGGCATTGCGTACGGTTGAGACGCGATGGGAGATGAAGATCGTGGTCCGTCCCTGCATGACCTCGCGCAGATGATTGAGAATGTGGTCCTCGGTCTGGGTGTCGACGCTCGCCAGGGCATCGTCGAGCACAAGAATGCGCGGGTTGCGGATGACCGCGCGCGCAATCGCCGTGCGCTGCTTCTGGCCGCCTGAGAGCGTCAGCCCGCGCTCGCCAACAGTGGTCGAGTACTTCTCGGGAAACACTTCAATATCGGTGGCAATGCGGGCAATCTCGGCCGCTCGCTGAATCTCTTCTTCGCTGGCATTGTCGGCGCCAAAGGCGATGTTTTCACGAATGGTGGCGCTGAACAGAAAAGTTTCCTGCGGAACGAAGCCGATATTCCGGCGAAGGTGTTCCAACGGAAACTCCCGAATCGGCCGCCCGTCAATCAACACCGTGCCCGGCTCCGCGTCGTAAATGCGCGGGATGAGGCTCACCAGCGTCGATTTGCCGCAACCTGTGGGGCCGACAATCGCCAGGCTGCTGCCCGCCGGAATCTTCAGGTTGATATTCTTGAGCACCGACGCCCTACGGCGCCGCCATGGCCGTTAGCGCCATTCGGCGAAGCCTCCGCCGGATAGGCAAACGTGAGATTGCGGAACTCGATTTCGCCGCGGATCGGCATGTCGGCAGCGAGCCGCGGCAGCGATGCATCGTCCTTGATCTCAACCGGCTCGGTCAGAATCTGATTGATGCGCCCCATGGAGGCGGTGCCGCGCTGAAAGATGCTGATGACCCATCCCAGAGAAATTATGGGCCAGGTGAGCTGCACCATGTAGGTGTTGAAGGCCACGAAGCTGCCCACGGTCATGCGGCCTAAGAGCACTTCGCGTCCGCCGAGCCACAGCACCAGCACCACGGCGAAGCCCAGCATGGTTTCCAGTGTCGGCCAGAGCATACCCATCAGGCGCACCAGCTTCAGGCTGCGCGCGATGTACTCCTTGTTCTCCGTCTCGAAGCTGCGAATCTCGGCTTCCTCCTGTGCGTAGGCGCGGATGAGGCGCGCTCCCGAGAAGTTTTCCTGGGCCCGGGCGGAGATATCGGAGAACATGGACTGAATGCGCTCGAAGCGCTCGTGTATGCGTCTGCCGAAGTATTGCACCACGATACTGACTGCCGGCAACGGCAGGTACGCCCACATTGTCAGTTTGGGACTGATGCCGATCATGAAAATCAGTGCGCCGGCGGTGAAGATGAGGGTGTTGGCCGAATACATAATTGCCGGGCCGAGCAGCATGCGCACGGCGTTCAGGTCATTGGTGGCGCGTGCCATGACGTCGCCGGTGCGGGTTCGCTGATAGTAGCCGTAGGAGAGAGCTTCCAGGTGGCGGAACAGATCGTTGCGCAAATCGAACTCGATATCGCGCGAGATGCCGATCACAACCCAGCGGGTGAGGAACTGAAAAATGCCCTTGCCGACTGCTACCGATACCAGCAGGAGCGAGTAGGTCGCGAGTTTCTCGCGCGTGACCCCGGCGTTCAAGTCATCGATGGCGCGGCGAATCACCAGGGGAAACAGAATCCAAATGCCGTTGTTGAGCAGGATAGTGAAGAAGCCAATGACAAGTCCGCGCCAGTACTTCCTCAGGTACGGAAACAGCGGGCGCAGATTGGTCAACATTCGATTCCAGAGCCTCTCGACTAATATAAATTAGATGAAATTTCAGCGGCGCAGGGTGCGAAGTTCAGGCGCAGAGCGCGCGAGGCTACCCGCAATCCCGTATAGGGGCGTGACACCCCAAAGAAACTCACGTGACTTTGCCGCTAGTGTAGTGCGTCATAAATCAAAACACTGCAAACTGACCCCGCGAAGCGGGGAAAGATGGTAGCCCATGGCGTCAGCCATGGGTTTTGGAATGGGAAATCTGGAAAGCCCGCAACGCGGGCGACAGAATCTCGACCGGTTCTGTCGCCCCCTTCGGGGGCTTGCGATCCTGGACGCCCTTGCACCCACGGCTTGCGCCGTGGGCTACCGTCTGCCGCCGCCTTTGGCGGCTGGGAGAAACTTAAAGGATATGTTTGACGTACTGCCTCTAGGTTGGAACTTTCAGCAGCAGGTATCCGCCGGCCAGAGCGAAAATCATGTCGGGTGCCCAGGCCGCCAGCGCGGTCGGCAGTTGGTTGGCATTTCCCATCGCCTCGAACAGGCCGGAGAGGACGAAGTAGCTGACGGCGACTCCGATCGCCACGGCAACCCCCGTCAATGCGCCCCGCCGTCCCTGCGACATGGCGAAGGGCACGGCCAGTATCGCCATAATCAGCGTAATCAGCGGGTACGCGAATTTCTTCTGCAGTTGCACTTTAAGCCGGATAACGTCAAACCCGCTCTGTTGCAAGTCGCGTATGTAACGCCGCAGCTCCTGGTAATTCATTTCAGAAGACTGCTTGACCTCTTTTTTGAAGTACGTCGGTCGCTCGCTCACATCGGAAAAAGTGCGCACGTCGAATCGTGAGTAATCCTCGATGGCGGCTCCGCGGAAGGTGCGCGACCATCCCTGTTCAAATACCCATTTGCCCAGCGTGTCGGACCAGTGTGCTCGTGCGGCAAAAGCCCTTCCTTTCAACTGAAACGTTTTGGGCTCGAAGAAGAATAGCGATATGTTCGCGAACCGGTTCTGATCGGGATCGTAAAACTCGTAATAGAACATATCGTCATGCTCGCCGAAAATCCATTTGCGATCGGGCCGCAGGTAGGTCTGGGCGGGCCTTCCCTTGATGGTGTTGCGCAGCGTCTCCTGCCGCTTGTTGGCGTAGGGAATGTAAAGTTGATCGAAGGCAAAAAGTGCGCCGGCGAGCAGGGCGGAAATCAGAATCACCGGCACAATCAATCGGTAGATGCTGATGCCGCTGGCCTTGATGGCCGTCAGCTCACTCGACTTCTGCATCAGCCCGAACGTAATCAGCACCGCCAGCAGCACGCTGAGCGGCATCATCATGTAGATCATCGACGGCGTGACGTTGACGAGGTAATCGGCAACCATGGTCAGCGGCACTTTATTGCGGACGATGTCGCTGAGCAACTCGAAGAACGTAAACACCAGCGTGAGCATCAGGAAGGTCATCATGATCAGCACGAGATAGAGTGCGAAATCACGAAGCACCATGTCGTCGAGGATCAGCGGAAAGCGCGCGCTGAAGATGCGGCGGCGGCTGGAGGTGCGTTCGAATGCACCGCCCTTCGAGGGCAATCGCCGCGCTGGCCGTGCACTGGTTTGAAAGCTCTCTTTGAGGCGGTTCCACCACCCGCGCAGCGAGCCGATGTCGATGGGCTGCTTGTCCACACGCCACAGCAGCACGAGTCCGGCAATCAGGAACAGGATGTCGGACATCCAAACGCCGAGCCCCGGCGACAGCTTGCCTCCGCGTCCAAAAGAGATGCCCATCAGCGAGATCAGGTAATAGGCGAAAACGAGCAGGATCGTGAGCACGAAGCCTGTGCTCTTGCCGCCTTTTTTCGAGGAAAGCCCCAGCGGAATACCCACCAGCGCGAGCACCAGGCAGGAGGTCGGCAGCGCCAACCGGCGGTGAAACTCCACCCGGTACCAGCGCGACTTGACCTTGGGATCGTCGGGAGACACGCCGGGCCGGGGTGGCGGTGTTTTCTCCGGGTGGTCGGCGCGCCAGAGCAACTGAGCGGTGGTCATTGCCGCAACCGGAACCAACTCGCGTTGTTGCGAATTGGTGGGCGGCACGGCGACCGGCAACTCAGTTTCGGTAAACGTCGAAATCGAATACTGCTCGGGATCGCGTCGCGGCGTCTCCTGCTGCGAGCCGTTCACCAGATGCAGGCGTATGCGGTCCTGTCCCTCATTGGTCACAATCCCGCTCTGTGCAATCGTGATCTTAGGGTCCGAGGGATCGCTGATGTCGGCCAGGAAAATGCCCTTCCACACGGCAGCGCCGCTGCTGCCGCGGACGTCTTGCACGTAAAGCACAAGGTTCTTGAAATCTTCGTAGAAGACTCGGGGCTGCACCTCGAAGGATGCCTGCGAGGTCTTGAGCTTGTCTTGAAGCCGTTCCAGAGCGGCGGCCGATGCCGGCGCAATCCATACGCTATTGACCACCGCGAGAACCCACGCCACTACCGTGAATATGCTGATAATGCGAAGAAACCTGCCCGAACCGATGCCGCAGGCCCGCATGGCCGTAATCTCGCTATCCGCTGCCAGGCGGCTGAGGCCGATCAGGATTCCCACGAGCACGCCCATCGGCAAGGTATAGGTGAAGGCGGCGGGAAGGGTCAGAAAGAAAATCTCCGCAACGCTGGGCAGAGGCGCACTGTTGCGGACCACCAGTTCCAGTATGCGATCGAGCAATCGCATGAAGAGAACGAAGGTGAACAGGGAAATCCCAATCGCGGCGTGCGACAGGACTTCGCTGAGAATGTAACGCGTGAAGATTCGCACGGATTTCAGCCGGAGCCGAACCTCTCCCTCTTCAATTTGCAATTTCTACGGCTAAACCGAGTCTAAGTTGCCGGGAAATCGATGTTTCCAGCAGAGTCTAGCATGCGGGCTGCCCGCTTTGCTCCTCCGCCTGTTACAATTCTGGATCGGATGGCACTGGGAAAGCTTCGCATAGTCCTCCTCTGGCACATGCATCAGCCCTTCTACAAGGATCTGGTGACAGGGGAATATCGTATGCCGTGGGTGCGTATGCACGCACTCAAAGACTACTACGGCATGGTGAAGTTGCTGGAAGAGTTCCCCGGCGTTCATCAGAACTTCAATCTTGTACCGTCGCTGGTCCGGCAGATTGAGGACTACGCGGCTGGAACCGCCCGCGATCCTTTGTTCGACCTTGCCGCCAAGCCCGCCGGAGAACTGACCCCCGCAGATCGCCGTTTTGCTTTGCGGAACCTGTTCCATGCGCACGTGGAGCGCATGATCGGACGCTACCCGCGTTACCGCGAATTGTTCGAGCGAGTGAAGGGGGCGGGGCGCGATGCTGCCCTCCAGGTGAACAGCCTTAGCAATCAGGACTACACCGATTTGCAGGTGCTCTCGCAGCTCGCCTGGTTCGACGAGTTTTATCTCCAGCAGCCCGAGATTCGCGAACTGGTCCGCAAGGGCAGGAACTTCAGCCGCGGCGATCAGGAGTTGGTGATGCGTCGGCAGGTGGAGATCATTCGTTCGATCCTACCGGCTTACGCCGAAGCCGCTCGGACGCAACAAGTGGAGCTGTCCGCCACACCTTTTTACCATCCCATTCTGCCGCTGCTTTGCGACACCAATGCCGGGGCGGAATCCAGCCCCGAACTGCAATTGCCCCGGCTTCGCTTCCGTCATCCCGAGGACGCCGAACAGCAGATACAGCTCGCCTTGGAAGCGCACCAGAAGACTTTCGGCGTGCGCCCGCGGGGCATGTGGCCTTCCGAAGGCAGCGTCTCCGACGAGATGCTGGCCATCGCCTCGCGAAACGGGATCGAGTGGATGGCGACTGACGAGGGGGTGCTTGGCCGCTCGCTTGGCTTTGCCTTCAACCGTGACAGGGATGGACGGCTAAGCCCGGAAGGTGCCTCCAAACTCTACACAATCTATCGTCACTCGGATGGCGACGCGCACATGCACCTGCTGTTCCGCGACCATCGCATCTCGGACCTCATCGGATTCGTCTACGCCGGAATGCGCGCCGCCGATGCCGCGAATCACCTCATAAACAGCCTGCGTGCGGCAGCCGAGTCGGTGCTTCGCCAAGGCCAGGATGCGGTGATTTCGATCATTCTCGATGGCGAGAATGCATGGGAGACGTACCACGAATCGGGAAGGGAATTCCTGCGGCGCTTCTACGATTCTTTGCAAAAAGACCCTCAGATCGAGGCTGTGACCATCTCGGAAGCGATAGCGCGCCATCCCGTCAAGCAGTTTGCTGAACTGCCCAGGCTGACTCCCGGCTCGTGGATCAATGCGAATTTCAATGTGTGGATTGGAGCTCGGGAGGACAACACAGCATGGGATTACCTTTCAGAAGCGCGCGACTACTACGAAGCTAACGCGCACAAGGCGTCGGAAAAAATGCGCCGGCTCGCGTTCGACGAGGTGCTGATCGCCGAAGGAAGCGACTGGAACTGGTGGTACGGTCCGGAACATCACTCGGACAGCGACGCCGACTTTGACGAGCTTTATCGCAAGCACCTGTCCAACGTATACAACGCGCTTGGCGGCGTTCCGCCCGACTACCTCGCGCGGCCCATCAGCCTCAGTGGCCTGCGGCCGTGCATCGTGCCGCAGACAGCCTTTATTCGGCCGCGAGTGGATGGCTATAACATCAACTACTTCGACTGGCTAGGCGCCGCCATGTATGCGGCCGATTCCCGAACCGGCTCCATGCACGGCAGACAAGCCGTCTTCGAGTCAGCTCATGCCGGTATAGACGAAGCCAATCTCTACTGCCGCATCGACTTCGCAGAGGCGTTGCCGGAAGGAGAATTACGGCTGGTGATCCAATGCGGCACGCGATTGGCGAAGCAGACACCGGCCACTGGTTCGGTCGAAGCCAAGGGTTCTGCTCCGGAAGTACGGCGCGCACCACGCGAAGGACGTGTTCTCCGTTTCGAGATTACGGTGCTGGACGGCAAACTGAAGGATTGGAATGTCTTCGACAACAGCCCAGCCGAGATTGCGAAGCGTGCTTTGCGAAGCTCCAAGAACACCCCTTCGAGTGGGACGGCGCTAGCTTCGGCAAAGTCGCCTTCCGGTGTGGAGGTAGCGCTGGCCAGAATCCTGGAACTCAAGCTGCCGCTGTCGATGTTGAGGGCGATGCAGGGGCAATCCATAAGTCTGCGATTTACCCTGTGGCGCCAGGGGCTACCACTGGACGCATTGCCCGTCGATGGCTCTATGGACTTGGAAATCGCCTCAGAAGAGCAGTTGGCGAACAACGTCTACAACCACAGCCCCGCGGTCTGAGGGGCAGCCATCAGTCTGCGCTTTACCCTTTGGCTGCCTGGGGATACCTTTGGACGCATTGCCCGTCGACGGCTCCATGCAACTCGGAAATATCGCCGAAGAGCAGTCGTCGAGCTCGTCTTCAATCCACTCAGACACCAACGTAAGTCTGGTGTGTGGAACTGTTGATGGAGTTGAGGCCTCCTGCTTTACCCCCATAGCGGCTGTCCTTCGATGTTCCAAGCCACGTGATGAACCGCGCTGATGGTCGCCAGGATGGCGGAACGCGCGGGAGCAAAAGCCAAGCCGACCAGGTTCGAACCGGAAAGAATCAGCGATGCTTCGCCCGACGGAGTGAGGCGGACAATGCCGCGACTTCCTTGCAGCGATCCGGCAACGTACAGATTGCCGGCGGCGTCGAATGCCAGCCCTTGCGGTCGTCCCAAACCGCGAAAAAATTCTTTCACTGTGCCGTGAGGATCAATCTCGTAGACGGCGTCGAAGCTGGAGATGGTTGGGCCGGTGACAAACAGATTCCCCGAAGACGCAAAGGCCAGATGGTAAGCCGAGACGCTGGGCTCCAGGGTGGCAAAGACGTAAATCTGGCGGTCGCGGGCGATTTTGAAAATCGTTCCGCTCCGGTCGCCGACGTAAAGATTGCCTTCCTCATCGAACGCAATTCCCGTAGCCACGCCCAATCCCTGCGCGTAGGTCGACATTGCGCCGCTGGGCGATATTCGGTAAACCGTCCCGTTAAACCGCGACGACACGTACAGGTATCCCGCGGAGTCGAGCGCAAGTCCGGTGGCGTTCATCAGGTCGGTGACAAAAGGCCGCATATTGTGATCGGCGTCGATTTTGTAAACGGAAACGGGAACCGCCTGTCCGCGCGTACCCGAGAAGCTGGCGTAGATATTTCCGTCGGAATCGACGGCAGGATTGCCGACCGGATGCAGGTCTTCGGAAATTTCGGTTGCCACTCCCAGTTCGATCCCATTCGATGTGGAAGCCGCATCCGTGCAAACGGTCAATTGACCGGACGCTGTGCCGATAGGCACTTTGGCCACGATCAGATCGTGAGTGGCCAGGGTTACAGAAGCATCCGTTTCCCCAAGGCGAACGCTCGGACGGCGCAGTTCAGCGCCCATGAGGTGTTGTCCGCGAATCCGGATTTCACCGCCCGGAAGAGCGAAGGGCGGATCCACACTTGCGATATGAGGCTTTGAATTCGATGTACCCTTGGTAGATTTCAGATTTGCGTCCATCGGCCGTGCGTCCGTTCTCCGTTCGGTACTCAGCTTAAGATGCCTGTACGCAGCAAAAGCTGCAAGACGATGGCGGCATAAATTCCGGCGCCGAGGTCGTCAACTACGATGCCAGTTCCCTCCGGCAGTTTTTCCAGGCTGCGGATGGGCGGCGGCTTCAGCATATCGAAGGCACGGAAAAGTATAAAGCCGGCCAGCACAGGCTTCCAAGCCAGCGGCGCGAAGGCGAGCGTAAGCAACTGTCCCGCAACCTCATCGATCACCACCTGCTGCGGATCTTTCTTCCCCACGGCGCGGGCAAACCGCGTGGCGGCCGGAATGCCTATGGCCGTCACCACCAGCACTGCCAGCAGAGCCGCTGCCGTGCGATGTTCCGGCGCTAGAAACCGCGCCAAAGCACTCCACAGCAGGGTGGCCGCCAGCGAACCCCAGGTTCCCGGTCCGGGACGTAACATCCCGGCTCCGAAGAACGTTGCAATCAGCCACACCCAAACAGACGGACGCCTCGCGGCCGCGCTTGCCGGTGGCATCTCCGCATCAATTTGGTTTTCGGTCTTCATCGGCATCGTCTTGGCGTGGATTGCTCAAACCATCGCTATGGCGCTTGGGTACGGCAGAGGCAGGCCGTTCGGTGTATTCGGCCTCGCCACCCGATTCCGGGTCGTTGACCGGAGTTGAAATTACATACGCCCCGCTGGCCCACTTGCCAAGATCGATCACGCGGCATCGTTCACAGCAAAAAGGGAACTCAGGCTCGCTGGCGAGTACGATCTTGCGGCAGGTCGGACAGCGAAGACTGGTGATTTTTCCGCGTGTCATAAGTTCACCTGCACTCTACCACTCTATGGTGTCATCCTGGCGCAGCGAAGCATCTGCTTTTCTGCACCCCAAAACTTCACTGCCTTCGGTCGTTCAGAATGACACCCCTAAGCATTGAACTAGGATGCTTCTAAACGAGTTCAGCGACCAAATCGTAATCATGCGCTTCCACCACGCGGCAGCGATAGAACTCACCCGGCGTCGCGTTCGCATGTTCGCCGAAGTCGTTGACAAAAAGTTTACCGTCAATCTCCGGCGCATGCATCTCGCTGCGCGCCTCCCAAAGCAGTTCGGTTTCGCTCGACGGGCCTTCGAGCATCACGTCGAACTCTCGTCCAATGGCGGCCTTGCGCTTGCGGCGGCTGATTTGCTTCTGAATCTTCATCAGTTGCCGGCGTCGTCGTTCGATCTCACGCGGCGCCACTTTGCCGCCAAGCTGGAATGCCGGCGTGCCCTCCTCGTCGGAGTAGCTGAACACGCCCATCCAGTCGAACTGCGCCTCCCGCACAAAGTCGCACAGCTCTTCGAACTCCTGCTCTGTTTCGCCCGGAAAGCCGGCAATGAACGACGTGCGCAGCGTCAGGTTCGGGACGGCTTTGCGCATCTTCTCAATCGAGCGCAGAAAAATATCCGCCGAGCCGCCACGCTTCATGCGGCGCAGTACCGCCGCCGATGCATGTTGCAGCGGCACGTCCAGATAAGAGCAAATCTTCTCGTTGGCGGCGATGGTGTCCAGAAGCCGGCCCGTGATCTTGTTCGGATACGCATAAAGAAACCGCACCCACCGCAGTTGCTCCACTTGCGCAAGGCGGTCGAGCAGGTGGGCCAAGCCGTCTTTCAGTCCCATGTCCTCGCCGTAGCAGGTCGTGTCCTGGCCAATCAGCGTCACCTCGCGCACGCCCTGGCTGGCAAGCCGATCCACCTCGGCCACAACGGATTCGAAGCGGCGCGAGCGAAACTTCCCGCGCAGTTGAGGAATGATGCAAAAGCCGCACGGATGATCGCAGCCCTCGGCGATTTTGATGTAGGCCGAATGCTTCGGCGTAGCCAGCAGGCGCGGCGTGTTCTCGTCGTAGAGATAGGTGGGCAGTTCGGCGGCTGCGCCATCCCACTCGGTGCGCGAGAATCGTCCGGAACGCTCGCGGGCATCGCCCTCGGCGCGTGCGCCCGGTTGAGGGCCTACCCCCGATTTCAGGCTTTGGCTTGCCGAGCTGCTGTTCAGGATTTTGAATGGCGACTCGGATGGCGCCGGCCCGCCTGCCTCGATCTGGGCGGCGGCAAGTATCTGGTCCAGTTCGCCGGTGCCAACCACGGCGTCCACCTGCGGAATGTTCTTCTGTATCTCATTGCGGTAGCGCTCCACCAGGCAGCCGGCGACGATGAGCTTCTTGGCCCGGCCGCTCTCTTTGAAGCGGGCCATCTCCAGAATCGTATCGACCGACTCCTGCTTGGCGCTGTCGATGAACGAGCAGGTGTTCACCACGATGATGTCGGCGTCCTCTGCGCGGCTGGTAATCTCCGCGCCGGAGGTGGCGAGCATCCCCATCATCACCTCGCTGTCGACCAGGTTCTTCGGGCAGCCGAGGCTCACGAAGCCCACGCGCAGGCGCTGCGCGGCTACTTCCTGCTCTGGCTTGGCGGCAGCTTGGCTCACTGGGTCGGTAGCAGGAAGGGGGAACTGCGGGAATGCTTTTGTTGCTCATTCGATCTTCTGATTTTAACACCCCGAAAGCACCCGCCCTGGGCTACTTACATAACAAAACACACCGCGTGAGTGTCATCCTGAACGCAGTGAGACATCCAACTTAAAGACCATGTGGCCCGCATTTGGGCTTCGGAGGCTGCTGAAAAACTACTCTCCGAGGTGTCATCCTGAGCGGAGCGAAGGATCTGCTGTTGGCGCGCCCTGAAAGCAAAGCAGATCCTTCGGACCCGCAAAATCGGCGCGACCTCAGGATGACACCCCCTACGACTTTTTCGCAGCCTGTCAGCCCTTAATGTGGGATGGCGCAAATACTTTAGGCTCAGAGAGGGAAGATTCAATGCTCGACCTCCATCGCTTCGAAACCCGCGCGCTGCTCGTGCTCGTCCTGCTTCGCGGCAATCTGCGCTTCGCCGGCGTGGGCGCAACCGCGCCCGGCGCTTCATCCCAAGTACAACGTGCAGTTCTTCCCGTTGCAGGTAGAGAACCAGGATCTGCGCATGGCCTATCGTGACGTCCAGCCCACGGGCACGTCCAACGGAAAGACCGTGCTCCTGCTGCACGGGAAAAACTTCTCTGGGTTCTACTGGGAAACCACCATCGAGTTCCTGGCGCAGCAAGGCTATCGCGTGATTGCGCCTGACCAGTTGGGGTTCGGCGCGTCGTCGCGCCCGGACATCCATTACAGCTTCCACCAGATGGCCCAGAATACGAAGGCGCTGCTCGATCATCTGGGCATCAAGCAAGTCGATGTGATTGCGCACTCGATGGGCGGAATGCTGGGCGTGCGCTTCACGCTGCTGTTCCCGCAGACGGTCGAGAAACTGGTGCTGGAGAATCCGATCGGCCTGGAAGACTACCGCAAACTTGTGCCTTACATTCCGTTGCAACAGCAGTATGCGGTGGAGTTGAGCCAGACCTACGAAAAGATGCGCGATTACCAGAAGAGTTATTACCCTGGAGCCTGGAAGCCGGAATACGAGGTCTACGTGCAGGATCAGGCCAGCGTCATCGCCACCGGCGAGTATCCGCGTGACGCATGGTCATCGGCGCTTACCTACCAGATGATCTACGAGCAGCCCGTCGTCTACGAACTGGGAGAGATCAGCCGCCCCACACTCGTTATCATCGGGCAGGCAGATCGCACCGTTGTCGGCAAGAATCGCCTGCCGCCCGCCTTGCAATCCGTCGCCGGACAATACCCCGAGCTTGGCCGCAAAACGCACGCCGCCATCAAGGGTTCAATCCTGGTTGAGGTGCCGGATTGCGGCCACATCCCGCACATCCAGAAGCCCGAACAGTTCCGCGACGCAGTGGTGAAGTTTTTTCGCCGCGCCATCGTAAGCGCACTCCTGTGGAATGTCATCCTGGGCGCAGTTGGTTAATAGTGTGCTGTCATGTTGAGCGCAGCGAAACATCCCATGGGCATGTCTCAACCCGCACCGCTCGAGGTTTTTTGATGAAATACTTCGGCTGCGCTTCAGCCCCATGCCGTGTCGGGATTCTTCACTCTCTTCGGTCGTTCAGAATGACACCCAGAATGACACCCACTAAGAGTTGAGAGCGCGAACGTCCGGGACACTTCTGACGGTCAGTGGTGATATGGCGATTTCTCGACAGGTACGGATAAGGAACAGCCCTCAAGGTGCAAAACCGCGTATTTTCCATATAAACATGGTGAATAGGAACTCGATCAGCCGTAGAAAGCACCATGGCGCGGGTAGCAGGAGCCACAATAGCCATTCTCGTGGAGAAGGGAATCGCACAAAAGCGGTGACGGTGCAAGCTATCCACAACGGCAAAAGAGAAAACTCCACCACATCGATCAGCCACATTCGCGGTGCAAATAGGTCGTACCACAGGTTGTGCTGTCACGGCCATAGGGGTCCCTCGACTTCGCTTCGCTCCGCTCGGGATGACAGCAATGATACTTGGCTATCGCTGTCGACAACAGGCACCACGTTTCAAATCGCAGCCGCACGCAGCCCTACCGTCCCTGCTTCGTCGCGGCTTGCACTTGCCGCAACAGATCGGGGAGCAGCGCGGCGTCGCTGGCCGAGTCGGCATAGCGGGCGCGCTCGTAGTGTGTGGTGAATTTCTCGACCGCCGAGCGCAACCCGGCATGGCCAATGATCGAAGCGAATTCCTCGGGAGTCTGGTTAGGTGAACGCGGCCAGCCATGGCGCCGGGTGGTGTGCGTCATTTTTTCGTAGAGCACCGTGGCCGCGTGTTTCGGGCTGCGCGTTGGTTGTGCGGCGAGGACTCTTCGGTTCAACCATCGGGTAAATGGTGCGCCAAAGGCGAGGCAGATCACAAGCGCGACGAACAACACTCCCGCCGCCTGGTACGGCCGCGGATGCCGATCAACGTTGCGAATTACCCCGCGTGCGAGATCGAGCATGCGCGGGTAGACGTTAGCGAGCATCTGGCGAACCCTGTCGCCGGCCTGGCGGCTGCGAGTCAATGTGGTGACGGTCAGCATCCGTTGGTGCGAAAAATCGTAATTGACCACCCAATCGCGCCAGAACTCACTGGCGGCGTCCAGGTAAAGCTGCACCTTGCTCCAGTGCGTTGGCAGAGCGTCTCCCGCAGGGGTCGGATCGAACGTGAGCCATCCCCGATTCGGGATGTATGCCTCGACCCAGGCGTGCGCGTCGCGGGCGCGGATGATGTAGCTGCCGGTCAGGCTGTTGAATTCGCCGCCGCGAAAGCCGGTAATGATGCGGCTGGGAATGCCTACCGCGCGCAGCATGACGGCCATCGACGAGGCGAAGTATTCGCAATGCCCACGCTTACGTTCGAACAAAAAATTGGCAATTGGATCGGCGTGCGGCTCGGCGGGCAAGTCGAGAGTGTAACCGAAGTGGGTCGTGAGATATCGCTCCAGGGATTCGGCCTTTTCGTATACCGACGGCTGGTTGCGGATGGTCTCATCGGCAAGCTTCACAATGCGCGGGTCCAGGCGGTCCGGCAGTTCCAGGTACCGCGCCGGCATGCCAGGCGGAACTTCGCCACGCAGTTTCTTGAGATCGTCAGGACTGGGCGAGGCAATATCGGAGACGCCGGAGTAGTTGGAAAGCAGATGGTCGCGGTCAAGCGATTCCACCGACTGGTCGAAATTTTCATACACCTGCCGCATGTTGCCGTACAAAGCTCGCGGCGTGGGAATGACAAACAGGACATTGCTGCTGAGCGGTTCCAGCACCACCCGGTATTGCACCAGTCTTGCGCCGCGGCCCGCGGCAAAGTTGCGCAGTTCGTGCGTCGCCGACGACGGGGTAGGGAACAGAAAGGTCTGAGAGACGCGGACGCCGGCGGTCGCGACGTGCGGAGTCGCCGTCCAGTTTTTTCCATCGAAGTTCGTGAGCGCCACACCGCGTAAGCGAATCTCCGAAGGATGAGGGCCTTCGAATCTCACGTGCATCACGACTGCGGATGACTGCTGAATCCGGCCGATTTGCCCAAGCGAGACGTTGTCGCCGAATCCCGTCATCAAATCGTTTTGCTGTGACAGGTGGCTCAGGTATCCGCTCGAGAGTCGCGGCATGACAAAGAAAATCATGGTTCCAAGCAACGCAATTCCGGCGGCTTGGGCGATGGTGATGCCCAGCAGTGCGCGGTAGAGTGCCCGGAAATGCGGGCCAGGCGTCATGTCGCAAAGTCCCGTGCGGGCGCTGACTGCCGCCGAGCGCCGAATTTCCAGGCAGATAAAGCTGCCGATTGCGACCAGCACAAAGACGGAAAACGCGGTGAGAAACCCGGTCTCCACCGTCAACATGGCCGCCGCAAGAATCTCCATAAAGGCCAGAATGGCAAGGTAGAGCAGGTCGCGATAGCGCTCGACCGAAAACAGCTTTATGACAAGTCCGAATAACACGAGATGAATCGAGGCAACAACGAATCCACGTGAAACCACCAGCAGGTCAATGCCAAACGCCAGGAAGCAGATCAGTCCAAGGTAGGAGGTCCAGCGCTCAGGTATCCGCCAATCCCATCTCTTCAGCAGCGCGGCGCCGCGAAACGCAAGCGCACTCGAAACCAGAACAATGCTGAACAGGTCAAGTTTGCCGGTTCCGGCCAAGGCGAAGAATCCCGTGGCCAGCAGCAACAGCAACGAGAACTGGCAGAGCTGATCGATCTGCCGGAGGAATGGATTCCAGCGCAATAGCTGCTGGTCATCCGCCTTGGAGGCCAATCCCTCGCCAGCAGCCGTATTAGAATTCGGGGACGCCATCAAGAAAGATTCTTCGCTATTGCGCGGGAAAATGGAAGCATATCCTGCGGGCGAGTTCCCGGAGCGGCATGTGCGGGCCACTACTGCTGCAAACGTCCGTCGCGGAGATGATAGAATTACCCCGGTCGGGCATCGGTCCCGCGCGACGCAATCCCGCCAACCCCGCCAGGTCCGGAAGGAAGCAACGGTAACGGGCTAGTGCGTGTGCAGCGGGCAGCCGGTGTCCGGCTTTTCTGCGTTCCGCTCAGGTCTCCGACGATCGAACCTGCATTGACAACCCCCGCACCAAACGGCCTAAGTGGTGAAATTGGGAATGTTTCGGGCAAGATGCGCACTCGGCGTGCTACTCTCCCATTTACATCCCATTCGCAATCGTTCACAATTAATTGTTTCTCGGAGATAAACGTTGAAAACGTTAAAACGCGCGAAAATCAGCGCCTTGGGTACCTACGTCCCTCCGCGAGTGCTCACCAATTTCGATCTCGAAAAGATGATCGACACTACCAACGAGTGGATTTTGGAACGCACCGGAATCCACGAGCGCCACATCGTCGACAAGGGAGTCGCCACCAGCGACCTTGCGGTCGGGGCAGTGAAGAACCTGGTGGAGCGCCACGGCACCAATCTGAATGAAGTCGAAGCCATTGTCGTCGGCACGGTCACGCCCGACATGATGTATCCCTCAACCGCATGCCTGGTGCAGCACAAGCTTAAATTGGCACAGGTATGGGGCTTCGACGTCTCTGCCGGATGCTCTGGGTTTCTGTTTGCGTTGACCGCCGGAGCAAAACTGATTGAGAGCGGCGCCCATAAGAAAGTCCTGGTGATTGGCGCCGACACCAATTCCTCCATGACAGACTTTACCGATCGCGCCACCTGCATCATCTTCGGCGACGGCGCCGGTGCGGTCTTGCTGGAAGCGGCCGAGGACGGGGAAGACCTTGGACTCATCGACTACGTTCATCAGGTTGAAGGCTACGGCGGAGAGTATCTTTACATGCCCGGCGGCGGCAGCCTGAACCCGTCATCGCACGAAACTGTTGATCAAAAAATGCATTATATTCATCAAGATGGACAGCAGGTCTTCAAGTACGCGGTGAAGAAAATGTCGGAGATGACCACGCGACTGCTGGAGCGCAACGACAAGCACGGCTGCCGATGTCGATTGCTTCATCTCGCACCAGGCAAACCTGCGCATCATCTGCGCCACCGCCGACCGGCTGAAACTGCCGCGGGAAAAAGTGATCGTAAATATCGACCGCTTCGGCAACACCACCGCCGGAACGATTCCCCTGGCAATGGCGACCGCGTTGGAAGAAAAGAAGCTGAAAAAGGGTGACCTGTTGATGCTGGCGGCCGTCGGAGCCGGCTTCACCAGCGGTGCCACCCTGCTGCGCTGGGCCTTCTAGCGGCCTGCTACGGATCAGTGAAGAACACATTAGCGCGTCCTTTTGGGGCGCGCTTTTCTTGGTATTTCGACGAGCTGAAAAGCAAAGCGCGCCCAGGTGAGCGCGCTTCTTTTGTTGAGTTGTAGATGACTGCTTACGGATGGGTCATGGCCTCCGGCTTGACCGTCGCATCGAACTCCTCGCCCGTCAGGTAGCCCAACTTCACAGCGGTTTCGCGAAGGCTGCTGTGGTTGACGTGCGCCTCGTGGGCGATCTTTGCCGCCTTGTCGTAGCCGATCTTCGGGGTCAGGGCAGTCACCAGCATCAGCGAATTCTTGACGTAGTAGTCAATTCGCTCGCGATCCAGCTCGATCCCCTTGATCATGTACTCGACGTAGCCGTGACACGCATCGTGCAGCAAGGTAACCGAGTGCAGGAAGTTGTAAATCATGACCGGCTTGAAAACGTTCAGCTCGAAGTTACCCTGCGAACCGGCAAAGCCGACCGCTGCCGTTGCCCCGTGAACCTGCACGGCAACCATCGTCATGGCTTCGCATTGCGTGGGATTCACCTTGCCCGGCATGATCGAGGAACCGGGTTCGTTTTCGGGGATGACCAGTTCGCCGAGTCCGCAGCGCGGTCCGGAGGCCAGCCAGCGGATATCGTTCGAGATCTTCATGAACGAGGCGGCCAGCGTTTGCAGCGCGCCCTGGGCAAAAATGATTTCGTCGTGCGACGACAGGGAAGCGAACTTGTTGGGATGCGACACTGAATGGAAGGCCGGTGAGTTCGGCAATCTTCTTGGCGGCGCGTTCGGCGAATTCCGGATGAGCGTTCAGCCCGGTGCCCACCGCAGTGCCGCCGATGGCTAGATCGTAAAGACCCTTGGTGGTCATCTTGATGCGCTCGATGTCGCGCTCCAGCAGACTTGCCCAGCCGGAAAACTCCTGCCCCACGGTGAGCGGCGTGGCGTCCTGCAGGTGGGTGCGTCCAATCTTTACAACATCTTTAAATTTCTTTGCCTTGGCATTGATTTCATCATGCACTTCTTTAACTGCCGGAACCAGCTTGTGCATGGCCTCCGCCGCCGCAATGTGCATGGCTGCCGGGAAGGTGTCGTTGGACGACTGCGACATGTTCACATGGTCGTTGGGGTGAATCGGATTCTTTGAGCCGAGGGTTCCGCCCGCGATTTCGATGGCGCGATTGGAGATGACCTCGTTCACGTTCATATTGGTCTGGGTGCCGCTGCCGGTCTGCCAGATGCGGAGCGGGAACTGGTCGTTCAGCTTGCCCGCAATGACTTCGTCCGCTGCCTGGACAATTAACTTCGCCTTGTCGGCGGGCAGCTTCCCCAAATCCTGGTTCACCAGGGCTGCCGCCTTCTTGAGAATGCCGAAGGCACGGATCAACTCCGGCGGCATGGTGTCGCGCCCAATGTTGAAATGAAGGATTGAACGCTGTGTTTGCGCTCCCCAGTAAACGTTTGCCGCAACCTCGATCTTGCCCATGCTGTCGGATTCGACGCGCGTCGCATTTTGCGTACCTGTTGCCATGGAAAACTCCTCTTTGCCCGCTATGATAGCTGCTCAAGCACATACAGATATTAATGGGCGGGAACCGCCGGGAATTATACCGCAGCCGGGCTTGCCGGGTCATGGCCCTCGTCTTCTCGACGGCCGCGCAAAAAGTTCAGCGGCGGCGTGGGCGGGATGTTTTGTAAGATATGAGCTATGGAAACGCGAGCAAGCTTTGATGTTGTGGTGATCGGTGCCGGTCCAACCGGCTTGGCGTGCGCCATCGATGCCAAGCGTGCCGGCTTTCGCGTGTGCAACATCGATAAGGGCTGTATCGTCAACTCGCTGTACAACTATCCGACCAACATGGTCTTCTTTACGACGCCGGAGCTGCTGGAGATTGGGGATGTCCCGTTTCCCAGCGCCAATCAGAAGCCGACCCGCCTGGAGGCTCTGGAGTATTACCGCAAGGTCGCGGACTACTACGAGCTTGAGGTGCGTCAGTACGAGACGGTGTTGAGCGTGGAAGGCAGCGACCGCAATTTTGAGCTGCGGACCACCGATTTCCTGGGACGCCAGCGCACCTACCGCGCCTGCAAACTGGTTCTAGCCACCGGCTACTACGACCGCCCGAACTACCTCAACGTTCCCGGTGAAGACTTGCCGAAGGTGGCGCACTACTATCGCGAGCCTCACCCTTACTACAACTCCGACGTGGTTATCGTCGGCGCCAAGAATTCGTCTGCTATTGCTGCCCTGGAGGTTTGGCGTCATGGCGGGCGCGTCACGCTGGTTCATCGCGGACCGGCCATGCACGCTCACGTCAAGTATTGGATCAAGCCGGACATTGAAAACCGGATCAAGAATGGCGAGATCAAGGCCTACTTCAACTCCACGGTGAAAGAGATCACGGCCGATGCGGTGGTGATTGTCACTCCAGAGGGCGAGAGGAGACTGCCGAACGATTTCGTGCTGGCCCTGACGGGCTATCATCCGGACTTCGAATTCATGAAGGCGCTGGGCATTCGCAGCGGCGCAGACGACTGCCCGGTGGTGAACACCGAAACCCTGGAAAGCAATGTGCCCGGAATCTATCTTGCCGGCGTCATCATAGCCGGCAGAAGAACCAACGAAATTTTCATCGAGAATGGACGCTTCCACGGCGCCCAGATCGCCCGCGATCTAGTCCGGAAGTTGCAGCCTCGCGAACCACAGGAAATCAAGGCCCGCTAGCTACACAAGCGAACTGACGGCCAGCAGGTATGCGACCCTTTGCCTAAAGCGAAAGCTGGTTGCCTAATACGATCTACCAAGAATCTGCTGAGCTCGTTCGCGATCATGTGGAAAAAGGTCAGGAGGAACCACAATTCCCGCCTTATTGACTTGGTACCTGGCGCACTGCATTTTGTCGCCATAGCAGTAGGTTTTCTTCGCCAGGTTGGCAGTGTTCGGCATGTTAGCCATCTTGTCGGTGAAAAAGGGACACGTCTGAAGTTTTTCGCAGTTAGCCATTACGCCCTCTCGTCCTCGCCCCCAGCACGGATTGTATTCTAGATTTGGCGGGCCAGAACAATACCACTTTCGGCCCAGAGCATGGCTAGTACCCGATACCCCCTTCGAGCCCTGGCTGCGCCCCATATCTGCTGTAGTTAGAAGATGTAAGACTTCTAAGGCGCTCACGTTTCCGCCTCGTGGTACAACAGTTGCTATGAAGCGCGCTGCTTCCTCGAAACGACAGAACCCAGCCGCCGCTGCCGGCAAAGCATCGGCAAGCCGTGCTCCGCGAGGAAAGCCCTTGGCAGGGCAAGAGGCGATTATCACAGCCACGGCGCCCTGCCGCGTGGACCTGGCGGGAGGCACGGTCGATATCTGGCCGCTGTACCTTTTTCACCCCGGCGCCGTCACCGTCAACGTCGCGGTCGACATTCAGACCCGTTGCCGGATCGTGCCCTCTGGTTCGCCCGAAATTCGTCTCTCCTCAATCGATACCGGGCTGGAGGATCGTTTCCCCGGCTTCGAGGCGTTGAACGAGGTTGTGCGTGTCAGGCATGCGCTGGCCGCTCATCTCTTGCGTTTTTTTTGTTTGCAGGGCGCGTGTCCACGAGCCGGACTTTCGCTGGAAACCAGGTCGGAGGCTCCCGCCGGCGCTGGCATCTCCGGTTCTTCTGCACTGATGATTGCCACCACGGCGGCGTTGGCCCGATACACAGGCCGTACGCTGACGCTCGAACAAATCCGTGAGATTGCGCAGAACGTGGAAGCACAACTCATCAAAGTTCCTACCGGATGCCAGGATTACTTCCCGGCTCTATATGGCGGAGTGAGCGCGATTCATCTCGATCCCGACGGGCTCCACCGCGAGGCAATCGCAGTTTCGTCGGCGGAGCTGGAGGCGCGCGCCGTGCTGGTTTACACCGGCGTGCCGCGCCAGTCGGGGATCAATAACTGGGAGGTTTTCAAGGCGCATATCGACGGCAACCGGCAGGTGCGGCGGAACTTCCAGAAGATTGTGGAAATCGCGCAAGGCATGGCCACGGCTTTGCGAACGGAGGCTTGGGAAGACGTCGAACGGCTGCTCCATGAGGAGTGGAAGTTGCGCAAGACAAACGCGCCCGGTATCTCGACGCCGTTTATCGACCGCCTGATTCGGACCGCCCGGCGCAACGGCGGCCGCGCCGCCAAAGTCTGCGGAGCCGGCGGCGGCGGATGCGTTTTCTTTCTCGTCGAAGCCGGAGCGCGGGAGCGCGTCTCGCGAGCGCTGACGGAAGCCGGCGGGCAGATTCTTCCTTTTCGAGTGGCGGCCAAGGGGCTTGAAGTGTGCACCGAAACCGCGACGGCGGGCCCCCCGACGAGTCCCGCTCGCTGGAGTGATCGGGCAGACAGGTGACATGGATATTGCATCGCAGCCGCACGAGGAGAATGTAGAGCCAGAGCTGAATGATGGCGGCCCGCCGATTCATGCGATCTTCCGTTTTCTGATCGCTGCCGTCGTCACCTGGACGGCGAATTGGGGAGTCGCGACCCTCGCGTTTAGCGTTTTCCGCGACCACCTGCTGATTGCCGACATCGCCTACCGCTCGGCTAGCGTCGTTCTTCTGATCGGAATCTACTCGCTGCTGCTTGCGCTGCTGGATCATCGGGACCGCGATCGGTTGGCGTGGCAAGGTCTGCCGCTCGATCGGCTTGCCCGGCTTCAGTTCCTGATGGGCTTGGCGTTCGGGATGCTGCTGATTGCCATTTGCGTTGCGTTAGTCGCCACGTGCGGAAGCTATCAGGCGCGAGCTGCCATAACTGCCCGTACGCTGCGGTTGGGTGCCGAGGCGTTATTGCTGCTACTGACGGGCGCGCTGCTGGAAGAGGTCATGTTCCGAGGGTATCCCTTTCAGCGCCTGGTTGAAGCCGTAGGGCCTGTCTGGGCGGTGACGGGGGCGTCGGCGCTCTTCGCAGTGGCGCACCTGGGCAATCCCGGCGCGAGCGGTATTTTGAGTTGGGCGTTTTTCAATACCATCGCCGTCGGAGTGCTGCTGGCGGTGGCATACCTGCGAACCCGGGCGCTGTGGCTTCCGTTTGGCATCCACTTCGGGTGGAATTTTGCTCTCGGCTTCGTCTTTGGCCTGCCGGTGAGCGGTTTGAACGACTTCAGCGTGCTCGTAAAAGGGTCGATGCGGGGGCCTCAGTGGCTTACCGGCGGGGCTTATGGCCTGGAAAACAGCGGGGCTGCGGCTATCCTGCTAGTGCTGGGTTTGTTCCTGGCATTGAGGGGACGGGTCGGCATAGGCAAAATGCGGGCCTGATTGTCGCTTCGGTTTCGCCTCAGATAAGTAAACAGGGAAGCAGAAAAGAAGTGCATCGAGAAACTTTCCTTTTTGCGATTGCGTCAAATCATGATAGGAAAACGCAAGGAGGCAATTCATGCGCAAGTGGGCAGTGCCATTAACCGTACTAGGCGTAGGGGGTGTCGGAGCCTTGATGTTATCGCCGCGTGGACGAAACGCAATCAGGTGGGTATTCCGCCGCATGGAAGAGGCCCCGGAACAGATTGCGAAGTGGAACGAAGCAGCCCAGACCGAGTTAGAGAAAATTCAGACAGCACTGAATGAAGTGGCGGAATCATTGCGCGTGAACCCGGCTCGCTGAAGAGCGGTCACCAGACATGCCTCCGCCCAGCGGATCAGCACCGCGAGGCACCGGCAAGTCGCGCTGGTGCATGGCGGAACTGGCATCAACTCACGCGGCGGCCTTGCCGGAGAGGCTGCTGATTTTGCGCGCCATGGCAACATCGCGTTTCGTCAGTCCCCCGGCATCGTGCGAAGTAAGCGAGAGCGTAACCCGGCTGTAACTGATGGTGATGTCGGGGTGATGATTCGCTTCTTCGGCCTGCTCGGCCACCTGGTTGACGAACTCCATGGCATGGACGAAGTCAGAGAACTTGAATTCGCGTTGAATGGCGTTGCCGGATAAATTCCACTCGGGAAGGCTGGTCAGTGCGTTTCGGATATCGGAATCACTCAGCGTAGTCATGCGGCCCCCTTCTCATGCTGCATGCACTGATGGCGGCGGACGGTCAGGCGTTGGCTGGAATTGTCGGCCTTGCTCCGGGTGCGGCGCCGCGCACCTGGGAATCGATTTCCCGCCGAAGTTCGGTCCAGACCTCGCTTGGAATGTCGAGAAAGACCTCAACAATTTCCGGATCGAACTGCTTGCCGGACCACTTCTCAATTTCGATTCTGGCGGCTTGCATATCTTGGGCCGGCCGGTAAGGGCGGTCGGAGGTAATCGCGTCCAGGGTATCGGCAATGGCGAAGATTCTTGCCCCCAGAGGAATCTCGGTGCCCTTTAATTTTCGCGGATATCCTGAGCCATCGTAGCGTTCCTGGTGGCTGAAGACGATCTCAGCGGCTTCCAGGAGAAACGGGATCTTCCGCAACATCTGATATCCGTGCATGCAATGTTCCTGCACTGTGAGGGTTTCGGCGGGAGTCAAGGGGCCGGGCTTGCTGAGAATTGCGTCGGGGATCGCCATCTTCCCGATGTCGTGGAGGAAAGCACCGCGAGCTATGATCCGGACCTTGTCCTCAGGGACGTTGAATGCGCCGGCGATCTTAATGGTGTACGCGGTAACTCTTTTCGAGTGACCTACGGTTTCGGCGTCCTTCAGATCCAGTGCGTCTCCCAGGGCTTCCAGCGTGATGTCGTATGAGCGCTCGAGTTCGGACATGGCCTGGCGCAACTGTTCGGTTCGCGCATTGACCAGAGCCTCGAGATTGATCTGGTAGTTGTGGTTTTCAATCTTCAGGTTCCGGTTTTCGACGGCTCGACGAACCATCAGCAGCAATTGCTCGCGCTCGAAAGGTTTCAACAGGTAGTCGTACGCACCGTTTCGAATGGCCGCCAACGCGACCGAGATATCGTGTACGGCGGTAACCATGACGACCGGAACGTCAGGAAAGCGCTCCTTGATTCTTTCCAGCAACGCGATGCCGTCCATTTCGGGCATCATCATGTCTGTCAGAATAAGGTCGAAGTCCTCGCCGCAGTCCAGCAGCTCAAGAGCCTCCATGCCTGAAGCTGCCGGGCGGGTACGGTAGCCTGCCTGGTTCAGCATGGAAGACACTACTTCTCGAATCGCCTCTTCATCATCGACGACCAATATCTTTGATTCCGGCATGGTGGCCCCATTCACGTCAGGAGTGCTTATTGTACATCTGTCCTTGTCCGCCGCGACGTTATCAACTTTGGAACAAATCGGCAAAAGTAGTCCAGATTCGATCCTTGTTGTGATATACAGCTAATCGTCCCATGCCGATAACGTTATTTGCTGGAATGGCGATATCCCCTTTTATGCAATCGGTGGAATTGTCTCAGTTGCTCACCGAGGGCGCCGCGACACTGATACTGCTGGCAGCGGCGATCCTCGTTTATCGCAGCTTTCGCGAGCGCTATCTCGGCATTTGGATTGCCGGCTGGGTGCTTTATTCCGCCTACCGCGAAACCGCGATCGCATCGGAATATATAAATCCCGGACAGTTACTGACGGGCTTTTCTCAACTGAGCTTTGTCGTCGCCCTGGTCCTGCTGGTGTGGGCGATGCTTGTCTACACTGACTCAAAGAAATTTCTGCCTGCGTTTATCGCCTTGAGCGCCATCTGTGTGGCGTGCGTGGTCCTCCGAGTTGGCTGGTTCCCACGTTCGACCTTCCTGATGGTCTTATTTCAGGTTTTGTATCGCATCATTACCGGCATTGGCGCCCTGCGGTTGGCGCTGTTCAGTCGTGGCAGGCGGGAAATTGGTCCATGGCTGATGGCGATCATGCTGTTGCTCGTCCACTTCGACGAGTCCGTGCCCAGTAGCCACGCGATGAGCGGCGTGGATGCCCTGATCGAGATCCTGCTCGGGTTGAGCATCCTGGTGATTGTCCTGGACGATTCGCGGGCAGGTAAGCATCGTCTGGAGGTCTTCAACGCGCTGACTACCGCAATCGCCGAATCGCGCAATTCGGATTCGATGATGCAGGACGCGCTCGAGCAACTCAATCGACTGATGGGGTCGCGCGTTGCCTGGGTTCGACTGCTGGAAGGCGAAAAACTGGTGCTCCGCCAGCACATCGGATTTGGCGATAAGATGGCGCCGCTTCGTCCCGAACTACCCTTCCACGGAAGCATGCTCGAAACGATTAGCGGGGGGCGCACTCCGCTGGTTGCATCCTTCCGCTCGCTGAAAGGGGAATTGCGGCAGGAGGCGGCGGCTCTGGGTCTTGCCCAGCTCATCATCCTCCCGTTGAAGGGAAACGCCGCATTGCTGGGTGCTCTTGTTCTGGGAGTGGAACGGCACCGCCGCTACTCGATCGAGGAAAAGCGCTTTCTAATTACGACTTCCAATCATCTCGGCCTGGCGCTTGAGAATGTGCAGCTCTTCGAACAGATACTCGGTTCCCATCGCAGATGGATCAGCACCTTCGACTCCATCGACGATCTGATCCTGGTGCACGATGGTGAACAGCGAATCATTCGCGCCAACCGTGCTTTCGTGCATAGGCTTGGCCTGAACCTGCGGGGAGTGTTAGGCCAAAAGTGCCGCGACCTTCTTCCAAATGCGCCGCAGAGCTGCCCCTATTGTCTGCGCGCCGGCGAGAATGTGGTCGATGCACCCGATCCATGCTTCGGTGGTTTCTCAACCGTGTCGACCTCGAGCTACGCCGAGGAACTCGGCACCGAAGTTGGCACGATTCACGTCATACGCGACACCACCGACATGCATTTGGCGGAGGAGCGTTTTCGTGTCCTTTTCGAAAAAATGCAGGAGGGAGTGTTCATCTCGACCCCGCAGCGCAAATTGCTGGACTGCAATGACGCGTTCATGCGCATGCTCGGATTCAGCGACAAGGCCGAAGTTTTCTCCCTGGACCTGAATCGTCATCTCTACTCCCTGCCCGAGCACCAGGCCGCACATCAGCGCGACATGGAGCGCGACGGGTTCGTTCGCAACTTCGAGTTCGTGCACCATCGCAAAGATGGTTACGTGGCGACGCTGCTGGAGAATAGTTTTGCCACGCGCGACAGGAACGGAGAAATACTCCGATACCAGGGGTTCCTGTTCGACATCACGGAGAAGAAACACTCCGAAGAGGAGATTCGCCGCCGCAATCGCGAACTGCATGCACTCAACGCCATCGCAATCGCCGCGACTCGGACGTTCGATATCCAGGAGACGGCAAGAGAAGCCCTGGAACAGGTGAGGACGCTGTTCGGGGCCGCCGAGGCCAGCATCCTGCTATTGGAGCCCGGCACTGGAACCCTGCGATTATGCGCCTCCGAGGGTCAAACTAACGCGGCCGCCAGAAGCGAAAGTTTTGAACTTTCGGCCCGATTCTGGGCGGAATTCATCGTCAACAAGACCGAACTGATCTCGGCTGCGGGCATTCAGAATTTACCCCGCGAGATTCAATTTGCGGTTGATCCCGAGATGCGAAGTGTCCTTTGCGTGGCGATGTGGGCCAGCCAGCACGAACCGCTCGGCCTGTTCCTGGTGAGCCGGCGAGAAGACCGCGATTTCACCACCGACGATCACACGTTGATGGTCACCATCGCTCGCCAACTGGCCATTTCCATAGAGCGCACGCGCCTTTACACGGAAACCAGGAGGGCCTACCAGGATTTGCGCAACACGCAGGAACAGCTGCTTCAGAGCGAGAAAATGTCCGCGCTCGGCCGCATGATTTCAGGCGTCGCGCACGAGTTGAACAACCCGCTTACGGCTATCCTTGGTTATGCTCAATTACTGGAAGAGGAAGGGCTTAGCGCGCAGGCACAGGATTTTCTGGCGAAGCTCTACAAACAAGTCCAGCGGACGCAGAAGATTGTACACAACCTGCTCTCATTCTCTCGCCAGCAAAAACCGTCCAAGGGCAAAATAGACTTGGCGCAGGTTCTGGAAGAGACGCTTTCCCTGAAGGAACCAGATCTCAAGCTGAACAATATTCAGGTCGTGCGGTCCATCCAGTCGGTTCCATCAGTTGTCGCGGACGCGCACCAACTGGAACAGGTCTTCCTCAATATCATCAACAATGCAACCGACGCTATCATAGAGAACTCGCAGGGAGGAAAGCTGGAGGTCAGCATTTTTGAAGCCCGCGGCTGCGCGTGCGTGGAGTTTCACGATTCCGGTCCGGGAATCGCGGTCAATGATATGGGCCGCGTTTTTGACCCCTTCTACACCACCAAGAAACTTGGCAAGGGAACCGGTCTGGGACTCTCTATCTGCTATGGCATCATGAAAGAGCACAACGGCGAGATCACCGCGTCCAACCATCTGCAGGGCGGAGCGATCTTCCAGATACGATTGCCGCTCGGCGCAGGAATGGCGGATAGAGGCCTCCCCCAACCCGCTCAGAACAGCGGCGTCCGAATCGCGGCGGAGCCTGCTCAGAATTATTCCTCGGATCTTGGCGGTGGAATCTGAAAATTTCTGCTCGAGTTCGAATGCGAGGTTGGCTTCGGCGGGCAATAGTGAGTATCAAAATACCACTTTGTGAACCGCTGGTCGTCTTTGATCCACAAGGATGATCCTAGTGAAGTCTATCGGAGACGTGCTTCCAGCCAATGAACCTTAGCTCCGTATCCCACTGATCACGACGCTATTAATCCCTCAGGTAAGCACGCCAATCGGCCTGCCTCCGATTTGGGACGCTCGATTGCTTATATGCAAGCGACCATTTGATTCAGCAGTATTGGCGCGGGTTGCTGGAGTGGTTCAACAAGTGCAATAACGAGCTTGAGCCGTTTCCAGTGTTCGACAGGGCTAAAAGGGGGTACAAGCTATGTTCAATGGCGTCCAGGGTGAAAAATCTACCGGGTTGGCTGCTGCTTATGTAACTGAGCTTGGCAAGGAAACGATTGAAAGTTACGAGGCGATTTATGCATGTAACCAGCATCGCGTTTACGCCCTAGCGTTCTGGATGACCGATAACGAGTTGGAAGCCGAACAAGTCATGGAGAGGGCGTTTCTTCGTGTGTTCTCAAATACCAGTTCGCCGACCGAAGAAATGGTCGATGGCGCTCTGTTGGAAGAAATCCGGCAACTGGTCTCCGTAGGCGTGCTCACGCTGAAACAGGGCACCTGCTCCGAAGTGCTCTCAGTGCGCCGCAATGTTAAGCGAGTCGATCTTGAGCGTGCGGTCGTGAAGCTGCCGGCCACTGAGCGCCTGATCTATCTGTTGCACGATGGCGAAGGGTATGCACACGAGCGCATCGCTTTTACCCTCGGCATCACCGAAGACGACAGCCGCCATGGTTTGCACCAGGCGCGTCTTGGATTGAGGACGCTGCTGGCCGCCTAAACCGGATTCGCGGAAGGTACACCGCTAAGAAGCCGAGCCCTTAGCTTGGCGATTCATAGCCCTGATCTCTAAACAGTTCTCTCCAACCGGCCCCTCCCAACGGAGGGCATTTTTTGCCAATCGCGCGGCAGAGCGCACCCCGTTACGGAATTGCGCTGGTTGTGACCGGCGTCACGGAATGTATGTTCGCTATCCTGATTCAATATCTGTTATGAAGCACAAGCCCAAACCCAAACCGAAAAGATCGACTCCCGCTACGCCGCCAGCCAAGGCGGTCGCGACCGGCACTCCACTGGCGTGCGACTGCCGCGCCTGTGATCTTTCCTATTGCGATTGCTCGGATATGGAAGGCACCACGGTTCTGCCGGTCATGGAGCAAACTGAAGTGAAGTAGTGTGCGTCCCGGCGTTGCGACTCAGAAAGAACTACCCCACGTTATCCCGACCGCAGGCGAACGTGGGGCACCGCCCCAACCGGCTTACTTAGCAGCTCTCTTCTTCAGCTTTTCGCGGCGTCTCTTCGCCCATTCCGGCTTATTCACCTGTATGCCGCGCGCCACTGCCAGGGCGTCGGCTGGCACGTCCTGTGTAATGCAGCTTCCCGCGCCGATATAGGCCCCCTCGGCCACGTGCACAGGGGCAACCAGGGTAGTATCGCTGCCGATGAAGACTCCGTCCCCAATCACTGTCTTGTGCTTGTGCACGCCGTCGTAGTTGCACGTGATGGTGCCTGCGCCCACATTTACGCCTTCGCCGATCTCCGCATCGCCCAGGTAGGTGAGGTGGTTGGCCTTGGAGCCGGGTCCCAGCGTGGTCTTCTTGGTCTCGACAAAGTTGCCGACGTGCGCTCCCGCCCCAATGTGGCTGGCGGGACGGACATGGCAGTAGGGGCCAAGCCTTGCGGCGTTTTCCACCACCGAATCCTCCAGAATGCATCCGTGGCGCACCGCCACGCCGTCGCCGAGGCGCATGTTAGTCAACACCGAAAACGAATCGATCTCGCAGTCGCCGCCAATCGTGGTTGAGCCCAGCAACTGCACGAACGGGCCAATCACCGTGTCCGGGCCGACCTGCACGTCGGGATCGATGACACAGCTTCCGGGCTGGAAAATGGTGACTCCCTCGTTCATAAGTTGCGAAGTTTTGCGAGCCCGCAGGATGGCATCGAGGCTGGACAATTCGGCCCTGGTATTCACTCCCAGGACTTCGCTGGGATCCTTCGCCTTCAACGCGAGCACCGCCTCTCCGGCGTGGTGCAGAATACCCGCCAGATCGGTCAGATAGAACTCGTGGTGCGGATTGTCGGTGCTCAGTTGATCGATATAACGGAAAAGCGCATTGGTCTGGAAGGCGTAGATGCCGGAGTTGATTTCACGAATCTCCGCCTGCGTGGGTGCGAGCGACTTTTGCTCGACGATGGCGTCCACATTATCGCTGCCCGCGGAGCTTCGGACGATGCGGCCATAACCGAACGGGTCGGGCGGTTCCGCAGTAAGAATCGTCATGGCGGCTCGATGCGACAGGTGAAAGTCGCGAAGGTCAGCGATGGTCTCCGGGCGAATCAGGGGCACGTCGCCGGAGAGCACCAGGACGGCATCGTAGGCGGCAAGCGCCTGGCGGCATTGCATCAGGGCATGCCCGGTTCCAAGTTGCTCGCGCTGCTCGACAAACCCTACGCCATAGCCGGAAACAGCCTCTCGCACACGCTCCGCCTCATATCCGGTGATGCAGTAAATATCACTGCCGGCAACGACGGTGGAAGCGGCGCGGACCACGTGGGCCAGCAGCGGCAGGCCGCCGATCGCGTGCAGCACCTTGGGTCGCTTGGATTTCAGGCGCGTACCCTTGCCTGCGGCCAGGATGGCGATGGCAAAACGCGGGGCGGAAACAGTGCTTGTGCTCGTCATAAGATTGCATAGGGTGCGCCGGGTCGCGGAATTTGCCACCCACCCGCAAAAAAAGCGGAAAGACCTCTTGCTGCGGGCAGCTACTCGACGCTGGAAGCTATTTTACCTTTACGCCCGCGTGCAACGGTGAATTCGATCAAGTCGCCCGCGATACGCGTGTAATTGTGTCTTGCCACGCCCTTGTCATCGAGATATTCGCCCAGAATCGGCTCAACTCCAAGCTCCCGAATCCTATCCAGGTCATTCGGGATCGGTTCAGCCTGTTCCGCCGCATAGGCCATTTTCAGCGATGGCGGAACGGGGGTGGTGTTCAACAGGGCATAGTCGAACACCTTCCGTTCGGCGTGTTGAAAGAGAACGCGAATGTGTTCGGACGCGGTCATGCCGAGGCTTTCGTTGGCCTGAGTCATGAGATTGCCGATGTATGCCTTCACCGCGTTGGAGGCCGCTATCGCCTTGGGGATGCCGCTTACCAGCAGGTTGGGAACAAGACTGGTAAAGAGAGAGCCCGGGCCAATCGTGATGAGATCGGCTTCGGCGATTGCGCGCAAAGTCTGGGGAAGCGGACGCGCATTGGCGGGCACAAGGTTGATGCGCACAATGCGCCTGCTGCTGGCACTGATGCTGGTTTCGCCGCGCACGCGCGAGCCGTCATCCATGAAGGCGTCCAATTGAACGTTGGAGATGGTGGAAGGCACGATTTCGCCGCGTGCCTTGAGAATTCCCGAGGAAAGCTTCACGGCTTCGGCAAAGTCGCCGGTGATGGACGATAACGCGGTCAGGAAAAGATTACCGAAGTTGTGACCCTCCAGTTCGCCGGAGGCAAAGCGGTATTGAAAGAGGCGCGCCAACAACTGTTCGTCCTCGGAAAGGGCAATCATGCAATTGCGTATGTCGCCCGGAGGAAGCACGCCGAGGTCTTTGCGCAGGCGCCCGCTGGAACCGCCGTCATCAGTGACGGTGACAACCGCTGTCAGATTGGAGATGTAGGTGCTGTCGGGTGTGGTGTCACTGCGGACCGGCACAAAGCTCTTCAGGCCACGCAGCAGGGTAGATAGCCCCGTCCCCCCACCGATGGCGACAACTTTCAGCGCAAGAGCTTGTTCAGGTTGTCGTGTCATCACGGGAAGCCATTGATGTCAGAGGGCTATGCCGTTGTCCCCTCGGGATAGATCAGCTCCGTAAAACGTGGATCGTCTGCCATGTTTCTAAAATCGGAGTCATTGCGCGCCTGCAAGCGATTGTGGGGATTCAGGCGAATGGACTCGGCAAGATGCTGGAGCGATTCTTGAGCGCGCCCGGTGAGGCAATCGAGCACCGCCAAGCCGTACCAGACGAAGTCGAGGTTTGGAGCTTTTTTGGAAATCTCTTCCAGATGCTCGCGTGCTCCCACATAATCTCCCATGTTCATGAGGGAAACGGCGTAGTCGTAATGTTCATCGACGGTCTTGAAATTTGTTTGGGTGCGCGTAAGTTGATTGTTGCAGATATTCAGATGCACCAGGGCACGGTCCACCAGCTCCTTCGGCCCGTTGGCGATGACCTTCTCGAAGAAGGTCTTGGCGCGTTCAAACTTTTGCGATTGCATCGACTTGAGCGCCTGCTCGTACGCCTGCACGGCTTGGGTATATCGAGGGTCCGCAGTCTTATTCATCGGTCACGCCTGCTGATCTTCCGAATCCATGCCTAGGGTGCTGAAGTACCAATCTCGTCCAGGGGCTCTCGTTTACGAGATACACCCCGAAGTAGACGGCTTCGGGCCGCAGCCCGAAAAAACCAATGCTGGCACGAAAGAGCTTTATACCCGCAACTGCGACTCTCGTCAACTTACCTTTTCCGGGCCGATTATCTCGCCTTTTCCGGGCTTATTATCGAAAGCCAATCCTCCGCCGCGTTGCCCAGGAATCAATGAGCGACATCGCGGAAAGAGGGCAACCCGGCTGGCCAGTCATTTGCCCGATATTACTGGTTAGGGACGATTTGCACAAACAGGCGCGCCAAGCAGGAACATTCGGGTAAAGTAAGACATACGGTCGGTTTCATGTGGACCAGAACCAGATGAGCGATAGGGAAGACGGAATCACGCAATACGCTTCAGCGTCGCCGGACAAACACCGCGACAAATCGGCCCTGGAATGGACCAGGGATATCGTCGTCTCGCTGGCCATTTCGGCGTTCGTTATCGTGTTTGTCTATCAACCGGTAAAAGTTGAAGGCACCAGCATGATGCCGGGACTCAACGATCAGGAGCGCATTTTCATCAACAAGTTCGTCTACCGGTGGGAGCCTGTCTCGCGGGGCGATGTCGTCGTATTCCACTATCCTTACGATCCGGCGAAAAGCTATATCAAACGAGTCATCGGCATTGCTGGCGACCAAGTCGAGATCCGGCAGGGCTGGGTCTACGTGAATGGCGAGTTGCTGTTCGAGCCCTATGTTGCGGGCAAGTATCGGGACGAACGCTCATATTCGGCAAGGGTGGTGCCGAAAGACAGTTATTTTGTCCTGGGAGATCACCGCGATCTCTCCAACGACAGTCGGGACTTCGGTGCCATCAAGGGCGAGTACATCTACGGCAAAGCCGTGTTTGCTTACTGGCCGGCGGCCAAACTTGGCAAACTGCGCTAGCCGCGATTTCCTTGACAGCCCGGCATTCGACCGTCCTCCGCATCGGGCGGAATTTCACCGCGAATGTATATGCAGCGGCAAAGTGTTTGCGAAAACGCCGGTAAATAGTCTAAGGGCCTTTCGAACTCCGGCTAGTCACTGATAAAATTGAAAAAATCCACTCTCGGAGACGATCTCGATGCAAGCTGTCCTTGCTCTGGAAGATGGCAGGATCTTCCGCGGCAAAGGCTACGGCGCCAGAGCCGAGTGTTCTGGCGAAGTAGTTTTTAACACTTCCATCACCGGCTATCAGGAAATCTTTACCGATCCCTCCTATGCCGGACAAATCGTCGTTCTCACCAACCCTGAAATCGGCAATTACGGCACCACGCCCGACGATCAGGAGTCAGGCAAGCCTTATATCGAAGGGCTGATCGTCCGCGAGTTCTCCCGCGTGGCATCCAATTGGCGCTCGCAGGAGGTGGCCGACGAGTACATGGAGCGGTATCGCGTGCCGGTGCTCTCCGATATCGATACCCGCGCACTGGTGCGCCATCTGCGCGACCGGGGAGTAATGCGGGGCGTTGTCTCCAGCATCGAGCTGGACGCTGACAAACTGGTGGCCAAAGCGCGCTCGATTCCGACCATCGATGGCCTGGATCTGGCGAAGGTGGTCTCGACCCAAGAGGCCTACAAGTGGACCCTGGGGATGGCCGACGCTGGAAAACTCATTGATACGGGCAAGTCGCGTCACAAGGTCGTCGCCTACGACTACGGCATCAAGCACAACATCCTCCGCATGCTGGTTGGGTCTGGTTGCGACGTTACCGTCGTGCCGGCTGAGACGAGCGCCGAAGACGTGCTGTCGCTCAAGCCCGACGGCGTGTTTCTGTCGAACGGCCCCGGCGACCCGGAGGCGGTCACCTATGCGCAGGAGCATATCCGCAGACTGTTGGGCCGGGTGCCGGTCTTCGGCATCTGCCTGGGGCACCAATTAATCGGGCTGGCCCTTGGCGGCCGCACCTACAAACTGAAGTTCGGGCACCACGGCGGCAACCATCCGGTGAAGCAGTTGGCGAGCGGCAAGGTGGAGATCACCGCGCACAACCACAACTACTCGGTCGATCCGGACACGCTGAAGGCGAGCGAAGTGGAACTGACGCACGTCAATCTAAACGACGGCACGGTGGAAGGCTTCCAGCACAGAATTTATCCGCTGTTCTGCGTGCAGTACCATCCGGAAGCTTCGCCCGGCCCGCACGATTCGCACTACCTGTTCAATGATTTCATCAAGTTAATGAAGGAATGGAAGGGCAAGTGAGTAGGGGATTGAAGAATCTGAAAGAAATGGTTGCCATAAGCTAAGACATGCCACGTCGCGAAGATATTTCGAAAATACTCATTATCGGTTCCGGGCCGATCGTTATTGGCCAATCCGCCGAGTTCGATTACTCGGGCACACAGGCTTGCAAGGCGCTCAAGGCCGAAGGCTTCGAGGTGGTGTTGGTCAACTCGAATCCGGCAACCATCATGACCGATCCGGAGATGGCCGACCGCACCTACATCGAGCCGCTCACCGTCCGATACCTGGAAGAGATCATCCGGCGCGAAGCGCTCAGGGGCGTGGGCAAAGGCATGGCGGTGCTGCCAACAGTCGGCGGGCAGACGGCGCTGAACCTCGCAGTCGAGTTGGCCGACAGCGGCGTGCTCGAAAAGTACAACGTCACGCTGATTGGCGCGTCACTGACCGCCATCAAGAAGGCGGAAGACCGGCTCATGTTCAAGGACGCGATGACCCGCATCGGGCTTGAAGTTCCGCGTTCGGCGCTGGTCAACAACCTCAAGGACGGAATGGAGTACACAACCAAGCTGGGCTTTCCGGTTGTGCTTCGCCCATCGTTCACCTTGGGAGGCTCGGGCGGCGGCATCGCCTACAACAGCGAAGAGCTGGTCGATCTGCTGGCTCGCGGGCTCGATCTTTCCCCGGTTCACGAAGTGCTCATCGAGGAGAGCGTGCTGGGTTGGAAGGAATATGAGTTGGAGGTGATGCGCGACCTGCGCGACAACGTCATCATCATCTGCTCGATCGAAAACTTCGACGCCATGGGTGTGCACACGGGCGATTCGATTACGGTTGCCCCGGCGCAGACGCTCAGCGACCGCGAATACCAGCGGATGCGCGACGCCTCCATCAAGGTCATGCGCGAGATCGGCGTCGAGACAGGCGGCTCGAACATTCAGTTTGCGGTGCAGCCGACCACCGGACGCATGGTGGTCATCGAAATGAACCCGAGAGTATCGCGCTCCTCGGCACTGGCATCGAAGGCGACCGGCTTCCCGATCGCCAAGATCGCGGCCAGGCTGGCCGTCGGCTACACGCTTGACGAGATTACCAACGACATCACGCGCAAGACTCCGGCTTGCTTCGAGCCGACGCTGGATTATGTGGTCGTCAAGATTCCGAAATGGCAGTTTGAAAAGTTTCCGGGCGCCGACGAGAGTCTCGGACCGCAAATGAAGTCGGTAGGCGAAGCGATGGCCATCGGGCGCACCTTCAAGGAAGCGCTGCTCAAGGGCGTGCGCTCGCTCGAGACAGGCAAGAAGCTGGAGACCGAGAAGATCGAACCCCGCATCCTCACCAAGCGTTTGGTGACGCCGCATCCCGAGCGCCTTCAGTACCTGCGTTACGCGCTGCGCAACGGATACACGGTGCAGCAGATTGCGCGTCTCACGCACATCGATCCGTGGTTCCTCCATCAGTTGAAGGACATCGCCGACGCTCAGAAAGAGCTGGAGAACACCACGCCGGAGAGCATCACGCGCGAGCAGTTGCGCGAAGCCAAACGCATGGGCTTCAGCGATGCGCGGCTGGCCGACACCTGGCACCTGCGCGGTGGCGCCGTGCAGGTCTACAACATGCGGCGCAAGGCTGGGCTGAGACCCGTCTATAAGCGCGTGGACACCTGTGCAGCCGAGTTCGAGAGCTACACGCCCTACCTCTATTCGACTTACGAAGACGAAGACGAAGCGGCGCCTACGGGAAAAAAGAAAGTGCTGATTCTGGGCAGTGGGCCGAATCGCATCGGACAAGGCATCGAGTTCGATTACTGCTGCTGTCACGCGGCATTCGCCCTGCGCGACGACGGGTACGAAACCATCATGGTGAACTGCAATCCAGAGACGGTTTCGACCGACTATGACACCAGTGACCGCCTCTATTTCGAGCCGCTCACCTTCGAAGACGTGATGGCCATCTACGACCATGAGGTCGCGGACGGAGCTGAAGTCGGAGTAATCGTGCAGTTTGGTGGGCAGACGCCCCTGAACCTCGCTCTGCCGCTGAAGGCAGCGGGTGTGAAGATCATAGGCACCTCGCCCGAGTCGATTGATCTGGCAGAAGACCGCAAGCGCTTTGGCAAACTGCTGGACGAACTGGACATTCCGCAACCCCCCGGCACAACGGCAACCTCGATCGAGGGCGCTCTGGAAGCGGCGGAGGGCATCGGATACCCGGTACTGGTGCGTCCTTCCTACGTGCTCGGCGGGCGCGCCATGGTGATTGCCTATGACGCGGAAGCGGTCAAGGAGTACATGAAGCAAGCCGTCGAGTACTCGCAGGATCGTCCGATTCTGATCGATCATTTTCTGGAAGAGGCGATTGAGATCGACGTCGATGCCCTGTGCGACAGCGAAGACGTAGTCATTGGCGGCATCATGCAGCACATCGAAGAGGCCGGCATTCACTCCGGCGATTCTTCCTGCGTGCTGCCTGCGGTCGATATTCCGGCGCACGTGCTGAACACGATCCGCGATTACACCTATCGGCTGGCTCGAACGTTGAAAGTCGTCGGCCTCATGAACGTGCAGTACGCCATACAGCGCGAGAAGGTATTCGTCATCGAGGTGAACCCGCGGGCATCGCGCACCGTGCCATACGTTTCCAAAGCAACGGGAGTGCCGCTGGCCAAGATTGCCGCCCGCCTGATGACGGGACGGCGCTTGCGCGAGTTCCTGCCGGAGTACGTCGATCTGGTGAATCGCGGCGAGCACGCGGATTTGAGCACAGGGGAGTGTTTTTACGTGAAGTCGCCGGTTTTCCCGTGGGGCAAGTTTCCGGGGGTCGATACGGTGCTTGGACCGGAAATGCGCTCGACCGGAGAGGTGATGGGCGTTGCCGATAACTTTGGCGACGCGTTCGCAAGGGCGCAACTCGCGGCCGGGCAGGTGCTCCCATCGCGCGGCATGGTGTGCTTCAGCGTGAGTGACCGCGACAAGCCGGCCATCGCGGAGGTGGCGCGCCGGTTCGTCGATCTCGGTTTCAAAATTGCCGCCACGCATGGTACCGCCGAGGTGCTTGAGCAGGCCGGAATACACGTGGAGCGAGTCTACAAGGTGATGGAGGGCCGCCCTAACGTGGTCGACCTGATCAAGGGCGGACGAATCAAGCTCATCATCAACACGCCGCACGGACTTGAACCTTGGTTTGACGAGAAGGCGATCCGGCGGGCGGCGATTACGGCTCGCGTGCCCACCATGACGACGCTTTCGGCTGCCCGCGCAGCCGCCGATGGTATCGCCGCGCTACAGCGGGGCGAGGTCAGCGTGCGCGACTTGCAAATGCTGCACGGCGATGCGCGCAAGCCCAAACCTATGGCGGCAGTTCAGCGGCCGCAGTAGGTATTTTTCAGCGAGGAATGCGAAATACTGGAGGCCTCTTTGAAACTAAAAGTTTTGTTGCTGCTGATGACTATGGTGCTGATGACAGCGGTTTCTCTGTCTGCACAGAATGGAAAAAATATGGGATCGAAAGCTCCGGGTGCTCCCGCCAAAGTTGAAGGGCCGGGCGTGAAGACGCCAAGCGGTTTGCAGTACTGGGACCTTGTGAAGGGAACTGGCCCTGAAGCGGTCAAGGGGAAGAACGTATCGGTTCACTACACGGGCTGGCTCCTCGACGGCAAGAAGTTCGATAGTTCGCTGGACCGGAACGAGCCTTTTCAGTTCGCGCTTGGCGCTGGGCAAGTGATTCGAGGTTGGGATGAAGGGGTCGCAGGCATGCACGTAGGCGGGAAGCGGCAGTTGCGCATTCCCCCGGAACTCGGCTACGGCGCGCGTGGCGCGGGCGGCGTCATTCCGCCAAACGCAACCCTGATTTTCGATGTCGAGTTGCTCGCGGTTCGTTAGGCTGGTTTAGCGACTCATTTGCCGGTGCCCCACATCTGCCTGCAGTTAAGCAGGGTGGGAGGAACAGGGTACCTGAAATCGCTCGATTTTCCGAGGCGCCTGTGCGATACCTGATTATTTTGCTGGCCCTGGCCGGAGTCATCGTGTCCGGGCTGGCTCTTCGAGTTCACTACGTCATCGAGGACCAGCCTTGCCACCTCAATGACAAGTGGGATTGCGGTGTCGTAAACCACAGCCCTTATGCGGAACTCGGCGGAGTGCCGGTGGCGGGAATCGGCGTGGCCGGATATCTGCTTGTCGGCGTGCTGAGCTTTCTGCGGCGGCGCGGAATGCTGCTGGGAGCCGTGGCCGGTGGATTCGCCTTCGCACTCTATCTCACACACATCGAGGCCAATGTGCTCGGCGTATGGTGCCTCTACTGTGTCATCTCCCAGGGAATCATTGCCTTGCTGCTACTGCTGACGATCGGCTGGTTCCTTTGGGGACGCAAGCAGCGGACAGTATCGGAAACGCAAAGCGTGTAGCGCAATTCCAGAGTTGGTTTATCCGGATGCTTAAGGGACGTCATCCCGACCGAAGCGAAGCGGAGTGGAGGGATCTTGTGTCTTCACGCCGTCTTCGCGCAGCCAAGCAACACACAAATGATTCCTCGACTCGCGACACAAGGCGTCGCTCCCTCGGAATGACGTTCATCTCTTGGGATATACCGTCCTTGGTTTTGCCTTAGCCCCGGTCTCGCGGATACCCCAACACGCGCCATCGCTGCGTGTTGGGGCCATTGTTGGTGATTACTTCAGGGTGCTCAGATAGTTGCCGATCGCCGTCAGCTGATCTGCGCTAAGGTCCTTTTTCTTTACGGCAGCGTGCTTCGGGTCGGTGCTAACTGCTTTCTGTACGTCCGCGGCGGTTTTCCCTTTGATTGCCGGGGACTTCATCGCCGGGTTCCCGCTGGCGTCGGCCTTATGGCACGCCGCACAATTTGTCTTATAAAGCGCGGCGCCATCTTCGGCGGACCACGCCAGGGTTGAAGCAAGGGCCAACAGGCCGATGAACATCGTGTAACGCTTCATCGAAGAAACTTCTCCTTTACGACAGATTTGCGAAACCACTTCGGCTAGTGATTGGTTGGTTCTTTCCCCAGTGACGGGGGCTTCGACAGACCTATGGTGAGCGTTAGGTTTCCCCCACAAGGTAGCCTATTCTACAGCGAATTCGCCGCCAGAGAAAACACCCCGCGACAAACAATGTCGCGGAGCGGCCGATGAGAACTGTCGGATAGAGAACCTGCCGTGAAAAGTAGTCGAAATATGCCAGCTTCAGCATCTCTCCAGCATGGCGGCAGCACGCAGCACTGACGCTGTTTCCTATCGGGCTTTGGTTCCGCTTGAGAAGTCCTGCTAGTACTTCACAATGGCTGCAAATGACTCGGGGTTGAGGCTTGCGCCTCCCACCAGAGCGCCGTCAATCTCGCTTTCGGCCATTAGCGCTTTTGCGTTGTCCGGTTTGACGCTGCCACCGTAGAGAATGCGCAGTGCGGCCGCAAATTCCTTGCCGAACGTCAAAACGGCTTCCTGACGAATGACGGCGTGTGCGTCGGCAGCCATTTGCGGGGTTGCCGTTTTTCCCGTACCGATTGCCCAAACCGGTTCGTAGGCGATGCTCAACTTGGCGGCTTTGCGGGCGGAAATACCGTTGAAGGCGCGCGAACACTGGCGCCGCAGAACATCTTCGGTCAGCTTGGCTTCGCGTTCTTCCAGCACTTCACCAACGCAGAGAATGGTAGCCAGTCCCGCTTCCAGAGCGCTTTTCAGGCGGCGGTTCACGGTATCGTCCGTCTCGCCGAAATATTGGCGGCGTTCGGAGTGCCCGATGATCACGAACTCACAACCGGCGCCAACCAGCATGCCCGGCGAGACCTCGCCGGTAAAAGCGCCTTCCTTCTCCCAATAGACGTTCTGCGCGCCGACCTTGATAAGGCTGCCGCGAGTCTGCTCCAGCACTGCGGCAATGTTGACGAAAGGCGGGCAAATCACGATTTCGTCGCGATCGTGTTGGTTGACCAGTGGCAGGAAGGCGTCCAGAAAAGCACGCGATTCCGGAACTGTTTTGTACATCTTCCAATTGGCGGCAATGATTTTCTTTCTTTTCATTCCTTGATTCCTGCGACTCCGGTGTTGTTGGTCGATACGCCAGTTTGCCTTTCGGCGTTGAGCGACAGCGCGCGCCGCCTCGAGGAACACGTCAAGCGATGTGTTGTCGAAGAGCACGAAGCGAGCCTCGCGAGTGTTGCGCGCCTCGGCGAGCGCGTCCAGTATGGATTCGATGGCGAGCAGAGCAGCCTCCGCGGCCGGATAGCCGTAAGCGCCGGTGGAAATCGCGGGAAACGCTACGCTGTGTAGTCCCAGCCGGTCGGCCAGCCGCAGCGAATTGCGATAGGCGTTGGCGAGCAGCCCGGGTTCGCCGTGCAGTCCTCCACGCCAGATGGGCCCGACGGTGTGGATGACGAATGCAGCGGCCAGACGTCCCCCGGTCGTCGAGACAGCTTCACCGGGCGGCAGATGACCGTGCTCGGCCACGATCTTCTTGCACTCATCGAGAATCGCCGGGCCGCCGGCGCGATGAATGGCGCCGTCGACTCCGCCTCCGCCCATCAGCGTGGAGTTGGCCGCATTGACGATGGCGTCGGTGTCCTGACGGGTGATGTCACCCTGCACGAAAATCAGCGTGGAACCCTCGCCGAGATCGATTTTGTGGAAGTCAGTCAATCTAGTTTCAAAGTTTCGGGTTTCAAGTACCGGCGCTCTTACCGATTGATAAAGCTCGGAATCAAATCTCAATACGAGTTCCGTAGCGCGGGAAACATGGACATGCCATGGCTACCTTCGCTTCGAGCTCTTGAAACTCGAAACTGGAAACTTGAAACTGTGTTTCTTACTTGTCCGTCAGCGCTTCGACGCCGGGCAGCTTCTTGCCTTCGAGAAACTCCAACGAAGCTCCGCCGCCGGTCGAAATATGCTTGATCTCATCGGCGACTCCGGCCTTGTGGACGGCGGCCACGGTGTCCCCGCCACCCACTATCGAAGTTGCGCCCGCGTTATCGGCGACTGCGTGCGCAATCTTCATGGTTCCGCGCGCAAACTGGTCGATCTCGAAGACGCCCATCGGCCCGTTCCAGACGATGGTGCGCGCACGGCCGATCTCTGCGGCAAACAGCTCAATCGTTTCCGGTCCAATGTCGAGACCGATCTGATCGGCGGGAATCGGTTCATTCTTGCCAATCATCCTCGGACGCGCGCTGGCATCCACCTTGTCGGCGACCACATGATCGACCGGCAGCAGCATCTTCACATTGTGCGCCTTGGCTTCCGCGAGTAACTGGCCTGCCAGCTCAAGTTTGTCGACTTCCAGCAGCGATTTGCCGACCTCCTTGCCCTGCGCTTTGAGAAACGTATAGGCCATGCCGCCGCCGATGATGAAGCTATCCACCTTATCGAGCAGATTACGAATGACGCCGATTTTGTCGCTGACTTTGGCGCCCCCGAGGATCGCCACGAACGGTTTTGCGGGATTTTCAGTGGCGCGGCTGAGGTATTCAAGTTCCTTTTCCATCAGCAGGCCGGCGGCGGATTTCGAAAGATGGCGCGTGACCCCGACTGTCGAAGCATGAGCCCGGTGCGCCGTGCCGAAGGCGTCGTTCACATAGAAATCGGCCAGCTTGGCGAGCGCCTTGGCGAAATTATCGTCATTGGCCTCCTCTTCGGCGTGGAAGCGCAGGTTCTCCAGCAGCAGGGTCTGCCCGCGCTCCAATTTGCCGGCGATTTCTTCGGCCTGCATGCCGACGCAGTCCGGGGTGAAGCCGACGTTCTGCCCGCGGCCTATTTTCTCGTCAAGCAGAATGCGGAGCCGCTCGGCGACCGGCTTGAGGCTGTACTGCGGATTTGGTTTGCCCTTCGGCCGGCCAAGGTGAGAAGCAAGAATCAGCTTGGCGCCGTGCCGGAGAGCGTACTCGATTGTCGGCAGCGTCTCGCGAATGCGCGTGTCGTCTGTCACACGTCCGCCGTCAAGGGGAACGTTAAAGTCGACCCGCATTAGGATACGGTGATTGCCTAATGAAAGATCGCGTATAGAAAGTTTGGCCATGGCTACAATCCTCTGTCTTTACAGCCTAATGGTCACTGACGGTATTCCAACGCCGGATTAACCGGTCCGGCCTATGCCAACGTGGCAGGCCGGACCGTATAAATCCCTAAAAAGGCGCCCGCCCGCGCCTGTTCTTACAGCCCTTTGGCGGCCATAAAGGTGATCAGGTCGCGCACACGGCAGCTATAACCCCACTCGTTGTCGTACCAGGCGATCACCTTGACCAGGTTTCCACCGACTACGCGAGTGAGCGGAGCGTCGAAGATCGAAGAGCGTGAGTCGCCGCGGAAATCGCACGAGACGAGTTCATTCTCATCATAGCCAAGATAGCCCTTCAGTGGACCCTCCAGGCTGGCTTTCTTCATCGCGGCATTAACCTCTTCCACGCTGGTTTGCTTTTCGGTAAGCACGACCAGATCGACTACCGAGACATTAGGCGTTGGCACGCGGATGGCGAATCCGTCGAGTTTGCCTTTCAACTCGGGAATTGCAAGATAGACGGCCTTAGCGGCGCCGGTGGAAGTCGGAATCATCGACAGCGCGGCGGCACGCGCGCGGCGCAGATCCTTGTGCGGAAAGTCGAGGATGACCTGATCGTTGGTGTAGGAGTGGATCGTGGTCATCGTGCCCTTCTGGATGGTGAAGGTGTCGTTGAGAACCTTGGCCACCGGCGCCAGGCAATTGGTGGTGCAGGAAGCGTTGGAAATAATATTGTGCTTGGCTGGATCGTATTTATCCTGGTTGACGCCCAACACGATGGTGAGGTCCTCGTTCTTCGCAGGCGCGGAGATGATGACCTTCTTGACGGTGCCGCGAAGGTGGTTCTTGGCTTGCGTGGCGTCGGTGAAGCGTCCGGTAGACTCCACCACGACCTGTGCGCCCTGCGATTGCCAATCGAGCTTGGACGGGTCCTTTTCGGCGTAGACCCTGATCTTGCGGCCATCGATCTGGATAGAATCGGCGGTTGCGGAAATATTATTTGGCAGGTTGCCGAGGATGGAGTCGTACTTCAGCAGGTGCGCCAGCGTCTTCGGGTCCGTAAGGTCGTTGACGGCGACGATTTCGATGTCTTTGTTGCCCAACGTGGTGCGCAAAACATTGCGCCCGATGCGGCCAAAGCCGTTAATACCCACCTTGATTGCCATTTTGCCTCCAAGAATAAGAATATCCGTTCGTGCGAATCCTTGCTGCGATCCGCGTGGCAGCCGGCACACCAACGAGGTCTGCGGGCCTTTGCAGAATAGAAAATGCTAGCATCCGTCCCCCGTGGAGGCAAACCCGCACGGCCATCCAGAGCAGCAGAAATCCGCGAACTTTCCCGCCTCGGCTTGTGCAGCCCGTATTGGCAGAGCTGGTGCCTGGGAATCTGCTTAGTACCTCGCCCAAGGCGGCTAAATTGTGGTATAAGCCCGGTATGCGCAAGTGGATGCGCGACCGCATGAAGCGGCGCAATAAAGGCACAGACGATCTGCAACCGAAGGACGCCGACCCAGGCCAGGCGCCGTTGCAGCCGACATTTCTCGATCGCGAAGCTCCGACCGGCGAATCTCACGAGGCCCCAACCACCGCCGGTGAAACCGTGAATTTGCCGGCTGAAGCACGCGATTTTCAACACGAGCTGCAGCCGGAGTACGAGCCGCAGCCCGAGACCGAACCGCCGGAAGCTCCTGCCCCCACAGGGGAGAAGAGCGGCGGTGGTCAAGGTCCGCGGCGTGATCGCTCGCGGCGCAGGGGCGGCGGAGGAAAGCCTCGCAACCAGCCCCGGCCGGAACAGCGCCCATCGCGGCCCGGAAGAGCTTCTCCGTCGCTGCCGATTGCCCCTGGACAGGCCACGGGGGAGGCGTCGGAGGTCGACCGCGACGACGCGGAGCCGGCGTCCGCCGAGGCTCAACCGGCGGCCAAGCCCGCGACTGAACGCGGCAAGCCGAAGGGCGCCGTGGTGCTCTCAATCGGGTTGCCAGGCTCGGGCAAGAGCTCCTGGTTCAAGCGGCACAACATCATTCCTCTTTCGAGCGACCTGATCCGTGGATTGTTGTTCGATGATCCGACTGAGCAGAGATATCAGGACCTGGTGTTCTCGTCGCTGCGTTCGCTGCTCAGATCACGGCTGATTGCCGGGCGTCCGATGAATTATATCGACGCGACCAATCTGTCTCCGCGCGAGCGTCATAGTTGGGTCAAGATGGCGCGCGAGTACGGATACGAGGCGCATGCGGTCTTCTTCGACGTTCCAGCCGAGGTCTGCATCGAGCGCAACCGCAAGCGTTCGCGAAACGTGCCGGATGAAGTGATGCAGCGGATGGCTCAGAAACTTCGCCCGCCGAAATTCGAAGAGGGGTTCGCCAAGATTATTGTCGTGCGCCTGAAACAGAACGAAACGGCGGTTGATGGGCAACCGTGACCGCCGGCAGCTTGCGCGCCGGGTACGAGCGATCAATCGCCCTTCCTCTCGCGACGTCGGTGATCGGGGCGTGCCTGGCGACCTTTCTGGTGTTGATCTCCTTCCTTCTGGGTGCCGAGTTATCAGCCGGGGCCCAAACACCGCCTGATTTTCGCTCAACGCGCTCGTTGCAGTCGCGCAATGGCCATGTGAAGACCGGACTCGACGTGCTGACCGAGCGTGGAGCGCTGTTTTCTGCCCCTGTCGCCGCAAAGATCGGCGCGGCAGCTCGCCCGCCAAGTTGCGCGTCGCGTCCATGCCGGGTCGGGCTGGTGACGAACCAAACCGGGACCGACTCGCAGGGCCGGCGCGGCATCGACCTGCTGGCTCGTATGCCCGATGTTGAACTGCGCGCAATCTTCAGCCCCGAGCACGGCATCAGCGGCGTCCACGATACGACACAGATCAACGAGGTGCGTGACCAGGCGACTGGCGTGCGCGTTTACAGCGTCTATGGCGCCACTGACGCGGCCCGGCGGCCTTCGCCAGAGGTTCTGAAGGGGCTTGACACCGTAGTTTTCGACATTCAGGACGCTGGCGTGCGCTGGTATACCTACGAAACGACACTGGGATATTTTCTCGAAGCATGTGCCGCGGCGAAGCTGCCGCTGATCGTGCTGGACCGGCCCAACCCAATCACGGGAGCGTTCGTGCAAGGCTCAGTCTCCGACGCCTTTCCCCCGATGCCGTCAAAAGCACGTAACGGGGACCCCGCCGGACAAGGGAGCTTTGTGAACTATCATCCAGTTCCGATCCGTCATGCGATGACCATGGGCGAGTTGGCGCTGCTGTTCAACTCCGAGCGCAAAATCGGCGCGAACTTGTCGGTTATCCGAATGGAGGGATGGCAACGTGGCAATTGGTTTGATGCGACGGGACTGCCGTGGACGAACCCTTCACCAAATCTGCGCAGCCTGGAAGCGGCGACCCTGTATCCCGGAGTGGCGCTGATTGAAGGGACGAATGTCTCGGTCGGGCGGGGAACGGAAACGCCGTTCGAAGTGCTTGGCGCGCCCTGGATCGACGGGCAGCAGCTCGCCACGTATCTGAACGCGCGCGAATTGGGCGGAGTGCGATTCATTCCGATTTCCTTCACACCGGCCAGCAGCACCCATGCCAAGCAGCTCTGCCATGGAGTTCACATTCTGCTCACCGGGCGCACCCAGCTGGATTCCCCCGAGCTGGGGCTGGAAATCGCTTCGGCACTGCTGAAGCTTTATCCACGGCAGTTTGCTCCCAGGCGGATTGCCGATCTGCTGGTAGACCGCGCGACCTTCCAGGCACTGGTGCGGGGAGACGACCCGCGCCGCATTGCGGATGGCTGGCGCGAGCGGCTGAAAGAATTCACCCGCATCCGACAGAAGTACCTGCTGTATTGAGCCCCTCAGGCCAACACCCCCGTTCGTCACTGGCGATTGTGACATGAAACTTGAAACTCAAAACTGTTGTGGGGGTAGTGCGGCAGATACACTTAAAACGCTCGCTGTACCAAAGTTGCGCCCTAGCCTTTAAACTGTAGTTGTGATAATCGCGCTCGCCCAAGTGAACCCGACGGTTGGTGATTTTACCGGCAATGCCCGGAAGATCATCGAATTCGCCCGCTGCGCACAGCAGGGCAGCGCCGGTCTTGTGCTGTTTCCGGAGCTCAGTGTCTGTGGCTATCCGCCTCGCGACTTGGTGGAGAGGCCTGGCTTTGTCGCCCGCTGCCGCCAGGCGCTGGAGGAGATTGCCGCCCAGACTCGCGGTATTGTCTGCGTCTGCGGCTTCGTCAGCCGCGCCTGCTATGAAACCGGCAAGTCGGTCATGAATTCAGCCGCCGTGCTGCGCGATGGGGAAGTGGCGCTGGTGCAGTCAAAACGCCTGTTGCCCACCTACGACGTTTTCGACGAGATGCGCAACTTCGCTCCCGCGGAGCGGCAGGAGTTGTTTGCGCTCGACGGGAAAAAACTTGCGCTGACCATCTGCGAAGACGCCTGGAACGACAAGACTTTCTGGAATCGCAGGCTCTACCGGGTCGATCCGGTGGAAGAACTAATCCAGGCCGGGGGTGAAGTGGTGCTGAACATCTCAGCCTCTCCCTTCCACCTGGGCAAGCGTGAATTGCGGCGGGAGATGTTGGCATCCATTGCGCGGCATCACCAGGTTCCGGTGGTGATGGTGAACCAGGTGGGCGGGAACGACAGTCTCGTTTTTGACGGGTCGAGCATCGTTGTGGGTCCGGACGGGGAGGTTTTGGCGCAGGCGAAGTCGTTCGAAGAAGACCTGATTTACTACGATACCGAAGCGAGGCAGGGAGACTTACATCCCTGCATTGAAGGGGAAGCGGCAAGCGCCTTTGCGGCGCTGGTGCTCGGAACGCGCGACTATGTGAGAAAGTGCGGCTTCGGAAAGGCGCTGATCGGCCTGAGCGGCGGAATCGATTCGGCGCTGACTGCCGTGATCGCCGTGGAAGCGCTCGGCGCGGAAAACGTGATTGGCGTGGCGATGCCGAGCCAGTATTCCTCCGAGGGCAGCGTGCAAGACGCCCGGAAGCTCGCGCGGAACTTGAACATTCGCTTTGAAATTATTCCAATACAAGGGATTTTCGATTCGTATCGCAGTGGGCTTTCCAAGGTGTTTTCCGCTCTCGGCGAAGACGTGACGGAAGAAAACATACAGGCGCGCGCACGGGGCACGTTGCTGATGGCGATTTCGAACAAGTTCGGGGCGCTGGTATTGTCGACCGGAAACAAATCGGAGATCGGGGTTGGCTATTGCACGCTCTATGGAGATATGGTGGGCGGGCTGGCGGTGATCTCCGATGTGCCCAAGACGCTGGTTTATCGGATTGCCGAATACGTGAACTCGCGGCGCCCCGTGATCCCGCAGTCGACTATCACCAAACCCCCATCCGCGGAATTGCGTCCGGACCAGAAGGACAGTGACTCGCTGCCCCCCTACGACATACTCGACCAGATTCTTGTCGATTATGTTGAAGACATGAAGCCGGCCGATGAGATTGCCGGCCAACGCAAGATTGATCCGGCACTGGTACGAGCGGTGATCAAGATGGTCGACCGTGCCGAATACAAAAGGCAGCAAGCGGCTCCGGGGCTGAAGATTTCCGAAAAGGCTTTCGGCGTGGGACGCAGATTCCCCATCGCCGCACGCCACGAGGTCTGATTCCTGCTCTCCAGGCACATTTTCGGTTTCCTGGGAGCCCGTTCACAGCGGTTCATTTCACTCGACAGGAAGGCACATGAAACGTACCCTAGCGGTTTCTTTGGCGATTCTTATTCTGGTATCGTGCGTGCTGGCCCAGACCAGCGGCGCAGCCCCGGCAGGCAAAGCCGCGCAATCCGGCTCGAACCTGCCGAGCGAGGCGACCGTGAATGCTTTCTTTCACCGCATGTTCGGCTTCGAACCCAACCTGGTTTTCAAAGTGGCTGCGATCAAGGCTTCTCCCATTGACGGGGTGGCCGAGGTTACTGCCGTTGTGAGCACGCCCAAAGGGCAGCAGATGACGAAGCTATTTGTCGCGAAGGACTATGCCATCGCGGGCGACCTGATGCCTTTTGGCGCCGATCCATTTGCCAGGGATCGGGCGATTCTGGAGAAGGCGGCGTTCGGTCCTACCAAGGGAGCAGCCACGCCGGTAATCACGATTGTGGAGTTCGGAGACCTTGAGTGTCCCGCGTGCAAGCAGGTGCAGCCAGCCATCGAGAAGCTGATGAGCGAGGAGCCAAAGGTCAGGCTCATCTTCCAGAATTATCCGTTGGATCAAATCCACCCCTGGGCGCAGAAAGCAGCCGCCTACGTCGATTGCATCGTGCGTGAGAACAACGACGCAGCCTGGAAGTTCATTGCCTCGGTCTATGAGCAGCAGGATGCGATGAACCAGTTGCACGAGAGCGGGGCCGCTGCGCTGACCACGAAGTTCAACGAGTTGGCTGCGGGCGCAGGCGTAGACGCCAAGAAGGTCGCCGCCTGCACGGATTCCGCTGAGACGAAGGAGCGTGTGGCGCGTTCCAAGAAACTGGGAGACGATGTGGCGATTGCCTCGACCCCGACTTTCTTCATCAATGGTCGCCGCGTCGGGAACGTTGTCAATATGCCCGCCGATGTGCTGAAACCATTGGTGGATTTCGAGATTGCGGAAAGCGGAAAGTAAACTGGGCTTCTGGCAACAGCCACTCTACTTTGGCATGGTGTTCGGCAGCATGATGATTGGGCCCGCCTCCGGGTTGGCGCTAACCACGTGCGGAGTCAGAACAACGAGCATCTCGTCATCAGTCTCCATGGTTTCCCGCTTCGCGAGCCCGGAGATAGTGGTAAGCAACGAAAACCCCTGCAAGGTACGCGACTCACTGTGATTGAGATTGGCGGCCGCCATGATGGATTCGCCGTCCTTCGCGGAGATAAAGCCGTTAAATTCGCGGTTGTTGATGATCGGAACACCATTGACGCTCATTGCCCCGAGCGAGCGAATCTGCATCTCCAGCTTAATGCTGACTGAATTGTCGCGATGAATTATCGGGGTGGCTTTCATGTTAAACCCGATGTCCTCGTAGTTGACGGATGGAAGAGGCGCGACATAAGACTGGTTGCCGAGCACTTGGCTAATGGCAGATGAGTTGTAGATGGGTGCATAGGTCGCATTCAGCACCGGAACTCTCTGGCCGATCTTCATAATTGCGGCGGTTCCCTGGGCAGCGCGCAGCGTCATGCTCTGTAGCGTCCGGATGCTCGACAGGTCGCGCGAGAAGCTGAAACTGGCCGCGGGGATGGTCAGAGCCGAGAACGTGATGCCGCCGCCGAAAACCGCGAATGGCTGCGAAAGCAGTGAGTTCTGCTGGCCAAGCAATTGCCCGATAAGCCCGGCGATAGCCGTAGTGTTTGACTGGTTGATGAGCCCCGAGGAAACCAACTGGTTGATCAAGCTTTGCGCGCTGCTAGTGCTGGTGAGTGAACGTACCTCCGTGGGAATGTTGAACACCTGGAATTGCGTCGGTATGCTCGCGCCGATCGCGCGCGTGTAATTCCTCGAAATCTGAAAAACGTCAACCTGAAACACCACCTCCGGCAACTGGTCCTTCAATGCCTGCAAGAATTGCGTCACGGCATCCAGTGTCTGCGAGTCCGCGCGAACGGTGAGCGAATGGGCAGTTTGATCAACCGCCGAAAAACGGATCTCGAACAGCGTGCGCAAGGTCGTCGAGATCTCGTTCAGAGCCTGCGGCGTGGTCGCCTGGGGGAGATAAAACGTGCGCAACGACATGCGTTGCAGGCTTCGCCGGTTCTCATCGGTATCGGCTGCGAACAGCGCCTGCCGCGCTGACAGCGGGGACCAAAGCGTTTTGGTGAGTCGCGCGAGGGTGGAAGATGCCTGCTGCCATGTCGCTTGCTCCATATCGAGCCGCACGGCGCGGCTTGCGACCGAGTCGTCGAATAGGGCGGTCACCCCATAGGCGAGCGCGACCTGGGTGATGATGTCACGAGCAGTTCCGCGGAGATGAAAGTTGTGCTGGCCTGCTTCGGGCTGCAAGCGAATTTGCTCAGTGAGCGGAGTCGGCTCCTTCGTTAGGTTCTCCTGTGTAGCGCGCGGAAGAGCATCACGCAACCGTTGGCGTGCAAAGTCGTTTTCGGGATCGACCCGAAGCGCCTCTCGAAAGAGTATGAGAGCTTCCATGCTGCTTCCGGCGGCCAGGGCTTTGTTGCCGGCTTGCACATCTTCAGAGACTAGCTTCTGCCGGGCGACTTCACGCGCGGTCAAGTATTCGATGTTGTTTGGCGCCAGCGCCGCCGCCTTCTCGAAGTGCCCGAAGGCCTCCCGAACACGCGATCGTTTTTGCAACCTGAGGGCCTCATGAAATTCCCTGGATGCCCGCCGCCGCTCGTCCGCCGTTGGGCACTTGGGAAGCTTCGAGTTCGCCTGGTCGGAACACAGAGTTGCAAAGGAATCTGCTCCGCTCGCTGGTGAGCTTCCAGGAGACGTAACTACTGGGCTTGCAGGAGCGGGCGCTGCTGGGGATGCTGGGGTTCCTGGCCCGCGCTCTGGTCGCGCCGGTTGGGGCGCAGGTGCGGACTGCTGTCCGTATGCGGGCAGCAGAGAGGCAAACAGCAGCATAGGCCAGAGACAACGCATCTTCCCGATTGTAAGCGATCAGCAGGCTGTCGAGAAACGGTCGAAGCCGGCGGGAATTTATGGTCGATGGCGCTCCATCAGCGCGGCGCAACCCGGCAGGCAGAGATCGGGTTGTTCTTGCCGCAAAGTCTCCATGTCAAAAATTCCGGTGGCTACGGCGATCACCGAGGCGCGCACCGAGCGGGCCGCAAGGATGTCGGCGGGCGTATCGCCAACGAAGCACACGCGGGCATCTTTTCCCAAGCGCCGCCGGACTTCGTCGAAGCCATGCTGAAAGATATCGACGCGGGTCTCGGCGCCGGTATTCGTCCCGTTGCGTCTTCCCATTGATCCTCCGCAGAAGGATCCGAAACTGAAGAAACTGGCGATGCCAGCCGCGCGCAGCTTTGCCCATCCGATTGGTTCCAGATTGCCGGAGGTCACCGCCAGCAGTTTTCCCGTGGAGTGCAGCCGCTGGAGAAGTTCGCTGACCGAGGGACAAAGTTCCGTGCGCAGCAGGGCGACGTTGCGGCCCACCTGGGCTTGCATGGTCAAAATTGCCCGCGGTAGCTTTCTGGAGAATTCCTCCGCAGAGACTCCCGCAGCGCTGGCGACCGCGCGCAGGATGCCAATATCGGTGTTGCCGTGCAGTGGAACTCCGTCGATCTTCAGCTCGCAATTCCAAACCTGGCGAAGCGCGCTATGAAAGGAGTTGTAATGAACCCAATCGCGGCTGTTCAGCAGCGTGCCGTCAATGTCAAACAGATAGGCGTCAAAGCAGTCCCAGGCAAAAGGCGACGTTAAAGTTCCAGTTTCGAGGTCCATCACTGGTCTGCCTGCACTCTTCCTTTACTCAATGACTCGATCCTGTCCTGGGAGCGATGAATCGACGATAGCAGAAGGACACCAGGACCCCTAGCAAGCCGTAGATAAGTACATTAGTTCCTACAGAAATCAAAAAAGCAAACACCTGACCAATGAGCCCTCCGCCTTCTCCTAACATCAACAGAAGAAATGTGGGCCATGGTATTAGCAGCACCCATTTCCACCCTCCTTGGACTCTTACGTTTCCAATGATCATCACAAGAAGGAGCAGGCAAGGGATCACGAATCCCAAGGTGACGAAGTTTTGAATTATCTTTCGCCCTGATGTTGTCACCGGCTCACTCATCCTCAATTGAGATGCATATCCGGCTGAGCTGGTTTCTGAGCGACGCGCCTAATCGCAAATCATGATGCGCTCGATGGCGCTGGCACGCCCGGTTTGCGCGTCGCAGTCGATGACCACCGCGCACAGGCGTGTATCGCCGCTAGCCGCTTCGAACCGGGTCGGCATGTTGTTCAGAAAACGGCCGATGATCAATTCCTTTTGGATCCCGATGACGCCGTTCCATGGCCCCGTCATTCCGACATCGGTCTGGTAGGCGGTGCCTTTCGGCAGCACGCGCTCATCGGCGGTGGGAATGTGGGTATGCGTTCCAATGACCGCGGTGACGCGGCCGTCGAGATACCAGCCGAGTGCGACCTTCTCGGAAGTGGCTTCGGCGTGCATGTCCAGCAGGATGACTTTCGAGGTAATCCGCGTCAGCAGGTCGTCGGCGGCGCGGAATGGGTCGTCAATGTTTCCCATGAAGACGCGGCCCTGAAGATTCATGACGGCATAGCGAACGCCGCCCCTCGTCGTGCCTTCATACACGCCCGTTCCAGGCGAACCCGCCGGAAAGTTGGCCGGACGCAGGATTCTGCGGGCCATACTGTCCGGTTTGCTGAGGCCGGTGTTGAGGTACTCGATCAGCTCACGCTTGTCCCAGACGTGATTGCCCGTGGTGATGACCTCGACGCCCAGGTCGAAGAGTTCCTCGGCAATCTGCGGAGTGATGCCAAAGCCGCCCGCGGCGTTCTCGCCATTGGCGATGGTCAGGTCGATGTTGTGCTGAGAGAGCAGCTCGCGGACGTGATCGCGAACGATCGTCCGGCCGGGTCTGCCAAAGATGTCGCCGATAAAGAGAATGCGCACGCTGCGCGGCTCCAGAGTTTCCTAAGCTTTTCGATGGTAACACGATGGCCGTAGACGCCTGTCTACGGCACCAACTCCGCCGTCTTAAGAAAATCGTAATTGCCGGAGGAACTGAGGCGCACGTTGCGCAGGCGGCGCGAGTGTACCAGCACGTTGTCGAAATACCAGAGATTGATGTAAGGGAGCTCCCGTGCCACGATCTGCTGGATTCGACCGTAGTCGGTCTTGCGCCGCTGCCGGTCCACCGAGGCGCGAGCATCGTCGATGAGCCTGTCGACTTCCGGGTTGGAGTAATAGCCGCGATTGGCCCGCCTGGGAGGAGTGCTGGTGGAGGCAAAAATGTCCTCGAAAATGTCGGGGTCCTCGTTGCCGCCGATCCAGCGCAAGGAGAAAAGTTGGAATGCGCCGCGAGTGATGTCGGCGTAGTACGTGGCGAATTCAAAACTGCGGATATCGAGCGCGATGCCCACTTCACGTAGTTGCTGCTGAAGAACGGCGCTGAGCAGGCGCGTGGATTCCTCGGTCGAGGTCTTCATGTTCAGATGAAAGCGGTAACCGTCCCTGGCAGCCGCGTATCCAGCCTGATCGAGAAGCTCGCGTGCGCGCCGGGGATCGTGCGGATAGCGGGCGACCTCGCCATCGAATGCCCAATGCTCTGGCGGCAGCACGCTCGCCGCCGGCCTTGCCAGATCGCGCAGCAGGTAGTGAATGATCGCCTCTCGATCGATGGCATAGGCGAGCGCTTGCCGTACCCGCACGTCGCGCAGAATCGGATCGCGCAAATTGAACGCCAGATAAGCGTAGATGGTGCCGGGGGCGGTCACGGTCGCCAGCGCCGGATCGTCGCGCAAGGCGAGCACGGTGTCGGCGGTCAGCGCATTGATGGCAATATCGGCGCTGCCTTTGCGCAACTCCAGGGCGCGCGTGGTGGCGTCGGGCACCACCATAAAGCGCACGGCCGGAAGCGTTGGGGCGCTGCCCCAGTAATGCTCGTTGTGCACGATGGTCACTTGGCGGTCCTGCTCCATGCTCGCCAGGCGGAATGGGCCGGTGCCGATAGGCGCGCGGTTGAAGTCTTCGCCGGAGTCGCGCGGCACGATGCCGCTCGCGCCATCCGAAAGGTTCCAGAGCAGGGAAGAGTTAGCCTCGCGCAGGTGAAAGACAACAGTCGCATCGTCGGGCGCTTCGATGCTCTCCACGTCGCGGTAAGTGCTCGCTTTGGTGGTGCGGATCTTGCCGCTCAGAATCGAGTCGAAGGTCCATTTCACATCGGCGGAAGTGAGCGGACGGCCATCATGAAAGCGCACCCCGCGCCGAAGATGAAACACGTAGGTTCGCGGGTCGGGGATCTCCCAGCGCTCGGCGAGCGATGGTTGCAAATTGAAATGCTCGTCGCGTTGCAACAGGGCGTCGAACAGCAGCTTGTCGATGCGCTCCGACTGCGCGTCGGTGCCAACGCGGGGATCAAGGTTCGTGGGACTGCTTTCAATGATCATCACCACTTCATTGCCGGGAGCGGCGGGCGCGCAGGAAAGTCCGCCCAGCAATGTGGCGGCAGAGATGAGCAGCGCAAAACAGAAACGCCCAAGTCTGCTGACTTCGGCAAATGTGGGGCGCCTCAGACATGTGTTTCGCGCTGCCGGCCTAAACATAGCTGATCTTGCCGAGGATAGCCCCACGCACGGCGCCCGTTGCCGAGGGAACGTTCGACGGTTGCCGATGCCAGGTCTGGTAGGCGAGTACGGCGAAGGCAACGGCCTCTTTCGCTTCCGAGGGCAGTCCCTGCTCATCGGTGGTGGAAATGCGCATTCCGAACCCGGCCAGGCGGTCGGCCAGCATGGTCATCAGGGTGCCGTTGCGAGTTCCGCCGCCGGAGACAAAAAAGTCGTGAAAGCGGGCCGCCTCGGAGACCGTGCGCACGGACGCCGCGATGGACTCGGCCGTAAACGCGGTTGCGGTCGCCATCATGTCGTGCTTGCCCAGCCCTCGGCAAAGGCGATGAAATCGGCTGACGAACTCGCGGCCAAACTGTTCGCGTCCGGCGGTCCTGGGCGGGGTGCGGCGAAAGAACGGAGCACGCAACAGGGCCGTGAGCACCTGCCGGTTGGCCACGCCGCGCGCGGCGAATGCGCCGTCGCGATCAAACGGCTTGCCGAACAGCTCTTTAGCGAGGGCGTCGATCACCATGTTGCCGGGACCAGTGTCAAACGCTATGACCTGCTCCGGTGTTGCGCCCGCGGGAATCGCTGTAAGGTTGCCGATGCCGCCGATGTTTTGCAGAATGCGTCCACGCCGCGCATGGCGAAACAACAGGTAGTCGAGGAACGGAACCAGCGGCGCGCCTTTGCCTCCGGCGGCCATGTCTGCCGGACGGAAGTCGGAGACCACTGGGACTTGCAGCCGTGCCGCCAGCACCGAACCCTCTCCGGTTTGCCAAGTGGCAGAGATTGGCTGGCCGAGGTAAGGCCGCGGATCGCCCTGATGATAAATCGTCTGACCATGACAGCCGATGAGATCGCAAGCAAATCCGCTCTCCCGCGCGGTAACCTGCACGGCGTCGGCGTAGACTTCGGCCAGCCGGAAGTTGAGACGTGCCAGCTCGGCGACGCTGGCGCCTGTCGCGTTCATGGCGGCGAGCACGGCGCTTCGTATCCGCGGCGGGTATGGGTACTCACGGTGCGCCAGCAACTGCAAGCGCGTGCGTAGTCCGCGTCCCTGCAAGCGAACGAGCGCGACATTGACGCCGTCCGCCGATGTGCCGCTCATAACGCCCGCAACGATCATTGGCCGACCCCGATCCTCAGGATAAGCTACCGGGAGCTGCTTCCGTCCACACAGCAGCGCCTTTGGCTTCGGCTGCCAGGCGCAGTTTTTCGCCGAGCTCCCAAAGTTCGCAACGCAGCTTGTCGATTGCCGCGTCCGTCGGCGCTGGAGTCGCCGGCCGATTCAGCGCGGGGCTGGATTGCTTGAACCGTCGCGAACGTTCGGCAGCGGCTTCCACCTGCTGGCGGAAGCGATAGTCGCGCTCGGCCTCTGCAAGCACCGTGCTGAACGCGCGCCAGACGTTCTCTTCCTTATGGCAAACCAGAAAAATATCGGCCCCGGCCCGAATCGTCCCAACGGCTGCGTCGCCAATATCCGTTGCCGCCAGAACGCCGCCCATCTCGAGGTCATCGGAGATGATGAGCCCGCGATAACCGATCTTGCGGCGCAACACTTCGGTGATCCATTTGTGCGAAAGCGAGGCCGGCGTTTTGTCGCCTGTCACCGAGGGATAGGCACAGTGCGCCACCATCACAAACGGCAAATCGCGCTTCAATGTCCGGTAGGGCCCCAGGTCCTCGAGCCAAAGTTCCCGCCATGACTTGAGCACCACGGGAAGTTCCCGGTGACTGTCGAGGCTGGCTTCTCCCAGGCCGGGAAAATGCTTTCCGCACCCGAGAACGCCGCATTCGCGCAGTCCGCGCAGGAAGTGGCGCGCATAGAGAATAGTTTCGTCCTGAAAGCTGGAGGCTGTGCGCGACCGCATGACGGGCCGTGAGGCATCGGACGAAAGGTCGAGAACCGGTGCAAAGTCGACATTGAAGCCGAGGGCGCAGACTTCCTTGCCGATCACTCTGCCGTGCTCTCGAAAGAGTTGCGGGCGCTCGCTGGCGGCGACCTCGGCGACCGATGGGGCGGGCGCCACCACATCGCGCAGCCGGTCGACCGTGCCGCCCTCCATATCGACGCACAGAAACATTTTGCCTTCCACCAGGTGTTGCGCCGAACGCAACAGCGCGTGAGTCTGCCGTGGAGATTCGATGTTTCTGGCGAAAAGAATAATGCCGCCGGGCTGAAGCGCGCCAATCGTGGTCTTCAGGCGCGTGGAGAGTTCGGTGCCATCGAAGCCGAAGATAAGGAGCTGACCGACCGATCTCTCAAGGTCCTGGGAGGCCCCGGAACGCGAAATGGACTTGATTGCCATCGGAAGTCTTTCTAACACGAATACGGGCGAACCGCAAAAGAACTGTGCGGTTCGATCGGTTACCCTTTTCGATTTCGGTATCAGTCCGCCAAGCCGGCCGCCAATAACCGAACTCCTGAGCCTCAACGGAGCCGGGTAACAAGCGAGCCGCCCACACCCGCTGCTGTCTCAGGTTGCGCACGTAATAATGGACCGCCTTCCGGTCGCCATCACTACCCAGAGTCCATTCAATATATACCGCAGCTTCAAAAATCGCGCGGACTTGAAGATTAGAGGCGTAAACGGCTCCGCTCGAAATCAACACTTCCGAAGCATCCAACATCGCCACTAGCTGTCGCAGAAGGACTGCGATTACGATCAGGTCCTTTAGAGTTCGATTGCTGGACACGAGGCAGCGGGGAATCAAACAAGTGCCGTAATTGGTTACATCCCGAATGAGTTCAACGTGCGCTGAGAGATGTTGCGTGACCTCCACGGCCAATCTGTCGCGGTCCAAGAGAGGCTTGTATTCATCTTCTGGCATTGGAAGTCCTTCACGGAATGGTAATCGTCAAGCTAGTCTAGCTGCTTCTTCAATTCGTTAAGGAGGTTCAGAGCCGCTAAGGGGCTCAGCCGGTCAATATTTGTTCTCGAATTCTGTCCACAATCTTCCGCGATAGTGGCGTAAACATCGTGAATTGTACCTCCGGATCAGCTTTCGTCGTTGTCCGAGATGCCCGCTGGCCTGGTGCTCCGCCGATTCATGTTCGGCCAAAACGTCGCGGGCGCGGGCGATCACCTCCGGGGGCAGTCCGGCGAGCTTTGCGACTTCGATGCCATAACTCTTGTCAGCCGCGCCTGGTTCCACCTTGCGCAGGAAAACCACATTGCCGCCCGTCTCCTTCACCGCAACGTGATAATTTTTAACGCTCTCCAGCAACGACTCCAACTCGGTCAACTCGTGGTAGTGGGTGGCAAACAGCGTGCGTGCGCGGGTGCGGGCGTGCAGGTGCTCAACCACGGCCCATGCAATCGCCAAGCCGTCGTAGGTCGAAGTTCCGCGCCCAACCTCGTCCAAAAGAACCAGGGATCGCGGCGTGGCCGTGTTCAGGATGGCGGCGGTTTCCGTCATTTCCACCATGAAGGTGGAGCGGCCGCGAGCAAGATTGTCGCTGGCACCGATCCGCGTGAAGATCCTGTCCACGATGTTGAGCCGTGCACGCGTAGCCGGCACGAACGATCCCATCTGTGCCAGCAGCACGATCAAAGCGGTCTGCCGCAGATAGGTCGACTTGCCGCCCATATTCGGGCCGGTCAGAATCATCACCAGATGCGAGCCGCCGTTCAGGTAGAGATCGTTGGCAACAAAGCGCTCGTTGCTGCCGGTCAGCTCGGGCTGCTCGATGACCGGGTGCCTGCCCTCGATAATCTCGATGTCGCCGCTGTCGTCGAACACCGGGCGGCAGTAGTTTCGCGCGGCCGCCAGCGAAGCCAGCGAGGAGAGCACATCGACCTCAGCGAGCGCCAGCGCCGTCTGACGGATTCTCTTGGCTTCAGCGGCGATGCTCGACCGCAGCTCGGCAAAGAGTCGGCGCTCGATTTCGACGATCCGCTCCTGCGCGTCCAATATCTTGGTTTCGTATTCTTTCAGTTCAGGAGTGGTGAACCGTTCTTCATTTACAAGCGTCTGCTTTCTTTCGTAATCCGCCGGAGCCAGGCCCGAATTGGCTTTCGTAACGCTGATGTAATAACCAAAGACGGAGTTGAAGCGAACCTTGAGGGAGTTGATGCCGGTTCGCCGGCGTTCTCGATCTTCGATCTGCGCGATGTACTGCTTGCTGTTGCGATTCAGGTCGCGCAACTCGTCCAAAGTGGAATCCACTCCGGCTGCGATCACTCCGCCATCGTTCAACAGGATGGGAGGCTCGGGGACGAGTGTCGTCTCGATACGCTGGCGCAGATCCGTCAATTCATCCAGAGCCGCATGCAGTTCCCGCAAGCGCTGCGCGGCGAAGGCCCCAAGGCGCGCGCGCACGCCGGGCACACGCGAGAGCGAAGCGGCCAGCGCAAGCACATCGCGGGGGTTTGCCGCCTCCAACGTGACGCGGCTGAGCAAGCGCTCGACATCGAGAATGCCGTCGAGCGAGCGGCGCAGCTCCTCGCGGGCGATGGTATCGACGGTGGCGGCTTCCACGGCATCGAGGCGCGAATTGATCTCCGCGGCGTCGAGCGAGGGCCGCAGCATCCAGGCGCGGAGCAGGCGCTTGCCCATCGGGGTGACCGTCTTGTCGATGGCGCGGAACAGCGTAACGCTGTCGCTGGTGCCGCTGAACAAGGGCTCAACCAGTTCAAGATTGCGCACCGTAACCGCGTCGAGCACCAGGCAGCTCTGGCGCTCGTAAAATCCTATGCGGTCGATATGGTCGAGAGTGCCGCGTTGCGTGCTGCGGACGTAGTGGAGAATGGCTCCGGCGGCGCAGGCCGCGGCTGGCCGATCGGCCAGCCCGAAACCTTCCAGCGAGAGCACTCCGAAGTGGTTTTCGAGCTGTGGAATGGCGTAGTCCGGAGCGAATATCCAGTCTTCCAGTGGAGTTTCGGCCCAGCGAAAGCCGGCAAAGTCGGCGGCCGCAAGTTGCGGCGTCGAGGCCGAGGCCGCCGCCAGTTTCGCGCTCGGACGACTGCCGGAAGCGGTCGCGAATAGCGGAAGGGAAGAGGCAAACAGCAACTCCCGTGGACGCAGCGTCTGCATCTCCTCCAGCGTGCGGCGCTCCGCGTCGGGACCGCGAAACTCCGTGACGCGAAACTCCCCGGTCGAAAGATCGAGCGCGGCAAATCCCACCCGGTCGTCATGCCGGGCGAGCGCGGTGAGGAAGTTGTTCTCCTCCGATCCCATCTGCGCGTCCACGGCGGTGCCGGGGGTGAGCACGCGCGTGACCTCGCGCCGCACCAGTTTGGTTGCCAGTTTTGGGTTTTCCACCTGATCGCAAATCGCCACCTTGTAGCTCTTGCGGACAAGTTTGGCAATGTAGCCCTCGGCGGCATGGTAGGGGACGCCGCACATCGGAATGGCAATGCCCTTTTCCTTGTTGCGTGAGGTGAGCGTAATCTGCAACTCACGCGACGCCACAATCGCGTCGTCGAAGAACAACTCGTAAAAATCTCCCACGCGAAAGAACAGCAGCGCGCTTGGGTGCTGTTTCTTGATTGCGGCATGCTGCCGCATTAGAGGCGTGGAAAGTTCGCTGCTCATATGTAGTCTGCAACCATACAGCGCTGTGCTAACACCTTGGGCGCAGCGGGCCTGGAAGTTCACTGCTCATCTGCGATCTGCGACTGGGGTGCGGTTGAGTATAGCAGAGCTGGCGCGGCGGGTTACCGTCGATTTGACGCGGACTGCCGAACGGTGATTACCTTAACCTGTGGAACTACGGAAAGATCCCATCACCCGATCGTGGGTAGTTACCGGCGACGACTCGGAAGGCGCGCCGCAGTCCGGGCCGCTCTGTCCGTTTTGCCCGGAATCGCCTGAACAACCTCAGGTCGTCTCTTCCATGCCTTCGGTTACGGGCGGCACGTGGTCGGCCCGTGCCGTCGTCCATCCGTCTCCGATCTACCACGTTGAAGGCGATCCTACGCGGCGGGGAAACGGCATCTATGACACGATGAAGTCGGTCGGCGCGCACGAGGTGATCGTCGAGAACGCGCGTCATGACCGGCAACTGTGGAGCGCCAGCGACGAGGAAGTCGAACAGTTCCTGCTGCTGTGCGCGCATCGCATTCAGGACCTGAAGAACGATCAGCGCTTCAAATACGTCTCGGTATTCAAGGATTTCGGAGCGCTCGCCGGCCAGGAGTTCGACCATCCGACGTCGCAAATCGTCGCAACCACGTTCGTGCCGCGCAGAGTATTGTATGAACTGCGCTCTGCTCGCGATCACTACGCGCAGAAAGAACGCTGTGTGTTTTGCGACATCCTGTCGCAGGAATTGCAACAGAAGAAAAGAATTATCGAAGTGCAAGGCGATTATGTCGCCTGCTGTCCTTACGCTTCCCGGGTTCCGTTTGAGACTTGGATCATCCCGCAGATCCATGAAGCGCATTTCGAACGCAATGGTTTGTCGCGCCCGGGTGCTCTACGGGATTGTGCCGCGCTGCTCAAGCGTTCCATCAACCGCATACGCTCGATTACCGACAGCTTCCATCTCGTTCTGCATACCTCGCCGAATACCATGCATCGCTCGCAGGTTCTGAATTATTGGCGAACCATCGACGACGATTATCACTGGCACATAGAAATAATGCCGATCCTGGCACGCAAGGAAAAGTCCTACACCTTCAAGGAAGTGTACTTCGCCCCGGTGACTCCGGAAACGGCGGCGGCGCGCCTGAGAGAAGCCCCGACCGAAAATCGCGGAACGAGCTTTTAGACCGATGGCTCGCAGAATGAAGGCATACGCCGCCGACACCGGGCGCGTCTACGAATACTACTTTGTGGAAAAGCGGCTGGCGCTCGCGTCCTTTGGAGCGGCCGTCGAATATGTGTATGAAGTCTCCATCGACCGCCACTCTGTCTTTGCCGTTAGCATCTACGTGTTGGACGAGGCGGTGGCAGATTGGGCTGCGCGTCACGGGCGGGCACTCGACGACAACGAACGCTATGCCGCAGCCAGGTTGGCCTTGCAGCGGGCTTTTGACGAGATTGCTTTCGACGAAATTGAAGACCTGCGCCACTCTGGCCGGCAACTGCAAGTTGGTCCGGAGAGGCTGGAGGAGCTGCTGGCGCCGCTGGATCTTTAGCAAGCTGCTGATATTTCCGGCGATGTGCTCGGGCGGCGATTTCAGCTCGGAACTTGAGCATTCCGAATGGTTTGTGAGGATAATCACAGAGCCTTGTGATTCTTTCACTGCGACCGCCATGGCTGGTTTGTATAATCAAAACGTGATCCGGTTCGCCGCAGGCGCCTGCCAATCGTGGGCCGGAGCTGGGTAATATGCCTCTTCTGTGGCTTAGAGTTGCGACGGTACTTTATGGGGTGGGGTTGGTGTACGCCTTGCTCCTGCTCGCCCAAAAGGGCGAGAGACTGGGTAGACTTGCCGTACCGGCCGCCGTTTTGGGCTTGGTGTTTCATTTCGTTTCGCTGGTCGAGACGGCGCTCCTGAACGGCTACCTGGATCTGCTCACCATCCGTCACGCGGAATCCGACTTGGCGCTGCTATTGATGGGGCTCTTCGTCTTCCTATACCTGCGTTTTCGGAGCGCCGCCGCGGGTCTGTTTATTTTCCCGGTGGCATTTCTGCTGACGTTCGGATCGGCCCTGAATCTGCGGCCCCCTGAATTTACCTCTCCCATGATGCGCAGCGGCTGGATTCTGGTGCACGTTTCCATGCTGCTCGTCGGCTATGCCGCGCTGTTCCTGAGCTTTTTGTCCAGTCTGCTTTACCTGGTCCAAGCGCGCAGCCTCAAGTCGAAGCAGCCTTCGCGGCTCGTCAGTCGGCTACCTGCCTTGCAGGTGCTGGACGAGCTTGGATACAAGTCGCTGCTGGTGGGCTTTCCGTTCATGACCATTGGGCTGGTCATCGGTTCGGTGATCGCGCACGAAAAATTTGGCGCGCGATACTTTGCCGATCCCAAGGTGCTGCTTTCGCTGGTGGCCTGGGGAGTGTACATGCTGCTGCTTTACACGCGCTGGAGTTCGGGCTGGCGCGGACGCAAAGCCGCTTATCTTGCGACCTTTGCCTTTGTCGCTGCGGTCTGCGCTTGGGCCGCAAATTACCTGAGCAGAGTTCATAGGTTTATTGCCCCATGAACTTCTTCCTCATCGGCGTGAATCACAAGACGGCCCCGGTCGAGGTGCGCGAGCGCTTCGCCATTCCGGAGGCGCGCCTGCCCGAGGCGGTGCGCCAATTGGCGAACCACACGGGCGTGGATGAGGCAATGATCGTCTCCACCTGCAACCGGGTGGAAATGATAGCCAAGAGCGTCAACGGCAGTTGCGATCTTAAGGGCTTCCTGCGGGAGTTTTATCGGCTGGAGCCGGACGAGTACGAAAAGTACCTCTACCAGTACGAGCAGCGCGAGGCGGTCCGTCATGTTTTCCGGGTAGCTTCGAGTTTGGACTCGATGGTCGTTGGGGAGCCGCAGATTCTTGGCCAGGTGAAGTCGGCTTACGCGGTTGCGCGGGCTGTCGGGGCGGTTCAGTCGCACCTGGACGCGCTATTGACCCGGGCGTTCACGGTGGCCAAGCGGGTTCGCAACGAGACGGCGATCGCAAGTTCGTCGGTTTCCATCGCGTCCGTGGCGGTGGAACTGGCGGAAAAGATATTTGGCAGCCTCACGGGCAGGGCCGTCTACCTGGTGGGCGCGGGCAAGATGCAGGAATTGGCGGCGCGCCACCTGATTGCGCACGGAGCAGGCAAGATTTTCGTCAGCAACCGCACCTATGAACGCGCGGCGGCATTGGCGGAGAAGTTCAATGGCGAGCCGGTTCCGTTCGAAAAGCTTTACGATACAGTCGACCGCGCCGATATTGTAATCACTTCGACCGGCGCGCCCCACGCCATTTTCGAGAAGCATCACGGCGAGAAGTTTTTGCTGCGGCGCAGAAACCGTCCGATGTTTTTTATCGACATCGCGGTGCCGCGCGACGTCGACCCGTCCTTGAACGACCTGGACGGCATCTTCGTATACGACATCGATGACCTTCAGCAGGTGGTGCAGTCGCACCTTGGCGATCGCAATCGCGAGGCCGCAAAGGCTGAGGAACTGATCGAGTTGGAGGTCGACAAGTTCCAGTCGCGCCTGCAAACGCTCGACGTGGTGCCGACCATCGTGTCGCTCCAGGAGCACCTGGAAACCGTGCGCCAGGCCGAGATCGACCGGGTGCGCGGCCGGCTTGGAGCGCTCAGTCCCGAGCAGGAGATAGCGGTCGAGGCACTGACTCGCGGTATCATCAACAAGATCATGCACACGCCGATCACTGCCTTGAAGAGCGCGGCCCGCGATCCCGAGGCGACGACCGTGATCGATCTGGTGCGTCGCCTCTTCAATTTGCGCGGCGAGCGACTCGACGACCGCGACGCTTCCGACGACACCAAGGGCGACCGCTCCGACCGGCCGGCTTGAAAGGAATGCTCTTCGAATGGCCCTTCTTCGCATTGGCTCCCGCGGATCACAACTAGCTCTCTGGCAGGCCAATCACATTGCCGCCTTGCTCCGCGAACGGGGTCACCAGGTGGAGCTGGAAATCATCAAGACGACCGGGGACAAGATCACCGACGTGGCGCTGGCCAAGGTCGGCACCAAGGGCATGTTCACCAAAGAAATCGAGGACGCCCTGGCGGAGGGACGCATCGACATTGCTGTCCACAGCCTGAAGGACTTGCCCACGGAGCTTGCGCCGCAGTTTGAAGTTGCGGCCATCACCGAACGGGAAAACCCGCGCGATGTCTTGCTATCGGTGAAGTATGCGGACATTGCCGATTTGCCGAAGGGCGCGAAAGTCGGCACCAGCAGCCTTCGCCGTCAGGCGCAACTCAAGCAGCAACGGCCGGACCTGGAAATTTTTCCGCTGCGCGGCAACGTGGACACCCGCGTCCGCAAGCTGGAAGAGGGTGAATATGACGCAATTGTTCTGGCCGCGGCGGGACTGAACCGTCTGGGCAAAACACAATTCGTCAAGCAGGTGCTGGATGCGGATGTGATGTGTCCGGCGGCCGGACAGGGAGCGCTCGGCATTGAAATCCGCAGCGGCGACAACGCTATGCGCGAGCACGTGAAATTCCTCGACTCCGAAGCCTCCCGTGCCGCCACCAGTTGCGAACGCGCGCTGCTCAACCAGCTAGGTGGCGGCTGCCAGGTGCCCATTGGCGCTTTCGCCGAGATGAAAGAAGGAAAGCTGACGCTCACAGCCATTTGCGCCAAGCCGGACGGAACCAAGGTGCTGCGCGAGGTGCAGACCGGAACCGATCCGCGAGAGTTGGGCGAACGGACCGGCCTGCTGCTGTTGCACAATGGCGGAGATGAAATTCTGAAAGAGGTTTACGGTTCGGCCGCGGCGGCCCCGCAACAGCCATAGATGACAGACCTGATGGGGAACCCAGAAGCACAAGCTTGGCGCGAATGATCTGCCGTTGGCAGGTTGGCGGATTATTGTGTCGCGGGCGAAAAAGCAGGCCAGCGTGCTTGCCGAAGGGTTGCGCGCGCAGGGCGCCTCGGTGCTTGAAATACCTTTCATCGAGATTCGCCCTCCACGCTCGTCGAAGATGATGGACGACGCTTTGCGCCTCATCTCCGAATACGAATGGCTCATTCTGACCAGTGTCAACGGGGTCGAGGCGCTGTTTGCACAGATGCGTGAGTTAGCCATGCCTAGGACCAAGTTGGCCCATTTGAGATTTGCCGCCATCGGTCCCGCCACCAGGGCCGCCATCGAGCGGCAGGGATTCACCGTCGAAGTTACGCCCAAGCAGTACATCGCGGAGGCAGTGGTGGAAGCCCTCGCCGATCAGGTGGGTGGAAAACGCGTGCTGCTCTGGCGGGCCAAGATTGCGCGCGATGTGATTCCTCGCGAGTTGCGCAGGATGGGTGCTCACCTGGATGTGGTTGAGGCTTACCAGACGGTGGCGCCAAAGTCTTCGCGCGACCAGTTGCGCGCGGCGCTCAAGAGCAGCGAGGAGCGGCCCGATGCGATCACCTTCACCAGCTCGTCCACCGTCCGCAATTATGTGGGCCTGTTGGCGATTCGCTCCGGCAAATCGAAGCTCCTCTCCGGCGTGCTCAATATCTCCATCGGGCCGATAACCTCGGCAACCCTGCGCGAATACGATCTCAACGTGGACGTGCAGGCCGAGCAATACACCATCCCAGGACTGATCGAGGCGCTGGTGCGAAGAGCGAAGACCGACCCAAAAGAGAGCCGGCAGGTGCTGGAAAGACTTTAGCAGTGTCATCCTGAGGCCGGGGGCCCCAGGTTCCGCGCCGGGTTTTCCGGCGCTAACCTAGGGTTGTTCTCGTCCTACTCGAACACCGTGCACCCGCACCCCGGCGAGGGCACATGGCTCTTGATGAAGTCGGAGGCGCGCCGGTAGGCGTCGATCTGGTTTTCCAACCGTGAAAAGCTGTGCCCTTCGTTGGCGTAGATTTTCAATTGCGCCGAGCCGCCCTGCTTGCGGATGGCGTCGGCCACCTGCTTCGCCTCCGAGGGTGGGCAGCGCGGGTCGTTTTCCCCGGCCAGCAGCAGCAGCGGAGCCTTGATGCGGTCGATGAAGTTGATCGGCGAGCGATCCTCCCAGAGCGCCTTGTTCTTGACCGGGTCTCCCATGAACAGGCGATCATACTCCTGCAACTGCGGCTCTTCGTTCTGGAATTCGGTAAACCAGTTGACGAACGGAACAATCGGGACGGCGGCAGCCCACATCTCGGGAGCCTTGGTGATGGCCATCATCGAAAGGTAGCCACCATAGCTGCCGCCCATCACAATCAACTTCTTCGGATCGACAAAGCCCGATCGTCGAATGAACTCCGCCGCGTCGAGCACGTCTTGCAACTCACCGCCGCCGGCGTCCATGCGGTTGGCGTCGTTGAACAGCTTGCCGTATCCGGTCGAGCCGCGGTAATTCGGCGCAATCACCACGTACCCCTGGTTCACGATGTATTGAATGAACCGGTTGAAACCGTTCACGGTTTGCGACGAGGGGCCGCCGTGAATCCAGACGATGGCGGGATAGTGCGCGTTTTTGACGATGTTGTGAGGAATGTAGGCCAGGGCCGGAATTTGCCACTTGCCGTCGCGGCTGGGATAGCGCACCAGCGAGGGCTCGACCATATCTTCACTGTGCAGCCCGGCGACCAGCGAGTTGGTAATCTGTTGTGCGCGCTGCGTCTTGAGATCGAAGTTCACGAGTTCGCCGGGAGCGTCGGCGCCCGCGTGATTGATGAGCAGATGGCGCCCATCACGGCTGAAGGCGGTGTCGGCGCCGGCAAGTGAGTTGACTCCCGCGCGCAGGGGCAGCGCCTCGGTTTTTCTTGTTGCCAGTTCACACAGTAGATTGCCGTGTTGCCATCTACGTTGACGGCCCACGTCAGCCTGGTCCCGTCGGGTGAATAGGTTCCCGCGCGCATCTCCCGCTTATCGTTGGCCAGCCACCGGATCTGCCCGTCGAGGCCGAGCAGCGCGACGTTCTCGTAGCCGTTGGCGGCATTGGAAGTGATGAGCAGCTTCTTGCCGTCGCGCGACCAACTGGCGGCGGAGTAGGTGATGTCCCCATCGTGCGCGGTCAGGTTCGAGACCTTGCCGCTGCCCAGTTCAGTTGCGAGCACATTGCTATTCTTGCCGTTGGCGTGAGGCTGCGTCCAGGCAAGCCATTTACCGTCCCGCGACCAGATGGGATGGTCGTTGCTCCACTCGCGGGGCGTATCGTGCGTGATGTGCGTGGTCTTGCGTGTTTCGATGTCGATCACGTCGATCTCGTAGCTGGCTGAACTCTTGGCGCGCGTCATGTAGGCCACGCGCTTACTATCGGGTGACCACGCCGCTCCCAGATTCGACGCGGCGGACGAGGCCGTCAGGTTAACGACGTCGCCTTTTTGCGGCGAGACCAGGAAAATGTTCCAGAGTTCGTTGCCGTCGTTGTCACTGACGAAGGCGATCGAGCGGCCGTCGGGCGACCACGCGGGCTCCGCCTGGCGTTGATCGCTGATCGTGAGTTGCACCGGCCAGCCGCCCTCGGCGGACACCAGCCACAGATTCTGGCGGCCACTGATGTTGGAGACAAATACCACTTGTTTGCCATCCGGCGACCACGAAGAGCCGCCGATGGACCGCGTCGTATAGAGCTTCTCAATCGTGAAGTTCTGCAAATCGGTTTTCGGCCGGCTCTGCAACTGCGTTGGGTCGGTGATGGCCTGGGGAAGCGAAGGAGATTGTGCGGTCAGGAAAGTGCTCATGGCGAGGACCAGATAAAACGCGCTTAATCTGCGAATCATGCCTGTACTCTTAAGTGCAGGATAGCGGGCGTGACGACGCCTGCGAGTCCTATAATATTCTCCCGAAGTCCCGGGCCGTTCAACCGACCCCCTCGGGAGTTTCTAATTCCACGAGCAACAGATGCTTATCACCGGTGTTTGAACCTTCGTACAGGGCTTCCGGGTATACCGCAGCCGCGGCAGTTCCCGGCAGTATGCTGTGTAGATATGACAGGAGAGTGAACTGTGAGAAAGTTTTATCCCTATGCCACAGCGCTTGTGCTGATGTTGGGTGGCGCGATCTACGGATCGGCGCAGACGCAATACAGCGGGCAAGAGATCAACGGCTTCGGACGCCAGCTATACCAGACTGTGGCGGCCAACGCATTCCTCGACGACCACCATTGGCAAGAAGGACGGAGACGGGCGGAAGAAGTGGGCCGCGAGGATGGATTCCACGACGGGAACAGCGACCGCGAACATCGCCGCGAATTCCGACCGACGCAAACGGGCGCCTACAAGCACGGCGACCACGGCTATGACAGCCGCTATGGCGACAAACGCCGGTACGTGGAGGTGTATCGGGAGTCATACGTCCATGCTTACCAGGAAGCCTACCACCGGGGTCATGGGCACGAACACGAACCCGGCACACACTGATAGCATCGGATGCGATGCGTAAACCGCGAGCATGTTGGGGATGCCCGGGAAGGTGAGAGATCCCGGGCATTCTTATGCAGTTCCGAAGTGCGGGCAAACGGTAGCTTGGGGCTGCTAACCGCCAATCAGATCACGCGCAGGCTCTCCGGGAACGTTCCCGTTGAATCGGAATCTGCGTCGTCATCGGAATCCGCCGGTGGAGCGTTATCGACTGCGGAAGTAATCTCTATACTGCTGGCGTGCCACTCTCCGCTGTTATCCTGCGTGGCCGTAACTCGTATCTCGGTTCCAGGTTCCAGCGCGGCTGCCGCCGGCTGTTTTCGCTGGTCACGAGGGACGCCTTCGCCGTACGCCACTTTCGCAGTGGAGATTTCCACCCGCCGGATGACGCCGTTCTTGCCTTTCACGTAAATCCAGCGAGCTTCCGCACGGCTTCCGGAAGCACTAACGAGAGTTCCTAGAAACGTACCTGAAGGCCCGGCATGGAGCCCGGAGGCCAAGGCTAAGAGGAGAAGCCCGATTTGGGTCGCGCGTCGCACCATGTCGAAATTGGATGCATCCGCGGGCCACGCGATTGAAGGAAATTGCGCAGTGTTGCAAAAACAGCAACCGTCACGGCCTCTTTCCGAGTCGCGGGAAGGTCGCAATGCGGGGTAGCCGGCGCTCGGCCGAAGTGATTTGTGTCCAACCGGTGAAAAATAGGTTTCCGCGCAAGTACAAGAGGGACTGGCATTTGTCAGTCCCTCTTGGCCACATAAGTGTCGTTCAGGGCCTATCTAATCGTAATACTCCAAACCCAAATGGGTAATCAGCTCTTCGCCCTTCAAGTGGCGCAGCGTGTTCTTGAGCTTCATCAACTGGATAAAAAGATCGTGTTCTGGATAGAGTCCCGGAGCGCTCATTGGCGATTTGAAATAGAAGCTGAGCCACTCCTGGATGCCTATGCCCTTCAGCGACTCGGTGCGTTGCGCCAAATCCATAAAAAGCACGAGATCGAGGACGAGCGGAGCTGCCAGGATGCTGTCGCGGCAGAGGAAGTCGACCTTGATCTGCATGGGATAGCCGAGCCATCCAAAGATGTCGATGTTGTCCCAGCCCTCTTTGTTGTCGCCGCGAGGCGGATAGTAGTTGATGCGAACCTTGTGGCAGATGTCCTTGTAGAGTGCCGGGTACAGCTCGGGCTGAAGGATGTGGTCGAGCACGGAAAGCTTGGACTCTTCCTTGGTTTTGAAGGAGCCGGGGTCTTCCAGCACTTCGCCGTCGCGGTTGCCGAGGATGTTGGTCGAAAACCAGCCCTGTACGCCGATCATGCGCGCCTTGAATCCGGGGGCCAGGATCGTCTTCATCAGCGTTTGCCCGGTCTTGTAATCCTTGCCTGAGATGGGGGCATGGTTGCGGCGCGAGAGTTCGCGCATCACCGGGAGATCGACCGTCAGGTTGGGCGCGCCGTTAGCGAACGGCACATGCTCCATGAGGGCAGCGTAGGCATAGATCTGCGACGGAGCGATATCCGGATGGCTCTCCTCCAACGCCTTTTCGAAGCACTCTAACGACTGGTGTACTTCGCTGGGTTGGGTGTAGCTCTCGGTTGAGCCGCACCAGATCATCACCAGCCGCTCCGCCCCGGAAGTCTTCTTGAAATCCTGGATATCCTCGCGAAGCTGTTGGGCGAGATCCATCTTGTTCTTGCCCTTCTTGACGTTGGGACCGTCTATCAGCTTCACGTAGTTGTGGTCGAAGACCGCTTTCCGCGGCTTGATGGTTTCCAGGAACGGCTTGATCTTTTCGAGCAGCTCCTTTTCCAGCACGCCTGCTTTCTTGGCGGCGGCATACATATTGTCTTCGTAGATGTCCCAGCCGGTAAAAACCAAGTCGTCAAGGTTGGCCAGGGGAATGAAGTCCTTGATCAGGGGAGAGCGCCCGTCTGTGCGCTTGCCCAGACGAATGGTGGCCATTTGGGTCAATGAACCGATAGGGGCGGCGAAGCCGCGACGCACGGCCTCAACTCCGGCCACGAACGTCGTGGCGACAGCGCCCATGCCGGGAATCATGATTCCGAGTTTGCCCTTCGGTGCGGCAATCTCGGCGAGATGCGAGGCACCGGACGTACCAGTATTCTTCTGATTCGACATTAGGATGTAAGTCCTTGTGGATATATGAACAAACTATCTTCTATCACCAGCGCAGGATACGCAAACCTTTTGCGCCGTTCGTGCATGAACTCCGGTTGAAAGGCCGAGTTCCTGCATTGTGCGGCACATTTCCGCCCTCAGAATGCAATCTTGCAGGCCCGGACTCGGCGAGTTTGGGGTGCCACGTCCGCCAGGTATTCCTTGGAGAATCTGCTCCCGCGCCGCCATGCCTTTCGAGGGTGCCCCATTCAGCCCGCTGTTGGCTTGGGTGGGGTAGTTTCTGATTGGGGTCAGCACCGTTCGGTGATTCGGCCGCTCGGGCACTTCCTTCTTGCGTAAAATGATTCCTATGCCCGTCCGGCTCCGCGCCCCGTTCATAACGATTCTTTTCGCGCTGTTATGGTCGGCGCTCTGTGTCGCCTCCACCACGGCCCCGGCGCGCGCGGTCGTTGGGGCGAGAGGCACCCGGTGTCGCAACCAGCGCAACCAGCACGGCATCGCCCGCCGGACAAATTTCCTATTCGCTACCTGCCGCGCAACTGCGCAAATCGGAGGCTCTCTACCGAACGCGCACCGTTCTGTACGTGGCGGGAACGGCCTATGGGATTGCCGCATTGGCGGTGCTGTTGGCTTTGCGGATCGCGCCGCGATATCGTGACCTGGCCGAGCGACTCGCTCGCCGACGCCTCCTCCAGGCGATTATTTTCGTTCCGCTGCTGCTCATCACCTGCGATCTTCTCTCGCTGCCGATTGGTCTCTACCGACACTATCTGCAATTGTCTTATGGACTTTCCGTGCAGAGCTGGGGCTCATGGATCTGGGATCGCGCGAAGATGGAGCTGGTGACTCTTCTCCTGCTGGTGCCGTTGCTGTGGGGCTTCTACGCCTTGATCAGACGCAGCCCGGACGCGCTGGTGGTTCTATGCGTGGCTTTCGGCTTTGCCGGTGCTTATGTTCGTGGTCTTTGTTGCGCCAGTGGTTCTCGATCCTCTGTTTAACCATTTTGAACCACTGGAGAAGACGCGCCCGGACCTGGTTTCGGCCATCGAGCGGGTTGCGCACCGCGGCGGGCTGAAGATTCCGCCCTCGCGGATTTACGCCATGAACGCCAGCGAAAAGTTCACCACCTACAACGCCTATGTCACGGGAATTGCAGCCACCAAGCGCGTAGTCGTCTGGGATACCACGGCGCGAGATTTGACGGTTCCGCAGGTTCTCTTCATCTTCGGCCACGAGATGGGACACTACGTTCTGACCACGTCTACCAGGGGATGGCGTTTGCCGCCGTGTTGATGCTGGCGGCGCTGGCATTGGGAAAGATCATCGCCGACAGGGTTCTGGCCCGCTGCGGCCAGCGGTGGGGCATTCGGGGGCTATCGGACTGGGCTTCGTTGCCGCTCCTGATGCTGATTTTCTCCGTGTTGTCGTTCCTGGGCGAGCCGGTCGCCAACGGGTTCAGCCGCCACCTTGAGCATCAGGCCGACATCTACGGGTTGGAGGTAACCCACGGAATCGTGCCAAACGAGCCTGAAACCGCGGCGCAAGATTTCCAGTTGCTCGGAGAAAAATCGCTGTCGTACCCCTATCCGAACCCGCTGATGGTCTTCTGGGCCTACGATCACCCGCCCATTGCCGAACGCCTTCGCTTCGCGCTGCATTACAACCCATGGGCCAACGGGCCAGCCAGCCAAGTACGTTCATTAATTAGGCTTTACGAACGATTGATTTCAAGCACTACTTGAAAGAATCGCGAGCCGCTTGCTATTCGCCGGTGGCCGCCGCGTTTCGAACCCGATTCCGCACGTGGCTGCGGACGAACCACGCGACGCCCAGCAGAAGCACAACCACGATGACGGCATCGAGGCGGTGGAACCAGAGTTTGAGTCGCGGATCGCTGTCCCAGTGCTCGCCCAGTTTGAGGCCGACATAAGCCAGTGCCCAGCACCAGGGCCACGAGCCGGCAAAGGTGTAGAAGTGGAAACGGCCTCGCGGCATACGCGCGATTCCGGCGGGCAAGGCGATGAAGGTCCGGATCACCGGAAGCAGTCGTCCGATAAACACCGTGATGCTGCCGTAGCGCTTGAAAAACCGCTCCGCCAGTTCCAGATCATGGGCGCTGAGCAGGACGTATTTGCCATACTTCTCGATGAGCGGCCTGCCGCCGTAAGCCCCCACCTCATAGGCCAGAACCGAACCGAGATTGCAGCCGATGGCGCCCATGGTTGCCACCAGCCACAACGAACTGAAACGGTGAGTGTAAACCAGGTAGCCCGAGAAGGGCATGATGACCTCGGAGGGCAGAGGAATGCACGCCGATTCGATGGCCATCAGCAGAACGATGCCGGGGTAGCTGAGCGAAGAAATAACCGCCTTAATGAACGAGGCGAGCGCTAAGAGAATGGTGGAAATCATTCGTAGTATGGTGTCCCGGAAATTCTTCGCCTAGAAGTCGCTGACGTCCTGGGTGAAGGTGTAGCCCGGCAAGGAAGCGCCCTCCGCGCTCTTGCTGACCCGCACTCGCGTGGTGTCATTGTCCAGCGGAGAGACGTTTGCCTCACGCAGCATGGCATATTCGGCGAAGACTTCGTTGTAGAGCTTGGTCACCAGGTACAGCTTGCCGGTGGCCTCGTGCCGCCAGACCTGTCCGAGTTGAAGCGATTTCACGGCCATAGCGATTCCCAGCCTAAAGAGTTGCCTCGCCAGCGTCAACCTAATATGAGTTCGATGGTGCCCCATGTTCGCCCGCATTTGGCTAACGTGGGGTAGTTTCCTTCGGCAGCGCCCCTTCCAGCAGTTGTCCCAGCCCGCTGGCAGGGAAGCGCACGCCCAGATAAAAAGTGCCAAAGTCCGAGTACACCGCGCTCACCTCGTCAAAACGCATTTCGTAGATGAGCTTCTTGAAGACCACGGGATCGTTGCCGAACAGGTCCACGGCCCACTCCCAATTGTCGTAACCGATAGAGCCCGAGATGATCTGCTGCACCCGTCCGGCGTAGCGACGGCCCACCGTTCCGTGTTCGTCCATCTGCCGCTGCCGCTCTTCGATGGAGAGCGTGTACCAGTTCTTCATTTCGCCGCGCCGGCGATCCATGGGATAAAAGCAAAGATAGCGAGTCTCCGGAATCTTCGGGAACAACCGTGTACGCATCGCCTGCCGCTGACGGCCCAGCAAATCCTCAACCTCGCGATTCCATTCCTCGGAGTGCGGCGCCACCTTCCGTTCGGCCAGCGTGCGATAAAGCTTCACGGTGGATTCATAGAGCCCAAGCTCGACCACCGAAAGATACGAAGTGGACTGCCTCAGGTAGCCATGGAGGCGAAGACCGCTCAGGCGAAGCTCCGCGCGGTTCAACTCGTCGACCGAATCGCGAAAGTGCAGAATCAGCAGATCTGCCTTGTGACCCAGCACGGAGAACAGCGCCATCTGCCCGGAGCTTTCCAGCTCCGCCAGCGCGCTGCCGGCCTCGGCGATGATCTCAGCCCGCTCCCCGGCGGGCAAACGCTTCCAGGCCGACCATCGGATGCGAAACATCTGGTGTAATACGCTGGCGCCTTCGATGGTAAGCGGCAGCGCGGGCAGTTCGGTCATGGTCTTTTCCTGCCTCGATTTCCTCAAATGGTTTGCTGGTGCCCCAGGTTCGCCCGCTGTTGGCTAACCTGGGTTTTTCTTCAGCCGCGCCGGTGTGGCGGGCACCTTGTCACGGCGGTGGCTAGCCGCAACGGGCTTTTCCATTGTAATCTGCCAGAACAGATGTGCTCCAACCGGAGCGCGAGGGAGAAAGCCATGGTCCGAGGAACCATTCCACGGCAGCCATCCAAGTTCGGGCGTCAGGCCGGGGTCCCAGCCACGAAAGCGGTTCGCGGCGGCGCTAAGTCTGTCAAAGCCGTCGCTGGCAAACCGGCAAGGAAACCGCAACCCATCCCTCCGGCGAAGCCGAAGCCGAAGAGCGCGACCAAGATGGCGGGCACCACCGCGAAAGCGGCGAAACATGCGGCGAGCTATGATCCGCTGGCCCCGCAGCGGATTCGCGAGATCCTGGCCAGGCTGGACGCGACCTATCCCGGCGTGAAGTGCGCGCTCCATCACAGCAGCGCCTGGGAACTGCTCGTCGCCACGATCCTTTCGGCCCAGTGTACCGATGTGCGCGTGAACATGGTCACTCCAGGACTGTTCAAGAAATATCCAACTCCGCAGGCGTTTGCCGTGTTGGAGCCGCAGGAACTGGAGCCGGAGATCCGCTCCACCGGATTCTTCCGCAACAAGGCGAAGTCGGTGGTGGGCGCGGCGCGCAAGCTGATCAGCGATTTTGGCGGCGCGGTGCCTGACGAGATGGATAAACTGCTCACCCTGCCCGGAGTGGCGCGCAAGACGGCGAACGTGGTTCTCGGCTCATGGTTTGGCAAAGCTGAAGGCGTGGTCGTGGATACGCACGTACATCGAATCTCGCGCCGGCTGGAGCTGACGGTCAACGATGATCCGAAGAGTATCGAGCAGGATTTGATGAAGATAATTCCGCGTGAGCACTGGATCGACTTCGCCCACCAGCTTATCCATCATGGCCGGGCGCTGTGCATGGCACGAAGCCCTAAGTGCGCCGACTGCCCGCTAGAGAACCTCTGCCACGCGCCGGACAAGACGTGGTCAACAGTCGAAATGCACCCGTCGCCGGGCCCGTTCCGACGCTAACGCGCTGTCCTGAAGGTTCACGGCAGAAGGTTCACATCAGTAGCTTCTAGGGTGTCATCCTGAGCGGAGTTCGGCGGAGCCGAACGCAGTCGAAGGACCCCTATCGGATATGCTGGCGGCGATGTACACGTAGAAGTGCCGGGTGGTTGCAGCCATAGGAGTCCCTCGACTTCGCTTCGCTGCGCTCGGGATGACAGCAGGAATGAACTCCTATCGGCCCGCGCTCTTGGAACTCCCCAGCACTTCCAGCACGTCGATGGCGGCGCGATAGTTTCCGAAGGGCGCCGCGAGCTGCACTCCCTGCACCATCGGACGCACCTGCGCCAGCATTTCGCGGGCAATCTCCACGCCTTCGGCTCTCGCCGCCTCAGATGTGGTGGCTGCGGCCATGCGGGTGATGATCGATTCCGGCACCGAAACGCGCAGTTCGTTCTTCATGAACTCAGCATTGCGCACGCTGGTAAGCGGCCAGATGCCGGCAAAAACCGGAATGTGCAGGTGCTCCACGCGGCGCAGGAAATGCTCCAGCAGATCGACGTCGAAAACCGGTTGCGTCACCGCGTAATCGGCTCCAGCCTCGACCTTGTATTCGAAGCGCCGAATCTCTTCGTCAATGTTCGGCACACCCGGATTAGCCCCCACTCCAATCACGAAACCGGTTGGCGCTCCGATGGAGTTCCCGCCAATGTCGACTCCGCGATTGAGGTTGTGAACCACATTGACGAGCCCGATGGCGTCAACGTCGAACACTGCTGTAGCGTCGGGATAATTACCGAGTTTCGGCGGATCGCCGGTAATGCAGATCAGGTTCGCGATGCCCAGGGCCGAGGCGCCGAGCAGATCGCTCTGGATGCTGAGCACATTGCGATCACGGCACGTGTAGTGCAAAACGGTTTCGATGCCCACCTGTTGCTGCATCAACAGGCAAAGCGCCTGGTTGCTCATACGCGCCGAAGCGCGCGGGCTGTCTGGAATGTTGATCGCATCGATGCCGACCGACTTCAAATAGCGAGCGCCTTCCATCTCTCGCTCAACCGTCGTCCCGCGCGGCGGAACGATTTCGATGAATGTGGCGAAGCTGCCTTCGGCCAGCTTGGCTCCGAGTTTGGAGCGCTGGGCGAGCGGCACGGCTTGCTTCTCCACCTCGGCGGTGGCGGATGCAACCTGATAAGAACTGGTGCGCGCCTCGTCTACCCGCAAAGCCGCCTTCATGGCGCGAATGTGCTCCGGCGTAGTGCCGCAGCAGCCGCCCACGATTTTGGTGCCCGCTGCGATCAGCCGGCGAGTGTACTCGGCCATGTATTCCGGTGAACACAAGTAGATGTTGCGCCCTTCCACGTTGCGAGGCATGCCGGCGTTCGGCTGTGCCGAGAGCGGAAGACTCGTGACCTGTCGCATCCGCTCGATGGCATCGAGCATGGCAACGGGGCCCACGGAGCAGTTACACCCGATCACCTCAGGTCCGTAACCCTCTATGCGTTTCGTGTAGCTCTCGGGCGTGGAGCCGTCGAGCGCGTTGCCTTCGTCGTCGATGGTGATCTGGGCGACGACGGCAATTCCCGGAGCCGCCTCGCGGGCCGCCAGAATGGCCTGATGCAATTCCGAGACATAACCAAAGGTTTCCAGGATAAGCAGATCGATTCCGGCTTCGGCCAGGGCTTCAATCTGCTGAGAAAACGCCGCGCGAGCTTCATCCAGGCCAATTTTGCCCAGCGGTTCGATGCGCACGCCCAAAGGGCCGACGGAGCCGGCCACCATGACGTCGTTTCCGGCGGCGCTACGCGCCAACTCGACCCCGACGCGATTGATTTCCACTACCCGGGCCTGACATCCGTGACGCGCCAGACGAAACGAATTCGCGCCGAAGGTGTTTGTTTCAAGTATCTCGGCGCCGGCCTTGACGTACTCCTGGTGTACGTTGGCAACCAGTTCAGGCTGCGAGAGGTTCAACTCATCGTAGCAACGGTTAATGAATATGCCCTTGGAGTAGAGCATCGTGCCCATTGCCCCGTCACAGAGCACCGGGCCGCGTTGGAGTCGGGTTCGAAAGTCGGTAGACATATCGCTGGCAGTCTCAAAGACTTAGGAGTCTCAAAGAACACGATAGCATATTGGATTGCGGAGATTTCGCTCAAGGAGATGCAGGCGTTTGACGACGCCCCGCTCGCGTTTGGAAGGTGCTCTTGCGGCCGCGGAATTTTCGCACCGGAGGCCTGTGCCGAAAGCGCCCCGGCAACTCTTGGGGAGGGTGTGCTCTGCTATACTCAGTCTCGTTCCCAGCAACTTGGTTTCAACTTTGGTTTCATCCTTTTCGCGGAGCGCCTGGATTGAAAAAGGCTTTCGTTCTTATTTCGTTGTGCTGCCTTTTGGCCGCACTGTTAGGTTGCGGTGGCTCAAACTCGACGATCGTATTCATCTCGCCGTCGCCCGCGACTGTGAAGACGGGAGCTACTCTGCAGTTCACGGCGAATGTTCCTGTGACGTGGTCCGTCACCGGGAATGCTGTCATTGATTCCGCCGGATTCTTCAGGGCTGGCAACACGCTTGGGAATGTGACCGTGACGGCGATTGCGAGAGACGGCTCCGGATCGAGTGGCACGTCGGTCGTAACGATAAACACAACCGGCACTGCCACCACTACTACGACCAGCACAACCCCGAGCCACATCCAACATCGGGTTTTCGTCAGCAATACGTTCTCCGGTGTGCTGAACATTGTCGACGCCGATTCCGATGTGCTTTCCACCACCCACGTGGTTTCCTTGGGGACGGGCTCGAAGCCAAAGTTCATGTTGCAAATCCCCAACCAGACAGCCGAAGCGGTCTATGACAGTTCCAATAACAGTTTTTGGCTTGTAAGTAACGCTACGGAAGCTATCGTCGGCAACCATCTTCTACTGGCGGGCCCTCTCACGAGTGCGGCTAGCGCGGCAATTATTCCTGGCGGCTCTGCGGTTTATGCTGCCGTGCCTACGGCAACCCTCCCGGCTGCTCCTGCCGTCACTGGAGCGGTGTACAGAGCAGATTTCACTACTGGCGGTTATCTTTCGGTTCCCATTCAAGGTGCGCAATTCCTCTCCATGGACCACAGTGCAGTAAAAATGCTGGTGTTCAGCAAGGACTGCGACACGGTGACCTTGGTGACCAGTAGCTCGGGGGCCTTGACGAGCAACACGGGGACGCTGACGCCCACGGTGTTGCCCAGCGGTACAGCAAGTTGCGGCGTTACGGCCTCGTTTTCGCGCCCGGTGGCAGCTGTGTTCAGCACCGATGATTCGACGGCCTACGTGCTAAGCTCCGGGCCAGTCAATGGCGGGACGCAGCCGATGGTGACCGTGCTGGACATGACCCAATCGCCGCCGGCTGTCGTGAAAACTCTGAATGTGGGCGGCGCGAACATTGGACTCCTGCAGGGCACTAAGCTCTATGTCGCAGGAGCCGCCATACGCGCCTGCAGCAGTGGCTCCGGGCAGATGCCAGCAAGGCTGTCCTGACCGTGATCGACACCACGACGAACACCGTCACCAACTCCGTGCCGTTTGGTCCGGAGCGCTCCCAGCCTCATGCCGGGCGTGCTGACCTTCGACGGAACGAATCTCTGGATTGGCTCTACCGGCTGCCAGATTTCGGCTGGCGCGCAGATCTGGCTAATCCAGCGATGGCGGATGGCTGCCTTTCGATATACCTCCCCGCTGGCGCTCTGGTCCAGACGAACCTGTTGTCCGCCGTCATCACCCCGCCTACCGGCGACGACGTTACCGGCATGGTATGGCTCCAGCCGTTCAATGGACGCAAGATCATGTACGTCATCGAGGGCGGGGAATTGCTTCTCTACGACAACACCTTCGCCAATGTGGTCTGTGGAAGGCGGCGGCACGAGTATCGTCATCGACATCATCGGTCAGGCGTTTGATATCAAAGTGGCGCAATAGCGCGCCACGCTACCGTTGTGGCTCCAGCATCAGCCGGTGTGCGGCCGAGTGCCGCACAGCTTCCATCGTGTATGGCAGCGCAAACGTCGCGCCCGTGTACCATGCTTCCCATTGGTCGTTGAAGTAGGGACTGAACAGGTTTCCGCTCTGGCCATTCACTATGTTCAGAGTCGTCGCGTCGAGGTTTGCCAAGTCCACGGTCAAACGCTGGGACGGTCCAAAGCCGCGTCCAACCTGCTTCACCGTATCGCCGGAGCCTGACTGTGGTTGGCGTCCGGTGCTTGCCCAGCGCTTCAGCCATGGAACTTTGCCATACAGGGGATGCTCGATCTCAACCGGAAAGTCAGCGCCGTAACGCCACGCGGCAAGCTCCCTGGGTGCGCGGTCCACAGTCTTTTCAATAGCTGAGCACAGCAGCTCTTCGTAGCTGCCAAACTGCGCCGGCAGCCAACGCGGAAGTTGATGCAGGACCACCGTCTCCAGCCATACGCCGGAATTGAACCATGCATATTCCCCGGCCTCGGCCCCAAGCTTCGACTCAAGCAGAGTCTGATAGAGGCTATGGCGCGCGTGACGTTCGATCGCCGCTGCGGCGGAGTCGGCCTTCATCTGGCCGTCCCACTTGCGCAGCAGTTCGGCTGCCTCGCGAGCGCGTGGCGACGCTTTCGGCCATGAGTCAACGGCGTAAGCAAAGCGCTCGGCAAAAAAGCGGTCGACATCCGACTCGACATCGTTCTGCAGGGCCAGCATGTCGGCGGCAGTGAACTTCTTCTCCGCCCGCAGCACCCGGTGAATGCGTTCAGCGCGGTAGGGACTACCCCAATCGGTGGCGATCGTGTAGGGATAGTCATTCGGGGTGACGCGCTGGTTGGCAGTGGCCAGTATGCCGGAAGGCGGATCGTAAGACCGCGGCAGCTCGTCGAAAGGGATATACCCCTTCCAGTCATGGCTCTCGTCGCTTCCGTTCGCTGGCGTCAGGCCGTCCCCGGCGGCCCTGATGGGGACAAGTCCGGTTGCTTGATAGCCAATGTGTCCGTCCACATCGGCATAGACGACGTTCTGTCCGGGCGATCCCATCTGCGACAGTGCATGGCGGAACTCCTCCCAATTCCGGGCCATGTTGAGATCGAAAAAGGGATAGGAAAATCCGGCGGGGTCATAGATTGTCCAGCGCAGGGCAAGCTGACGCGACTCGTCCCGCAGTGCGGGTGTAATTACCGGACCATGACGGGTCACCAGCACGTCGAGCGCCTGGTCGTGCCCACCCTTCACCCGAATGGTTTCATGGCGCAGCGCAGGCTTCTGCCAGCCTCGCGGGTGTCAGATACTCTCCCTGGCCGTTGAAATTCTCAACGTAGAGGTCCTCGACATCCGGTCCGAGATTGGTGAAGCCCCAGGCAATCCGCTGATTGTGTCCGACAATCACGGCCGGCAATCCCGGCAAAGAGACCCCGGCCACATCGTAATCGCCGCTGGTCAGATGGATTTCATACCAGGTGTTCGGGATGCGGTGCGGCAGGTGCATGTCATTTGCGAGCAACGGCTTCCCACTCGCTGTATGCGCGCCGGAGACGACCCAGTTGTTCGATCCGGGCACAAGCCGAGGAGAGTCCCCGGCCCGCGCCGGGATACGCCCTCCTCGATGACGGTCAAGAGCAGCATGGAGATGGCGTCGGCGATGAGGGCGATGTGCGTCGGGGTCAAGCCCGTCTTTCGTGCCTTTGGCTTCTGCGCCGGGCGTGATCGGACGCTCCCCGTTTGGCAGTATGTCGCGCCCGGAAGTCGTGGGGAACAAGTCCGCTGTCAACTCGGGGCCCAGCTTGGCGCCTAGCTTCTCGCGCACTAGTTTGTCACGATAGCCGTAGTGGTTCAGCATCTCCGCCATCATGGCGCCCACCAGAAAGCTGTCGACCGGAGTCCACTCACGCGGGGAGTAGCGCAGCACGCGAAACTCGAGCGGAAGTGAGCGCCGGTGCTCCGAAATATAGGCGTTCACTCCGCGTGCGTAGGCTTCCATGTACTGGCGGTCACGGGCGGAGAGCCGTGAAACGGCTATCTCCGCCACCTGGCGCAGCCCAAGGACGCGCTGGGCGATGTCGAGTTTGAGGTAATCGCTGCCCATTTCTTCGGCAAGTTCACCGGCGGCATAGCGTCGGCTCATGTCCATCTCCCAAAGCCTGTCCTGCGCCGTCACATATCCCTGGGCAAAGAAAAGGTCGGGCAGGGAACCCGCAGTGATCGACGGAACGCCGTGCGCATCGCGCAGCACGGTCACGGAAGCGCTCAGTCCGGCAACTGGCAGCGTGCCGTCGAGTTGCGGCAGGGCGGCACGGGCGGCGGCAAAGAACCAGGCGGCAGCGGCGGCGACTGCGACAACACAAAGCAGGAAAAAGCCAACCCCGGCTCGAATGGCAAGGGTCTTTCTGGAGTGGCGGCGGTGCGGCGACGAAGTGAGAACCGAGGGAATAGTAGAGTGAAACATTGGCCTGAAGGCATTATGCCACGTGGAACCCGCCAGCAAGCCCTCAAGCTGGGACACCTGCAAGCGCAATGAATTCACGCAATTAGTTGGGCGTGTGCAGCCGCGAATGTTATTCTACGGCTGACCCAAGTGCCCGGCCGATAACCTGACTATGCTGCCGAAACGCATTGACGACTACTCAACGGTCTCGCGTGAAATGCATCGCGTGGCCGAAGAGATTTTTTATGCTCACTTAAAGCGCGTCGGCCTGAAGCGCACGGCGCAGCGCGACGCCATTCTGCGCACATTCGTGGAAACGCGCGACCATCTGTCCACCGAGGAGTTGCACCATCTGGTCAAGAACCGCGATCCGCGGATCGGGTTTACGACCGTGTATCGCACCTTGAAGCTGTTTGCCGATTGCGGATTGGCCAGCGCCGTGGCTTTTCAGGACGGCGTAGCGCGTTACGAGCATCAATTGAACCGCCGCAACCACCATCACATGGTCTGCACCGAGTGCGGCAGTTCGGTCGAGTTCTTTTCGCCCGAGATTGAGAAGGTCGAGCAGGAAATCGGCCTCAAGCATCGCTACGTCACCACCCGGCACACGTTTCAGATCTATGGAATTTGCGACGAATGCGGGAAGAAGCTTCGGCGCTATGTGTGAGTCGCTCCTCAACCAGTGAGGCCCAAGGGACCGGAGTACCCCGGCAAGCTTCGTTACGCGTGTTGGGTGGAGGAACATCGTCCGCCAGCCGGGCGGAGGAGGTGAGCATGGCATTCTGCATGGACTGCGGTGCACCACTGAATGAAACGGCGGCTTTCTGCCCACGCTGCGGCGCGGTGGTGAAGCGCGACAACCCTGCCGCTGGACCCGCCGCCGGCCCTTCTGGACCCGGCCCGGCAGAGGCTGCGCCAGGCGGCAACCAGCCGGCTACAGCGACTCCGCCAATTTCGCAGAACCTGGCCGGAATGCTCTGTTACATCTTTTTTGCAGCCGTCATTTTTTTGATTGTTGAACCATACAACCATAATCGGTTCATTCGCTTTCATGCTTTCCAGTCGATCCTGTTCACGATTGCCTGGGTCGCCTTGCACGGGGTGGTTGTCATCCCCTACTTGGGGTTGGCCCTGTGGCCGATGGTGGAGCTGGCATTCCTGATTTGTTGGATTGTTCTGTTGATCAAGGCCTATCAGGGGGTAATGTTCAAACTACCGGTCATCGGCGAATTTGCGGAAAAGCACGCCTGAGCATCGAAGACTTGACGGTGCGCGTAGAGCTGTTTGGGTCATGGAATCCGAAATGGGAATGCGGGTTTGAACCCTGCACGGGAAATGTTTTCTGCTAAACACGCTTGACTTTATGGCGGCAACTGGCAATCCTAATTGTTTTTCACTTCTGCATTTATTTTGGACAATCGGCGGAAGCGGGCGAAGTGCTTCTGGTCCGAGGAAGGCCCTGAGTGCTCATTCGAGTTTTTTATCACCACAAGTGCTTTGACGGGGCGTGTTCCGCCGCCCTCTTCTCGCGCTTCTATCGCGAGCGGATTCGCGCCAACGCCGAATTCGAATTCGTCGGCCTTGTGCACCGGGCCGGAGCTCTCTTCGATGAGAACGATTTTACCGGCGACGAAAACGCGATCGTCGATTTCAAATACTCGGCATCCCCGAAGATCACCTGGTGGTTCGATCATCACCAGAGCGCATTTCTGACGGCGGAAGATGCGGCTCATTTTGAGCAGCAGCAGAGCAACACGAAATTCTATGATCCCGATTTCAGGTCCTGCACCAAGCTGATCGCCACCGTGGCTGAGAATCGCTTTGGCTTCGACCTGGAGCCCGTTCGGGAATTGGTCCACTGGGCCGACATCATCGACGGGGCGCTTTATGACAGCCCCGAGGACGCCGTGGGAATGCGTTCGCCCGCTACGCGGTTGACCATGGTCATCGAAGCCAGTCAGGACCCGCAGCTCCTGCCGCGCCTCATTCCCATGCTGGCTACTCGACCGCTACAGCAGATTGTGGAAGATCCTTCGGTCGCCCCTTTGATTCCGCCTTTGCTGGAAAGGCACCGCGGCTCGCTCAAAATTCTGGCGGACCACGCCGAGAGCAAGCAGGGAACGGTGTTCTTCGACGTTACCGGATTCGACCTGGAAGGCTACAACAAGTTCATACCTTACTACCTGCACCCCGAGTGCGTTTACAGCGTCGGGCTCAGCAAGAGCAGCTTCCGGATGAAGGTCTCCGTCGGTTCGAACCCATGGACCACGGCGACCGACCTTACCAATCTGGCGAAAATTTGCGAGCGCTACGGCGGAGGCGGCCATGCCCGCGTGGGTGCCATCTCGTTCGAGCCGACGGACGCCGACCGGGCGCGAGCTGCGGCAAAGGAAATTGTCGCCGAACTCCGGGCATACGAACGCGACCGGCACCGCTAGGTAGTTTCGCGGATTCGTATTGCACTATTTCGAGTTCAGTTGCGCCTGCCTGCTTCATCGGGATAAACCTCTCTTCGATTGGCGATTTCTATTCGCTCGGAAAACTCGGAGTGATTCTTCCGGCAACTAACCCCAGAGTCGACGTTGTGGAAGGTGCTCACCCATGCACATCACTCGCAAGTGGTTTCTCTCCTTCCTGCTTCTTCTGGTCTCGATTTCGGCTTCTGCTCAGACGCCGCAGGAAGCGGCGGGCGAAAGACGGAAGCCTGCCTCGGAGCAGCAGCTGGACAGTGCTGCTAATTTTTCGGTCGACGTCAACCTCGTGAACCTGTTCTTCGGGGTAAAGGATTTGCACGGCGTTCCAGTGCATGACCTTTCCCAGGAGCGGTTTGAGGTCCTCGAGGATGGCAAGCCGCAGACCATCAAGTATTTCAAGGCAGATGCCAGTCAGCCGTTAACCCTCGGACTGCTTATTGATACCAGCGGCAGCACTCGCCGCATTCTGCCCTTCGTGCGCCAAATTGGAAGTCAATTTCTCAATAATGTGCTGCGCGATAAGGACTTGGCGTTCCTGATGAGTTTCGATGTGGGGGTGGATCTGCTGCAGGATCTCACCGGCCCCAGCCCTGATCCTCTGAAGCTGGCATTGCTCGAAACCAGCAGCGATGCCGGCGACTGGATACTTCCGGGCAAAGAGGGATTCCCGGATACGAGGAAAGGCTCGCGGGGTACGTTGCTCTACGACGCAATCTACTTGGCCGCAACCGAAGAACTGCAACACGAGGTCGGGCGGAAAGCAATCGTCGTCATAACCGACGGAATCGACCAAGGCAGCCAAACCAAACTGGCCGCTACGATCGAGGCCGCGCAAAGGGCCAACACGTCGGTTTATGTGCTGCTCGCATATGACAACGACTACGGGGCGCGCAGCGAGGATATCGGAAAAGTCTGCAAGGAAACAGGCGGCAGGGTGATTGACATCGATCAAAAACCTGGCCAGGTGGAAAAAGCCATCAAGCAGATTTCAGAAGAGCTGCGCAACCAGTATTACATCGGCTATACGCCGATACGAAAGGCGGATGGCACTTACCGCAAGCTCCATGTTCGAGTCAAAGACGGCGACTTCCACATACAGGTCCGCAAGGGATACTACGCGCCCAAGCCGTAATACGCATTCCAGGCGGACGCCCGCGCAGCCTGTTAATCGGCCCGTGGCTCGTCGAGTGTCCGGCCACGCCATGCGAACCATGCCACCGTGGCCAGCATGCCGATCCATCCCAACGCCCGCACCGTGGCCGCGATCTGTGTGTCCCGTTGCAGCACGCCCAAGGTGGAGAATATGTTGAACCAGTCGTGCGTAGCTTCGCCCCCGCCTACACTCACAAGGTCCAGGACCTGCGCCCTCGCGTCAGCCATGTATGTCGCGGTGTAAAGGAAGTTCTCAAATAGCATGAAGAGGCAGAAGCAGAAACCGGCGATCTGCCTTTGCACAAAGAAGTATGCCGCCAGCAGAGCTGGCGCCAGCCACTGCAACAGTGTCCCGCCCCAGAGCCCCAGCGTCTGACCGAACCAGCCGAACAGCAGATGCCCGCCCTCGTGTACCACCAGGTTCGCGTTATCGATGAACAGAAATCCGCTGTGGTTGGCGGCAGCGTATGCCAGGAATACGCCGTAAAACACCAGCCAGCCGATGAGTGCTATCCGCGTAAAGGGACGCCACGGCTCCAGGTTGTCGAATATGGGGTTCTCGAGTATGGGCATCGCGCCACTGCCACCAGCGTAATCCAGTGCGGCCCCGAACGAAACGTCGAAATACGTCGATGGGAAAATCTCTTTTGCCCGGTCAATACACCGATTCAATCGAGTTGATCTTGGCGGCAATCCTGAAAGCTAGCTCCTCGGGCTCGATCGGAAGCAGGTCGCGCACCCGCGCTGGAACCTCATTTGTCAGTTTCTTGTAGCTGCAACACTTGAGCGAGGGAGCCGCGGAAAATCCAATCGTGTCCGCCATGCTGCAAGCCAGGCGAATTATGGCTAGCAGGTCCAACGTACCGCCGGCCTCCTGGGCGGCATGATGGCGCGAAATGATATTGAGAAACGGGTTTGGCAGCTTCCAATCAACTGCCAAGCGCCGGCCCGCCTCGCAATGGTCCAGTTCGAACAACTCGCGCTCGCGCCGCAGCACTTCCCAGGGCTCTTCCTGAATGCTCTGCAAGAAATCTGCGTATCGTCCGGGTTGGATGACCGCCAGCGCCGCCCTGCCAATGTCGTGCATGATTCCAGCCGTGTAGGCTGTCCCTTTGTCCATCAGCTTTGACCCTGCGTATTCTTCGGCCAGCAAGGCGCACGCAAGGCTGTGGCGCCAAATTGCCTGCAGCGATGGATTCTTTAGCGCGCCGCCAAGATACGCTCGAACTCCAACGGTAACCGCCAGACCCTTGACTCGCTCCAGTCCGAGCGCGGCGATGCCTTGCTGGATGCTCGTCACTGTCGTGTGAATAGGGAAAATAGGCGAATTGACAATGGTGAGGATCTCGCTCGAAAACGCCTGGTCGGTCGAAATTAAGGCGCTCAACTGGTGCAGGGAAGAATCTTTTTTGGCGACAAGATGAAGCACCCTTGTGGCAACCAGAGGGAACGGAGGCAGGCGTGCCAAACTCCAAGGAACCCTCGCGAAATTCTCCTGAAGTTTTGCCTTCACTGGAACCCTCTTTCTGGCGTCCCGGCGCAAACGTGAGCCCGCCCCGCTTGGCGCTGTATATGTGCTATCGGCATCTCTGCGTGTTCGCTTGAACTGTCTAGCTGCAGCGCCCTAACAGGTGGAAAACCCTAGTTCAAAGTCGGGCGCTCGCCTCTCCTGAACTACTGGTCGGGTGTTCGACTTACCCCTGGATTGCAATCTCTCCCATGCTCGAGGAATTCGTTTGACTTCAGAGTAGACGCTTGCCAAGATTGCGGAACTCTGGATTCTACGATGAGCTCATGTTCGCGGTTTCTGCGCGTTCTGTTATTACTGGCGCCGATCGGGCTGGTTCCTGCCGTTGCGGCCCAGTCCGCGCCGGATGCGCGTATTACCCGCGCGGTCGACGAGCGCCAGCTCATTGAACTGAAAGGACATGTTCATCGGCGTGTCCATTCCGTAACGCCCGTCGCCGCCGCCGTCGGCGATTTGGCGATGGAGCGGATGATGCTGCTTCTCGGCGGAAGCCCGGCGCAGCGAGAGTCCCTCGAGGCGCTTCTGACTGCGCAGCAAGACCCTGGTTCTTCCAGCTATCGCCGTTGGCTCACCCCACGGGAATTCGGCGAGCAGTTTGGTCCAGCCCCGCAGGACGTTGAGACCATCACCGCCTGGCTGCGGGAGCACGGTTTTCGCGTGAACGCGGTGGCCCGAGGACGGCGCTTTGTAGAATTCAGCGGCACTGCGGCGCAGGTAGCAGAGGCGTTCCACACGCAGATCAACAGTTACGTTGTGGAGGGAAAGCCGTACTGGGCCAACGCTACCAATCCGTATATTCCGGCCGCACTGGCGCCGGTAGTGAAAGGTATTGCCTCTCTGCACAATTTTCCACGGCGTGCAATGCATCGTGTGGTCGCCCGGACTTCGGTTGCCAAAACAAACGCGACGGCCACCCCGGAATTCAACCTCAGCGGCGGAGGTCACGCGCTGGGGCCTTACGATTTTGCGACGATCTATAACGTGCTGCCGCTGTGGAACTCGAACCCAAGCATGGACGGCACCGGCCAGAAAATCGCCATCGCCGCTCAAAGCAACATCAATACCGCCGATGTCAGCGATTTTCAAAAGTATTTCGGACTCCCGCTAAAGCCACCACAGATAATCGTCAACGGCACGGACCCGGGAATCGTCTCCGGCGATGCGGAGGAGTCCGAGCTCGACGTGCAGTGGTCCGGCGCGGTGGCAAAAGGTGCGACGATCCTGCTGGTGGTCTCCAAAACCGTCGATCTTTCGGCTGCCTATATCGTGGACAACAACCTGGCCCCGGTTGTGAGTATGAGCTACGGAAGCTGCGAACAGGATGATCAGCAAGGGAGCCAGTTTTACAACCTGCTTTGGCAGCAGGCGGCGGCACAGGGAATCTCGGTTTTCGTTGCTGCCATGGACAACGGCTCCGCCGGTTGCGATGACCCAAGCAGTTCCTATGCAAACACCCGTGGCTTGGCCGTGAACGGACTCGCCTCCACGCCCTACAACGTCGCGGTCGGCGGAACGCAGTTTAACGAAAACGGCGACACTAGCTATTGGAACAATACTTCAGACACGCATCACGCTTCTGCCAATAGATACATTCCGGAGGTGGTGTGGAACGATAGCGCCGCTTCCGGACTGTGGGCGGGCGGCGGCGGAGTCAGCACGCTCTATAGCCGGCCCGCATGGCAGACAGGCACTGGCGTACCCGCTACCGGCGTACCCGCTACCGACCCCGGTTCTTCCGGTCATCATCGTCTGCTGCCGGATGTGTCCCTGGCGGCCGCGGGGAACGATCCCTACGTCGTGTGCCTCAATCGGAAGTGCCCCGGTTCCGTCTATCTAATGTACGGTACTTCCGCGTCGACACCGGCCTTTGCCGGCCTGATGGCGATCGTCAACCAATATACCGGCGCCACGCAGGGGAATCCGAACTTTCGCTTCTATCCGTTGTCGAACACGCCGGGCATCTACCACGACATCACGTTGGGGACGAACGCGGTGCCTTGCAAAGGCAAATCGCCGGATTGTTCATCCACGCAAAAGAACGTTCCGGGCGTGATGAACGGCTACAATGCCGGCACCGGATACGATCTGGCAACCGGGTTGGGTTCGGTAGACGCAAATGCCCTGGCAACAAATTGGGCCAAGATCACCGATTTCACGCTCACAGCCACTGCGCCGCCAAGCGTCGCCAGAGGCGGAAGCGTTGCCGTGCCGATTGCTTTTTCCAGCCCCGGCTCGTCAGGGAGCTTGAGCCTTTCCTGCTCCGGGCTTCCCCCTCAAACCAGCTACTCCTTCACTCCGGAGCTGCCGACGCTTGCCTCTGGAGCTACCCTGACCATCAGGACGACTGCGCCGCAAACGGCGTCGCTCCACCACGGTCAACCTCATAGGCCGGGTTCGTGGCGGGCAAGCACAGTCCTGATGCTGGGCGGCGTGCTGGTCTTTGCTGGCATCCACGGAAGACGACGAAACTGCTATGTGGCGCTTGCATTGCTCTTGGCCGCGTTCTTTATCGCAGGTGTGGGTTGCGGAGGAGGCGGCGCCAACAGCGGGAGCAAAAGCCAAGCGAACGCACTCGACCAAGGCACGCCTGCGGGCAACTACACCGTCACCGTGACAGCCAGCAGCGGAGCGATCCTGCGAAACACTACGTTCACGCTCACCGTCAACTGACGCCTGTTCTGGCGCGCGCAGTTTGTCTTGGTATAATGGTTCATCGTGCCCAAGTTTTCCATTGTTGTTCCGTTTCACAATGAGCAGGAGAGCATCACCGAGCTTTATGACCGGCTGAAGGCCGTGATGGAATCGGCGGGCGACTCCTTCGAGCTGGTATTTGTCGACGACGGCAGCCGCGATCAGACCTTCGACCTCCTCGAGGAAATAGCCACCATCGACAGCCGCGTTGTGGTGGTGAAGCTGAGCCGGAACTTCGGCCAGACCTCGGCGCTGGCGGCCGGCTTCGACCATGCCCAGGGCGAGTACGTCATCGCCATGGATGGCGACCTGCAGCACGACCCGGACGACATTCCGGCGTTCATCGAAAAAATCAACGAAGGCTACGACATTGTGAGCGGCTGGCGCAAGGTGCGCATCGACAATCTGGTGATGCGGCGAATTCCTTCGCGTTGCGCCAATTGGTTGATGTCGAAGCTGAGTGGCGTCGATCTGCACGATTTCGGCACCACTTACAAGGCCTATCGCCGCGAACTCATCGAGCAGGTTCCGCTCTATGGCGAGGGCATGCACCGCTTTATCCCCGCCCTGGCCTCATGGTATGGCGCGCGCATCTGCGAGATTCCCATCAGGAACATCAACCGGGATAAAGGCAAGTCTCATTACGGCATCACGCGTACCTTCCGGGTTTTCTTTGACCTGATTACGATTCGCTTTCTGCTTAAATACCTGTCGAGGCCGTTGCACTTCTTCGGGACGGTAGGGATGGCGGGTATTTTCGGCGGTTCGGTGATTGCGCTCTGGATGATGGCTCTGAAATTGTTGTTCCATACCGACGTCATGGATCAGCATGGGCCTCTGTTGATCCTGGCGGCGGTGATGATCGTGGCCGGCGTGCAATTGCTGGCCTTTGGCCTGTTGGGCGAATTACAGGTGCGCCAATTCCACGATTCCGGCGGCGGAGTGCCTTACCGCGTCGAGAAGGTGATCCGCGCCGCGGATAATCAAAAAGAGCTGCAAGACTAGAAGCTGTTTCACCACACTCAGCTCCCGGCTTCATCGGCTGCCCTAAAGCTATTCTCCGTGTCATCCTGAGCAGAGCGAAGGATCTGCTGTTTGTGCGTCCCCCGACGCCGAGCATTGACAATTTATCGTCACAATATCCTGTGTTACGAATCACTGAACATTATGAATGCGCCATGCAATACGTATCTTCAGAAGGCTAATCCTTCAGGATTCATACCCCCGGTGGGGGGCGAGGTCGCGAAACCCGGCCAATATTAGTGCGGTTGTTTGCCCGGGAGTCTCCGCTCGCATTCGCCGGGGGCACACTGTCTGGGGCAGTTTAGAATCTCTGGCACTGATTGGCCCCGCACCCCCTTCGGGACCCGCTTGCTAATCCGCAGGCTCCCAACGACCTTCGCAAAATACTTGCGCTTCTTTCTCTATGTGAAAGAATGTAAACAGTAATTCAATCGATTACAGGCATGGATACTATGACTCCAGCAATTCAAACCGAACTTCGCCTGGCGAGCCGGATGGCACGCCTTGGCACCGAAACCGCCTTTGAAGTGTTAGTAAAGGCGCGCGCCCTGGAAAAGCAGGGCAAAGACATTGTTCACCTGGAGATCGGCGAGCCTGATTTCGACACTCCAGCGCACATCATTGAAGCCGGCAGTGAGGCCATGCATCACGGCTTCACGCACTACGGCCCTTCGGCGGGCCTGCCCGAGCTTCGGCAAGCGATTGCCGACGAAGTGGCGGCCAGCCGCAATATCAAGGTTTCACCCGATGAGGTTGTCGTGGTTCCGGGTGGCAAGCCCATCATGTTCTTCAGCATCATGGCGCTGGCCGAGGAAGGCGATGAGGTCATCTACCCCAATCCCGGCTTTCCCATCTACGAGTCCATGATCAACTTCGTTGGCGCCAAGCCTGTGCCCATCCGTCTGCGTGAAGAGATGGACTTCCGCCTCGACGTCAACGAACTTGCCGGCCTGATCAATGAGCGCACCAAGCTCATCATCCTGAACTCGCCGCAGAATCCCACGGGCGGCGTATTGACCGAGCAGGACATCGCCGACATCGCCAGTGCCGTCGGCAATTACAATACCCAGATTTTGAGCGACGAAATCTACTGCCGCCTGATTTTCGAAGGCAAGCACCACTCGATCCTCAAGCACGCGCAGTTGCGGGACCGCATCATTCTTCTCGACGGCTTTTCGAAAACCTACGCCATGACCGGCTGGCGCATGGGATACGGCGTCATGCGCCCCGACCTTGCGCAGGTTATCGCGCGGATGCAGACCAACGCCAATTCCTGCACCGCCAGCTTTACCCAGATGGCCGGAGTCGCCGCCCTCAAGGGCGATCAGAGTTCCGTCGGCGTGATGCGCGACGAATTTAAGCGTCGGCGCGACTACTTCGCCGAGCGCATCAACCGCATCAAGGGCTTTTCCTGCAAGGTGCCCAAAGGCGCGTTCTACATGTTCCCGAACATCACCAAGACCGGATGGCCGTCCAGAAAGCTGGCGGACGCCTTGCTGCAAGAGGCTGGTGTCGCTGTGCTTTCCGGCACCGCATTCGGCGCCTATGGCGAAGGGTATCTGCGCTTCAGCATCGCCAACTCGATCGAGAACATCGAGAAGGCCCTTGATCGTGTTGAGGAGTGGGTCAACAAGCGGCTCTAGCAGACTGTACAAGTCGTAGGTCAGCCCCCTCGGCAGGGTTCACCTGTCGAGGTTTTTTGTTTTTGGCGATCATGCAAATTGGGCTTTGCTTCAGCTTAGGTTGCTCTTAGAATTGCGCGCAACGACAAGGGGGATTAGATGCCGCCTATTAAAGCGCCGCTAATTGAGGTGCCGCCGCTGGAGGTCGAGAGGCTTGACCAGGACATCGAGATAGCTTGCTTCGTAAAGTCCCATCGACCACTGTCGGATCAGGAATACCAGCAGAAGTACAAAATGCAGTTTTTGTCTGAATTGCTTAAGGTTGATCCGACAGAAAAGAAGCCTCTCAACCTGGCGGACCTCGCGGCGAAGGTACAGAGGCCCACACCTGAAAACCTTCGTGGGGAGGGCGGCGGACTCCGACTGTCTTTTGACGCCCGGTGGTGTCCCTTCTTCTCTAATTCGAAGGGAAACAGTTCTCTCAAAGAGAGATGGTATATACCAAAAGGGGAACTGCTGGATCGGGTTCATCGGGAGCTGTCCTCGGCAGGAGATCGAGCAGGCGCGGTAGTCTCCCTTTTTTCGGACGGCTTCCTTCGTCTGAGGGACGGAAAGTTTTTTGCTTGGCAACTTCTGAAGGAATCGTTTTACATTTCCCATCGGAGGCTCTGAGTTCGCAGCAAATTACTCATTCGGCAGTTTGGCGCGAACCGGGGGTTTTCCATGATTAGTGGCCCACATTTGCGAAGGCCCCGAGATTTGCCGTTTCCGCTAACGTCGGTTTTTGAAACGCGCGCTAGCTGATTGTGTGCGCCCTTGCGGCGGCCAAACGGTTTTCCAGGATCAGCGACGAGTCGAAGTTTTCCAACTGGAGAAGCGATCCGGCTGCATCCTCCAGCGCTTTCTTTGGAACCAGCCCAACAATTTCACTGGAAAGCACGGCGACACCGTGCCGCGTGGCTTCGCCTTTGACGAGCTCAAAGACGCGCGCGATCGGCGTCTGCTCCGTGTCGGTCAGGTTCATGGAGACCTGCGCCACTCCCCGAACCAGCACGCCCATCGCCTTGACGAACGGCAACCCGCCGCTGGAAAACCTCACCGTCCGTGCTATCTTGCGGGCGATTTCGACATCGCTCGTATTCAGAAAAACGTTGTAGGCGACCAGAAACTTGCGCGCGCCAATCACCGTAGCTCCGGCCGTAGGATGGACGCGCGGTTCGCCGAAGTCAGGCATGCGTTCGGGATTGGTTGCGATTTCCTTGCGCAGTCCCTCGAATTGCCCACGACGAATGTTCTCCAGTTGGACCCGCTCCGGACGCGTGGCGGCGCTCTCGTACAGATAGACGGGGATGCGGTAGCGCTTCCAGACCTCCGCGCCCACCTGCCGCGCCATCTGCGCGCAGTCTTCCAGCGTGACGCCCTCGATCGGCACAAAAGGCACCACGTCGGTTGCGCCAATGCGAGGATGTACGCCCCGGTGCCGGGTAAGATCGATCAGCTCGGCAGCCTTGCCGATGCCGCGCAGAACGGCTTCCATCAGCGCTTCACGGTCTCCGGCCAGGGTAATGACGCTGCGATTGTGGTCGGCGTCCATGTGGCGGTCGAGCAGGTAGACGCCGTCGGCGCGCATGGCCTCGGCGATGGCGTCCACTATCGCCCGGTCGCGGCCCTCGGAAAAGTTCGGAACAGATTCAATCAGCGCCATGGTTGAAGTGGCAGGATACACCTTACAGCGCCTCAATGGCCCACGCCGCGCTGCAAACAAAACAACCCACCCCCACGGGATGGGTTGCTCTGGGTGAATGCTTCAGTTGTCTACTTGCCGAAGATGGACTTCGGAATCATAACGTGAACCCCCTTGCTGCCGTCCACGATCTGGGTCACGTGCAGGTCGCACCCTACGCTGATCAGCGCGTACGCATCCAGTGCGGTCAAGCCTTTCGACTTCTGCAGGAAGCCGATTGCCGCCCGGGTTGCGTCCTTGGCCGCTTCGTTCAGGTCGGGGTTGTAGGCCATGAGGATGTAGTGCGTCGGAGTCTCGGCCATGGGCAGTGCCAGCTTCATGTCCTTGCGAACGGTGAACTTGAGCACAACCTGGTCCATCGCCGTTTCCATCGCGGTGATGCAGACTTCGCCATCGCCCATGCCGGCGTGCGCGTCGCCAATGTTAAACAGGCCGCCCTGCTTGAACACCGGCAAAAAGACCGTTGTGCCGGGAACCAGTTCCTTCAAGTCCATGTTGCCGCCGAACACGTTCGGAGGAGCTGTCGAAACGTGGCCGTCCTGCGCCGGGGCCACCGCCATGATGCCCAGGAAGGGACGCATGGGAAGGGTGATGTTGTCGTTGAATTTCACAATCTTCTTCTTCACATCAACGGTGAGAAACTTCAACTGTCCTTCGGGGAAATCTTCCGGCAGGCTGCCAACCTTAAAATTACCGGGCATGTTGTAGGTCACCGCATACGCGCGTGGCGTCAGCTTGATGATATCCACCTGCAACACATCGCCGGGCATGGCGCCGTTAATGTAGATCGGGCCGGTCAAGGTGTGCCCCGACTTTTTTTCAAGGCCCAGAGCGGCGCGCCACTTGACCACGTCATCCATGGTTGCGCCGGGCTTCAGCTTGTCGTTGTAGAGCATACGGGTCTGGGTGTCGACCGTATCGCCCGAGTTGATCTTCAGGACAGCGGGAACTGTATTGTCAAAGAAGCCTGTCCACGTGGTTTGATCTGTCGCCGGCAACTTATGGGTTTCGGCTGACAACGCCGTACCAAAAACGGCGATGAGAACGAAAAGAGATACCAACACGACGGTCTTGTGCATGCAGAATTCTCCTTGCCTCTTGGGACTGTCTGTTTACGGCCAGAGTTCCGAGTCTGAGATGTGAATTATCACGCAAGCCGGACGGTTGCGCCAGCGCCAATCGTGAACACCGCCGCTACCGCGTCTTGAACCACGTATAGCCCAGGCTGCCCTGCACAGAGGCGTTCACGCCCGGGTTGTGGTTGCCGAGCGTAGCGTTTGAAATATGCACGGCGCGCAGCGTCCAGGTGACGGCGCGGTCAGGCTTGAGGAAGATGTGCATGCCGCCTCCACAGCCGGGGGTGAAGTTGATGCGCGAGGTGTCTCCGGGAGGAATGTTCACCGTGCTCCACATGACGCCGCCTGCGGCCTCGACGAACGGCGCCAGGTGCTTGCCGCTGGTGAAGTTCCATTTCATGTCGATGGGCGTAACACCGAATCCATATGCGTTCTTGTACCCGCTCCAGAAGATGTAATCGACGGGCGTGATCTCGGCGGCGAGTTCGAACGTACCCTTTGCCCAACCGCGTCCCCGTTCGTCGGTCATGACGCGGCCAATGCGCGCGCCGCCGCGAAACATCTGCACGTCCGTGCGCGCCCCCACTCCACTGCCTCCGCCAACAAAGACGCCGAGATTCCAGTGTCCACTCCTCAGTCCAGCAACGTCATCGCCCGCCTGCGGGGCCGTCTGGGCAAGTGCTGAAGCGCCAGGCAGAAAGAGAATTGAGGAGCAAACAGCAAGCAGAAGCATCGCGCGGAACTTCATCGGTCATCGGTCCCTGACAAATGTAGTGGGTTGATCCAGCTCTGAATTGTACGCGAGAAGTACCGGCGAACGGCTGGAAATTGAGGGTGCGGCCCACATCAGGCAACAATGTAAAAAGCCGCCCATGCGCATGAGCGGCCTCTTTTCCGTGTCATCCTGAGCGTAGCGAAGGATCTGCTTCTCGCTCTCGCCTACGCCGCTGCTATCCGGCGACCTCTTCCAACTGCTTCTGGTCGATATCGAAATTCGCGTAGACGTTCTGCACGTCGTCCTGATCTTCCAGCGCCTCCATCAAGCGGATCATGGTCGAGGCCTGGTGTCCCTCGAGCTTGATGTAATTTTGCGGAATCATGCCGATCTGAGCGACCTCGGGCTTGATGCCGGCCTTGGTGAGCGCCTCGATTACGGGCTCGTAAGCAGCAGGCTCGGTGAGGATCTCCCAGCTTTCGCCATCGTCTTTGAGGTCGTCCGCGCCGGCATCCAGAACGATGGTCATCAGATCATCTTCCTTGGCCGCCGTTTTCGGAATCACGATATCGCCCTTTTTGGAGAACATCCAGGCCACCGAACCGGCCTCGCCCATGTTGCCGCCGTTCTTGCTGAAGGCGTGGCGCATCTCGCTGACGGTGCGGTTGCGGTTATCGGTGGTCACCTCGACCAGAACCGCGACCCCGCCGGGACCGTAGCCTTCAAAGGTGATTTCTTCGTATGTCACGCCCGGCAGCTCGCCCGTGCCACGCTGAATGGCGCGCTTGACGTTGTCGTACGGCATGTTCTCGGCCTTGGCCGCCGCAATCGCAGTCCGCAACCGGGGATTCATCACAGGGTCGCCGCCGTTCTTGGCGGCCATGGATATTTCCCTGATGAGACGGGTGAAAATCTTTCCGCGCTTTGCGTCAAGCGCGCCTTTTTTGTGCTTGATTGTGGCCCATTTAGAATGGCCGGACATGTGAACCTCGCCGGATGAATGGATTTCGTCTTCTTTGGTTCGCCCCGATGGCTCTGCCCCAACGCCCGCAACTACGGCGCGCGCCGGGGACCCCCGGGATTACCAATATGCGCCGGTGCCACGACGTGTGGTCGCTGCAAAGCTCTCGCTCAAAGCACACAGGCAAGCAGGGATTATACCATTGCGGCACGCCGATGCTTAGCGATTCCTGTGCTCGTCGCCGGGATTGGCCCAGTCGCGGCAAGGCCTTTCACGCCTGCCTGGCTCTGCTTCGGACTCGATTATAGGAGCCGTCTCCGTATGTCGCGGGTTGGCCGGGGGCTCCGGAGGGAGAATTATGACTTTGCCCGAACGTGTCGCCTCCTCCTCCTTCCGCATCTGCTTGCGGCGCACATACGCGTAGATGACGGCCAGCAGCGGCGGAGCCAGGAACACTCCCCAGAACGGGATGATAACTCCCAGCACCAGTGGCGCCAGAATAGATGCCCACACGGGAACCCGGTTCTGCCGGTGCATCAAGTAGGGCTGCAACAGAAGCCCGTCGACAATCGCGATCACCGCGTAGGCGATCAGCAGAGCAACGAACTGCTCCCACCCGGCGCGGGAAAACAACAGAGCCAGCGTCGGGCCCAGCAAGGCCAGCACCGGACCAAAATTCGGAACGAACTGCAACAACCCGCCCACCAGAGCCCAGAAAATCGCCAGCGGAACATGCAGGTACCACAGCGCCGCCAGCCAGAGCAGGCCGACAATCAGCGCGTCATAGCATTGGGCGATGAACCAGCGCTTGAGTGCACCGAAAGTGACCTCGATGTGGTGACGCAGAATCATGACGGCCTCTCAGCCCCAACAAGCCATCAGCGGGCTTGTCGGGGACCCCGACCAGCCTTTCAGGATACTTGATCGTCAGCGGGAATTAAAACGGGTGCCCCATTCAAGCGAAGCTTGGGCGGGCTTTTCGCCATCATAGGACTCGAATTCCTGGGAGACCGTCCCTCCCCGCCTGCGTGCTAAACTCGAAGCAAGGCACTGCAATGAAATTTGGCGTCATAGTTTTCCCCGGTTCCAATTGCGATCACGATGCATATTGGGCGTTCAAGGAAGTGTTTGAGCAGCCCGCGACCATGCTCTGGCACGACTCGCCCGACCTCCACGACTGCGATGCGGTCATCGTTCCCGGCGGCTTTGCCTACGGTGACTACCTGCGCACAGGGGCTATCGCCAGGTTCTCGCCCATCATGGAATCGGTGTGCCGCTTCGCTGCCACCGGAGGGCTCGTGCTTGGCATCTGCAACGGCTTCCAGATCCTTTGTGAGGCGGGGTTGCTGCCCGGCGTGCTGATGCGGAACCAGGGGCTCAAGTACATTTGCAAACCCGTCCAGATTCGCTGCGAGAATCCCGATACGCCCTTTACCAACCAGTGCGCGAAGGGCGAGGTGCTCACCGTGCCCATCGGCCACATGGAGGGCAATTACTTCTGCGACGATGACACCCTGAAGCAGCTAAGACAGCAGAATCGCATCATTTTCCGCTACTGCTCGCCAACCGGCGAGGTGACTCCCGAGGCGAACCCTAACGGCGCGCTCGACAACATCGCCGGAATCTGCAACGAAGGATTCAACGTGCTGGGCATGATGCCGCATCCGGAGCGCGCCAGCGAACCGGCCCTGGGCATGATGGATGGAATCAAGATTTTGCAATCGCTGGTCAACGCCGGAGTGCTGAAGGGCTGAGAGGCCAGTTAGCTCCAGGACTTTGGCACCTCAGTGCCGGTTGGCAGCCACTTTGGAAGCAGGCGCAACTCCGCTCCCGTGAGCGGGTTAAATTCAAGCAGGTTGACAATCGGCTCTGGACGACTGGACCGCATACGCAAACACCCGCTGTCGCTCCGGTGACCAGAATCGGCGACAATCAACTCTGCACCAGCAGAACTCGGGTAAAATACTAATTATGAAGCGTCTTATTGCTCTCTTCTGTTGTCTGTTCCTGGCGACGCTCTCGTTTGCGGCGCCGTTGGCTTCCAATGCAAAGACAGCCATACCGTCTGACGTGCAGCAGATTATTTCCGTCGATTACCGCGCATTGCGGAACTCCGACTCCGGCATGGCGCTCAAAGCCAAGATCCTGCCGGATAATCTGAAGCAGTTCGAAAACGCGCTCAAGGACATGGGCATCGACCCCGACAGCGACGTCGAAGGACTGTCATTTGTCATGTTCCGTGCCGCGAAGCAGTTGCGCTCTGTCGGTTTCGCTACCGGCGATTTTCAGGTCAAAAAGTTTCTTGCCAAACAAAAGGCGGCCAAGAGCAAGCCGGAGAAGTATCGCACCGCGTTTCTCTATCCCGCCTCTGGCATGTCGATGACTTTTCTCGACGACACGACCATGTTGTTCGGCGATACTCAGTCGATCCACAACGCGTTGGACGCCCGCGACGGAGAGGCTCCGAGCGTGACCAGCAATGCGGACATCACAAGCCTGATGGCCTCGGTCGAAGATGGCGCTATCTGGAGCGTGCTGGACTCGGTCGGATCGCAGAATATGCTTCGCTCAGCCATGGGTGACGCCGCCAAGCTGGCCGACTATGACGTGGTAAAGAAGCGCTTGACGGGGTCCTACTACACGGTGGATTTCGCGCATGGCGTATCCCTGGACCTGACGGTCGTGACCGGAGATCCGATGGCCGCCGCCACGCTCTCTTCACTGCTGAAGGCCGGCCTTATGCTGAAGAAGATGGGCTCTTCGCCCGTTGAAAAGACCGCCATCGATGCCACCACTGTGGATTCCGACAACGGCAAACTGATGATTCACTTCAAGGCCGATGACAATCGCTTCCAGTCTCTGTTGGGATCGGATTTGTTCACCGCAATATCGAAGTAACACGACTCCGCGAAAGCTGTTTGGCTTGCTGCCTGTGATTTATCGAGGCGTTGTACCTGCCGGTGCCCCACGTCCCGCCCCGCGGTTGGGCTGACGTGGGGTAGTTGTTTATTGGACGTGTCTTGTGCCCACCTCGCTCTGGTGGCCCACATTTGCCCGTAGTTGGCTAATGTGGGATCAAGAAGCCCGAAACTATTTCAGATTTCAGATTGTTGATTTCAGATTTTCAGGAATGAGGTTGCAGCATCGGGCAAACATCCCCGCCGTCACTTTCAATCTAAAATCTGAAATCTTCAATCTGAAATGTTCGCCTTCTGCTCTAATTCCTCGCGCACCTCGCGTGCCAGTCGACGCAAGGCCGCATCCTCGCGGCAGTAACAGACCCAGGTGCCCACTTTCTCTCCCCGCACCAGTCCGGCTTCGGCCAAAACCCGCATGTGATGGGAGATGGTGGGCTGTGCCAAGCCCATCTGTTGTTGTAGGTCGGCCGCGCACATGCCATCCGCCCTGTCCAGTGAGCACAGGCCCTTGCGGGCAAGCAGGCGCAGAATCTCCCGCCGTACCGGGTCGGAGATGGCACGCAGTTTCAGACTAAGACCGTCGTTTGCTGCTTTCATCGACGATGATCAATGTATCACGCGTGAACTCAATCGGCTTGGTCAGACCGCGTTTCAGCGTTTCAGGATCGAGTTATAACCATCTGCCTGTAACCGGGAGCGTGTGGTTTCGGCCTCTTTGGGATCGCTGAACGGACCAATCTGGACGTGGAAGAGTTTGTCGCTGGGGGCGGTGGTGATGAGCACGGGGTATTGCTTGCGGCGCAGCGCGTCCTGAAGCACTTCGGCATCCTCGCGTCTGCTGACAGCGGCCACTTGCACCGTCATTCCAGCAGCAACTGCCGAAGTACTTTCCGGAGCGGGCGTTTTCGCCGGCAACGGTTGAGCGGGCTTGGCCGTCGGTGGAGGTTGCACAGGTTGCGGCGGAGTCAGCCGTGCATGCGTTTCCTTTTGCTCTACGGCCTTGTAGAAGCTAAGAACCGGCGCAGCCGGAATGGCCGTTGCTGTTTGCTGGCAGTTCTCTCCCGTGGGACAATCGCTGCGCGCAGGCGCGTCAGTCTGCACCTTGGCAACCGGCGACTTAACCTCGGGCTTGGGAGCCGCGGCCTGAACCTCCGTCGGTTGTTTCGCTCCGCTGCGTCCGAAGCCGAAGCCGACGGCGAAGCAAAATGCGCAGAACGTCACTAGCAGGAAAAACAATCCCACCAGTTTGCCGACACCTAGCGTAATCTCTCGCTCGTCTGACTCCGACTGCCGCACATCCGCCCCCATTTGTCGAAAGCTTCTCGTTCCGAACATGGCAAAGTGCCCGCCTAGTCCTGTTTTTCTTCCGCCACCTTCCGCTCGGTCACTAGCTTTTGCAATCCAGCCAGCAGATCGACCGGGACGGGGAAGATGATCGTTGTGTTCTTCTCGACGCCGATTTCCGTAAGCGTCTGCAAATAACGAAGCTGTATGGAAGATGGCTCGCTGGAGAGCAGGTGCGCCGCGTCCACCAAGCGTTGGGCAGCCGCGAACTCGCCCTCGGCGTGAATGATCTTCGATCGCTTTTCGCGTTCGGCCTCGGCCTGCTTGGCCATGGCGCGCATCATGCCTTCGGGCAGGTCCACCTGCTTGACCTCGACGTTCGTCACCTTTACGCCCCAGGGGTCGGTGTGCGTATCAAGGATCGATTGCAAGCGCAGGTTGATCTTCTCGCGATGCGCCAGCAACTCGTCCATATCCACTTCGCCCAACACGGAGCGCAAGGTCGTCTGCGCGAATTGCGAGGTCTGATACTGGTAATTCAACACTTCGAGCACCGCGCGCCGCGGATCGATGACGCGCAGGAAAATCACCGCGCTCACTTTCAGCGTAACGTTATCGCGCGTGATGATGTCCTGGGGAGGCACGTCGAAAGCGATCTGCCGCAGATCCACCCGCACAATGCGGTCCAGGGGCGCAAAGACCAGGATTATGCCCGGACCTTTGGGGGCCGACAGCACGCGCCCCAGGCGGAAGATTACGCCGCGCTCGTATTCAGAAAGGATCTTGATGGAGTTGATGAGGTAAAGAGCGATGATGAAGATTACCGCCAAACCAAAGATGCTCAACGTCGACCTCCGCCACAGCGCAATCTAATACGCTGCGCGGATTGTACTCCAAGAATCAGGCAGGGGAAATTGCGGGATATGGTTCTCGGGCCCAGGAACCCGATCAGGCACTCCCATGCTCTTTGGGCCGCCGTTCAGCAGAGTAGGGCGGTGCAAGGCAATCGTCGCTTTTGGAATGCCCCAACCCTAGCGGTGTCACCCTGAGGAGCGTCCGCTAGGACGCGACGTGAGGGTCTACGTATTTGCTCTTCCGGCCTTCGGGTGACGCCCCAAATGCATAGATCGTCACGTCGGTTCGTAAGGGCGGCGAACCTCCTCACGATGACACCCCGCGTATCTCTAGGTTCTGCTCCGTACAGGCGTTCGATGAAACTTCGATTGTCAGCCGCTCCCGCGCGAAGAGCGCATCGCCTCCGCATCCGCTTGCGCCGTGGACTCCGCATACGGTTCCACCTCCAATTGGAGCCCATTGACGCCCGTGACTCTCACTTGATCCCCGTTCGCCACGGGCTGCCGGGAGCGCGCCTTCCACAATTCACCATGGACAAACACCGTCCCTGCCGGGGAAAGTTCGGTCTGCGCGATCCCTGTTTCCCCGATAAGACCTTGCGAGCCGGTGGTGACCTTATTACGTCGCGCCCTGATGGCGAGGTTCATAAGAAAAACCGTGATCACGCCCAGAGGCACGCTTACGCCGAGCGCCGTCCACAGTTGAACCCGCAATTGGGGAATCGGGCCGTCGACCAGGAACAACCCTCCCAGTGTCAGGGCCACGATTCCGCCGATCCCGAGCACTCCGTGGGTGGCAAACTTGGCCTCCAACGCGAATAGCACAAAGGCCGCCACAATCAGCGTGACGGCGGCAAACCGGGTCGGCAGCAGATTGAGCGCGAAGACGGCAAGCAGAATGAATATGACCCCCACCACGCCGGGAACCACCGCACCCGGGTGATTCATTTCGGCATAGATGGCAAAAGCGCCAATCGCCAGCAGCAGGAACGAAATATTGGGGTCCATCAGCCAGCCCAGGATTTGCTGCCTGAGCGACATGGGAAAACCCTCGACCGGCTTGCCGGCCAAGTGCAGCGTCACCGAGGTCCCATCGAAACGCTTCACCACGCGCCCATCGAGTTGGTGCAGCAGATCCTGCTCGCTGGGGGAGACAATGTCGATCAGTTGCTGAGAGAGCGCCTCCTGATCGGTCCACGAGCTCGATTTGACGACCGCGGTTTCCGCCAGCTGCACGTTGCGGCCGCGCTTGGAAACGTAGGAGCGCAGGAAGGCCGCGGTATCGTTCTCAATCTTGGTCTTCATCACGTCATCCATCTTGCCGCTCGTGATGGAGACCGGATGCGATGCCCCCGTATTAGTGCCGGGTGCCATGGCAGCAACGTCCGCGGATTCCAGAATGAAGAAGCCCGCCGAAGCCGCGCGCGCCCCGCTCGGCGCGACGTAAACAATCACCGGAACGCGAGAGGCGAGAATCTTCTCGACGATCTCCCGCGTGGAATCCAACAGACCGCCAGGGGTGCGCAGCTCGATCAGCAGCGCTTCCGCGTGGCGCCGCTCCGCGGCCATGATGGCGCGCGCAATGTATTCGTCGGCAATCGGGTGAATGGGGCCGTTGATTGTGATCTTCAGCACGTCCGCGGCGCAGGGCAGAGCCAGCGTGCAACAGAGCACCAGAAGTGCGGCAATCAGATGCAAACGCAGACGCATAGGCTTATCCTCGAAATCCTTGCAATCGAAGACCGAAATCCTTAGAGGGCGCTTCATAGATGGTGTCTTGAAGTGGCATAGCTTTAGCCATGCCGTCCAGAGCCGGGTGCCCCAGGTTCCGCGCCGACCGAGCACTCCTTTGAGACACGCCGCGCGTTTCTGTCAAGCTGTCCCGTTCGTAGCAAACGGCTCATTTGGCTGTTCGGCGCTAACCTGGGGTAGTTTTCTTCGCCCAGGTGAACCCATCCCTAGTGCGTCAACTCCATGGCCTGCGCCGCGCGTGCCGCGATCTCCTGCTTGAGGGTCAGAGCTTCGGCATTGCCCGGCTCGAGCCCAAGCGCCCGCTCGACGTTGAGGGCCGACGCAATAAACAGCTTTTGCCGCATGTCCGCCCGCGCGAGCACCAGAAAAGCCGCGGCCGTGGGCTGCAAGCTAATCGAAGTGGAAGCCTCCGAGCGCGCGGTTGCCACGTCGCCCCTCGCCTCTGCGGCTTTGGCCAAGCCGGCATGCGCGGCCGCGCTTGCCGCCTCCATCTGGAGCGCCGCGTGGAACTCGTTCTCCGCGTCGGTGATCAAACCGCGATCCAGTAGTTCCGTTCCATGCTGGATGTGATACTTCGTTCGCGTGTTGCCACTCAGGTCGTTTGACGGCTTTGCCGAGTTCTGGATTTCAAGCGCCAGCAGCCTGAATGAAGTCTCGTCATAGTTCCGTTTGATGCGGGGAAGCGGCATCCTGGGGACAGGAGCAACCACGGCCCCGGAGCTGTCGACTCCCCGGCTGGCGGGCGCGCCGGAAATCTCTTCGAGAAACTGCCGCGCTTCGCTATCGGTCGGGTATCTTGCCAGTGACTCGCGAAGGTTCTTCACTGCCATCGCCGGATCGCCATACCTGTATAGCGCTAAGGCAAAATTGAAACGGTAGTCGGGATCGTGCGGGTCGACTTCGATAGTCCGTTGCAGCAGTTGCAGTGCGCTCCGCTTGCCGCGCCGCAAGGCCGCTGCCCCAAGATTGTTGTAGACCTCGGTAAGCGGCATCCTGGAGATCGTGACCCTGAAGGCGTCTTCGGCGCGCTCGAATTGCCCCTGGTTGTAATACGCCAACCCAAGCAGGAAGTACGCTTCGCCCGCCTTCGGGTCCGACTGCGGAATCCGGTTCAGCCAACTGGCCGCCGATTCGAATTCGCGGTTCGCATAATACGTCTTGCCCAACTGGAACATCGCCAGTGTGTACTGCGGATTAAATCGTATAGCCTCGCGGAAGCGGCTGACTTTTTCCTGCCGGGTGGTGGCCAGAATGCCACGCACGTAATTCTCCAGGGAATCCAGGCGCACGGTTCCGGCCGAACGCATCATCTCATCGCGGCTGATCGTGCTCTGCGGCTGCGCGGTCTTCAGCACCTGCCATGCGAGATCGGTCTGCACATCGATCAATTTGAGCAGCGGCCCCGAGGCTTCCAGCACCTTCGACTGCCGCAACTGCTTCATGTCGAGCACCCTGGCGCTCGCCGTAAAGTTCAACCCGTCGAAGTTGTAGTCGCCCATCACCACGTAGTCGCAATCCATCTGCTCGGCAATTCGATACGTAGTGGCGTGCGAAGGCCGGGCGGTGACCGGAATCCCCATGCGGTCGAAGGCGTAGACCCGGTCTTCGCGACTAACGAGGTACATCGAGGGAGAGGACAGCCGCTGCAAAAGTATTTCGGGAAACGACTCGCCAATCCACTCCAGTCCCGGAGCCTTGGAGTGGTTCTCAAAAGGCAAAATCAATATGGTTCTAACCGGCGGCGCGGAACCTTGCGCAAAGCACGACAACACCACGCCACCGCAAAGACCAAAGGCAACCACTAGACGAAGGATGAGCCGGAGCATAGTCAAGATAGCTCGATTATATCGCTGCCGGGCGCTTGCGGCGCGGTGCCCCCGGTGGTGGATCATTTTTGAATTTCTTTATGAGAACGGGTGCCCCAGGTCCAGCCCTGAGGTTGGGCTGACGTGGGCGGGGTGCCCCAGGTTCCGCGCCGACCGAGCACTCCTTTGAGACACGCCGCGCGTTTCTGTCAAGCTGTCCCGTTCGTAGCAAACGGCTCATTTGGCAGTTCGGCGCTAACCTGGGGTAGTTTTCGAACCCGCCTCAAAGGCTGTCCCCATCCGCTCAGGATGCCTTGCGATCCTCCAGCCTCGGTCCGCCGCCAGCCTTGTCATGTATTTCCGGCGCGATCGAGTCGCTGTTTCCCGTGATTAGTCTGGCCCCTTTCTGATACCTGAAATAGGCCCATGCCCACTCCCAAATCACCTGCAAGCGGTTGCGGAAGCCGATCAGGAAATATATGTGTACCAGCAGCCATGCAAGCCAGGCGATCAGCCCGGAGAGGTGTAGTCGGCCTATCTGCGCGATTCCGGCGTTGCGACCTATCGTCGCAAGGCTTCCTTTATCGAAGTAGTGGAAGGCCGCGCCATCCCTCGCCCGCCATCGCCCTGTCCGCACCTCCTCCAGAATCGTCCGCGCGGCGAACTCTCCCATCTGGATTGCTGCCGGGGCCACGCCGGGCACTGGTTTCCCATCCGCCTGTTTCACAGAGGCCATATCGCCGACGACAAATACCTCAGGATGGCCGGGAACGGTGAGGTCCGGTTCCACCAATACTCGTCCCGCACGGTCGAGTGGCGCGTCCAGCATCTTCCCCAGCGGCGAAGCGGCAACCCCTGCCGCCCACAGAATGACTGACGCCTCCAAGCTGCCGTTGCCGAAGTGTATGCGGTTCGGTTCCACTCCGCTCACCATGCAGTTGTCCATGACTTCGACGCCGAGCTTCCGCAGTTGCCGTTCGGCGCTGTGCGAGAGATCTTCCGAATAGGTGGGCAGCACGCGCGGCCCTCCCTCCAGCAGGATTACCCGTGCCCGGTTCGGGTCGATGGACCGGAAGTTGCCGGCAACCACACGGTGAGCGATTTCGGCGACCGCTCCGGCCAACTCCACCCCGGTAGGTCCTCCGCCGACGATCACAAAATTAATCGGCTCGTGCTTGCCCTCCAGCCGTGCCTGCCGCTCCGCAATCTCAAAAGCCAGCAATATGCGGCGGCGGATCTCCGTGGCGTCCTCCACGGTTTTCAGGCCGGGAGCAATTGGCGCCCAGTTCTCGTGGCCAAAGTAGGCGTGAGTGGCGCCTGCGGCGACGATCAGGTAGTCGTAATCCAGCCGGTCGCCGTGCATCAGCACTTGGCGATGGCCCAGATCAAAGCCCGTCACCTCGTCCAGCAGCACCTCTATGTTCTTGGCATGCTTGAAGATGGCTCGAATCGGATGGGCAATCTCGCCGGGCGATAAACCGGCTGTTGCCACCTGGTAGAGCAGCGGCTGAAAGGTATGGTGATTCTTGCGATCGACGAGCGTGACCCTGACGTGCTTGTGCGCCAGCTTGCGGGCCGCATAGAGGCCGCCAAACCCACCGCCTACGATGATTACACGAGGAATTGAGGCAGTCATATCAGCGTATCGTCCCTATTTTTAGGATGCCGCAGGAGGCGAGGAAGTCGCGGTGGCTTGGCAGTTGGCTTAAGTTCGTAGGTGGCCACATTTGCCCGCAGTTGGCTAATGTGTGGAGCTCTGGTCCGGGTGCCCCACGTCCCGCCCTTCTTTTGGGCTGACGTGGGGTAGTTTTCTTTCTGACTGTAAGAACGCTTCCAGAACGCACGCCACTCCCCCAGGTAACAACAGTAACGTTGACGTACTCTCGCCAGCGCTGTAAAGTAAGTAATTACTTACTTAGGCCATGACTACCACGCAGCAAAGAATTTCTTCAGTGGACCGCCGCGAGCAGATTCTTGGGATTGCCACCGAGATGTTTGCCGAGAAAGGCTTCGAGGGTACCACTACGCGCGAAATCGCAGCTCACGCGCAGGTCAACGAAGCCCTGATTTTTCGCCATTTTCCCACCAAGGAAGAGTTGTACTGGGCGGTGCTGGAAGCCAAAGTGCGCTCGGAAGATTTTCATCTGCGCCTGGAAGAGTTGCTGGCGGGGGCGGCCAATGTGCGCGAAGCGCTGCTGGCCGTGGCCGAGTGGACCCTGCAACGCCGGGCGGACGACCATGCGACCACCCGCCTATCGCTGTTTCTGCGCGCTCGAGCGGCACGAACTGTCGCAGCGCTTTTTCGGCCACTTCATCGCCGAATACTTCGAGGTACTCGCCAGCTACCTGCGCCGCCAGATGGACCTGGGTGTACTGCGTTCCGCCGATCCGTTTATGGCCGCACGCTCCTTCATCGGCGCGGTCGTTTATCATTCGCTCATCCAGGAACTCTTCGGTCCGGTTGACGCCACCGGAAACATGGATGTGCACGAGGCAAGCAGCCTGATGGTCTCAATCTGGCTGGACGGCATGTCTGCCGGGACGGTCAACCGGCGCACGGCCGCCAAGCGGAAAGTCCCAAGGCAAGCTCTCACGGAAATACAGGAACCAACGCAATGAAATCTTCTCTGAACCTTCTTCCGACCGTGGCATGCATGTTTTGCATGTCCGTACTCCTGCTGCCAAGCGCTGCGTGTCATCAAGCCAACTCGACGCAGCCTGTCGCATTGCCCCCGGTTCCGGTTTCCGTGGCCCAGGCCGAGCAGCGCGACGTGCCAATCGTCGTCAATGCCGTCGGCACGATCGCACCCTACTCGACGGTGCAGATCAAGACGATGGTCAGCGCCGAAATCAGCAAAGCCCTGTTCAAAGAGGGAGATTTCGTAAAGAAAGGTCAATTGCTTTTTCAGCTCGATCCGCGCACCTTTGACGCCGACCTGCTGAAAGCCAAAGGGCAGTTGACGCGCGACAAGGCCACGGCTGCAACCGCGCGGGCCAATGCCGCCCGTTACGCCGCGCTTTACAAGGAAGGCGTGATCGCCCGCGAACAGTACGAAAATATGATGTCGGTCGCCGACCAGGCCGAGGCCGCGGTCGTCGCCGATGAAGGCGCGATCGAGTCCGCCAGGGTGAACGTCACCTTTACCAAAATCTACTCGCCCATCAATGGCCGCACCGGAAGTCTACTGTTGTACCCAGGCAGTGTTTCCAAGGCGAACGATCTGGCGTTGGTCACCATCAACGAGGTTTCGCCCATTTATGCCAGCTTCTCCATCCCCGAGCAGTTTCTTCCCGAGGTGAAGCGGCAGATGGCGAAAGGCGGTCTGCAGGTGCAGGCGACGATTCCTTCCACATCGGTTCCGGCCGATATCGGGAAGGTGACTTTCGTCGACAACGCGGTGGATCGCACCACCGGAACCATCACGTTGAAAGCCACGTTTCCCAACAAGGACAACAAGCTGTGGCCAGGGCAGTTCGTGACCGTGGTGCTGACCTTGAGCAACCGTCCGAATGCCACGACTGTTCCATCGCAGGCGGTGCAGAACGGGCAGCAGGGTCCATACCTGTTTGTCGTCAAGGACGATAAGACGGTTGAAATGCGGCTGGTTAAGCTCGGTCAGCAGGACAAAGGTCAGCTCATCGTCGAACAAGGCGTAACTCCCGGCGAGACGGTGGTCACCGATGGTCACGTGCGGTTGATACCGGGCTCCAAGGTGGAGATCAAGCAGGCTGAAAAGCCGCGTGCCGGTTCCGACGGAGGGCAGGGAAGACAGTCATGAACATAGCCGAGATTTTCATCAAGCGGCCAGTCATGACAACGCTGATCATGGCGGCGATTCTGATTTTCGGAACGGCGGGCTATCGCCTGCTGCCGGTCAGCGATCTTCCGAACGTTGATTTTCCGACCATCATGGTCACCGTCTCTCAGCCGGGAGCCAGTCCGGAAACCATGGCAAGCGCGGTGGCGATGCCGCTGGAGAAACAGTTCTCCACCATTGCCGGCATCGACCAGATGACCTCGACCAGCTTTCTTGGCGTAACCAACATCACTTTGCAGTTCACCCTTGCGCGCAACATCGACGCCGCCGCGCAGGACGTGCAAGCGATGATCGCCAAGGCGCAGCGTGATTTGCCGAACAACCTGCCCTATCCCCCTTCGTTCCAGAAGGTGAATCCAGCCGATCAGCCGGTCCTCTATCTAGCGCTTTACTCGCCGACGCTGCGGCTCTCCGATGTCGATGAGTACGCCGAGACGACCATGGCGCAGCGCATCTCGATGGTCGATGGCATCGCCCAGGTCAGTGTCTATGGCGCGCAGAAGTATTCGCCGCATGTCCAGCTCAACCCGCGCTTGCTGGCCGGCCGGCAAATCGGCATCGACGAAGTTGTAACCGCCATCCAGAAGGGAAACGTCAACCAGCCGACTGGCACGCTCTACGGCGCGCAGCAGGCAATCACCGTCAACAATCCCAACGGGCAACTGTGGCGGGCCAAGGACTACCAGTCGCTCATCGTCGCATATCGCAACGGCAATCCGGTTCGGCTCTCCGAGCTGGGGGAAGTGGTGGACGGCGTCGAGGCCGACAAGACCGCGAGCTGGTTCGGGACCTCGAAGAGCATGGAACGCTCCATGGTGCTGGCCATTCAGCGCCAGCCCGGCACCAACACGGTCGAAGTGGTCAATCGCATCAACGCCTTGATGCCGCAGTTCCGTTTGCAGATTCCCGCTGCTGTCAGGATCGAGACGCTGTACGACCGCTCGGAGTCGATTCGCGACTCGGTCAATGACGTGAAATTCACCTTGTTGGTGACCATCTCTCTGGTCATCATGGTGATCTTCCTCTTCCTGCGGAATATTTCGGCCACCTTGATACCCAGCATGGCGCTGCCGATGTCGATTGTCGGCACCTTCGCCGTGATGTACTTGCTCGGCTACAGCGTCGACAACCTGTCGCTGATGGCGCTCACTCTCTCCGTCGGCTTCGTGGTCGACGACGCGATTGTGATGCTGGAGAATATCGTCCGCCACATGGAGATGGGCAAATCCCCGATGGAGGCCGCCCTCGTCGGATCGCGCGAAATCAGCTTCACCATTCTCTCCATGACGCTCTCGCTGGCCGCGGTCTTCATCCCGGTGCTCTTCATGGGCGGCCTCATGGGGCGTCTTCTGCACGAGTTCGCGGTCACCATCGGCACAGCAATTCTGGTCTCCGGGTTTGTCTCGCTGACGCTGACCCCAATGCTGTGCAGCCGTTTTCTGCGGCCAATCTCGGAAACCCGTCACAACGCGCTCTACCGCTGGTCCGAGGGCGTGTTCCAAGGCATGCTGCACCTCTATGACGTGAGCCTCAAGAAGGCCATACGTCATCGGCTTTTCACCCTTGTGACATCGCTGGTCGTACTGGTCATCACCGGCTACCTTTTTGCCATTATGCCGAAAGGCTTTCTGCCCACCGATGACACCGGGCAGATTTTCACCATGAGCGAAGCCACCCAGGGCATCTCGTTCGAGAGCATGAAGGCTCACCAGTTGGCCCTGGCCGAATACGTTCAAAAAAATCCCAACGTCTCGAAATTCATGTGCGCAATCGGTGGTTGGGGCGCCGGCAACAACGGTCGCATGTTCGCGCGGCTCATTCCCCGGGAGCAGCGCCCGCCCGTGCAGGAGATCGTGGCCTCTCTGCGGCGCGATTTCCTGAAGGTTCCCGGCATCAGCGCTTTTCCGCAGGCGCCGCCATCCATCCAGATCGGCGGGCGCCTGAGCAAGAGTCTTTATCAATACACGCTGCAAGGTCCGGACACGCAGGAGCTCTACCGCGAAGCCCAAAAGATGGAAGCGCAGCTCGCCAAAGAACCTGAGTTGCAGGATGTGACCAGCGATCTGCAGTTGAAAAATCCTCAAATCGATATCAATCTCGATCGCGACAAGGCGTCCACGCTGGGCATCACCGCGCAGCAGGTGCAGGACGCGCTCGGCTTCGCTTATGGGCAGTTACAGATTTCGACCATCTACGCCTCCAACACCGCCTATCGCGTGATTGTCGAAGTGCAGCCGGATTTCCAGCTCGATCCCAGCGCTCTCTCTTTGCTGTATATCCGCTCGTCTTCCGGTCAGTTGGTGCCGCTAAACACCGTGGCCACGCTCAAGCGTTCGGTAGGCCCGCTCACGGTGAACCATCAGGGCCAGTTGCCGGCGGTAACCATTTCGTTTAATCCCGCGCCCGGCGTTGCCCTCGGCAACACGGTCGCCAAGGTGGAGAAGGTCGCGCAGTCGTTGCCGGCCACCATTACCGGCAGCTTCCAGGGAACGGCGCAGGCCTTCCAGTCCTCCATCAGCGGTCTGGGCTGGCTGCTGCTGTTGTCGATTCTGGTGATCTACATCGTGCTGGGAATTCTTTACGAGAGCTTCATTCATCCCATCACCATTCTCTCCGGACTGCCTTCAGCCGGCTTTGGCGCGCTGGTTACGCTGATGATCCTGCACATGGACCTCAATCTGTATTCGTTCGTGGGCATCATCATGCTCGTCGGGATCGTCAAGAAGAACGCCATCATGATGATCGACTTCGCGCTGGCGGCGCAACGCGGGGAAGGGAAGTCGGCAGCCGATGCCATTTACGAAGGCTGCCTCGTCCGCTTCCGTCCGATCATGATGACCACCATGGCCGCTTTGATGGGAACCTTGCCCATCGCTCTCGGCATGGGTGCCGGCGCGGAATCGCGACGCCCGCTCGGCTGGGCCGTCGTCGGAGGCCTGATGTTTTCGCAGTTGATTACGCTCTACATCACGCCCGTCATCTACACCTATCTCGATAACGTGCAAACCTGGGCGGGCCGTCGCAAGGGCAAGAAAAGGGAACTGACCGAATCCACCGAGCAAACTCCGGTGCTCACGCACTAGGTTTCTGTGCTGTCATGCTGAGCGAAGCGAAGCATCCCATGAACCTGTCCCGCGCCGCGCCGATTCAGGTCATTTGATGAAAAGTTCCGGGTGCCCCACGTCTTGCCCTTCCTTTGGGCTGACGTGGGTTTCTCAGTGTAGCCAGTATGACGAGCCCTGGTGGCCCACATTTGCGAAGCTAATGTGGGGAACTAATTTCCCGCGAGCCTCAAAACCTCTTCGCACGCTCGTACTGTTTCGGCCATTCCACATCGCGGCCGAGCGCGTGTCCGGCCAGCAGTCCCCAGTAGGGTTGGCGCAAGAACTCGCGCGCCAGCAGCACCACGTCGGCGTCGCCGCAACGGATGATCTGGTCCGCCTGATGAGGTGATGTGATCAGCCCGACAGCTCCCGTCATGATTCCCGCCGCGCGTATCTGCCGGGCAAAGGAAACCTGGTATCCGGGTCCCACCGGTATCTGGGCGTTCACCACGTTGCCGCCCGAGGAGCAGTCGATGAGGTCCACTCCCAGCGGTTTCAGTTGACGTGCCAGTTCGATCGACTGTTCCACGTCCCACCCGTTCGGCACCCAGTCCGTGGCGCTGATGCGCACCAGCAGAGGCAGTTCATCCGGCCACACCTTGCGCACGGCCTCCACCACTTCGCGCAGAAATCGCGTACGATTCTCGAACGACCCGCCATACTGATCGGTGCGCTGATTGGAAATCGGCGAGAGGAACTCGTGAGCCAGATAACCGTGCGCCGCGTGCAACTCCAGCACCTTCATCTCCGCCGCCAGCGCGCGTCGCGTGGCCGCCTGGAATTGGCCGATGATCTTCTGAATGCCGGCCACATCGAGCGCTTCCGGAACGATGGAATCGGCATCGAACGGGATCGCGCTGGGCGCGTAGATCGGCCTCCAGCCGCCGTTTTCAGGCGTCAGCGGAACCCTGTTCAGCCACGGAGCGGCCGTGCAGGCCTTCCTGCCCGGCGTGCGCCAGTTGCATCCCTATGACCGCCCCCTGAGACGTTACAAACCGGGCGATCCGCTGGAAGGCTTCGATCTGCTCGTCCTTCCATAGCCCAAGATCGGCGGGCGAGATGCGGCCCTCCGGCGACACCGCGGTCGCCTCGGTCAGGATCAGAGAGGCTCCGCCCTGGGCGCGCGACCCGAGGTGAACCAGGTGCCAATCGTCCGGAAACCCATCCTTGGCCGAGTACTGGCACATGGGCGAGAGCACAATGCGATTGCGTAACGTCACGCTGCGAAGAGTAAGAGGAGTAAGTAGGTCTGCCATCGTCATCAATCTCGATATCAATCTCGATCGATACTAATCTCGATCAATCTCAATCTTTTACCAGATTCCCACCCTTTTTGCGAAAGAGGGAGATTCTTGCACCTCTCTGGATCGTCGCACGGGGAATGCGACGGTTTTTCATTTCTTACGCGTTTACCTTTTTCGGAGAACGACACGCCCTGATAAATGCACCACCGAATGCGCTGACGCCAAACTCGGCGAAAGGACCGTAAGATTCAACAGTGGTTGAATAACGTTTGAAAAGACCGAGGCGGGCTATATTGTCTAGTGCTGCTTCCGGAATATCCCCCAGAGATTCAGGACGAACCGGAATTTCACCACCGGTATTTGCATACTTGGACGGCGGCCCGTACTTGTAAATCTCTTCGTAGCGTTTCTTCTCCTCTTCATCCTCCAACGTCTCGTCATACACCCGGTCGAGAAGACGAACCTCCACAGGTGTCAGGGAATGAAGAATATCGGGGAAGGAAGGAGGGATATGGTCGGGATCGACAGATGTATTCGCCAGGAGCGCGGCCCACTTCTCTTGAAGAGCGTCATCATCTTCGAGCGAAGCGTAATGCACGGCCGGCAGCAAAATGCGCGGTGGGATGATTCGCACCTCGATACCGCATTCGACCGCGAATTTCTGCATCTTCTTCGAGATATTTACCAGATTCTTAAATCGGGCAAGGCGCCCGCAGTCTCCGAGCATGTCGCCGATCTGGTCAGCTAGCGGTCCGAATGTCCGAAGCGTGAGCTCCTTGAACGGTGCTAAAGCAACTTCGACACCGGCCTTGAATAGATCCTTTTGATCTGGAGTAAGCAATATTGAGCCTCTTGTGCATAATCCTGGCACTTGCCGATATCTTGCAACATTCTACAATTAGAGCCGGGTGCCCCAGGTTCCGCGCCGTGTTGTTCGGCGCTAACCTGGGGTAGTTTTCTGCGGAGGCAACACCCCACCCCCGCAGCTCTCGCCAGCAGTTCGTCCCCATTCTGTTTTTGACAAAGCAGGCACAATCCCTCATACTGTTTCGAATGTTGCCCCTAACCCATACCGCGCGAACCATGGCCATGTGTATGCACATGTGTTTCCGTGCGCGACCGTGGGGGGCTGACTAAGAAGCTTTTCAAGCACGGAAGATTTCAACGACCCACGGTCATCCAATCGTGGGTCGTTTCGTTTTTGTTCACCAGCATCAAAGAATTCTAGAAAAGGAACAGCAATGTCAGGAAACGGAAACAACGTCGAGAAGAAGAAGCAGCGCTTCGCAACCCTGGCCATTCACGGCGGCCAGCAGGTCGATCCCACCACCAAGGCCCGTGCAGTGCCGATTTACCAGACCACTTCGTACGTCTTTGACGATGCCGACCACGCGGCCCGCCTCTTCGGACTCAAGGAGTTCGGCAACATCTACACCCGCATCATGAACCCGACCACCGACGTCTTTGAGCAGCGCATCGCGGCCCTCGAAGGCGGCATCGCGGGCTTGGCAACCGCCTCCGGACAGGCTGCCGAGACGCTCATCATCACCACCTTGGCCAGCGCCGGCGACGAGATCGTTTCCACCACTTCGCTCTACGGAGGCACCTACAACCTCTTCCATTACACGCTGCCCAAGCTGGGCATCACGGTTCGCTTCGTCGATGCCGACGATTTCGACGGCATCAAAAAGGCGATCAACAATAAGACCAAGGCCGTTTACACCGAGACGCTCGGCAATCCCAAGCTCGACATTGTCGATATCGAAGCGCTCGCCCGCATCGCCCACGAGAACAAGCTGCCGCTTGATCATCGACAACACCTCGGCTTCGCCCGCTCTCTGCCGGCCCATCGAGTGGGGCGCCGACATCGTTGTCAACTCGGCCACCAAGTTCATCGGCGGTCATGGAACCTCCATCGGCGGCATCATCGTCGACAGCGGCAAGTTCGACTGGAAGGCTTCGGGACGCTTCCCGCGATTTCGTCAACCCCGATCCTTCGTATCACGGCGTCTCCTACACCGAAGCGTTTGGTCCGCTGGCGTTCATCATCAAGGCGCGCGTGCAGGGCCTGCGCGACACCGGAGCTTGCCTCTCTCCGTTCAACTCGTTCCTGTTCCTGCAAGGCGCGGAGACCTTGCATCTGCGCATGCAGCGGCATTGCGAGAACTCGCTGGCCATAGCGAAGTATCTCGGCACGCATCCCGCAGTCGAGTGGGTCAATTATCCCGGCCTGCCCAGCAGCAAGTACCATGCGCGCGCGCAAAAGTATCTTCCCGATGGCAGCGGGGCCCTGGTGACATTCGGAATCAAGGGCGGCTACGAAGCCGGTCGCAAGCTCATCAATTCGCTCACGCTATTCAGCCTGCTGGCGAATCTCGGAGACTCGAAGTCCCTGGTGATTCATCCTGCGTCCACAACTCACGCGCAACTGAGCGAGAGCGAGCAGTTCGATACCGGCGTCACTCCCGAGTTGGTGCGTCTCTCGGTCGGCACCGAAGACGTGCGCGACCTCATCGACGACCTCGATCAGGCGCTCAACACGGCTACCGGCCTCTCCCACCAGCAGGACGCCGATCTAGTCGCAGGAGGGAAGAGCGCGAAATGAGTACCGACACTTTGCATTTGCTCCAGGGACAGCACTCCTTTGCCGAAAAGGAGGGCTTTGCCCTGGAGTGCGGCCGGGTGTTGCGCCCCGTCACCATCCGTTACGCCATGTACGGCGAGCCGAATGCCGCGTGCGACAACGTCGTGCTGGTCTGCCACGCGCTCTCGGGCGACGCCGAGGTGGCCTCCTGGTGGCCGGAGTTGTTCGAGGACGAAAGGCTGTTCGGCAACGACCGCTATTGCATCATCGGCAGCAACATTCTGGGCTCCTGCTACGGTTCCACCGGACCCTCTGCCATCGATCCCGAAACCGGACGGCCCTACGGCGGGAATTTTCCGCTGGTTACGGTCGCCGATATCGTTCGGGCGCAGCGCCATCTGCTGGAGTTCTTGGGGATCGAGCGGGTCAAGCTCGTCATCGGCGGCTCCATCGGCGGCATGCAGGCGATCGAATGGGCGATTGATTACCCGCAATTCGTCGAGCACTGTGTCGCCATCGGCGCAGCGCCCTTGGGCTCGATGGGCCTGGCGCTGAATCATCTCCAGCGACACATGATTCGCCTCGATCCCAAGTGGCAAGACGGCGACTATCCTTCGCATGATGTTCCGGCCAAGGGACTCGCCTTGGCGCGCGAGATCGCCATGTGCTCCTACAAGTCCGCCGAATTGTTCACCACGCGTTTCGGACGCAATCCCAACCGCAACGGAGAAGATCCCTGGACCCATCCCGACGGCCGCTTCGACGTCGCCGGATACCTCGACTATCAGGGAGAAAAATTTGTTCAGCGCTTCGACGCCAACTCGTACCTGGCCATCAGCAAGACTATGGACAGCTTTGACCCGGTGCGCTCCCACGGTTCGCCGCAGGCCGCCTACGGACGCATTCGTGCGCATGTCACGCTGGTGGGAATTTCCTCTGATTGGCTTTTCCCCGCCGCCGACGTGCGCGCCCTGGGCGAGCAATTCACCGCCGCCGGTGTGCAATGCGAGTATCACGAGATAGCGTCCTCGCACGGCCACGACGCTTTTCTCGCCGAACCCGAGAAACTCGCCACCATCTTAGCCGCGCACTTGTAGGGTGCGCGCACGTGAGTAATTTGAAAGTGTCATCCTGAGCGCAGCGAAGGATCTGCTTTTTGTTGGGCCCGTCGATGAATGGATTGCAAGGGGCCCCACGTCCCGTCCCGCTTTTGGACTGACGTGGGGTAGTTTCTGCCGGTGCCCCATATCTGCCGCAGTTAGCAGATGTGGGATTTTGGTTTCAATTTAGGTGGGTGGCCCGTTTTCTTCGTTCTGTCATGCTGAGCGCAGCGAAGCATCCCATAATACTTTCCCGCTCCGGGCCGCTTCGAGCTTTTTGATGAAGTCCTCCGGCTGCGCTTGCGCTTGACGCCGAGCTGGGATTCTTCGTTCGCTGAGCTCACTCAGAATGACATTCTGAAATTATGTGGCGAATTCCCGAAACATCATGCTACCGCCCATTCGACGGGTCAGCCGAAGTCGAGGTGTTGAGGTCGACATAAGAATTCGGCCCGTGAGGCAGTCCCGGAGCGTGGCACGAGCCGTCGGCATCGTAGGTGGAGGCACAGTTCTTGGTAAGCCGCGGACGCCTTGGCGACTGGGCAAATTGCCATACCAATGCATCGTGCGTGCCGCTGGCGGAAGGCGCCGGCACCGGCTTCCCATAGCTGCAACCGGGCGAAGGCGGGCATTGGTCGTTCGCCACCCAAAGCTTTATCTGCTTGGCCCCAAGCTTCTCACGCAGATCCGCCGCGGTGGTCGTCACCGGGTCACCCCTGTCATGCACTTCCATTCCCGAGCAGTAAATCCCAGGCACAAAACCGGCCGCGCGCACCGCATCGCTCCAGGCTTCTATGTAGGCGAACTGCTCAGGCAGCATCCTGCCGCCCTCCTCCTGGTCCAGAAAGATCACGGCGCCTCGCTTGAAGCCCTCCGTGTGGGCCGCGTTCACGGCAGCCGCTGCGTCTTGCCGCCCGGTTAGCCGCGCGTTGCCCGAGGCCTTCAGTTCGCGATAAAGCTTGCCGTTAAACAGCAACAGAAATCCAAAACCGCGGGCCGCCACCGTTGCGCGTTTCCCCGACCACGAGTTCGTAGTTGTGCCGGGCGGTGGGCTCAGCCAGTATCCTGTGTAGCTGAACGTCTTGCGCAACTGCGTCATCGCTTCATCGCCGGGGTAGTCGTTGCGGTCGAAGCCGAGATAGGGGCCGTGCTGCTGCCCGCTCGCCGGAGTCAACAACAGCGCGGCGGCAGCCAGCGTGCCGCAAACCACAAGCAAAATGAAATACAGCGCCGGAGCCCTTGCGATCTTCATAAGGAAAGACTATCGGAGTTTCCGCATGCGGAGGTAGAAGAAAACAAAATGGAGCGGGAGACCGGGATCGAACCGGCGACATTCAGCTTGGGAAGCTGACGTTCTACCACTGAACTACTCCCGCCCAACATCCGTATTATAACGCTTCAAAAATCCCCCGCAACCGGGATTCAAGACGCGGTGTATATCAGTCAGCTTAGCGCATCGCCGGGTGCCCCATTCAAGCGAAGCTTGGGTGGGGCTTTTGTTCCTCATCGCAGCACTCGGGTGCCGGGGAAGCCACGCCGTTGTAGTAGCCTTTTCTCATGGCGAAGCGCGCCTTCCATATCGGCGTTATCTCGGATACTCATGGGCTGCTGCGTGACGAAGCCCTTCGGGCGTTGCAGGGCTCGGACCTCATCATCCACGCCGGCGACATCGGATCGGCTGAAATCGTTTCTCAGCTTCGCCGAATAGCCGCGGTGGTAGCCGTTCGCGGCAATGTCGACCGCGATCCATGGGCCAGTTCTTACCGCACGCGCGAGATCATAGAGCACGGACCACTGCTGCTTTACGTCTTGCACAATCTGCGCGAGCTGGACCTCGCGCCCGCCAAGTCGGGCTTCGCTGCTGTCATCAGCGGACACACCCACGATCCAAAGTTCTATGTGCAAGATGGGGTGCTCTACCTCAATCCGGGAAGCGCCGGGCCCAGACGCTTCCGCCAGCCGGTTTCAGTCGGCAAGATCACCGTCATGGGCAGGGAACTGCTCCCGGAGCTGATCACCCTAAATGTGGACTGATGGTTTGGGGTGTCATGCTGAGCGGAGCGAAGCATCCCGGTACGGCGTGAAGAAGAAACGCAATCGAAGGATTTCTTCCAAGGGCTACAACGGCGACAGCAAGCAAAATAGTTGGGGAGCCATCAAAAAGACCCCGAGGCACAGTCGTAAGAACTCACAACTTTCAATGACGCAGTCTGCAATCGAGTTCCTTCGCTTCGCTCAGGATTTCGGCAGGCGGCTCGGACGCCGCCTTAACGCCTCAACTTACCAGATTCCCTTGTCGCTTCCGGTCAGCTTATAGCTGATGGCGGCCGCCGAAGCCAGCGGCGGCAGCAGCGAGAGTCGCAGCGTAGCCAGCACATTGCCATCGAGTGCCGTCTGGGTTACCTGCTTGGTGTAGAGATTTGCCGCCTGCGGCACGATGGGCACGCGAATGAAACGTCCGCGCACAAAAATCTTCTCGCCGCCGAAAGGCGCGGCTTCCACGACAGCCTTCGGCAGATTCAAGCCATAACCCCGGTAGAGTGCCAGATAGTCGCTCACGATCTTCAGATAGCTGCACACGCCCGGCCAGATACCGCCCAGATCAGACGCTTTCTTCAACTCCGCGAAGTCCACTGCACCCGAGTCGACCAGGGCGCCGCTGTTGACGATGTCGCACACGCGGAAATAGAAGTGCCGGTACATGCGCTGCAATGTCGCCACGATCAGCCGCTCTTCCGGCGCGGGCACCCAGAAATCGTAGCCGCCCACGGTCTTGGTTACCCGACGGCTCACAAAGCGCTCGGCCATTCGCGTGTGCTCGCCGGTTTGTCCCAGCCGCTGCGCGTGTACTTCGATGGCTTCAGGCAGGCCGGGGACGGCAAAATTCCATTTGTGCGCCAGGCGGTCTCCCCAACTGCGCGCTTCGATCCGCGCTTGAAAACGCTTGGTCATGACCTCGACGATAGCTTCCTCATCCGCTGTCGTGTAAAGGTCGAGATCGCTTCCAAGGTCGGGATAGTGGTCGAGCGATTTCATCACGCTGGTGGCGCATCCGGCGGCTTCCAGCTCCGAGCAGATTTCGTGCAGCGAAGCGAGCGCTTTGGCAATCCGTCCCCGCTCGTGCTCGATCCGCGCTCCCGCCCACTCCGCGATCCCAATGTTCGCAACGCCGTTGCAGGCTGCGGCTCGCAAAGGTTCCAGCGCGCGCAAGACCACGTGGTTGGAATCGGCAAGCGAAAGCAATTCCTCGCGTTCGCTCTCGCTCAAGCGCTCAAAAGCGCCGATTGTCTCGCCGGAACCCTGTGGGTTAATCGCGAGCAATGAAAGGATATGGATGATCTCTTTCTCTTTGGGAGACGCTAAAGCCATTTTTCCACGGCCTCGGGATACTGTTGTCAAACAGGTAACTTAGATGTGAGTTGCCGTACATCAGTTGGTACCGGATGAATTTTCGTTCATTTTCTCCATCCGTCCTTTAGTGCGTCCGCGATTTATAATCCTGCTTCGCCCTTACCCGGCAGATAGATGCGGCTTCCAAGGATTTAACTGCCGGGGAGCGAAAATAATCCGTCCGGAGGGCCGACTTGGCCTACAACGATCTCAGAGAGTGGATTACCGCCCTGGACCGGGCCGGTGAACTGAAGCGCATCAAGGCGGAGAGCGATCCGATTTTGGAGATCGCCGAGATCACCGACCGCGTCTCCAAGTGGGGTTCGCGCGGCGGCAAAGGGCCGGGAGGTCCGGCGCTGCTCTTCGAAAACGTCAAGGGCTACCCCGGCGCAAAAGTGCTTATCAATCAGTTCGGTTCCGAGCGCCGCATGAACCTGGCGCTCAACAGCGACTCGCTCGACGAAATCGCCGGCCGCATCCGTCACTTCATGGATGTCAAATCGCCGGAAGGCTTCCTCGACAAGGTAAAGATGCTGCCGATGCTCGCCGAGATGGGCAGCTTCTTCCCAAAGATTGTCTCCAGTGGTCCCTGCAAGGAAGTCATCCAGCGCGGCGACTTCTCGCTGTTCGACTTCCCGGTGCTGCAATGCTGGCCGGGTGACGGCGGGCGCTTCATCACCCTCCCCTGCGTCATCTCGCGCGACCTCCGCAGCGGCAAACGCAACGTCGGCATGTATCGAATGCAGCTCTACGATGCAACCTCGACCGGCATGCACTGGCAGCGCCAGAAGAATGCCGCCGAGCACTATCGCGACCACCTGCGCGCCGCAGCGGCCGCAGGCGCACCCGATGCTCGCGGGGCTGCCATCGACATCATGGCCCGCTCAGGCGGCGGCTCGCGCATCGCCGAGGGCAAGACCGTCAGCGGCAAAATGGAAGTTGCGGTTGCCATCGGCACCGACCCGGCGTTGACCTTCGCCGCTATCGTTCCTGCGCCGCCCGATGTCGAAGAATTCTTGATTGCGGGCTTCCTGCGCCAGCGCCCAATCGAGTTGGTGAAGTGCGAGACGCTCGACCTCGAGGTCCCGGCCAGCGCGGAGATTGTGCTCGAAGGCTACGTCCAACTCGATGAACTGCGCAGCGAAGGTCCCTTTGGCGATCACACCGGCGTCTATTCGCTGGAAGATCTCTATCCGGTCTTCCACGTCACCTGCGTCACGCACCGCAAAGATTTCATCTACGCCACCACCATCGTCGGCAAGCCGCCGCAGGAAGACGCGTACATGGGCAAGGCCGTCGAGCGCATCTTTCTCCCGCTGATGAAGCTAACCATCCCCGAGTTGGTCGACATCAACCTGCCGCCCGAGGGCATCTTCCACAACCTGATGATCGTCTCCATCCGCAAGTCCTATCCCGGACAGGCGCGCAAGGTGATGAACGCCATCTGGTCGCTGGGCCAGGCGATGTTCACCAAGTGCATCGTTGTGCTCGACGAGGACTGCGACGTACACGACCTGCGCGAGGTCACGCTGCGGGCGTTCAACAACATCGACCCTGAACGCGACATTCAGTTCACGCTCGGCCCCGTCGACTCGCTCGACCACGCCTCACGCCTGCCCGATTACGGTTCCAAAATGGGCATTGACGCCACGCGAAAATGGCCGACCGAAGGCTTCACCCGCCCCTGGCCCGACGAGATCAAAATGTCTCCCGAAATCAAGGACCGGGTGACCAAACGCTGGAAAGAGTTTGGGCTGGAATAGAGTTACCAGCGTTTGGGTGCCCGACCCTTTCGCGAAGGGCGGGTGGCCCATTCAAGCCCTGCAGTTGGGCTTGAGTGGGGTAGTTTCTTCTTGTGGACTGGTCGATATCGATGGTGGCCCACATCTGCGCCTGGTGTTGGCGCAAATGTGGGGAATCAAGCGCTACCCTACAACTTCCCCAAGTAGTCAACAATCTCCGGCGAGGTCCACGTGACCGCGCCGATGAACTTCCGCCGGATGACTCCCTGGCGGTCGATGACGAAAGTTTCCGGGAAGGCGAACGTCCCGTAGAGAGAGTTCGACAGGTGCTTGCTGTCGCGAACGGTCAGAATCCCCGGCATGCGCTGCTTGGTGAACTTCTTGTAGGCGTCTTCGTCCTCGTCGGTGCTGACGGCCAGGATCACAACCTTGTCGCCCAGTTGCTTCTGCAGCGCCACCAACGAGGGAATTTCTTCCACGCACGGCGGGCACCAGGTAGCCCAGAAGTTGAGCACCACGGGCTTGCCGCGAAGCTGGCTCAAAGTGACCGTGCGATCCGAATCGGTAACCGAAAAATCGGGAGCGCTGTCGCCAATGCGCGCCGGTTGCGATCCGCGACGGCAAGCCGCCACCAGGCAAATAGCAAGCAAGGCGAACAACAGGATGTAACGATTCAGGCGCATCACACCTCTATAATACCAATTGGACGCCATGAAGCCCGCACCCCCAGCATCGTCCGGCCCCACCGCCTCGCCGAAGGTATCGGTCATCATTCCCGCGCGCAACGAGGAGGCCAACATCGCCCGCTGCCTGCGCTCGATTTTTGCGCAGCAGGGAATTGTCTTCCAGGTGATCGTGGTGGACGATCGCTCCACCGACCGCACCGCCGAAATCGCCCGTCACCTCGCGCAGGAATTCTCAACTCAACCCGGCGCGCCGAGCGCAATCGTCATCGCGGCTCGTCGTCCGCTGCCCGCGGGCTGGACTGGCAAAGCCAACGCGCTCTGCAGCGCGGTGCCGCTTGCCCGCGCCGATTGGCTGCTGTTCACCGACGCAGACACCGAACACGCGCCCGGTTCGCTGGCTGCGGCGGTTCAAGAAGCCGAGCAGCACAGCGCGGATTTGTTTTCGCTCTCTCCCGAGCAGGAGGTCGAAGGTCTCTGGGAGCGCGCGCTGATGCCGGTCATTTTTTCGGAGCTGGCGACCACCTTCCGTCCGCGCGATGTCTCCGACCCCGCAAAGCCGATAGCGGCCGCCAATGGCCAATACCTGTTGATCCGGCGCGGCATCTACCAAGAGGTTGGCGGGCACGCCGCCGTCGCCGGAGATTTGCTCGAAGATGTTGCCCTGGCGCGCCGAGTGAAGGATGCCGGCCACGTCCTGCGATTTCGCTTGGGCAAGGGCATGGTCCGCACCCGCATGTATCGCGGCTTGCAGCAGATGCGCGAGGGATGGACCAAGAATCTTGCGTTGCTGTTTCCCGACGCAAGTAGCCTCGCAATCCGTCGCATGGCGGAGTTCGTCGCGCTCGTGGCGCTACCGCCGGCCACCGCTGGCGCATGGATTGCGAAAGCGGGCCCGGTTCGCTATGCGCTCTTAGGCGCAGCAGCCGCAGCCTGGGGAAATTTCCTGCTGCGCACGCGCCGGGCGCATTTCGACCCGCTCTCCACCGCGCTGGCATTCTGCGGACTGCCGCTCTTCGCCGGGCTGCTGCTTCGCTCGGCAAGAGCGCATCGCGATGGCCGCGTCGAGTGGAAAGGACGCAACTATTGCGTTTCGCCCGCATCTGCCAAAGTAGAGGAGCCGGCTCGTGCGGAACCCCGTGTCGAGCGCGTACACTGACTTGTTCAGAATGTTCGGGTGTCATTCTGAATGCAGCGAAATGTTAGGTTTGCATGAAATGTTTAGGTTGTCATCCTGAGCGAAGCGAAGAATCCCAACACCGCGTGGAGTTGAGACGTAGCCGGAGGATTTCATAGAGAACCTGAAACAGCGCGGCGCGAAATAGTCTCCCGGGATCCTTCGCTGCGCTCAGGATGAGCATTTAGTTATGTGAGGCTGGTGGCCCACATTTGCCCGCAGTTGGCTAATGTGGGGCGTGAAGAACTGAATGATGGAATCACTATGATCTATCTAACGCGTAAGTGCGAATTTTCGGCGTCGCATTACTACCACAATCCGGAGCTGAGTCCGGAAGAGAACCGCCGGCTCTACGGCAAGTGCGCCAACCTGAATGGACACGGCCACAACTACACCTTGGAGGTGACGCTTCGCGGCGAGGTCGATCCCACCACCGGTTTCGTGATCGACCTGAAAGATCTGAAAGAAATCATGAACCGCGAGGTTGTCGAAACCTTGGACCATCGGCATCTCAACAAGGAGGTTGCCGAGTTCGCGCGGCGGAACCCGACCACCGAAAATATCGCCGTCTACATCTGGCAACGGCTCGAGCCGAAGTTGAAGGTCGCGAAACTGCATCGCGTGCGGGTCTATGAGAGTCATGACCTGTTCGTGGATTACTTAGGGGAAGCATGAAGGCGTATCTCACCAAGCGATACTGGCTTTCGGCGTCGCACCGGCTGCACTCGGAAAAGCTCACCGAAGCGCAGAACCTCGCCACCTACGGCAAGTGCAATAATCCCCACGGACACGGACACAACTACGCCGTCGAGGTCACGGTGGGCGGACAAATAGATCCCAACAGCGGTATGATCTGCGATCTCGGCGAATTGGATTGCGTTGTCAACCGCGAGGTCTTGGAGCGCTTCGATCACCAGAACCTGAACTGCCTGCCTGAGTTTCGCGAGGCGGTGCCCACCAGCGAGAACCTCTGCAAAACGATCTATCAGATTTTGAAACTGCGCTTCCGCGCGGCTCATCTCGAAAAGGTACGGCTCGAAGAGACATCGATGAACAGCTTTGAATATTCCGGGGCCCCCAGCGAGGGCGGCGAGGAGAGCAGCCGGTGAGGCGTAGTCGCAACCATGCGGAATTCGAGGGTGCAATGAAAGACGCGATGACGAATGTTGTTCCCGTCGACCCGGCCAACGGCCTCGGCGGCAATCATCTCTCGGCACTGTCCAGCGCCGGCATGGACACGTTGATCCGTGAAATGCTGGTGAGACTTGGCGAAGACCCCGAGCGCGAGGGTCTGCTGCGAACCCCTGAGCGCGTTCATCGCTCCCTGGAGTTCCTGACAAAGGGTTACAACGAGGACCCGCTCACGCTGCTCAATGGCGCACTCTTCACCGTGGAATACGATGAAATGGTGATCGTCAAAGACATCGAGATGTTCAGCCTCTGCGAGCATCACATGCTGCCCTTTTTCGGCAAGGTCCACGTCGCCTACATTCCCAACGGCAAGGTGATTGGGCTCAGCAAGATTCCCCGGCTGGTCGAGATTTTCGCCCGCCGCCTGCAAGTACAGGAACGCCTGACCACGCAGATAGCGGAGACCATTCAGGATGTCATTCAACCGCAGGGTGTCGGCGTCGTCATTGAAGCGCGCCACTTGTGCATGATGATGCGCGGCGTGGAAAAACAGCACTCCGCCGCGGTCACCTCAGCCATGCTGGGCGCCTTCCGCGATCTCGATACGCGCAGCGAATTCCTGTCGCTGATTCGCCACAAGCAACCCAGCGACTACTAGCGAAACCGTCGTACACACCCGAGTGATCGGGTGCCCCACGTCCCGCCCCGCTTTTGGACTGACGTGGGGTAGTTTCCACATTAATTTGGTGACCCATTCTGCCCGCAGTTGGCTAGAGTGGGGTAGTTTGCTTGGGGCTGGAGGGCATTTGCTGGTGCCCCATATCGGCCGCAGTCAGCAGATGTGGGATCCCAAGCCGATCCGGGTGCCCCATCCTTAGCCCGCCGTTGGCTAGGGTGGGGTAGTTTCTTAGCTCCAAAGCGTAGGTACTTTCCTTGGTGTATCCTCCGAACCATGGCGCGCAAGAGCACTAAGAGCACCAAGCCCACGGCAGCAACCAGACAGATACGCCCGCGGCGCAAGCCCGCACCCACTGACGGCGCGGCTCCCCTGCGCGGCAAAGTCGCGCTGGTCACCGGCGGGAACCGCGGCATTGGCTTCGCCATCGCCCAGGCTCTCGTCGAGGCCGGTGCTTCCGTGGTCATCACCGGACGCGATGAGCGCGCATTGCAGACGGCTGCCGCCCGCCTGCCAAAAGCGCGCGCGCTTCACTGCGACGTTCGCGACCCACACTCCGTCGAGCGGCTCTTCCGCGTCATCGGCGAAAAGTTTGGCAGCCTCGACATCCTGGTGAACAACGCGGGCCTCGCGCATCCCAACCGCGAAATCGCCAAACTCCCTCTAGCCGAATGGCAGGAAGTCATTGAAACCAATCTGACCGGATTATTTCTGGTGACGCGAGCGGCGCTGCTGCTGATGCAGAGCGGCGGCACGATTGTCAACAATCTTTCCGTGGCCGCCCGTACGATCTTTCCGGGACTGGCGGCCTACACCGCGTCCAAGCACGGCGCGCTGGGCTTCACCCAAACCTTGCGCGAGGAGTTGCGCCCCCGGCAGATCCGCGTCATTGCCCTGATGCCCGGCGCAACCGACACGGCCATCTGGGATCAGATCTGGCCCGACGCTCCGAGACACAAAATGATAACGCCGCAGACGGTCGCCAAGGCCCTGCTTGCCGCCATCATGCTGCCCGCCAACGCCACGCTTTCCGAATTGGTAATCACCCCAACCGGCGGCGCGCTCTGAGCCGCGGGAGTAGTCGGCCCACATTGATTTGGTGACCCACATAAATCTGGTGGCCCACATTTGCCCGCCGTTGGCTAATGTGGGATGGAAGTATTGGTGGAAGCCGGGTGCCCTTTCGCCTGCTTTGGCGAAGGGTGGGGTAGTTTCTTCGCGCGGGGCGAGTGCGACATTTCCTAAAATCGAGGTGGAACAGCCGGGTGCCCCAGGTTCCGCGCCGCGCCGTTCGGCGCTAACCTAAAATAGTTTCTTCCCCCGCGCATCATCCCAGCACCAACCCAGCCACTCCCGAAGCAATCAAGACCGACGCAAAAATCCGCTGTTTCGCGTTGCCTTCATGCAGCAGCTTTGTCCCAAAATATGCGCCGATCATCATCGACATCTCGCGTGCGGGCGCAATGTGGCTGACCGGCGCAATCCGCATGGCATACAACACCAGGATGTATGCCAGAGGTGTTAGCAGGGTGATTCCAAGCGCCTCTTTCCAGCAGCGCGCAAACTCCGCCGGAATCGTTGCGCGCTCTCGCCACCCTCTGTAGGAAAACACGACGGCGCGAAAAATATTCTCGGCATAATCCACCAGGATCGGCGAAAGCATCAGCACCTTGACGGAATAGCCGTCCACAATGGTGTAGCAGGCTATGGTGAGGCCGGTCATCGTCCCCCAAAAGAGCCCGGCGCGACCGGCGCCGCCGCTGAAGATTCGCGCTCCGCCCGAGATCATCAAGATTCCGCAGACCACCAGCAGAGCACCGCCGATGGCGATCACCGTTGGACGCTCGTGCAGCACCACGATGGCTCCGCAGAAGGAGAACAGTGGGCCGGTGCCTCGTGCCAATGGGTAGACCACCGACAAATCTCCCGCCCGATACCCTCGCTGCAGCGCCTCAAAATAGCACACGTGCACAAAGCCGGTGGCGAGCAGGAAAACCACGGCCTTGGCGCCGATCTTCGGCCAATCGTCGCGCAACACCCAGACCGCGAAGGGAAACAGAAGGATCGACGCGCCGATGCACACGAACCACATCAGGTGGCGACAATCGGCGGCCCGCTTGGCCAGCAGATTCCATGTGGAATGACAGAATGCAGCGATGATGATCAGAACAAGAGCTGTAATCGACACGGGTTACGCTGGTCGAACTCCCTCAAAGAAGTTTTCTGAATTTTGTCTGCGTTAAGCAGCAAACTTACAGAGCGCAGCCGCGACTGTCAAGCAACTCCGACGCTCGCAGCCCAAGGTGGCCCACGTTCCGCCCTCTTTAGTGGGCTGACGCTGGGTAGTTTCTCTCTGAAATTCCGCGACGATATCTCTGGCCGCCCCTAAATTCCATATCGGTATCGGCGTGGCCGGGAAGGGAAGAGTCGTATCAGCACAAGTCCGGCAACAAATCCGCCAACGTGCGCCCAGAACGCTGTTCCTCCGCCGCTGGGGTTGCTGGCGGAGATGGAGGTCGCGGCCCCGCTCAAAAACTGTACGACGAACCAGTATCCAAGCACGACCCAGGCCGGCAGCCACATAAAAAATACGAAGAAGAAGGGAACCAGCGTCAGCACGCGGGCCTTGGGATACAGCACAAAATACGCGCCCATAATTCCCGCGATCGCTCCGCTGGCGCCAACGCTGGGCACCGGCGAGGCCAGGTTCAGCAACGTATGCGTCACGCCGCCCGCCAGCCCGCACATCAGATACATCACCAGGTACGTGAAGTGCCCAAGATGATCCTCGACATTGTCGCCGAAGATCCAAAGCGCCCACATGTTGGCGATGACGTGCAGCCATGAACCATGCAGAAACATCGAGGTGAAAAACGGCAGCAAAGCCGAAGCGGGCGTCACCACGTGCGCGCCAAGCTGCGACACCAGCCGCATCGGCACCTGTCCGCCCTCCAGCAGAAGTGTTACCCTGAGCGGCACCAGCCCGAAGATGCGCACCAGCGTGTCCAGTGCCTTTGGCCCGTAACTCACCCTCGTCATCCACTCAAACAAAAAAATCCCGATATTGATGACGAGCAGCAGCCACGTCATATAAGGCGTCGTAATGCGGGGCGCGTCATCTTTAAGCGGGATCATGCGACTGTGAAATCACCGGAGCTGTTCTGCAACAGCCAGCTCACAATTCTAATCCATGCGCAGCCTTCGGGTGCCCCATCCTTTCGCCTGTTTTTGGCGAAGGGTGGGGAAGTTTCCTTTGTTTCGAGTGCAGGCCCGGTGCCCCATATCTGCCGCAGTCAGCAGATGTGGGAACCCCGGAATCCTTCGCCGTTGCCGGTCTTCCGGAATCCCCTTCAATTTGCGATTGACCTTCAGCACCGTCAGCGTCGACCATAGGCAGACATGGCAATTGACGGCATCTTGATTGTGGACAAGCCGGCGGGCGTGACTTCGCATGACGTTGTTGCCGGCGTGCGGCGCATCTGCGGCGAGCGCTCGGTGGGACATCTGGGCACGCTCGACCCCATGGCAACCGGCGTTCTGCCGCTGGTTTTGGGACGCATGACCCGCCTCGCGCAGTTCTACCAGGGAGCCGCGAAAGCCTACGCCGGCGAAATCCGCTTCGGCACGGCGACCGACACCTACGACGCCGATGGCGATCCCGTCGAGTTCCAGCCGCAGTGCGAACCGCAGCCGCTTACGCTGGAGTCCGTGCGAGCCGCCGCCGCACACTTCCACGGACGCATGCAGCAGCTTCCGCCGCCGTTCTCGGCCAAGAAGATCAAAGGTGTTCCGGCCTACAAACTGGCGCGCCGCAAAGTGGAAGTGGAGCTGAAGCCCGTGGAAGTCGAGATCGAGGAGTTCATTATCGAGTCGCTTGCCGCGGACCGTGCCGGCTTCCGCGCCATCGTCTCCGCCGGAACCTATGTGCGCGGCATCGCGCACGAGCTGGGGCAGCGGCTCGGCTGCGGTGCGCACCTCAGCGCCTTGCGTCGCACCCTCTGCGGCGAATTTCGTGTCGAAGACGCTCATTCGCTCGACGAGATTGCGCGTCGCGTCGATGCCGGTGCGGGCCTGGGCGATTATCTGATCCATCCCCGGAAGATTCTGCCGCACATGCCGGCCGTCACTGCTTCGCCCGAAACCGCCGGACGCGTGCGCAACGGAAACGCCGTCAATCTGCCCGAAATGTCGGACGCCAAACTGGTAAGGGTATTCGCCAACCAGTCCGACCTGCTCGCCATTGCGAGCCGCATCGCCGGAACGCTCTTCCAGCCCAAGGTCGTCCTGGCCGCCGCCGCCAAAGACGTAACCGAAGAACGGAAGCGGAAGCCCAATTAAGTCGGAGGCCCCGGTGAAGCTCGGCTCGCTGGTGGTCCAATGCCCGCCGTTGGTCAGGTGGCCCACATTTGCCGCAGTTGCTAAGTGGGGTGGAACCGGGTGCCCCAGGTTCGCCCGTCGTTGGCTAACCTGGGGTAGTTCCTTCCTGATCGAAACGCTATCCCCGGGACAGATACTCACCAAGTCCGTCATCCCGACCGAAGTGGAGGGATCTTGTGTTTTCCGTGTGCCCCGATGCCGGCGCCCCACATGCCACAGTCAGCAGATGAGGGACTCTTCGCCGGTGGCCCACATCCCCCCGAAGTGTCATCCTGAGCGCAGCGAAGGATCTGCTGTCCTGCCGGTACGGACGCGCGGGTGCCCAGGTCCCGCCCCTCTGTGGGCTGACCTGTGGTGTTTCTTTCGTTTCGAGCAGGGGCTTATACTGTCTTCCATGTACGACTCCATCGCAAAGCAGTTCCTCGAGACTTCCGCCAAACAGCTCGAGGTCCACTCGTCACGCATCGACGACTGCCTGGGACGCCTCACCCATGACCAGCTTTGGTGGCGCGGCGCCGACGCCCAGAACTCCGTCGCCAACCTGGTGCTGCATCTCTGCGGAAACGTCGGCCAATCCACGGCGGCGATTGTCGACCTCCCGGACACCCGCGACCGCGAGCGTGAATTCGAGCAACGCTCCGGCCTCACCTCCGACGAGCTGCGCGCGATGCTGAAGAAGACTGTCTCCGCTGCCGTGGCCGCATTCCGAAGCATGCCTGAGGAACGCCTTAAGGAAATTGTTCGCACCAAGCTCTACGAGCGTCCGATGCTGAAGGCCATCTACTCGATGGTCGATCACTTCGCCCAGCACGCCGGGCAGATACTCTACGCCACCAAGCTGATGACTGGCCACGACCTCGGCTACTACGCCCACCTGAACAAACCCAAGCCCAACGCGTAAGTACGTGCGCAGCTCAAAAGGGAACTGGGGGAGGCGCGGGTGCCCCATTCAAGCCTGCCTTTGGCTTGGGTGGGGTAGTTTCTTCCTAAGTCGTATAGGCTATCGCTGGACACGTACCCTCATGTCCGTCATCCCGACCAGAGCGGCGGGATCTTGTGTTTTCCACTGCCCCACATCGATCCGGTGGCCCACATTTGCCGCAGTTAGCAAATGTGGGATGGAAGCGCTGATGAGTGCTGGTGCCCCAGGTCCCGCCGATCTTTCGGGCTAACCTGGGGTAGTGTCTTGGCCCCCGCGATGGCAATTACTTCTCACCTCACCCTGAACCCACGCGGGTGCCCCGTTCTAGCGAAGCTAGGGCGGGGTAGTTGGTTCCGTGGCCAGATTTGCCGCAGCTGGCTGATGTGGGGCTTGCGAGTCACCCTCTTGCCGCGCATCTTCCACCTTGCGCGGTACAATCTCCTCATATGGAAACGGTTCCCCACATAAGTCCTATCCTCGCCGTTGTTGCGCTGCTGCTTGCATCGATTGCCGCCAGTGGCAGGTTGAGCCTCAATGCCTCGAATATGCTGCTCTTTGTAGCCTGGGGAGCCGGGGTCTACGCCGTTATGCAATCGGGTATGACGCAGCGCCACCTGAAAATTGCCGCCGAATGCGGAGTCGGAATCGCGGTTTTGCTCGTCAGCTACCGGGTAACGCAACGCCGCATCAAGCAATCGTCCGATTCCAAGAAAGAGTAAGCCAGGCAAGCCGCAAGAATCCTTCGGTCGGGTGCCGCCGCGGCGGTCATGCTAGGTTCTTGCGAAAGAACACGCGATTGAACCCGTCCTCCGCCTTGCGGCTGGTCTCCGTAAAACCAATCTTCGTGTAGAGGGCGATGTTCTCGTGCATCTTCTCGTTCGTAAATAGCGTAACCGCGGCCAGACCCCGCGCCCGTGCCGTGTCCTCCGCATAGTCCATGAGCACGCGGCCATAGCCGCAGCCCTGAGCCGACGGATCCACGACGAGGTTACTGACCTTGATCGCGTCGCCATCCCTCGAGAGGAGAATCGACCCGACCACGTGGCCGCCGATCCGCAGCACATAGACGTTCTGCGTCTCGATGAGCTTGTCGTAATCCGAGTTCATGGCCGCCGGCAGCTTGCCGAGGCGCTCGATGTACTTCGAGTACGCATCGTCGACCATCTGCCGAATGACGGGCGCGTCCTCGGCCTTGGCCCTCTCCACCACGGGTTTTTCGACGGGCTTGCTAGCTAAATTGTCCATTGTTCCAGCTTCCTCGCTAGTCTTTTCATGAACAGTGTCCACCAGTCAAATGGGATCGCGTAATCGCAGACAGAGTACCACCATTGTCAGGATGAGCAGAATGCCGGGTGCCCCAGGGTCGCCCGTCGTTGGCTAACCTAGGGTAGTTGTAGTTCCTTGAACCGCTGCACACTAACCTCACGCGGGTGGCTCACATTTGCCCGCCGTTGGCTAATGTGGGGTGGAAGTGCTGATGGAAGTGAGTGCCCCATTCAAGCCGGGGTCCCCGGCGAGGCTCGGCTCGCTGGGGTGGAAGCCCGCCGTTGGCTTGAGTGGGGTAGTTTCGAGCGCTTGGTCGCCGGGCGGCCCACATCATAACGCCCTTCCGAAGTGTCATCCTGAGCGTAGCGAAGGATCTATGTATTTTCTGTTTGTCCCCCGCAGGTGCCCCATATCTGCCGGGTGCCCCAGGTCCCGCCCTCTTTTGGGCTGACCTGGGGTAGTTCCTCCCCGCTCGAAATCGAGAATTGCACAACCCATCCATTTCCCGCATAATGACCACTCAAAATGAGTTACGCGGCCAAACCCTCCCGTCTGCTGGACACCCGTGTCATCTATTGCGGCGACAACCTGGAACAGCTCAAGAAGCTGCCGGCGCACTGCATAGACCTCGTCTACATCGATCCGCCCTTCAACTCCAACCGCAACTACGAGGTCTTCTGGGGCGAGACCAAGGAGAAACGCGCCTTCGAGGATCGCCACGAGTCCACCCAGGCGTACATCGAGTTCATGCGCCCCCGCTGCGTCGAACTCGCCCGCGTCCTCAAGAAGACCGGCAGCTTTTACTACCACTGCGACTGGCACGCCAGCCACTACGTCAAGGTGATGCTCGATCAGATTTTCGGGCGAGAACAATTTCGTCAACGAAATCAGTCTGGAAGCGGCAGTCGTCGCACAACGACGCCAAGCAGGGACAGCAAGCACTTCGGACGAGTTCACGACACGCTCTTCCTCTACTAGCGGCGGGGCGACGACTACACGTGGAACCATCAGTACGTCGACCGCTATGACCAATCTTACGTCGAAACGTTACTACTCGCAGGTGGACCGAGACACGGTCGCCGCTATCCAGTCGGGAGACTTACGTGCGCCGGGCGGTGCCGCGCCATCAAAGGCAATCCACATTACGAGTTCTCGGCGTCGACGCGCTATTGGCGATACACGCCAAGAGAAGATGGAGAAGCTCATGAGTGAGGGCCGAGTCGTCCATACGCGCCCGGAGGACGGTGCCCACGATACAAGCGATTACCTGGACGAGTGCAAGGGGCTTCCTGTTGGCAGCGTATGGGACGACATCAAGCCCATTCAACTCACAGGCCAAGGAATCGCTCGGATACCCAACGCAAAAGCCACTTGCCGCTCCTGGAACGCATCATCAAGGCATCCTCCAACGCGAACGACATCGTCCTCGACGCCTTCTGCGGCTGCGGCACCGCCCTCGTTGCCGCCCAGAACCTAGATCGCCAATGGATCGGCATCGACATCTCCCCGACCGCCTGCCGGGTGATGGCGAAGCGCCTGCGCGACGTCTGCCACCTGCGCGAAGACGATAAGCTCTGGGCCGTCGGTCGCGGCTTTGTCGTCCGCGACCTGCCTTGGACGGAGAAGCAGCTCCGGGTGATCCCGCCATTCGAGTTCGAGAACTGGGCGGTCATCGCCCTCGGCGGAATCCCCAACAAGGTGCAGGTCGGAGACATGGGCATCGACGGCCGCATTTTCCCCGTAGGCTCCGAGCCGGCCTCCAGCGGAAAAGCCGCCGGGGAACTCGACTTCATGGACGACTGGTATCCCGTCCAGGTCAAGCAGAAGGACAAGGTTGGCCGCCCCGACATTGACCAGTTTGAGGCCGTCATGCTCCGGGCAAAGCGCAAGAAAGGCTTCTTCGTAGGCTTCGATTTCTCCGGCGACGCGCTGACGGAGATCGACGGATTCTTCCGCCGCCAGCACGCCGCAATCATCCCGCTAACCGTTCGCGAAATCCTGGACGAGCGCATCGCTCAAAAACTGGTGTAGAGCAAAGCGTTAATAAGGGGAGAGAAAATGAACAAAAATAGAATCATATACACCGTGCTGATGGCTGCGCTGATTCTCGGGGCATCCCTCCTGTTGCAGGGAGCGGACGACAAGAATAAAGCGGCGCAGGCAGCCAAGCAAGCGCAACAGCAGCAGGTCAAAAAAGACACTGCCCAGTACAATGCCAAGTACGGCAGCAAGCCGGTGAAGGCTGGCTCGGCGCAAGCGGCGCAGGCAAAACAAGAGGGCGCCGCGTTGAAAGAGCGTCAAAAGAAAGCGAAGTAACCAGAGCTCTGGCCGCCCACATTTGCCAGCCGTTGGCAAATATCGGATGGAAACGCTGCGGGTGCCCCAGGTTCGCCCGTCGTTGGCTTGGATAGTTTCTTCCGGATCGTAGCGCTATCTCCGCGCACCTACCCTCACATCCGTAATCCCGACCGAAGTGAAGGGATCTTGTGTTTTCCGTGGCTCCCCCAGGTTCGCCCGTCGTTGGCTTGGATAGTTTCTTCCGGATCGTAGCGCTATCTCAAGTTGTTTCTGCTGCCGAATTCGTCCTCGGGAGTGTAACCCTGAACGATTCGTGTTATCCGGCGACGATGGTGCGATCATTGTTGTGGCGGGGAAGCTGTCGGGGGATATCCGTGCGTGGCCTTACAAGAAATCGTGAGCGAGAGCGGCGCGGACTTAGAAGCTTGTTGTCATTTCACAGAATATCTATTATCGGACATAACATTCATTCCGATTAACGCATTTTAGGCGTAAATTGGAGCAGCATTTTCTGTAATCAATAAGACCAATTACGCGGTCGGGGCCAGCAGATTCTCCAATTCCTGCCTGAACGCGTCCAGTTCGGCGAGTCGCTCAGGCGTAGCTTCCACCATCTTCAACTTGTTTTGAAAGAAGCGCTTGCCCTCCTTTTCCACAAGAACACCCAGGGTGTCGCCCAAGCGCCAACCAGCCTGGCCGATCGGTTGAAGCCCCGCCGGCGTCGCTTGCAACAAGACAATGCAGTTTCCCTTTACGACCCCAACGGCCGCTGGAAACCGTTCAAGGGATTGGAGTTCGAAGCCTGCTAGGTAAATTCTCTGAAGCTGCTCGGCGGGATCAGGCATGACGTTTTGCGTGCGGTCTAGGTGTTGGCGCGGGCTTTCGAAATATCAATCGTTACTTCAGCCTACTTCTTTAACTAATTGATCTTTAAGGAATTGTTGAGATGACAGATATGTTAAGCGGTTGTCTTAAGCGCTCCTCGATTCGCACAAGACATCTGACCTAATACCTCACAAGTATCATGTAACACATTGTACATTCACATCTTATACCGACCAGTATCCTCGTCGTTCAAGCCTTCGAGCCACTTCCTTAACTCTTCACTGCTGGCCTTGTCGGAGGTCGCGCCGGCCACTTTGGAATTGCGCAGCACCACGTCATCGACGAAAATCGGGCAATCCATGCGCAGCGCCAGAGCCAGCGCGTCCGAGGGACGCGAGTCGATGCTGATCAGATCGCCATTGCGTTCGGCCCAGATGACAGCATAGAACGTGTCGTCGCGCAGGTCGGTCACAACCACCTTGCGCAGATGCGCCCCGAGTCCCATCAGGACATTCTTCAGCAGATCATGCGTCATCGGCCGCGGAGTGCTAACCTTCTCAATCTCCAGAGCGATAGCGTTGGCTTCGTAGACTCCAACCCAGATTGGAAGCACCACGTCGCTGCCGACATCTTTCAGCACCACGATTGGCATATTGGTGGTCGGATCCATCATCAATCCGCGAATCTTCATCTCGACTTCCATGGAGCCTCCTGCGCGTAACCCTTTGGATGCCCGAAGCCACATTAACGATCAAGACCCCGGCGGTCAAGCCCTCAACGTATCATCTCGCCAACCAGACTGTTCGGCAACGTGCGGGTAACCAGCACTCGCGCATAGTCCCCAAGGGCTGGCGCGGGCGCTCCCGCCGGAACCGTAAAGTTCAGTGTCTTGTTTTGCGATGTGCGGCCGATCAACTGTGCCCGGGCCTCGTTTGTGGCCTCAACCATGACTTCAATTATTTCCTCTAAGTGACTGCTAAAACGAACGATCTGTATTTCTCTTTGCTTTGCATTCAAGACTTGCAAGCGGCGCCATTTCTCGTCGTCCGGAATGCTGTCCGCGTACTTGAGAGAGGGAGTATTCGGGCGCGCGGAGTACTTAAATGAAAAAATGCCGTCGTAGCCGACCTCGTCGACTAACGAAAGCGTCTCGTCAAATTCGGCCTCCGTCTCGCCGGGAAAGCCGACGATGACATCGGTCGTGATGGCGATCCGCCGATTCTTTGCCGCCCTGATCAGGGCGATGCGGTCCAGGTATTGCTCGCGCGTATATTCGCGAGACATGCTCGCCAGCACCCGGCTCGAACCGCTCTGGACGGGCAGGTGCACGTGATCGCAGAGCGTTGGGACGGAATCGATGGCTTCGACGATATCGCGGCTGAAATCTCTCGGATGTGAGGTCGTGAAGCGTACGCGACGGATACCGTCGAGTTCACCGATGGCAGCGAGCAATTCGGCAAAACTCTTATTTTCAGAGGGATCCTGATAAGAGTTAACGTTTTGCCCGAGCAATTGAATCTCTGTGTAGCCGGATGCTGCCATCCGTCGGGCCTCGTTCAGCACGGAGTCCGAGGTGCGGCTTCGTTCCTTTCCCCGCGTATAGGGCACAACGCAATAGGCGCAAAACTTGTCGCAGCCTTCGATGATGGTGATGTATCCGCGATGCGGATTGGAGCGGGCGGTAAACTCGGTTTCGAAGGTCTCGCCACTCTGGCGGTCGTCGAGTCCGGTGGCGCGCTGGCCAGCCTCTATTTGTACCAGCATCTGCGGCAGATTACGGTAACTGGCGGAGCCGGCCACGAGCGACACGTGGGGGGCTCGTTCGAATATCTTTTCCCCCTCTTGCTGGGCGACACAGCCAATTACGGCAAACTTCTTCCCCCGTGCCTGGAGCTTCTTGAAATCGGCCAGACGATGGAAGACTTTCTGCTCAGCCTTGTCGCGAATGGAGCAGGTATTGTAAAAGATCAGGTCAGCCTGCTCGACGGTATCGACTTGGCGGTATCCCTGGGAGACGAGCGTGCCAATGACCTTTTCGGAGTCGTGAACATTCATCTGGCATCCGAAGGTCTCGATAAAAAATGTTTTCTGCCCCAAACTCACTACGTCAGTCCTTCTCTCTAAGGCGTTACCCCCAAGTATAACTGACAGACCCAACCCGTGACAGGACTGACAATAACCTTACTCGCATCGCGGGGAGACTCGCCACGTTCCGCGAAAATCGAAGTGCCACATCTGCTAACTGCGCAGATATGGGGCACCAGCTCGTACGCGGTGGTGGACCTCCCGCGAAGCTGCGCTAGTTCCCTTCTCCGTTTTGCAGCAGTTTGAGGAATGCCTGATGAACGCGTGTGTCGCCGGAGAGCTCCGGGTGAAAAGTGGCGGCCATCTTCTTTCCCTCGCGTACCAGCACGGGGTGGCCATCGCGTTCGGCCAGCACCTCAACGCCTGGCCCGGTACGTTCGATGCGCGGAGCGCGGATGTAGACCTGCTCGATCGGGCCTCCCGGGAGCTTGATGGGACCGCTGACAATGGTTGAATCGATCTGGCGTCCATAGGCGTTGCGACGCACCGTGATGTCCATTGCGCCTAGTCCCTTTTGCGAAGGGTTTTCGACCTCAGCGGCGAGCAGGATGGCCCCGGCGCAGGTTCCAAAAGCGGGCTTCGAGCGAACGAACTCGCCCAGCTTTTGAAAGCCTTCCTCGCCCAGCAAACGCAGAATGGTCGACGACTCGCCGCCGGGGAGGACCAGGCCGTCGATTTCGTCGAGTTGTTCAGGCTTACGGACCAGTACGACCTCGGCGCCGAGTTCCTCAAGCCGCCGGCGATGCGCGTCGAAATCGCCCTGAAGGGCAAGCACGCCAACTTTCATGCATTCATTTTAGCGCGGAATCATTTCAGATTGAAGATTTCAGATTTCAGATTGGGGGAAACAGCAAAAGAATATGTGCACCCACGGCTGCGAATAGTCGTTATGAGAACGTCAACTACATCACCCAGCGTTGAGGAGCGTCATTCTGAGTGACCAGCGGGAGCGAAGAATCCCAACACGTCGTGGGGCTGAGGTGCAGCTGAAGGATTTTAGGAAGAACCCAGAGCGGCGCGGGGTGGGATGGTTTAATGGGATGCTTCGCTGCGCTCAGCATGACACTCGTGAAATGTGTTTTGATTCGTGAAGCGTGTTTGATTGGGCGCGGCATTCGCGGGCTGAGCGTGGACACGAAAGCAACTACCCCACCCAAGCCAACTGCGGGCTTCCACCCCAGCGAGCCGAGCCTCGCCGGGGACCCCCGCCCGTTCAGCATGACACCGCACAAGTTACGCCAGAATAGGCACTATTACAGCAGAAGCGAAGAGCCTATGCATTGATTTGTGCATAGGCCCTTCATGCCGTCTAGCTCGGCGAAGGATCTAGCTGTTCGGGGTCTTATCCGATGGCTGCTTCTGCTGTTCCATCTGCTGATGATGCTGCTTCATCTGCGCACGTAATTGCTGGCGCTGTTCGACGGTCAGCACCTGGTAGACCCGGCCGCGGGAGAAACTGCGGATGCGGTGAATACGGGCCTTCTTTTGAGCGTCGGTCAGCGAGCTATCGTTCTTCACGGCCATAGCCCGCGCCCGTGCTTTCGCCCGGATGGCATGGATCTCCGCCTTTTGCTGGTCCGTGAGATTCAGTTGCTCCATACCGCGCATGTGGCCCTTGGCGGACGCTTTGGAGTCGGTGGTGGTTGTCGCCGTCGCTTGCGCGGAATTTCCGGCGGGTGTGTTCTGCGCGACGCCGGTCGCCAGCATCGCCATGGACAGCGCTCCGGCTGCCGAAATCGCCTTCAGTTGCTTCCAGTTCATTACTCTTACCTCTTTCCTTTTTCCTTTCACTTCCTTGTAATATTGAAAACCCGGCGGGAGAAAAGAGTTTCGTGCGAGTTGAACGCTGCTGCGCGAGTGGAGAAACCTCGTGGAAGCCATGCCTCTTCAAGCGCGGATTGTGAAACAATTCGCGGTGTCGTCAACCGCTCTTTCCCCACATTAGCCAACGGCGGGCAAATGTGGGCCACCGTCGAATTACTACTGGGGCACCATCACGAGCGATATGCGTCCATTGATGGGAGGGTGATGAAGATACTGATTGCGTCTTCCAATTCAGGAAAGTTGCGAGATTTTGCTGGTGCGGCTTCCCTTTTCAAAGTCGAGTTCGAGCTGATTCCCAACTTCAAGCAATTGCCGGAGGCGGTGGAAGACGGAAATACATTCGCCGAAAATGCCCGCAAGAAATCGGAACACTACAGCCGCTGGGTCGCGGACCAGTTAGTGTTGGCCGACGATTCCGGTATCGAAGCAGATGCGCTCGGTGGAGCCCCGGGCGTTCACTCGGCTCGCTATTCCGCAATGGGCGCGGGGCTGGGCGGCAACAGCAATGACGAAGCTAATAACGCCCGCTTATTGCGCGAGCTGGCCGGAGTGGAGGACGCACGCCGTGGAGTGCGCTTCGTTTCCGTGATATCGGTGGCGAGGGATGGGCGTGAGGTGGCGAGCTTCAGAGGCGAAGCGCAAGGCGTGCTGCTGCACGCACCGCGTGGAAACAATGGATTCGGCTACGATCCTTTGTTTTGGTTCGCGCCGCTCTCTAAGACCTTTGCCGAACTTACACCGGAGGAGAAAGCCGCAGTAAGCCACCGCGGCAATGCGATCAAACAATTCCTGGCATGGTGCCAGACGCATTCCGGCGAGTGAACAGAGCTGTTTGCTCCGGATTTGGTGACGGGGAGCACGCTCGGGTGCTTCATTCGCCACATGTGGAAGCGTAAAATCAGGTGTATATGTTTGGCGTGCTCGTTCCTACTGGAATGGGGAGCAGTCGCTTTGGCAGGGCTACGGTTTAATTAAGCGCTGGAACAGGTGAAAGGCTGAGACGCGGTTTTCAGGTCTTGACGCGGGGCGCGGTCTTGAGGATAATCGTCCCACTCTCATCAGTATAGCTCAATGCAATTGAGGAGCAATCTGTGGCATCAACCGTCGCAGCTAGTCAGGCTCGCATTCTTGCAGGCGTAGTGCCTTTGCGGGCGGGCGAGGGAAGATGTTTTTTGTGGCGCCGTTTGCATTCAATCGGAATCGTCGGCGCGTTTCTAGTCGAGCATTTCATTTCCGAATGCAATCTTTGTGTCGACTAGCAAAATCAATGTAGGAAGGAAGCATCATGCAATTCCTGTCGAGCAGTGTGGGACGTAAGGTGCTGGTGGCGATCACGGGCTTCTTCATGTTGCTCTTCGTCACAGTGCACCTGATGGGGAACTCCTCGGTCTTTATCGGCGCAAACGCATTGAACACATACGCCGAGAAGTTGCACAGCCTGGGCATACTGGTCTGGATCTTTCGCGGCTTCATGTTCCTGATGTTGGCGGTGCATGTTTATTTCGGCATCACCCTGACCCTGGAGAACAGCGCGGCGAACCCGTCGAAGTACGCCAAGAGTAAAAAGCTCAAGGCCACTTTCGCAAGTCAGACAATGATCTGGACGGGACTCCTGATCCTCACCTTCCTCGTCTACCACCTCCTGCAGTTTACGTTCCGCGTCACGCCGGACATTCTGCCGGCCGCGGTCGCCAACCGCCCCGGCGACGTTTACGGGATGATGCTCGGCAGCTTCCGGATCACCGCTATCGCTTTGGTTTACGTGGCAGCCATGGTGACTTTGTTCTTTCATTTGAGCCACGGGATCCAGAGTCTTTTCCAGACCGTCGGGTGCAGCAATGACAATACGCTTCCGAAGATGACGTTAGTCGGCAAGCTGATCAGCGTGATTTTCCTGGTGGGTTACAGCGCCATTCCGGTGTTCATCCTCGCCGGCATTTTGAAAAAATAGGGGGTTCCAGTTGATACTCGATGGAAAGTGTCCGACAGGACCGATTGAACAAACATGGGACAAGCACCGTTTCGACATGAAGCTGGTAAACCCGTCGAACAAGCGGAAGTACAAGATACTGGTGGTGGGTACGGGCCTTGCCGGCGCTTCCGCCGCCGCATCGTTGGGCGAGCTTGGATATAACGTGGAGTCTTTCTGTTATCAGGATAGCCCTCGACGCGCGCACAGCATCGCCGCGCAGGGGGGTATCAACGCCGCCAAGAACTATCCGAACGACGGCGACAGCATTCTGCGTCTTTATTACGACACCATAAAGGGAGGCGACTTCCGCTCCCGTGAGGCCGACGTGTGGCGGCTCGCCCAAGTCAGCAACGAGATCATCGACCAGTGCGTGGCTCAGGGAGTTCCTTTCGCCCGTGATTACGCCGGGTACCTGGACACCCGATCTTTCGGCGGCGCCCAGGTGTCCCGCACTTTTTACGCGCGCGGGCAGACGGGGCAGCAGCTATTGCTCGGCGCCTACTCGGCGCTCTCCCGCCAGATCAGGCTGAAGACGGTGAAGTTGTTCCCCCGGACCGAGATGCTCGACCTGATACTCATCGACGGGGAGGCCAAGGGGATCACGATTCGCGACTTGGTCACCGGAGAAATCCGAGTCCACGTAGGAGATGCCGTCCTACTTTGCACCGGCGGGTACGCGAACGTATTCAACCTTTCCACGAACGCCAGGGGTTGCAGCGTCACCGCAATCTGGAAGGCCTACCGGAAGGGCGCCTTTTTCGCCAACCCCTGCTTCACGCAGATCCACCCGACCTGCATCCCGCAGGCTGGCGACTACCAGTCCAAGCTGACGCTCATGTCGGAATCTCTCCGCAACGACGGCAGAATCTGGGTCCCGAAGAACAAGGGAGATAAACGGGCCCCCAACGACATACCAGAAGACGATCGCGACTACTACCTCGAGAGGAAGTACCCGAGCTTCGGCAATCTCGCACCCCGTGACATCTCGTCGCGGGCGGCCAAGGAAGCTTGCGACGACGGCCGCGGCGTCGGCCCCGGCGGAAGAGGCGTCTGCCTCGATTTCCGCGATTCTATTCAACGTCTTGGTGAAAACGTGATTCGGGAAAGGTACGGCAACCTCTTCGAGATGTACGAACGGATCACCGGGGAAGACGGCTACAAGGTGCCGATGAGGATCTACCCTGCATCCCATTATGCGATGGGGGGGCTCTGGGTTGACTACAATCTCATGAGCAATATCCCGGGACTCTTCGTCTTAGGAGAGGCAAACTTCTCCGTACACGGCGCCAATCGTCTCGGCGCGAGCGCCCTGATGCAGGGTCTTGCCGACGGTTACTTCGTCATCCCATACACTGTGGCTAACTACCTGGCATCCACCAAGCCGGGGAAGGCGAAGGAAGACGATGCTGAGTGTAAGAAATCAATCGAGGACGTAAAGGCGTATAGCAAGAAGCTTCTCTCGATCAACGGGAAGGAGACTCCCGCCGAATTCATGCGGAAGTTGGGAAACGTTACGTGGAACAACATCGGCATGGCGCGGAGCGAAGAGAGCCTCACCGAGGCGCTCGCCAAGATCCCGGCAATCCGGGAGGAATTCTGGAAAAACGTTAAGGTCTCCGGAACCGAACTTGAGGTCAACCAGCAGCTTGAGAATGCCGGTCGAACGATCGACTTCATTGAGTTCGCTGAGCTGCTTTGCCGCGACGCTTTGAACCGCGACGAGTCGTGCGGCGCGCACTTCCGCGTGGAGCACCAACTCCCTGACGGGGAGGCGAAGCGGAACGATGAGAAGTTCTCCTACGTAGCCGCCTGGGGGTTCAAGGGGGACGGCGTTCCGCCCGAGCTCCACAAGGAGCCGCTCGAGTTCAACCTGATCAAGCCTGCGGTAAGGAGCTATAAATAATGAATGGACATAGCGAAGAACAGACGAAGACCTTGAATCTGATCGTCTGGAGGCAGGCGGGACCGGACAAACCTGGCCGCTTCGAAACCTATATCGCGAAAAACATAACCGACCACCATTCATTCCTTGAGATGCTCGACGTGGTAAACGAGGAACTGATAAAGGAAGGCAAGGAGCCGATCGTCTTCGACCATGATTGCCGGGAAGGAATCTGCGGGGTCTGTTCGCAGGTCATCAACGGCGTCCCCCACGGCGGGCGTGAACGGACCACTGTCTGCCAGCTCCACATGCGGCTGTTCAAGGACGGCGACACGATCTACATCGAGCCGTGGCGCGCCAGAGCGTTCCCTATCATTAAAGACCTGATGGTGGACCGCGGCGCACTCGACAGGATCATCCAGGCCGGCGGTTACACTTCCGTACATACAGGCGGGACCCCCGACGGCAACGCGATCCTCATCCCCAGGCCTGACGCCGAATACGCAATGGATGCGGCCGAATGCATCGGATGCGGGGCGTGCGTGGCGGCCTGTCCGAATGGCTCGGCGATGCTGTTCCTGGGGGCCAAAGTCTCCCAGTTAGCGGCTCTGCCGCAGGGGCAGGTCGAGGCGGCCGAACGGGTAGCCAACATGCTCAAGGAGATGGCAGACTGCGGCTTCGGAAACTGCTCCAACCACTACGAGTGTCAGGCAGCGTGCCCCAAGGGGATCAGTGTAAAGTTCATCGCCCGTCTTAACAGGGAGTACCTGAAGTCCCTATTTTAAAGGATAGGGTTTTCGGCAAGCGCGGGCTGCGGCTCGCGCTTTTGCATGCCTGCACGTCTTCCTTGAAACCCGATACGGAGCATCGACACTGACGAATCCATCCACCGTCTTCGCAGGGGCTCAGGCTTTAGCCATAGTCGGGCTGAAATATATAACCTAAAAGCCATGAACTGTTCTGATTCGGGAAGAATTTAGGGCCAAAATTTGCGGTTCCGGGTTACACTTCGGATTGAGCTTTCATCCAAAGAAGTGGGAAATGCAGTCATAGGGTACCGCCCTTGCGCTTATCGTCTCGATGTTCAGGTTTATTTTGCATAGTTGTCTTCGTGGTCGCTTCCACGAATCTCTTTGCCCTTCACAGTACCACGCCGGTTAAGCGGCAAAGGGCAACGCGGCGCCACGTGCGTCATGTCTACTGGAACCCTGTGCTCAAGGGCTCGCACGAGTCTATGATTCGGCAAAACGCGGTGATTAATGACCTTCAACTGCCGCGCATTGCGAATGAAGAGGAGCTGCTGAGCCTGGAAGTGCGCGAGGAGTTGGTCCCGGTCAGCGATTCCCGCGCGTTGCGCATTTCGCCGCGCTTGGACGTCACGCGCCGCTACTGCCGAAGATGGACGCGGCAGTTCCTCGAGGACATTTCCGAAGCGTATTACCACCAATTCAACAAGCCGCTCTGGGTTACGTCGCTGGTTCGCACCGTTGAGCAACAGCATCGATTGCGGCGGCGCAACGGTAACGCGGCACCCGCCGATGGCGAGATTACCTCTTCGCATCTGGCTGGAATCTCAGTCGATTTTGGCAAGGCGCCGATGTTGCCTCGCGAACGTCGCTGGTTTGACCAGTACGTGTTGGAGTTGCAGCAGCAAGGCTTGGTGGAGGCGGCGGAGGAGCGGCGGCAGGCTTGCTACCACATCATGGTTTCCGACAAGTACGAGGAGTGGTCCGCCAGTCGTAAGCTAGCGGCTGCGTCGGCGCAAGGAACCCACTGAGCGCGTAATCTCTTCCCGATCAGGCGATGCACCACGCATCGCCTTTGTTTTTAGGCTCCGCGATCCATAATCCATACCACCCCGATCCCGGCCGGAATTATACTGACTAACGCGGCGCCAACAGGCTTGCCGGTGGCGCGGCCAAGGAGACACTAATGCGAAAGACGCTGTTCATGGCCGTTCTGTTGTGCTTTGCCCTTTCCTGCCTCGCCCAGACCAAGGGCAAGCAACCGCAGGCGATCATTGAAACCAGCATGGGCAGTATCCATTGCACCCTGTTCCCAGACAAGGCGCCGAAGAGCGTTGCGAACTTTGTTGGACTTGCTGACGGGACGAAGGACTGGACGGACCCCACGACACATCAGAAGAAACATGGGGTGCCGTTGTACGATGGCACGATCTTCCATCGTGTGATTCCCGGCTTTATGATTCAAGGCGGCGACCCTGCGGGAACCGGTACCGGAGATCCCGGTTACGGCTTCGGCCTGGAAGTCACACCTGATCTGAAGTTCGATCGACCGGGACGGCTCGCTTATGCACGGACATCTGATCCCAATACGAATGGGTCGCAATTTTTCATCACTGCGGACGTAGCTGCTTCTCTGAACGGGCAATACACCATTTTCGGCCAGTGTGAAGATCGCAATGTCGTCGAAAAGATCATCAATGGTGCACGTGACCGCAATGATCGCCCTTATGAGCCGGCGCGGATCGTTCACATTAAGATCGTCAAATAATGGCGACGCAGCAGCACTAACTCCGGCCAGACCAGCTCAAATGCGTCTGACTGCATCGGTCGAAAGTTGATAGTCTTGTAAACGGCGCTTCCGGCGCCCACTCTGCCCACGGATTGCAGACACTGCGGTCTCAGGCACATGGAGCTTCAAGAATGGCACGAGAAAAGGGAGTATATGCCACGCTGAAAACCAGCGAGGGCACGGTTGTTTGCCGCTTATTCGAAAGTGAGGCGCCAAAGACGGTCGCCAATTTCATCGAGTTGGCCGAAGGCAGGCGCGAGTGGACTCACCCTGCAACCAAGAAGAAGACGAGCGAGAGGCTCTACGACGGCACCATCTTTCATCGCGTCATTCCGAACTTCATGATCCAGGCCGGCGATCCCACGGGGACTGGCTACGGCGGCCCGGGGTACAAGTTTGAGGATGAAACCAAGGGCTCGCCTCACCAGTTCGATAAGCCGGGAAAACTGGCGATGGCAAATTCCGGCCCGAATACGAACGGTTCGCAATGGTTCATCACGGTCGCGGCGACTCCGTGGCTCAACGGCAACCACACCATCTTCGGAGAAGTGGTGGAGGGCCAGGAGATTGCCGACAAGATCGCCAACGTGGCGCGGGGACCGCAGGACAAACCTAGAAAAGAGATTGTGCTGGAACTGGTGACAATCGAACGCCTCTGAGGCCGTGCATGTTGTTTGCAGTCCAAGTGCTAGTGGCGCCGCTCCCATGGCCGATGAACGAGAGCGGCGCCAAACTGCTGGTGATGCTGGCGGCGGTGATCTCGCTGTTCATGGTGGGCCGTTGGATTTCAGCGCGCGCGGAAAGCAGCGCGCATGACACCACCCTGATCCAGGACGAGACGCCATCGGCGCGTCCGACTATTCTCAAGGACGATGGCACCCCGGACCCGAATGCTCCCATTCACCCGGAGATGGACTTTGGCCCGGTGGTCTTGAGAAAGCTGTATTTCAATGGTTTCGACGCGGCCAGCGGCCCGGCCGATCCCCTGAGTTTTGTCGATGACGTCACGCTGGAAGTCTACTTCAAACAAACCGGCGCATTGTTTGAGAACACATACACGGTTGCAACGCCCGCCGGCCTCGCCCAACTGCTGCGCGACAAAGAGTGGGACATCCTGTACAGTCCGGAAATATTTATCGTGAACCGATACGATCTGAAGATTGATTCGCGAGACGATCCTGGAGCGCATGATGGACGACTCCGAGCTGCGGCAAGCGCCTGCGACGGGCAGCGATGTTGAGCGGTTTATGGGGTGAAGTCGGTGTGTCAGTGGCTTTCAGGTGAATTTTAAATGCACCGAGGGGATAAAGCCCGCATTTTTGCTGACTGCAGACCTGGAGCGGGCTGAAGCTGCCCCAGGTTCAGCCAAAAGTCGTGCAACCTGGGGCACCCGGCAGAAACGATGCTAACGTTGAGAAAAAGGGCTGCCTCGCGGCAGCCCTGCTTCACTCCACCATGCGTCGCGGCCTCCGCGTATTACCGTGATGGTCGCAATGAGCACTAATCAGGCTCCGATGACGGCCACCAGTTCCTTGACGGCGGCAGCGCTCTTTTTCAGCCCCGCGCTTTCCTCATCAGTCAGTTTGATTTCGATCACCTGCTCGACGCCATTGGCTCCCAGCTTAACCGGAACGCCGACGCACAGGCCGGTGATGCCATACTCGCCTTCCAGATAAACGGCGCAAGGCATTATCTTCCTCTTGTCCTTGAGGATGGCCTCGCACATTTCGAGCACCGCGCGGCCCGGAGCATAGAAAGCACTGCCGGTCTTGAGATACTTGACGATCTCGGCACCGCCATCACGCGTACGCTGGACAATCTGCGCCAGTTTTGTCTTCTCGATCAGTTCGGTAACCGGGATGCCTGCGACCGTCGAGTACCGGGTAAGCGGAACCATGGTATCGCCGTGGCCGCCAAGCACGAAGGCAGTCACGTTCTCGACGCTGACGTTGAGTTCCTGCGCGATGAATGTGCAGAAGCGCGCGCTATCGAGCACGCCGGCCATGCCGATGACACGATTGCGCGAGAAGCCGCTCAGCTTATAGGCCGCCTGCGCCATGGCGTCCAGCGGGTTGGAAACTACGATGAGGATCGAATTGGGTGAGTACTTGACGACGTTACCGACCACATCCTGCATGATCTTGTAGTTGGTGTTCAGCAGGTCGTCGCGGCTCATGCCTGGTTTGCGCGGGATACCGGCGGTAATGACGACGATATCGGAGTTCGCGGTATCCGCGTAGTTATTGGTGCCTACAATGAAGGAGTCGCTTCCTTCGACGGGCATCGCCTCGAGCAGGTCCAAACCCTTGCCCTGCGGGACACCTTCCACGACATCGATCAAGACCACATCGGCCAGCTCTGCGGCTGCGATCCAATGAGCAGAAGTGGCCCCCACGTTGCCAGCGCCTACAACAGTCACTTTCTTGCGCATGCGGCTTCCTTTCCACTTTCGCCCTGGGGCGAGGTATGAAACATAGACAGATTGAAAATCAAAGGTTGATGGGACGTTAAACTGGATACGGGATTCCCCGGCGAAATATGGTACCGCTGTTCGCCGGGGAAACCGCTGTTAGAGCACTCTTAAGTCGATATACCCGCTACTGACAAATGCTGGGCCGAATATCACCCCGATAGACGCCAAGCATTAACCGGGAGCCCCCTTGCGCCCGGTTTGTTCGCGAAAGTATATCTTACTCGAACTCGCCTTACCTGCTAGCCGACGAGGCGCGAACCTTCATATTTTCGATTATGCAGGTCGCAAACTCGCTGGTCTTCAACTTGATTGCGCCTTCCATCAAGCGCGCGAAGTCATAGGTGACCTTCTTTTGCTGGATGGTGCACTCCATGCTGTCCTCGATGATCCGGGCAGCTTCACTCCAGCCCATGTGATCGAGCATCATGACGCCGGAGAGAATTACGGAGCCCGGGTTGATGACGTCTTTGTCCGCGTACTTCGGAGCGGTGCCGTGCGTCGCTTCAAAGATGGCGTATTCGTCGCTGATGTTGGCGCCCGGAGCGATGCCGAGTCCGCCGACCTGCGCGGCGCAAGCGTCGGAGATGTAATCGCCATTCAGGTTCGGACAGGCGAGCACGGAGTACTCGTCGGCGCGAGTGACCACTTGCTGGAAGATCGAGTCGGCGATGCGATCATTGATGAGAATCTTCGACTTCCAGGCTCCATTGCCGTGTGTACGCGTAGATCGCGTCAAGCACTCCTTTGACTTCGGCGTAGAGGGCGCGCCGGAAATCCTCGGACGCGAATTCAAGACCGGGCTCGACCATTGCCGCATTCTGCTCGACGCTGAGCGATGGGTTCTTGTCCTTGTTGTCCAGAATCCAGCTCTCGCGTTCGGTGACGGTCTGGGCGCGGAACTCCTGCGTGGCCAGCTCGTAACCCCATTCGCGGAAAGCGCCCTCGGTGTACTTCTGGATGTTGCCCTTGTGCACCAGGGTGACGGTCTTAAGCTTCTTGGTGATGGCATACTCGATGGCCTTGCGCACCAGGCGCTTGGTGCCAGTGACCGAGATGGGCTTGATGCCAATGCCGGAGTCTTCGCGAATATGCTTCTTAGTGCCGGCGAGCATCACCGTATTCAGGTAATCGATCAGCTTCTTACATTCCGGAGTGCCCTCTTTCCACTCGATGCCGGCATATACGTCTTCCGTGTTCTCGCGGTAGATGACGACATCCATTCGTTCCGGATTCTTTACGGGAGAAGGTATACCCTTGTAATACTTCACTGGGCGAACGCAGGCATAAAGGTCGAGTAACTGGCGCAGAGCGACGTTCAGGGAACGAAAGCCGCCACCGATCGGGGTAGTCAACGGGCCCTTGATGCCGACGCGCAGGTCGCGGAAAGCGTCGACAGTGTCGTCCGGCAGCCAGGTCTTGAACTTTTCCATGGCTTTTTCGCCGGCGAAAACTTCGTACCAGGCAATTTTGCGCTTGCCTTGATAGGCGGCTTCAACAGCAGCGTCAAAGACGCGTACGGAAGCCTTCCAGATGTCGCGGCCGGTTCCGTCCCCTTCAATGTAGGGGATGAAAGGCCGGTCGGGAATCACGAGCTTGCCATTGCGATAAGTAATCGGTTCACCCGTCGACGGTAAGTTGAAACCGTTGTACGACGATTTGGACATTTGCCACCCTCCGAAAATAACGTAAAGCCTGAGTTAATGAGTTAAACAGATATCGACCCGAATCGCTGTCGTCGCCCAGGACAGCGAAGGCATGCCACAGTCTCAAGTCAAAGTGCCGAAGCGTATACGTAGTTGACGAGAAGACCCCGTTGCGAGCCAGATTATGAAACTTTATCACCTGAGCGCGCAACCTACACTACTAAAATACGGTCAAAAATCGCCCGAACTGCAATTGTGGTGTTTTCCAGCTCTTGCGGCAGCGGCTCGGCCAGCTCCCGGCCAAGGTTTGTGCGCATCAGTTTGCCCACAGCCTCCAGATCCGGCTCAAAGCCGGGAAGCGTGTTACGCGCCGAGCCGTAAACCATGCGGAGGCAATGTTCCAGTGTTCGGAGGAACTCCGCGGCATGGCACAGAGTGGAAGTCTCAGCAGCCGGGAGAATCCCTGCTTGGCCCAAAGCTGCCAGGCGAGCGACGATGTCCGTCGCCGGAACGGTTGCCGCCCGCTCAACCGTCAGACTCGACGCGATGAAATCAATGTCGTAGAAGCCGCCCCACCCCTTCTTGAAATCGCGCTCTTTGCCTACGCTTGTCTCCAGTCGGGAGCGCATCTCCCGCACCTCCCTTCGAAACGACGGGATAGCGGCAAAGCGCCGGTGCAGATGCCGGGTGGCCTCAAAAACCTCGGATGCAATCAGAGCGGAGCCCGCCACGTGCCTCAACTTGGTATAGGAAAGTGCTTCCCAAGGCTGCGCTTCGTTGTGGAAATACTGCAGGAGGTGTGACGGGCGGGTGGTAACTTCCCCCTCCCCGCCGTGCGGACGCAAGCGCAGGTCAACGGTGAAAACGATGCCGTCGCTGGTGTAGGAGCTGAGCAGAGTCACAATCGCGGCGGCCACACTGGCAGCCCGTTCGGCAGGCACCTCGTCGCCGCGCACGAGCAGCAGGTCGGCGTCGGAGAAAACGTCAAATTCAGAGGTGCCGAGGCGTCCCAACGCGAACACCGCGAAATCCTCCGGCGCGCCCGAGCCCGCCAAAGCAGTGCGTATGGCCTCATCGGCGGCCATGGTCAGATCCTGCAACGATTGCCATACCGGTCGTGGACACAGAAAGTCGCGCAAGCAGCTGCGCAGCATCTTGCGCCGATATCGTGAACGGAGCTCGGCCATCACCACCGCCTGCGTGAACGGCGCCGCGGGCTCCGCGGTATCGGTCAGCAACTCGGGCGGGGATTCCACGAACGCCACTTCAACGATGTCTTCAGGATGACGAATCAGAGAATCGGTGACGAGCCTGCTGGCGGCCAGCACGGGCACGGCGCGCTCCAGTAGCGACGCATGCTTCATTAGCGTCGCGTAGCGTGAGTCTTCGCTGACCGCCGCGCTAACGACACGAAAGAAGTTTCGCTCCGCCCGAGAACCAACGGGCAAGCTGGCGGCGGTACCGAACAGGGCCGGCGAATCGACCGCGAGGCGCGTCAGCAATTGTGCGTCGCTGTGCTCCGCCCAGTGAAGGACTGTTGCGGAATGCTCTTCAGCGGGCGAAGCCGCTGCCGTCTGCTGCTGATGGATGACGCGCTCGTAGATTGCAGCGACACTTTCCATGTGCTCACGGACGAGTTCGGTCAGCGATCGCGGTTCGCGGTCCGGGGTTTCGGCAACCAGCGAGCGCTGAATTGCCTGCAATTGCCATTCATCGGCCGGAAGAGTGTGCGTCTGCTGCCCCTGCCAAATCTGAAGCCGGTGCTCTACCTGCCGAAGAAAAGTGTAACTGGCGCTCAAGATGTGGAAATCGCCGCCGCTGAGGTGTTCCTTGTCATGCAACTTTTGCAGCGAGAACAACGTGCCGCTTGAGCGTAGCCATGGCTCGGCTCCACCGTAGACGCGCTGCAGACACTGCACCAGAAACTCAATGTCGCGAATGCCGCCGCGATCAATCTTCACGTCGGTGGCAGAGCCTAGCCGCCGGCCCGCCATGCCGCGCCGAAAGCGCTTTTTGATCTTATGCAGCGACTCCAGTGCGGTTTCGATGGCGCGAAAATTGATTTCTCCCCGGTAAACAAACGGTTGCACCTTGCGGATGAACTGGCGCGCGAGTCGCTGATCTCCCGCCGAGTGCCGCACCTTGATGAGTGCCTGCAACTCCCAGTCATGCGCCACTTCGTCGTAATACTGGAGGGCGCGGCTGAGCTGGATCGCAAGCTCGCCTTCGCTTCCCCGCGGCCGCAGCCTTAGATCAATGCGGAACGCCGGACCGTCGCGAGTGATCTTCCCCAAAACATCGGTCAGTTCCTGGGCAAGCCGGACGAAAAACTCGTGAGCCGAAATGGAAGTGGTTTCCGCATCGCGCCCGTCCTCGAAGATGTAGAGCAGATCAATGTCGGAGCTGTAGTTCAGTTCGTTGCCGCCCAATTTGCCGAGCGAGAGCACGCTAAAGCGGGTCTGAACCAGGCGCTCTTCCGAATCGTAGTGCTGCGGCGTCCCATAGCGATTGCGCAGGGCGGACTCGCAAATCCGCAGCGCTTCTTCGATGAGCACATCGGTAAGGGCTGATATTTCAGCGGTGATCTCGGCGAGCGTGGCAAGACCAAGAATGTCGCGCAACACGATGCGCACGTATTCGCGTCGCTTGAAGCGGGCGAGCAGCAGCGACGTATCGGTCTCGAACGAGCGGGAGCGGAAGCGGGCGAAGGCGCCGGAAAAGTCTTCGACCGATTGCACTCGGCCAAGTGAATCTTCACGCAGAAATCCCGGCAACAGGTCCGGATTCTGGATAAGCGTCTCGCCAAGGTACTGGCTGTGGGCGAACAGCGCCAGCGCATAGTGCAGCAACTGCGGATGCTGTTCGAAGGAACGAATGACATCCAGCGACTCTGGATAGACGAAGCGCTCGAAAAGGTTCAGCGCAGCGTCTGGATTTGGGGATTCGGCCAGCAACAACGTGAGAGGCGAAAGCAGCGAGGCAGGGACCCGTCGGGCAATGCGCATGAAATTGGCTTTCGCCTCCAGCGGAGAGTTGAAGCGCACCGCCGCCATGCCAACCGGGTACTCCGACTCTTCGCCGATTCCTGCTTGTGATTGGTCTGCCAAGCCCTTCCCTGCTCGCTTCCAGCCAGCGCACATCCAGCTTCCGACCGCTGATTCAAACGCTTTCTTTACCTGAGGATAGCACGCTCGTCCACCCCAGCAAGCCAACAGCCGGCTTGCCGGGGACCCCGGCTGTCTCACGGCAAATGCCAAGCGCTTGCGGGAGGCCCCCGGGCAACACGGAAGGTTTTGCGGCATGTGCCTGAAAAACAAAAAAAGGCCCGGCTGAATGCCAGGCCCGGAGCACTGCTTCGGAGATCGATCAAAAGCCGATTACTTAAATGTCGTAATACAGGCTGAACTCGTAGGGATGCGGACGCAGACGCATGGCATCCACTTCCTTGGAGCGCTTGTAGTCGATATAGGTCGTCAACAGGTCTTCGGTGAAGACATCGCCCTTGAGCAGGAACTGATGATCGGCTTCGAGCGCGTCGAGCGCCTGTTCCAGCGAACCCGGCATGGAAGGAACCTGCTTCAGTTCCTCCGGTCCGAGATCGTAGATGTCCTTATCGAGCGGTTGACCCGGATCGATTTTATTTTCGATTCCATCCAATCCGGCCATCAGCATGGCGGAAAACGCCATGTAGGGGTTGCAACTCGGATCGGGCGGGCGGAATTCAACGCGCTTGGCCTTCGGCGAAGCCGAGTACATCGGGATACGGCAGGCGGCCGAGCGGTTGCGGCGCGAATACGCAAGATTGACCGGAGCTTCAAAGCCCGGAACCAGTCGTTTATAGGAGTTCGTCGTCGGAGCGATGATCGCCGACAGTGCCGGACCGTGCTTGATCAACCCGCCGATATACCACAGCGCGAGCTGCGACAGTCCCGCATAGCCGTCGCCGGCGAACAGAGGCTTGCCGGCCTTCCATAGCGACTGGTGGCAGTGCATGCCACTGCCGTTGTCCTGGAACAGCGGTTTCGGCATGAAGGTCACGGTCTTGCCATATTGATTGGCAACATTGCGGACGACATACTTGTAAAGCATGGTGTTGTCCGCCGACTTCAGAAGATCGGTGAACTTCATGTCGATTTCGGTCTGGCCGCCGGTCGCCACTTCGTGGTGGTGGCACTCGACGTTGATGCCGCACTTCTGCATCGTCAGCACCATCTCAGAGCGCAGGTCCTGGTAGTGATCGGTGGGAGGCACCGGGAAGTAGCCTTCCTTGTAACGCGGACGGTAGCCGAGATTGTTTTCCTCGCGGCCCGAATTCCAGCGTCCCTCTTCCGCATCGATGAAGTAGAAGCCCTGGTTCTCGCGCTGATCGAAACGGACATTATCGAAGATAAAGAATTCGAGTTCGGGGCCGAAGTAACAGGTGTCTGCGATGCCCGTCGAGCTCAGGTACATCTGCGCTTTCTTGGCGATGTAACGCGGATCGCGGTCGTAGCGCTGCTTGGTGACCGGATCTTGCACGTCGGCGATCATGACAAGCGTGGGGACTTCGGTGAAAGGGTCGAGTTGGTAGGTAGTCGGGTCCGGAATCAGCAGCATGTCGCTTTCGTGAATGGCTGCCCATCCGCGAATCGAAGATCCATCCATGCCGAAGCCGTCTTCGAAAACGGCCTCGTCAAGTTGACCGATCGAATAGGAAACGTGGTGCCAAAGTCCGGGAAGGTCAGTGAATCGGAGATCCAGGATCTGAACGTTGTTTTTCTTTGCAAAGTCCAGAACTGTTTTCGGATCACCCTTAGTATCTGCCATCGATGCTCCTTTTGAGCGGCTTGCCGCGTCAGATGGTAAGGGTCTCTGCCCACTACAACACTGGGCTTAACCCTGTAGATTGAAATGTTTGTCGGCATCGTAGCTAAACTTCAGCTATCTACCTGATGGGAGGATATAGCCCAGCATTCCAGAACTGAAATCGATACTTTTTATCGTATCCATAACTTCGCTTTATGGCGTTGCCGCCGCAAAACCACTACACTGGCATTGGGTTTAGAAATCAGGCACTTCCGTCAAATTCTAAATTGCCTTAGTTGGTTGATCCTGTTAAGCAGAACGGCAGATAACGATGGACTTCGATCAACTGGAAACGTTCGTGGAGGTCGCGCGACACCTTAGTTTCTCCAGGGCAGCCGAGAAGCGTTTTCGTACCCAGCCAGCCATTTCCGCGCAAATACGGGCGCTCGAAGAGGAAATTGGAGCCAGAATTCTTGACCGCACTGGGGGAAAGGTCTCGCTGACAGCCCCCGGGAAGGTGTTCCTGCGGTACGTGGAGGAGGCGCTCGAAGCTCGCCGCAACATCCTTGCGGAGATGGCGGAGATGGAGCGCGTGCCGCGTGGTGAATTGGTCGTGGCCGCCAACGAAGGCACCTGCCTGCACATTCTCCCTGAGGTTTTTGCCGAATTCAAGAAGCTCTACCCTGACGTTTCCGTCAACGTAAAGCGATCGGAAAGCCCCAAGATCCTGGAGGCGATTATCGAGAACACCATCGACTTTGGGGTGGTTTCGATGCCGGTCAACGACAAGCGCCTGACGACCGTTGTGATTCATCGCGACGAACTGGTGGTGATCACTCCTCCACGGCACCCCTTGTCCAAGCAAAAGACGGTGACGCTGGAACAGTTGGCAAAATATCCGCTGCTGGTTCCCAAGATCGGCCGCACCCGCGACATGATTGAGGCGCTGTTCGACGAACGCCGCCTGAAACCCGACTTCTCGATGGAATTGGACTCCAGCGAACTCACTAAGCGCTTTGTGGCCGCAAGCGTGGGCGTAGCCTTCATTGCGAACTCGCACGTCGAAAACGAAGCCCGAGCGGGACTGTTGAGTTCCTTGCGGCTGGCCGATGCGCACATCGCTCGCGACTTGGCGCTGGTGTTTCGCAAGGATAAGGCGCTGAGCCGGGCGGCCCTGGCCTTCATCGAGATTGCAGTGAAGCAAAAAACGCCACAAATGGCCGGCGCGCCCAAGTAGTTCGTTTCATGTTGTTCCCTATTTTCCGATGCCGGGGCGGCACGGCACGAGCCCTGGCGCGGGCACAAAGAAAAGCCGATTGCGCCCACGCATATTTTCAATTATTTTCAAATACCATTGAAACTCGTGTGATACCGTTGGCTTACGCCGGAGGACAGAGAAGAATTGGCCAAAGACATGGTCCCCAAGAAGATTTTCCTTACCAAGGGAGTAGGAAAACACAGGGAGCGGCTCACCTCGTTTGAGCTGGCCTTGCGCGACGCTGGAATTGCAGCCCAGAACCTGGTTCGTGTTTCGTCCATTTTCCCCCCAAACTGCAAGCTGATTACCCGTAAAGACGGATTGAAGTACTTGAGTCCAGGCGAAGTGGTCTTTGCCGTAGTTGCCGAGAACTCGACGCGCGAACCGCACCGTTTGACGGCCTCCAGTATAGGACTGGCGATGCCAGCCGACCGCAGCACCTACGGATACCTCAGCGAACACCACTCGTTTGGAGAGACCGACCAGGTTGCAGGCGACTACGCCGAGGAATTAGCCGCGGAGATGCTCGCTACCACGTTGGACGTGGAATTCGATCCGGACAAGTCCTGGGATGAAAAGAAAGAAGTCTACCGGATGTCGAACAAGATCGTGCGTACGGCAAACATCACGCAGTCGGCTGTCGGCGACAAGAAAGGCCTTTGGACCACCGTGATTGCCTCGGCCATCCTGATTTTCGAATAAAGCAAGTTTCAAGGTTTCGAGTTTCAAGTTCCTCAAACTTAACGTATTCCTTGAACTTTGAAACTTGGAAAGACTCGAATCTTCGTATCGCCAAACTGCCGGCACTGCACGGCAGCTCTTTTGCTGTGCGTTCGCTCTGATCTACGTTTACGGTGCCTCTTTTTGCAGGCGTTCCAGTACCGCGGCAACGATGAGCGGCAGCCCGACCGTGGCATCTAAAAATACTTCACCAAATTTGCCGCCCTCGGCAGGAGGCACAAATTTGCCCCAGGAGATCGCTTCGCTGTAAGGCGAGCCGGAAAGTCCGCCCCAGAAGGCCGGTTCCGGACAGATGCGCAGACCATAGTGGTAGCGCTTCAACGGCAGGTCTTCCCCGCCCCGGCGATGCCGCAGTTCAATATAGGGTCCGAACTGCTGCGACCAGTTGCGCGGCACTCCGCCGCCGATGGTGAAAAGGCCGAGGCGCGTCTGTGGCAGCAAGGTTTCGGTGAAGTGGTCGAGATCCAGGAACGGGTCAAAACGGAGTAGCGGACGGTTTTGTTTAGCGCGTTTGCGATTGTGCAGAGCGATATCGAGTCCAAGCTCGGAATCGGTGAAGGCGGGCACGAACACGGGCACGTTCTTTTCGTAGGCCGATTTCAGAATGCCGCGGCCCGGCACGTTCTCATGCAGGTATCTGCCGATCTCGCGATTGAGTTTGTAGGAACACATGACCTCGTCGGCGTCCCAGTGGTCGAGAATGCCGGCGACAATGGACTCCACGAAGTTCAAATTCGTTTCCGGCTCAAGCGTGTCATAGACGCGGTTGTACCCTGCTTCGTAGAGTTCCACATCATTCATCTTTGCGTCGTAAACGAAGTGCGACTTGCCGGCGGCTTCCACCAGTCCGTGAGCCATCAGCGCTCCGGTGGAAACCAAGGCGTTGACGATTCCCTGCTCGATCAGATCGGCGACAATCAGGCCCTGCTTGGCGACCGTCATGGCGCCCGCAAGGGTCATGACCACGAAGCAATCCTTATCGCGCGCCATGGTCTCCAGTACGTCCGCCGCTTGCCCGACCTGGCGTCCGGTGAACGCCGTTTTCCCCATGGCGCGCACCAGGTCGTCGACCGTGCGGACCTTGGAAAGATCGAGCGGTTCCAGCGGAACCAGTTGATCGCTAATCGGGTCGTGCAGCTCGCGTTCGATGCCCGCGCCCTCCGCATTGTGCTTATGATCACCGTGCTTCACTTGCTCACCTCTTTGCGCTCGCTGCCTCACCGGCTGCTGAAAACTCTTACCCGTGTCATCATGAGATCGCGCCAGCTTTGCGCGACCGAAGGATCTGCTTGATTTTCAGCACGCGCAAACAGCAGATCCTTTTCTACGCTCAGGATGATACCCGGAGAACAGCTTCTTCATCATCCTGCCAGGGAGCAATTGTAGTTGCCCCCGTGTATCAAGAGGTAAGCCTAAATGGCATCCAGCAGTCGGAGCAAGTATATGAGCCGAATCTGACAACATCCTCCAAACGTCAACGCCGAAGACTCCTTTGTTATGCTTAGTGGAGCAGGAAGCGAGAACTCGCCTGGCGGAGGCCATGCCGTGGCACACGATAAGTTTCAGGCCGGACTTGTGCAGATGGCGTGCGGTCCTGAACCGAAAGACAATCTTGAGCGTGCTATTGCGCATGTGCGCGAGGCCGCCAAGCGCGGCGCGCAGGTCATCTGCCTGCCGGAGCTTTTCCTGACGCAATACTTCTGCCAGCGTCAGGATGCGGCGCTGTTCGATCTTGCCGAACCGATTCCGGGGCCAACGACGGCACGCTTTTGCGATCTTTGCCGTGAATTGCGCGTAACGGCCGTGGTTTCGCTATTCGAGCGGCGCGCCCCAGGGCTCTACCACAATACGGTCGCCGTGATTGGGCAGGATGGCAATTTGCGCGGCATCTATCGCAAGATGCACATACCCGACGACCCGCTGTACTTTGAAAAGTATTACTTCACCCCCGGCGATCTCGGCTTCAAGGTGTTTGACGCGGACGTGGGCCGCATTGGTACGCTGATTTGCTGGGACCAGTGGTATCCGGAAGCTGCGCGCCTGACGGCCATGCAGGGCGCGCAAGTGCTGTTTTATCCCACGGCCATCGGCTGGCATCCGGCGGAAAAGGCGGAGTTCGGCGAGGCGCAGCACGATGCGTGGCGGACCATCCAGCGCGCGCACGCGATTGCCAATGGCGTTTACGTTGCCGCGGTGAACCGCGTGGGCCACGAGAATGGCGACATCCGCGGAAATCGCGCAACGGGAGCGGGCCTGGAGTTTTGGGGCGGCTCTTTCCTGTGTGATCCCTTCGGGCGAGTACTAGCCGAGGCATCGCATGACGGGGAAGAAATTTTGATTGGGGAGATCGACGCCGCAAAGATGGAAGATGTGCGCCGGAACTGGCCCTTTCTTCGCGACCGGCGCATCGACAGCTACGGGCCCATTACGCAACGCATGATCGACTAATTGAATATTTCACGAGGCAGGAACGCAGAATTGTCTGCCCACCCAGATCGAGACTATCGCATGCCGGCCGAATGGGAGCCGATGGCAGCCACGTGGCTAGCTTGGCCGCATAACCGCAGCGATTGGCCCGGCAGGTTCGCGCCGATTCCATTTGTCTACGCGGAAATCGTGCGGCATCTGGCACGGGTGGGCCGCGTCGAAATCATCGTCATGGACGAGCAAGCCGAAGCCGATGCGCGGGCGGTTCTCGAATTTGTCCACGTGGTTGAGCCCGGCGCCAAGCTGCCGGGTAATCTGCGCTTCCATCGCTGGCCCACGAATCGCGGCTGGACGCGCGACTCGGGTCCGATTTTCGTTCGCGATGGAAGCGGCAATCTAGCGATTACAAATTGGCGTTTCAACGCCTGGGCGAAGTATCGCAACTGGCAACTGGATGACCAGCTACCTGGACGAATCGCACGGCGGCTACGGCTGACCATGCTTGAACCGGAATTTGTGGCCGGAAGAAGCAGGCATCACATGGTGCTTGAAGGCGGCAGCATCGACGTCAACGGGCGCGGGCTGCTGCTTACGACGGAGGAGTGCCTGCTCGGCCAGACGCAGCAACGCAATCCCGGAATGAGCCGCGAAGAAATTGAGCGCGTGCTGGGCCGTTTCCTGGGAGCAAAGAAGGTCGTGTGGCTGGAGCGCGGAATTGCCGGAGATGATACCCACGGCCACGTGGACGATGTCGCGCGCTTTGTAGCGCCTAACACCGTGGTTGCCGCGGTCGAACCCGACCCGGCCGACCCGAATCACGCGCCGCTGCGCGAAAACCTCAAGCGGCTACGCAAGACAATCGGCACACGAGGCCAACCGCTGCGGGTTATTCCGCTGCCCATGCCCACGCCTGTCTTCATCCGTGGACAACGCGTACCGGCGAGCTACGCGAACTTTTACATCTTCAACGGAATCGTCCTGGTGCCCACCTTCAATCAGCCGAAAGACCGCGCTTGCACTGAACATCCTGGCCGACGCGATGCCGAAGCACACCGTCATACCGATCTACTGCGGCGATCTGATCTGGGGACTGGGAGCCATCCACTGCATGACGCAGCAGCAGCCCGCATAGGGCTACTCGCCGCCCCGCACCCCTACTCCGGACAGGTACCGGAAATATGGTTGAACTTCTGCAGTACGATGGTGCCGGAGGACGACATGTTGCCGCCGCTCGTTGTGTTGCTTTGGCTGGCTGGTCCTGTATTCTGCACGCTTCCGGTTACGGAAATTTCGTGGCCAACGTGTGCCGCGAGTTTCGCAGTATCGCCCGTGAGTTCATAGCGCCCCGGATTAGCGCCGAGCGTAGTCAGGAAAAACTCTGGCCCTTCTTTGCTCAGGCATCCGCGGAACGTTTCATTTCCTCCTGAACTCTGGGTGCTCGGCGAAGAATCCTGACTTCCATAGCCGCTCGAATACTGCGCGAAAGCGACGTAGGCTGCAAGCAGAAGCGTCGAAAGCAAAATCGCTCGTTTTGTCATAGCTGTTCTCCTCCGTAGACGTAAAGATCCCAATCCTGGAGTGCCCGCCGACATCTCTACGGCCGTACTGCAATCATGTGGTTAGAAGCGGCGACATCAGCCAAGGTTCGCGGAAACGAGCGAGAAATCGAAGCCGCTGGCCAGCACCGGCGCTGCTCAATAACTTGCATTGGTGATTGCGAGTGCCCGGAGCTGCTACACTCGGCAGAATGAACCCGAGCAGCGATGAACTGTGGATGGAGGAAGCGCTACGATTGGCACACCGCTCCGCGGCCGCGGAGGAGGTGCCGGTCGGCGCCGTGATCGTCCGCGATGGGGTCATTGTGGGACGCGGGTGGAACCAGACGATCGCAACCTGCAATCCGACGGCTCACGCCGAGATGATTGCCCTTCGCGAAGCCTCTGCCCGCGCCGAGAACTATCGCCTCCCCGACTGCGATCTTTATGTCACGCTGGAGCCCTGCGCCATGTGCGCGGGAGCGCTGGTGCATGCGCGCATTCGCCGGCTTGTCTACGGGGCGCCTGACCCGAAGACGGGCGCGGCCGGATCGGTGCTCTCGGTCATCAACCATCCGGCGCTGAATCATCAAATGCAAGTGAGTGCGGGAGTCCTGGCGGGTCGCTGCATGGAAATGTTGCAGGCATTCTTTCGCGAGCGCCGGGCGGTGAATGCGACGCGCCCAAAGCCGGAGCGCAATTCGTAAGTCAGATTCGCGGAATCGCGCAATGAATGCTTAGCCGCCTGAGACTGGGGTGACGAGAATCAATTCGTCGCCAGGATTGATGAGCGAGTCCAACGTCTCGATGTGGCCGTTGCGTACGACGAGCAAACTCTCGTCGATGTACTTCTCCCCGCGAATATAGTTGAAGAAAGGAGGATGGGCACTCCCCAATCGGTCGAGGACCTCGCTCACCGCCAACCGGCCGTCGCAGTCAAGAGAAACCTCGCTCGCGCCCAGCAAAGAGGCGATGTGTCCGAACGCCTTGATGGTTATGCCCGTCGAGATAATTGTCCCTCACTTTGTGCTTGCGGGCTGCACGCTATGCGAGTCCGCGCCCTTCAAAATACGCTTTATGAAATCGGCGCTAACCCAATCCCAACTCCCGCAGTTTGCTTTCGGTCGGCACGCCGTCTTCGCTCCAACCGCGAAACTCATAATACTCGTCCAACATCTTCGGCAAATCGGGAATTTTGCCCGCGGCCCCTCCCGTGGGAAACGGCTCGTGCTGCAAGCGGTAGGGCAGCGTATCGTCGGCTCGGGTCAATCCGCAGGAGATGTTCAGCAGCCGCTTTACGTTGAGGCTCCGCTCGCCTGCCATAAGAAATTCCGAAGCGTCCATCCCCCAGTCAGTCACGTAATTTGTGAACTGCAGGAGGATCGGCACATCATAAACACGCATTGCAATCTGACACACCTTCAACGAATTGAACAGCTCGGCGTAATTCTGAACCAGGGCCGTCGATATGCCTTTGCCCTTCTGCTCGAACCTGTCCAAGGCCGCCGGGTATCCGAGACCGGGGATGGGAAAGCGCTCGACGTTGTGCGTGCAGCCCCGGTGGCAGGCACCGCGCGGCGAGGTCGCATAGGCCACCGCCAAACTGACGAGAGCCCTGGGATCGTGGAACGGAGCCTCTAGCCCCTTCACTTGGACTGCGAATTTCGCGGCATCAGGACCGAGCCGTTCGGCCGCCTTGCGAACTCCGCCCTGGATCAGCGCACCCACGCCTTCGCCCTCGGCAATCTGCCGGATCAGCGACAACACTCCTTCGCCGCTTCCCCATTCCAGCTTTGGCCCCGACGACGGACTCTGAACAAGTCCTTTGCCGACAGCTTCAAAGATAAATGCAATCGAGCTGCTGACCGAAATCGTATCCATGCCGAGCCGGTTGCAGAGGTCATTGGCTTCGATGATGGTGTTCCAGTCGTAGATCCCGCACTGCGGCCCGAAGCCGGCGATTGACTCGTATTCCGGTCCACCGGAAACCTCTCCGCTGTGCGCCCCTTTGGGAATGCGAGTCTTCTTCCCGCAACCGATGAAGCACGGCGGGCAGTGATACTTGCCGGCGCCATACTGGCCAACCATGTTCTCGCCGCTCAGGCACTCGACGGCCTGCGAGCAATCGCCGTCCGTCCAGTTCCGCGCACTCAGGTCGGCAATCACGGCGCCTCCGACGGTACCACCGGGAGTGCCGTAGTCGGACAGCCGTTTCGTTTTCTCCATCATCGACGGAGCTAGCGCCCGGATGGCCTGCAGCAGTTCTTTTGGGTGCGCGATAGGCACCTTCAGCGTCCCCTCGGCCACCACGGCCTTGAGGTTCTTTGAGCCCATCACCGCGCCCATGCCGCAGCGTCCGGCGGCCCTGGCATGTGAGCCTTCGCTCATGATGCACGCCAGCGGAACCATTCGTTCGCCTGGGGGACCAATGCAGACCACTGCCGACTTGGGGCCGTACTTTGCGGTCAGGATGTCGAAGGTCTCATAGGTGTCTTTCCCCCAAACAGCCGCAGCGGAGGCCACCGCGATCTCTCCTTGAATGACGGTCAGCACCGAGGGCGAAGCGGCCCGGCCTCGAATGGCGATGGCGTCGTAGCCGGCGGCCTTGAGCGCCACCCCGAATCTGCCGCCGCTATCGGCCTCACCCCAGATTCCGGTCTGTGGCGACTTGGCGGCCACGGCAAAACGTCCGGAGGTCGGGATGCCGGTTCCGGTCAAAGGCCCGGTGGCGAAGATCAAAATGTTTTCCGGCCCCAGGGGGTCGATCTCGTGGAACGCGCTTTGCCGAAAAATGTAGGCCGCAAGCGCGGTGCCGCCGATGTGCTTGCGGCAAACTTCCTCCGTCAGCTCTTCGACCCTCACCGTTTGCGTGCTCAAGTCAATCCACGCCAATTTACCCATGTAGCCGCCCATCGACGCTGCTCCAATCCTCGTGCTGCCTGTTGTTCGCCGCACAATCCGTGGGGGATGCCGCCTTAAAGCAGCATCCCCCATGATGATACCCGCGTTATGAAAACACGTTAGCGCGCCAGCGCCTTCTCGTCTTCGCCGAAGGCCAGTGGTTTTCTGGTCATCGTCAAAGAGGTTGTCGCCCCGACGAATAGCAGACAACCGGCCAGGATAAAGGCGCTGTTGAAACTACCGGTCGCCCTGACGATGTAACCGGTCAGAGGGGCCGCCATGAACCCCACGACATTTCCGCCAAGGATCTGGAAGCCGAGCGCGGTGGCCGCCATGCTGGGATCCCACACCAAGTCGTTGCACATTGCTATGTTCAAGGTGAGTGCGCTGGAAATACAGGTCAGAGCCACGGCGATCAGCACTACCACCACCCACTGGTTGCTGACCAGGTTGGTCACCAGAACGACGCTGGAGAGCAGAATGAAGACGATCAGCAACTGGCGCCGCTTGCCCTGCTTCACCGCTTCCGGCGTCAGAATGCTGTCGCTCAGCTTGCCGATCAGAATACCGAACACCACAGCCAGCAGGTACGGCATGGCGGTGAACCAGCTTGCCTTCATCAGGTCCATGTGGCGTTCGCGGACGAGATAAGAGGGCAGCCACGCGAGGAAAAGATACATCGTGTAAGCGCAGGTGCCTTGAGTTATGAACTGTCCCCACATGGTCTTTCGGCGAGCCAGCATCCAGAATGCGCCTTTGGTCGGGGGCTTCGCGGCCCCCCCCGTTGGCGTTGCTCCGGTCTGTGAGAGCAGGTACTTGCGCTCGTCCTCTTTCAGCCAAGTGCACTCGGCCGGCGGCTTGAAGAATGCGTACCAGAGAATCGCCCAGAGAATACCGACGGCGCCCGTAATCACGAACGACATACGCCATCCTGTATGCAGGATCAGCCAGGCGACAAACGGGGCCGACAATGCAGGGCCGGCGAAGGTGCCGGCATTGAAGATGGCCGTGGCCAAGCCGCGCTCACTGGCCGGAAACCACTGCCGCACCACCTTGCCGCAGATAGGGAACGAAGCTGCTTCTCCGATACCCAGACTAAGCCGGGCACCCAACATGCTTGCGAACCCGACCGTAGCCGCCGTCGCTATGCCGCCCAGTGACCAGAACACCATGGAAACGGTGCCCACGTTGCGACTGCCAAAGCGGTCCGTGAGGCGTCCAAAGGGGATCAGGAAGATCATGTAGGTGAAGAGATAGCAGGTAAAGATCCACCCCATCGTCGCAGCGTCCCACCCGAATGTCTTGGCGATGGTGGGGGCGGCGACCGAGAGGTTGATGCGGTCCATGTAGTTGATGAACATGTTGAAAAACAGGAAAGCGATAATGGAAAAACGCCCGCCCGCCCACAACGATTTCGTGTACGCGGGGGCAGACACTTGCTTCGGCATCGTGGTCGGAGTATCAGTGGCCATAGATGAATCCTTTCTCGTTTAACTGACGCGCGGGCAATGTGTGCGGTGCAGCCGCTTCATTACGCGTCGCGGAATAACCGGCCCGCTCCCGGCAGACAACGGCGATCACCCAGGACGCGCAGCATCTTCCAAAGCGAACACATGTTGCTGGTCAGTACAGGCTTGCCCAATTTGTTCTCGAGCAGCTCAATAATTTCCAGCGTGCGGAAATTCGAACAACTGATAAAGATGGCCTGCGACCCAGGCCGATCGACTTCACTCGCTAACTCGGCATTCTGCTCCGGAGTGAAGCTGCCATGCGCCGAAGTGCCGAGACCCTTCATCGCAACCACCTCGATGCCGAACGCCTTCAGGTATTCCGCGAGTTTCTTGTTCAACCAGTCCTCGTAGGGCCCGGCAACGCTGACTCGCGTGACACCCATGGCACGCAGAGCGTCGACTACCGCGGCAGCGGCGGCCACGCCCGGAATTCCAGCGGCGTCTTCGATATCGCGAATGATCTCCTCATCGTGCCCCGGCCCCTTAATGAAGCCTCCGGCCAGGCATCCGTAGCAGATCGCCTGCACCTTGGCCTGCGCCAGCAACTTCGAAGCAGCGGGAACCTGCGTGGCCATCCAAGTGAAGTTCTCTTCATCGTCGGCGGTGATCTTGATCCGCATGGAATGCACCGACATGGCAGGAATCAAAACCCGCTGAAACTCATATTCGTTGACCGTGTTCCACGAAGGAACGATCAACCCCAGCTTCTTCTCCCAAGTGCTCATTGCCTGTCTCCCGTTCGACGGTCGCCGCCTAGAATTTAAACAAAGCCTTCGGATTGTCGGCCAGAATCTTGTTCCTGACCTTCTCATCCGGAACCCAATCCAGCAGTAGATCGAACAATTCAGTTGTGTTCGGCATCTTGGCCTTCATCATCACGTGCGGCCAGTCACTGCCCCAGAGGATGCGATCCGGACGCTCTTTCACCAGCGCCTCCACCAGCGGGATCACTTCGGGATACGGCGGCGTCTGGTTGGAGATGCGATAGCCCCCGGTCAACTTGACCCAACAGCGACCGGTGCGGAAAAGCCGCAGGAGTGCCTGGAAAGCAGGCTGCTGCACGCCGCCTTCCGACGCGCGGATCAGGCCGATGTGGTCGATGACATACTCCGTGGGCAACTTGGCGATGCGGCTCTCCAACTCGATCAGATTCGCAGGACGCAGCAAGAACTGAATGTGCCAGCCCATCGGCTTAACGCGTTCGGCAAATCGTTCGAGATCAGCAAGCGGCAGGCCGCCGATATGCGCCAGAATGAAACGTACACCACGCGCCCCGGCATCGTGCAACCGCTGTAATTCCTTATCCGGCGTGCTGAATGGAACCACCACGATCATGCGGGCAGGCACCCCGAGCTGGCGCGCGGACTCCATCATGCAAGTGTTGTCCTCGCCGTAGACGCTGGGCTGGATGAGCACGGCGCGCTGAATCCCTAGCGTGTCAAACAGGCGACGGCAAGCCGAGGGCAGCGCATCGGGTGGTGTATACTCGCGCTCTTCCACGTAGGGGTAACTCGCTGGCGGACCCAGAATATGGAAGTGGGTGTCGGTCGCTCCTTGCGGCGCCTTAAACGCGGCGGTTGCGGATTCGGATCTTGGGCCTGGCAGAAAAACCCTGGGCCTATAACGCTGCTGGACATAATCGATTCCTTTCCTATTCCGATCCAGAGGGGCGCGTATTCCTGCGCGAAAGAACGCCCCGCCTCAGCCAACGACGGCGACGCGGAGCTCTTGATTTCCGCTCTGGATACTCTTTCGTTGAACAATCGCTATTCTACAGCTTCGTTGTTCACTTCTTGAACAGATCGGGCCGATAGGACGCGATGTCCGGGTACTCCACAAACTCCACGTAGTTGCCTTCCGGGTCCAGCAAAAACTGGGCGAAAACGCCCTTGCGGACCTCGACCGGCTCTTCGCTGATCAGCTTCACGTTGTTCGCTTTTAGCCGAGCCAGGATAGGCTTCATGTCGTCGACGATAAAAGTGAAATACGCCAGACCCTGCCGTTCATAGACCCATTCGGGAACCGGATTCTGCACCGGCGGTATTTTCGGCTGCGCCAGCTTGATACGCTCGCCGTAAGGGGTCTGCAGGCGCACGATACGGTAGCCCTGCGGCGTGGCCCGGAATTTGGTGCTCATCTCGGGCGTGGTCTGAGCGTCGGCCACCAGTTTCAGGCCCAGCACCTCGGTATAGAACTTCAACATGCGTTCCATGTCGATGCAGACGATGCCCGGCTCGAGCGGCGCCACCATCTTGAACGACCAGGGCTGCTCGCCCTTCGCGACAGAAGTTGTTTCCATGTGCAATCCTCTCCTTGCCCAAACGATCCGGGCCGAAAATCGACTGGTGATCTTCGGCCCGTTCGGGTTTAGTCTTCTCCCCAGCCGAAGTTCGGCATCGGAGGCGGAATTGGCGGTAGTTGCCAGCTTCCGCTAGCCAGTTGCTTATTATTGCGTTCGACACGGACGTCGACCACCGTCGGCCGATCGGAGGCAATGGCCGCTTCAAGCTGCGGCGCGAGGTCTCCGGGCTTCTCCACCGTCACGCCGTTGGCGCCCATCGAGCGCGCCATGGCAGCGTAGTCGGCCGAGAAGAGCTGTCCCATTAGGATCGGTGAAAGCGCAGGCCAGCTCTCGGGTCTTGCCGAAGAATCCCATCTGCTGGTCGCGGATAACGCCGTACCCGTAGTTGTTCCACACCAGCCACACCTGCGGGATGTTGTACTCGACCGCCGTCAGGACGGCGCTGGGCCACATGGCGAAGCCGCCGTCGCCGCAGACGGAAACGACCGGACGATCCGGTGCCGCCAACTTGGCGCCCAGTCCACCGCACACTCCAAAGCCCATCGAAGCGAAGCCCCAGGTCTGCAGGAAGGTGCGCGACTGGCGCGCCTCCCAATCCGAGACCAGCCAGTTGTGATGACCACCCACGTCGGAGAGCACGATGCCGTTGTCGGGCACCACGCGGCGCAGATCGGCAACGACACGCGCGGCAGCAATGGGAACCGCATCCGAACTCTTTGCCTCCGTGGTCGCTGCTACCCACTTCTTCCGCCATGCGTCGATCCGGCTTAGCCAGGGGGCGCGGCGCGAAGCGACATCTTTCTTGTAGGCGAGCAGCTGCTCCAGCACCAGGCGGGCGTCGCCGATGATCCCGATTGCGGTCTGGAAGTTGCGGCCGATCTCGTTGGAATCGATGTCAACGTGGATCAGCTTGGTCGGCGGGAAGTTGTAGGTCATTCCCGGCAGCCAGGCGCTGGTGGCGCGGTCGTCAAAGCGCGTGCCGAGCGCCATGATCACGTCGGCGTTGCGGCAGGCGGCATTGCACATCAGCGGACCGTTGCGCCCGGTCGCACCCAGGTGGAGCGGATGCTTCGCGTCGAAGGTTCCCTTGCCAAACGGCGTGGTCGCCACCGGAATCGAGAAGGCTTCGGCGAAGGCCACGAGCGCGGCCTCGGCGTTGCTTAACTCGACGCCATGGCCGACGACGATTACCGGGCGCTCGGCTTCCAACAGCAGCTTCGCTGCCTGAGCTATCGCCGCCGGATCGCCGGCCGGGCGTTTCCAGTCGAGCGTCGGCCAATTGGCTTCACGTTCCGCCGCGCCTTCGTCCACCGGCTCCATAAACAGGTTCAGTGGAACATCGAGGTGCACTGGGCCGGGCCGTCCGTTGGTCATCAGCGCAAATGCCTGCCGCATCGCTAACGGCAACATTTCGCCTCGCGTCGGCTGAAAACTCCGCTTCACGTAGGAACGCAATACGGTGATGAAATCGCCCTGGAAGAAGCGTCCGCTCTCCTGGAACGGGCCGCGGTTCCACTGGGTTGTAGGCACGTTGCCGGTGATGAGCAGCATGGCCGAGGAGTCGGCAAAGGCACCGGCGATGGCGGCAACCATATTTGCCGAGCCAGGACCGCAAGAGGATAAAGTCGCAACCGGTTTCTGCTTGATCCGGAAATAGCCATCGGCCATGAACGCCGCGATCGCTTCATGATGCACCGAGATCATCTTGATCTCGCTCTGCCGATCATAGAGACCATCCAACATCCCTAGATCCCCGTGGCCGCACAGACCGAAAACGTATGGCACTTTCTGTTGTACAAGAAAGTCTGCAATGTATTCCGCGCCCTTAGAGGCAGGCTTTAGCTTTACGCCAGTTCCACCCATGAACAAGGCTCCTTTCAAATCAGCGCCGGGTTTCGGCGCCGGTAATGCCCGGCCCTGCGACCTCTGGGCACCCGTTCCCCGTTGGTCGTTCGATCATTCGCGAAGGGCCGATGAATAATGAGAACGTCTGCCCGGTGTCCGTGTGCCAGGCATGCCGGGCAGGTTCGCGATGACTACCACATCAAACTAGCTATGAAGCTCCAACATCATGCAAAGCTTTGCCCTTGGTTTCCACTCCGATGGTGAGAACCATAATGCAAGCAATCCAGAAGAAAGCCGCCATGGTGATGAATATCCCGTAATACAGGTGCCTGGCCATAAAGAATCCGAACACCAGCGGACTGAGAGCAGACGCCAGTTTTCCGGAAGCGCTCGTCCAGGAATTCGCCGTGCCGCGCACTTCCGACGGGAAAAGCTCCGTGGGCAACACCACGCATCCGGCCGCTGCCATTTCCAGCAAGTACGATAACGCGCAGGCGCCGATGAGCAGGGCTGTCGGGTCCCTCAGAATGCCGAAGATGAGCGAAGCAATTCCGGCGAGCCCATAGCCGAAGTAAAACAACTGCTTTCTACCGAACTTGTCGATCGTGAAGAATGCCGTGACCTTGCCGAGGATGGCGAAAACACCGACCATGATCGTGTAAGTGAAGGTCTTTACCAAGCTAAGTTTGAATACCACGGCGAGGATGGAAGGCAGCCAGAGCACGAAGCCGTAGTAGCCAAAGAATCCAAAGAACAAAACACTCGTCGTCAGGATGAACCGCTTCAGATAGGGCGCGTGCAACAGTGCGCTCAGCGGCACCTTCTTTTGTGATAACTGCTCCGAAACAAGTTCCTCTACTTCTTTCGGATCGGCGCCTAGCCGCACCAACACCGCCGCAGCTTCTTTTGTCCTGCCCTTGCTGGCCAGCCAACGCGGCGACTCGGGGATTGTCCGGATCACAAAGAAGGCGAGAAACGCCGGGACCACACCTACCACGAACAGCGCCCGCCATCCGTAGGCCGGGACCAGGGTAAAGGAAGCGATAGCGGCGGCAAACAGTCCGACAGGCCAGAAAACCGGCGGCACGGCAACGAACCGGCCCCGATGCTTGGCGGCGACATACTCGGCCACCAGCGCTGAAACCACGGGCAGCATTCCGCCCAGGAATAACCCTGAAATGAATCTGTAAACAATGAACTGCGTCGTCCCAGTGGCAAGCGCCGTGAGCCCGCTTACCAGGCTGAAGCCCAGTACCGTGCCGGCGAAGCCGAACTTGCGGCCCGCCTTGTCGATGATCGGCCCCCACATAGCGGCGCCGATGAACATGCCCCACATGCCGGCTGATGCCAGCATGCCATTGAAAACCGGCGTCAAGTGCCATTCTTTGACAATCGACGGCATCGCGAAACCCACGATGTACGTATCGAAGGCATCGAACATGTAGCCGAGCGCGGCCGCCATCGCCAGCATGTAGTGGGTTTTGGTCAGCGGAAGCTTCTCGATGATGCTGCTGACCGTGGCCTTGGGAACAGCTCTAACATCTTGGCTGATTGTGCTCACAACAACCTCCCGAATCGTAGTGAAATGGCTGTCATATCCGCCTTACCGTGCACGGCGCGCCACGCTGCAACTTGTACGGAGAGGCCGTTCTCGGTGTAGTCAAAATCAAACAGCTTAATCCCGCAGTGCGTAATGCGATCGCAACGTAAAGCCGGAGTCGTGAGGCTACACGAGCTCTGGTGACTTGCAAGTTAACCCGCTCGCTCAGAAACAGCCCTGACCCAAAGTCCACGAGCCTGACGCAGGGCATCCAGGACAGCTTCAATATGCGCCACGTTTGGCATCTGACATCCTGCCCTGGGTGTGCGGAGTTTATGAATTACTCGTAAGTGGGTCAAATCGATAGACTCTATGCCTTCCATAGACAATTGCAATAAGACTCTTTTACGAGGAACCGTTGGATCGATTGATTATAGATTGGTCAATGCGGCGATGCTACGGTATTCGCAAAAGCAGATAAATATCCCTCCATAAATCGTGATCATTTAAGCGAGATAAAGAAAGCCTCAGGCACCAAAGCTGTAGCGGATTATCGATATTCTAAAGATCGGGCGGAGGACTATCGGAAGCGAAATCGAGCTTAATGAGTTCCACAAACGCTCTCGCCGCCGTGCTGAGGTAAACGCTCTGATGCTTGAGAATCCCCGCCTCTCGCAAAAGCCGCGCCCCGGTGATCGAAATAACCGAAAGTTCGGAGCGGTCCTCGACGGCCCTTCGCGACACCAGCGTCCCCATACTGCCCCTTTCCACCAAGGTAAGGAGCGCGGGGATGTCATTGATTTCCAGAAGTATTTTTGGCGAGATCTTTTCTCGCGCAAAATGCTTGTCCAACAACCGGCGAGTGCTGAATCCGGTACTGGGAAGAGCGCAAGGAAGTCCGTTCAATTGGCGGATTGGAAGCTCGGCCGTGCCCGCCAATGGATGTCTCTTCGATACGACAAGCACCACTTCATCGGAGAACAGCGCTTCGTATTCGACATCCTGAGAATCGGGAGGCAAAAAAGCTAGCCCTAGGTCGATGTCTCTTTCCAGAATCGCCTGTTCGATGTCGGTGGAGGTTCCGAGCTTCATTACTATGTGGATTTCCGGATACTTGGCAGTAAAGACCGAAAGCGCAGTGGACACCAGTCGCTGGCTGAAGACATGCGTTGATCCAAAACGAAGTGTCCCGCTCACGAGTCCACGAAGTTCCGCGACGTCTTCTTTGCCGAGTTCGAGTTCCCGAAGCGCGTTCCGCAGGTGCTTGAGCAGCCGATGGCCTGCCTCCGTCAGCCGAACCGGACGTGCATGACGACCGGCGCGCTCGAACAGAAGAGCCCCGAGTTCCTCTTCCAGTTGCTGTATGTGGATTGATAGCGTGGGCTGTGAGACGTAGAGCGATTCGGCCGCGCGCGTGAAATGTAAGAGCTCCGCTGCCCGAATGAAGTAACGGATGTGGCGTAGTTCCATAGTCCAATGGGTTGGCGACACCAAGGCGGCTTCATCCGCCAACGCGCAACTAAATCACCTTCGCTCAACTTATACATCATCGAAAGTAACTCCACCATTGCGCCAACGTGGAGTCTCGTCTCGCGAGACCGTTACTCTTTTGCCAGCCACAGCGAGAGAGCGGCGGAGATGCTGCCGTCCGGCAGCCTTGGCGCGTGGTGTTCAGATACTTGCGAAGAACTTCCCTTGCCGATGCCGCTGCATCTGCCAATTACAGAATAATTCTAGGGAGCAACTCTCATTCGATTCCGCCATGCCGGAGTGCCGCATCAATACTGTGATGGCCTCATCTTGTTGCGAACACCGTATTCGCCAATGAAACTATTCAACAGGGAGCCTGAGTATGTGTCTGGCAATTCCGGGCAAGGTTTTACAGGAGTTTGAGTCAGGCGGCATGAGAATGGCCAAGGTCCAGTTTGGCGGCATCGTGCGCGAGGCTTCGCTGGACTATGTTCCTGAGGTGAAAGTCGGCGATTACGTGCTCGTCCACGTCGGCTTCGCCATCAGCGTAGTGAACGAAGAAGAAGCCGCGCGTACTTACAAAACGCTGGAAGAACTCGACCAGTTGACGGAACTCGACGCCCCGCAGGTCGACGAAGAGTCCGCCGGGAGACCCCAATGAAGTACCTGGATGAATATCGCAGCGAACGTGTGGCGCACAACCTGCTCAACGAAATCCGCCGCATTCAAACGCGCCCGTGGGTAATCATGGAAGTCTGCGGCGGCCAGACGCACTCGATCGTCAAGAACGGAATTGACTTTCTGCTGCCCGAGGGCGTCGAACTGGTTCACGGACCCGGCTGCCCGGTTTGCGTTACTCCATTGGAGACGATTGACAAGGCGCACGCCATCGCCGGAAGGCCCGATGTAATCTTCTGTTCTTTCGGGGATATGCTGCGCGTGCCCGGGTCTGAAGGCGACCTGTTCACGTTAAAATCCCGCGGCGCTGACATCCGCGTCGTCTATTCTCCGCTGGACTGCCTGAAAATCGCGCGGGCCAATCCCGACAAGAAAGTCGTGTTCTTCGCGATCGGCTTCGAGACTACCGCACCGGCGAACGCAATGCTCGTCTTCCGCGCGAAGAAAGACGGCGTGAAGAACCTATCGATTCTCGTTTCACACTCGCTGGTGCCGCCCTCGATCACATATATCCTGCAATCGCCGCAGAACCGCGTGCAGGGGTTCCTCGGTCCAGGGCACGTCTGCACGATCATGGGCTACCGCGAGTACGAACCGATCAGCGAGCGATACAAGGTTCCGATTGTGGTCACGGGATTCGAACCGATCGACCTTCTTGAAGGAACGCTGATGGTCGTGCGGCAACTCGAATCCGGCCGCGCCGTGACGGAAAACCAGTACTCGCGCGTGCTCGGCCGCGATGGCAATGTTCCGGCCCGCAACCTCGTAAACAGCGTCTTTGAAGTCTCTGACCGCAAGTGGCGCGGAGTCGGATGGATTTCAAAGAGCGGCTACAAACTTCGTTGGGAATACCGCGACCACGATGCTGAACGCCTGTTCGAAGTCAGAGAGATCGACACCCAGGAGCCCGCTATCTGCATCAGTGGGCAAATTCTGAAGGGCATAAAGAAACCGCACGATTGTCCGGCTTTCGGGACGCTATGCACGCCGCAAACTCCGCTCGGCGCGACCATGGTTTCCGCCGAAGGCGCCTGCGCGGCTTACTACGCCTACGGCCGCCATTTGCAGAAGAAACAAGAACCAGCTCCGGAAACAGAAAAGGTAGCGTGAGGCGCTCCATGAGCCAACCGGCAATTCCAATCAGCCCGCCTTCGGCCACGCCGGAAGAATGGCGCGAACGCGTAATGCGCAAAACGCGTGAGTCCGTCGAAGTGAAACAGAAATTTTTCGAGCGCTACGCCGACAGCATTGGCGAACTCAGCCAGAAGATGGCGCAGCGTTTCCTGCAGGGCAACAAGTTATGGGTGATGGGCAATGGCGGCAGCGCCTGCGATGCGCAGCACGTCGCCGTCGAATTCATTCACCCGATCATCGAAAAGCGGCGGGCCCTGCCCGCACTCGATCTGGTGAGCCAAATCCCCGTCGTCACGGCCATTTCCAACGACAAGGATTTTGCCCGCATATTCGTTGACCAGATTGAACTCTGGGGCAAACCTGACGATATGGCGTTGGCAATCTCCACCAGCGGCAAATCGCCCAACCTCATTTATGCGCTCGAAGCCGCGCGCAAAAAAGATATGTTGACGATTGCTTTCTCAGGCAAAGATGGAGGGCGCTTGCCCGAAGTTTCAGACTATTGCTTCACCGTCCCGAGCTTCAGCATCCACCGCATCCAGGAATCTCACGTTGCGTTGCTGCACATCATTTGGGACCTGACCCACGTCGCCATGGGCGAGGAGGACGTGATCTGATGAGCAGCGACACGAAACTGCCAGAGGTGCTGTCGGCTGAGCCTCGTGTTGAAGACACTGCTCTGCCCGGAGCTACGTGTCCGCTTCCGATCTTCAACCACAAACAGATCGTCATTGGCCACGGCAGCGGCGGAAAACTCACTTCCCAACTGATCGAATGCATTTTCCTTCCCGCCTTTACCAATCCGCTGCTCGACAAGCTTGACGATCAGGCCGTGCTCCAGTTCAACGGCTCACGTCTTGCTTTTACCACCGACGCATTCGTCGTGACGCCGATCTTCTTCCCGGGCGGAGACATTGGTCATCTCGCCGTCAATGGCACGGTCAACGATCTGGCCATGAGCGGAGCCCGCCCGCTGTATCTCTCTGCCGCGTTCATACTTGAAGAAGGTTTGCCGACAGAGGATCTGCGCCGTGTTGTCGAATCAATGGCTCGTGCCGCGCGAGAAGCCGGCGTGCAACTTGTCGCCGGAGATACAAAGGTGGTCAATCGAGGCAAGGGAGATAAGGTTTTCATAACTACGACCGGCATCGGCGTTGTCGAGCGCCCGGTCACCATCTCCGCCGACCGCGCCCGGCCCGGCGACAAGATTATCCTTAGCGGCTACATCGGCGATCATGGCATGGCAATCATGTCGCAACGCGAGAATCTGGAATTCGAAGGCGTCATTGAGAGTGACACCGCTCCGCTGCATGGCCTCGTTGCCGGCATGTTGGAAGTTACCGACCAGATACATTGCCTTCGCGACGCTACGCGCGGCGGCGTAGCTACGGTGCTGCACGAAATCGCGGAGCGCTCGCGAATGGGTATGCACCTGCGCGAAACAGAAATCCCGGTTCACGACACGGTCAAGGGCGCATGCGAGATTCTCGGGCTCGATCCCCTGTACGTTGCCAATGAAGGTAAGCTCGTTGCAATCGTCGCGAATGAAGTTGCCGAACCTGTGCTGGAGCGCATGCGTCAACACTGCTTCGGCCGTGACGCAAGAATCATCGGTGAAGTTGTTTCCGATCATCCGGGCATGGTTCTGATGAGAACCGAAATTGGCGGAACTCGCATACTCGATACTCTCTTTGGCGAGCAGCTTCCCCGCATCTGCTGATCGTTTCCTATCGAATCGCTGGCATCTCGAAAGCGCGCCGCCGCCATCCTACGCGACGAATCCACCGAGATAAGCGTGACCCCTTTTGTGGAGATTGGGTTATGCGGCCAAAGCGATTTTCGTCGATCCCGACTTCGTGCCATTTGGCGAGTTCACTCGGGCAGCCTCGCCTCTCCTGCACTCCGATCGATATTGCGTCCGACTTCCGACTGCCGTTTGAGGACGGCTCGCGCCTGCCCCACTGAAAGGAGCAAATGATGCCGGCAGATATTCTTCCCTTCGGCAAAAAGTCAGCCGTCACCGATGTCCACATTGTTTGGCTAACCGCCGGGCTTAGTTGTGATGGCGACTCCGTTTCGATAACGGCCGCCGAGCAGCCCAGCATCGAGGATGTCCTCATGGGAGCCATTCCCGGCATCCCCAAGGTTCACCTCCACAATCCCGTGCTCGCCTACGAAAACGGTGCCGAATTCATGAAGCACTTCTACATGGCCGAGCGCGGCGAACTGGACCCCTTCGTCTTGGTTGTCGAGGGCTCCATTCCAAACGAAGACGTGAAAGACGAAGGCTACTGGGCCGCACAGGGCACAGACCCGGAAACCGGTCAACCGATCAAGACCACCGAGTGGATCGACCGCCTCGCTCCGAAAGCCCTCGCGGTGGTAGGCGCCGGAACGTGTGCCACCTACGGCGGAATTCACGCCATGGCCGGTAATCCCACGGGATGCATGGGACTCGCCGATTATCTCGGCTGGAAATGGCGTTCCAAGGCCGGCATTCCGATCGTCAATGTTCCCGGTTGCCCGGTGCAGCCCGACAACTTTATGGAGACGCTGACCTATCTGCTTTACCAAGCCGTTGGCTTAGCCCCCATGATTCCCCTGGACGAGCAGTTGCGCCCCACGTGGCTCTTTGGCAAGACCGTCCACGAAGGTTGCGATCGGGCCGGCTACTACGAGCAGGACGATTTCGCGCTTGAATACGGCTCTCCCAAGTGCTTGGTCAAGGTCGGCTGTTGGGGGCCTGTGGTGAATTGCAACGTCACCAAGCGCGGCTGGATGCGCGGCATCGGCGGCTGCCCCAATGTAGGCGGCATCTGCATTGGCTGCACTATGCCGGGCTTTCCTGACAAGTTCATGCCGTTCATGGATGAGCCTTCCGGCGCGCGCTTCTCAACCGCGGCGCTGACCCTCTACGGCAAGATGATTCGCAATTTGCGCGGAATCACCAATCACACAATGAACACGGAGACCGAGTGGCGTAAACGCGGCTCAGAGCTGATCACGGGTTATCAACAGAGGACCTACCGCCGCACATCAGGCGTGCGTAAGGCAGCCTAAATCGAGAGAGGACACGGGACCATGGCAACTACTACCGAAACCGTAACGGGAACACCTGAAAAGAAACGCAATCTCGTCGAGATGAGCTGGGACCCGATTACTCGAATCGTCGGCAGCCTCGGCATTTTCACGAAAATCGATTTCGAAAACAAAGAAGTGGCTGAGTGCTATAGCACATCGTCCATCTTTCGTGGCTATAGCATTTTCATGAAGGGCAAAGATCCCCGCGATGCTCACTTCATCACCAGCCGCATCTGCGGTATCTGCGGTGACAATCATGCGGCCTGCGCCTGCTATGCACAGAACATGGCGTTCGGCGTCAGGCCTCCCGACCTGGGCGAGTGGATCGTTAATCTTGGTGAAGCAGCCGAGTACATGTTCGACCACAACATCTTTCAAGACAACCTGGTCGGCGTGGACTTCTGCGAGCAGATGGTGAAGGAAACCAACCCCGGCTTGTGGGGCAAGGCGCAAAAGCGCAAAGCCAACAACGCCGACAAGCACGGATATCGCACCATCGCCGACATCATGACCGCGCTCAATCCGTTCACCGGCGAGTTCTATCGCGAGACGCTGGCCATGAGCCGCTTGACCCGCGAGATGTTCTGCCTCATGGAAGGCCGCCACGTGCATCCGTCCACTCTCTATCCGGGCGGCGTCGGCACGGTCGCGACAGTTCAGGTATTCACCGACTACATGGTGCGCCTGATGAAGTACGTGGAGTTCATGAAGAAGGTCGTGCCCCTGCACGATGATCTTTTCGACTTCTGGTATGAAGCTCTTCCTGGTTACGAAAAGGTTGGCGAACGCCGGGTGCTTCTCGGTTGTTGGGGATCGTTCAATAATCCAAAGAAATGCGACTACACCTACAAGAACATGGCCGAGTGGGGCCGCGAGATGTATGTCACCCCCGGCGTTGTTGTTGACGGCCAGCTTGTCACCAACAGCTTGGTCGACATCAATCTTGGACTCCGCATCCTGCTCGGCAGCTCGTACTACGACGACTGGGAGGATACTGGCGAAACCTTTGTCCACACCGATCCGCTGGGCAATCAGGTCGACAAGCGGCATCCGTGGAACCAGACCACTACGCCGCGCCCGCAGAAACGCGACTTCAAAGACAAGTACACGTGGGTCATGTCTCCGCGCTGGTACGACAAGCGCACGGGCGACTTCCTGCCACTGGACACTGGCGGTGGTCCGATCGCGCGTCTCTGGTCAACCGCACTCTCCGGCCTCGTGGACATCGGTTACATTAAGGCCACCGGTCACAGCGTGGAAATCAATTTACCCAAGACAGCCACTCTGCCCGCAGTCACCTTTGAATGGAAGATCCCGAAGTGGAGCAACGCCATCGAGCGCGACCGGGCTCGCACCTACTTTCAGGCTTACTCCGCTGCTTGCGCTCTCTATTTCTGTGAGAAGGCGCTGGAAGATATGTATCAGGGAAAAACGAAAACGTGGGCTCCGTTCGAGGTTCCCGAAAACGCCATTGCCTGCGGTTTCCATGAGGCTGTACGCGGCGTTCTGTCCCATCATGTGGTGATCCGCGACGGCAAGATCGCAAACTACCATCCGTATCCACCCACATGCTGGAACGCCAACCCGCGCGATATCTACGGAACCCCAGGACCCTACGAAGATGCGGTGCAGAACACGCCAATCTTCGAGGAGAATGGCCCAGACAACTTCAAGGGTATCGACATCATGCGTGCGGTGCGCAGCTTTGATCCCTGTCTGCCATGCGGCGTTCACATGTATCTGGGCAATGGCAAAGTCATCGAGACGCGCCATTCGCCAATGTTCGGGCTGATTGGCCAGGGGAAATAGGCGGAGCAATGGTTGAAAACAATGAGTTCCGGCAACAGGTAGAGCGCATCAACGCGCTGGTCGAAAAGGCTAATGATTTGCCGGATAGGACTGCACGAGCCACTGCGCTCGAACTGCTTCAGGAGATCATGAGCCTGCATGCGTCCGTGCTCGACCGCATGCTGGACCTCACCTCGCAGGCTGGCGATCCGGGTCTTGCGTTGATTGACAAGTTCGCTCACGACCCACTCATCTCCGGGCTGCTGGTGCTCTATGACCTGCATCCTGAAGATTTGGAGGCGCGTCTTGCCCACGCACTGGATAAGGTGCGTCCTTATTTGCACTCGCACGGTGGCGATGTCGAGTTGCTTGATTTTCGTGACGGCGTTGTGAACCTTCGCCTTACCGGAAGCTGCAACGGGTGCGCGGGCTCGACTGCAACTCTTAAGACAGCTGTCGAGCAGGCGATCTACGAAGTTGCACCCGAGGTTGCCACCGTCGTCGCTGAAGGCGCGACTTTATCGGAACCGCAAACCGCCGCGGGATTTGTCCCGCTGGCAAAACTGCAAGGCGCAGCCTGACCATGCAAGGCGCAGCCTGAACGAGGCTCGCCAGATACATAAGGAGACGAACCATGAAGAATCCTCCTCGCGACATTTGCGCGCATCTTCCAGGCACCAACAAAGGCGAAGAGTGGACGCTGAAGGGTGAGCATGAACCTGGTCGTGAAGGAAACAAACGGAGCGCTCGCGATTCAACCAGCGTCAATCCCAAGGGTCGTGAACCGATCGATCCGCGTATGCCGCATCTTCCACCGGCCTAAGCTATGAGCGAATTCAGCGATATGCCGGGCCGTGGGCCTCTAGCCACGTTGTGCCAGTTCGTGCGCCGGGCCCCTGCCGCGGAGCCTGTGTTTTGCGAATTGTGCAGCGGTGCGCTCGCGCCCAACCACCAGCACATGCTGGAACTCGGCAAGCGAAATGTTGTCTGCGCGTGCGATGCCTGTGCCCTGTTGTTTTCCAGCCAGGCAGCTCCGCGTTATCACCGCATTCCACGGCAGGTTCGTATGCTTCGGGATTTCGCGCTAGACGATCAGCAATGGGATAGTTTGCTCATTCCCATCAGCCTCGCCTTCTTCTTCCGCAGCAGTACTGCCGGACGCGTGCTCGCGTATTATCCAAGTCCCGCCGGAGCGACTGAGTCGCTGCTTGATCTCGAGTATTGGGATGCCATTGCCGAGCGTAACCCCGTGCTCAAACGCATGGAGCCTGATGTCGAGGCGCTGCTCGTAAATCGCGTTAACAAATCCGCCGAGTACTACATCGCGCCCATCGACCACTGCTACCGGCTCGTCGGGGTGATCCGCAAGAGCTGGCGCGGTCTCTCCGGCGGGGCGGAGGTGTGGAAACAAATTGACGCATTTTTCGGGGCACTCAAGAACGCGTGCCCCAAAGCCACGTCCGCTTCCGGAATGCCGCACGCCTCTCTTTCCACGGACGATGCAACGGCCAGCTCTTGCTCCGAGGACCACCGTGCCTGAACTCTCGTTCCAGGTCGAGGATGTTGCATCCCGGGCGAATGCGGCCACGCCGCAGCTTACGTTCAAGCTGCGCGTTGCCAATGCTGTCGAGGGCGAAGCTATTCAGTCCATGTTGCTGCGCTGCCAGATACAGATCGAACCGGTGCGCCGGCGGTACACGCCGCAGGAGCAGCAGCGACTTGTGGAGCTTTTCGGTGAGCCCGAGCGCTGGAGCCAGACGTTGCGTCCGCTGCTCTGGGAGAATCTCAGCGTCAGCGTACCTGGTTTCACCGGCGCTACGGTTGTGGATCTCTTTGTTCCCTGCACCTTTGACCTCAATGTGGCCATGACCAAGTATGCTTATGGACTCGAAGACGGCGACCTTCCCACCACCCTGCTGTTCAGCGGAACGGTCTTTTATCAGGGTCGCGGCGGCCTCCAGATCATGCAGATCTCGTGGAACAGCGAATCCCGTTACCGCGTTCCGATTTCCGTGTGGAAGCAGATGATGGATGCGTTTTACCCGAACGGCGCGTGGATTTGCCTGCGCCGCGACGCTTTCGATTTGCTGTATGACTACAAGACGCGTAACGGCATCCCAACCTGGGAACAAGTCATCGAACGCGTCATCGGCGCGGAGGTGAAGTCTTGACGCCGGGCAGCATAGACAAAGCGGAAAGCATTGCCAAAGCCGTGCTGTACGAAGGCTACATGCTTTATCCCTACCGCCCGTCCGCCACAAAGAATCGCCAGCGCTGCACTTTCGGAACTCTCTATCCCCAACAGCATCCGGACGTGCTATGTGGCACTGAGTCATGCCGCAATCGGACGCAGTGCCTCGTAAGCGGGCCGCTGTCATCCACGGTCACGACGCGCGTGCGATTTCTGCACATGCGCTCCCGCCTCGTTGAGGCATGCGTGCCGGGCGCTGAAAACCAGTTCCAACCGGTGGATGCGATCGCGGTTGGTACTCAGATTCACCAGACCTGGGACGAAGCCGTTGAGCGCACCGTCGAGGTCGAATTGCAACTCGGCGAGCTTCTCAATTGCTCACGCATAGTTGCCTTTGAGTTTCCCTCCAGCTTCGAGAGCAGCGACCTGTACGATCCTGTTGGCAAACTCGCCGGCCTCATCCGGAGAATGCAACTGGCGATCACCGGCAGAGTTTGCTTTTCGGTCGAGCAACTACCCGCAGACTCGCTGCGCCTCACCGTCGAGGTGCTAAACACAACTCCATACGCGCCGGAACTAAATGGGGTATCTGCTCTGCTCGCCTCGTTCGCCTCCGCACATACTATTCTTGGCGTTCGCGGCGGTGAGTTTGTTTCGCTGCTCGATCCTCCGGCGGAGCGGCGCGAGACCGTCTCCACATGCAAGAGCGTCGGCGTTTACCCTGTTCTGGTGGGAGAGCCCGGCGAGCATGACGTCATGCTTTCCTCGCCGATCATCCTCTACGATTACTCGCAGATTGCACCCGAAAGCGCGGGCGATTTCTTCGACTCCACCGAAATGGACGAGATGCTCACTTTGCGCATCATGACGCTGACCGATGGCGAGAAGAGTGAGATGCGCAGCTCCGACGACCGTCTACGCGAGCTTCTGGAACGCACCGAGACGACTGCTCGCGAACAACTCAGGCGTACGCACGGCGCGGTGCGCAGCCTCCGCCCCATTGAGGATGATGCCGCATGAATGATTGGAATGATCCGCTCGAAAGCACACGCATGGATTGCGTACGCATCCTCGGCGTCGACATCCGCGCCGGCGACCGCGTTCGCCTTCGGCCCAGGAAGTGCGCCGACATTATGGACATTGCTCTCAGGGACAAAGCAGCTATTGTCGAGGCCATCGAAAGCGACTACGAAAACAACGTCCACCTTGCCGTCGTGCTCGAAGACGACCCGGGACGCGAGTTCGGAATGTTGCGTCAACCCGGCCATCGTTTTTTCTTTTCGCCCGAGGAAGTTGAACCGCTCGCAATGGGTGGCGAAGGAGAACAACAGCGTGGAGCATAAGATCCTCGTCGCGTGCATCGGCAACATCTTCCTCGGCGATGATGGCTTCGGGGTCGAAGTCGCACGCCGCCTTGCCAATCAAGCGCTTCCCGAGGGCGTTCGCGTCGTTGACTTCGGCATTCGCAGCTACGATCTGGCCTACGCGCTGATGGAGGATTGGGCGTTCGTCATCCTCGTCGATGCCGTTCCGCGCGGCGGCGAACCCGGCACCGTCTACGTTATCGAACCGGAGTTACCCACCAGCGAGGCACCACCGGCACCGGCCCTCGATGCGCATACGATGAATCCTGTCGCGGTCCTGCAAATGGTTGCGATGCTTGGCGGTGAAGTTAGACGCATGGTTGTGGTTGGCTGCGAGCCGTCATCGGCCGATCCGGAAGAAGCCGTTATGGAGTTGAGTGCGCCGGTGCGCGCTGCCGTAGATGAAGCAGTTCGCGTAGTCGAAGAACTTATCGCCAATTTCCCAGCCGTTCAAACGGCTGGCTAGTTCGTAAGTGAGGATCTATATGAAAAAAGTCGCCAGTTTGGCAGCAATGGCTGGAGCCGCTTATGCCGTTTATTTCTTTTACCCTGAGTTGCGGCGTTACATGAGGATCAGATCAATGTGACGGGCTGAGCCTCTCGGTTGCAACGGCAAGCAACGCCGGGATTCCGCTGCATACGGGCTGCGCAGTCGAGGCAGCATAAAACGTGTTGTCGCTGCCTCGATGGCTGTGCTAAACAGGGCTGCCACGCCAACCGCACTGCCGCCCGCGCCGCCGGCGCGCCATTGGTTGCGAACTTGAAAGCGGACGATTCCGTTCAGGCCGCTTTCTTGGTCTGAGGAGCCATCTGCTTCATCATCTGGCGCATTGCGGCGACATGGCCCGGTGCTCGCTCTTCGATCCAGGTTTCAAAGCGGTTCGCAGCCTTCTCGAGGTTGGCGAGGAACAGCGGATTCGAGAATCGCTGGCGGGCTTCCCGCATGGTCGGCTTCACGCGCTCCCAAATGAAGAAGAACTCGCCGTTGGTCTCAAAGAACAGTTCTTCATGGAGCAGCCCATGATTGAGGTACGCGCATGCCTGGTCCCAGTAGCTTACGACCATCATGAAGAATGTGCCGGCTTCCGATCCCATAGGCGCGATTTGCATCGCCTCTTCGAAGGTATTTGCAAAGTAGTTTTTGCCGAACCAGTCGCGCGCTTGCCGCAGCCGTGACTCGCGGCGAAGATCGAAGATTTTCAGTTGGAGTTCTGCTTGTTCGTACGTAGGAATTGTAGCCATCGTCTCTCCTTATGTCTTTTACGTATTCGTGATGTGTCTTTTACGTGTTGGTGATGCCCGGAATCGTATGCCGCTCCGTCGCTACTGCTTGGTTGCAATCTGTTGCCGCAGACGTTGCTCCTGCTCGCGCGGTTCGGTCGGGAGATTCCTTGCCGAGATAGCCGCCGTCGAGCGAGATAAGGCGTAAGCATTTTGAAATAGATCCGAAGAATTCTTCAGGTGGGAAATGGGATTGGGCACAATGGAAAAGGGCCGATTCCAGGATCGGCCCTAAACTATTGGTGCGAAAGGGGGGACTCGAACCCCCACGGTGTTACCCGCCAGATCCTAAGTCTGGTGCGTCTGCCAATTCCGCCACTTTCGCCTTTATTGTCAATAGCTTACTTGCACCATTCTCGGTGCAAACAAAAGAAGGGGTTTTTGAAGGGAAGCCCTCTTCTGCGCCATTGATTCCACCGATAACCATTGTACCGCCACTCGGAAGCTTCGGAAATAAACTCCTGAGCAACCGCTGGCGTGCCCATCTAACGCTTCATAGCACCCAAAAGGAAAACGCGCCTGCTAGGAAGGCGCGTTGTGGACTCAGAAAATTGTCCTGGTTCTCTAATCCTCTCCAGCCGCTTTCGCGGCGGCCTTCTCCGATTCTGGCTGCTGTTCCGACGCGAGCTTCGCTACGGATTCAGCGGATTGCCCGCGAGCGTGCCCTCAGTCAATCGCGGCGGATTGGTACAGACCAGTCGACTGGCGCCAAGAGCGTTAAGTCGATTCTTAGGATCTTCTTGTTGGAGAATTTGGGGAACAGAAATTGGGCCGGTGCCGCCTGAATTTGATGGTCAGACCGCCTGACCGTGGCACCACTGCTGCATCAACCAGTAGGCGATTTTCTTGGGCTGGGAGAGCAGAACGTGCCGGTGTTCGCTAACGGGAATGCGCTTTCTGATCAAGGAAAGAAAAACGCCTGGATGAACCCCTTCAACATTGAGGCCTTCCGCACCGACCAAGCACTCGTCTTTGAATAGCAACCGCAAAAAGCCGTTGGCTTCTTCCTTCTCAATGGTTTGGTAAGCGGGGTCCGAGCCTTGATCGATAATCCCTATGCTGAACAGATTCTCTTCAAAGCAGCGCAGGTAATTGTGTTGGATCCAGCCCTTGTAATCCATACACCCTCCTGCCATGTGGGTTCCCGCCACCCTCCCCTGCAAAACCGCTTCGGGCAGGATAGGACAAGGTCCGTGGTGACCATCGAAAAAAGAAGGCGCCGCGGCGGCATCGCCGGCGGCATAAATGTCGGGAAAATCGGTTTCCATCCGCATCCCCACCTTCAGCCCTCCCTCGCCGGCCCAGGTGCCGCCGATATTGTTGGCGGCGACCCCCACGGCCATGACTAAGCGATCGACTGTGATCTTCTCCCCAGCTTTTAACGTCAACTCAAGCCGACTTGCTACCGGTTTGGCGGCGACCACAGCGTTGCCGGTGAGAACCGTCACCCCGTGCCGACGGAAGGCATCTTCCACCTTCGCCACAGCTTTGCGGCTGAAATAAACTCGCAGCAAGGAGGAGCGGACGATTATGGTCACCGAGTGTCCGGCCAGGCAAAGCTTTTCCGCTAGTTCGACGGCTACAAGCCCGCCGCCCCAGATGGCGATCTCCTGCTTCTGGTCCAGAGCTTTGCAAAGCCGCTCACAATCGCCAACGGTCCGGAACGTGTACACCTGGTCGGAGCCGAGATTTTCCAACGCGAGGGTTGTGGGATGAGCCCCGGTAGCAATCAGCAGCTTGTGGTAAGACTCGCGTCCGCCATCCGAGTAAATAACCTCCTTGCTCTGCGGCGCGATTTCCGCAACTTCCTTCCCCAGCACCAGGGTCACATTCAGGCTCTGGAGAACGTTGCGCCCCTTGATGAACAGGTCGCCGGCCGCGAGCTCTTCACTGACGATGTACGGCAACGCTGCCGGTGAGTATGGCAACGTTTGTTCCCGCGTAACGATGGTGATTTCGGCTTTCTTATCCACGTCGCGGATAGCCTGTGCGGCGGCCAAGCCAGCAGGGCCCGCGCCCACGATCAAGTGTTTATAATTCTCCATCGTGTCCTCCGTACTCCCACACCAGTTGGTTCCGGTGTTGCCTCGGCCCCTGCAAAGCGGCCGCACTCATCCGGATGGACGCATGGGTGTTTGTGCAGACTAGGCGCAGAACCCAATCTCGTAGGGGATCGCGATCAAGGCGCATGATCAACCGCGACGCGCCAGCCACGCCCACCAGCGCGCTCGTAGCGAAGGCCGACCAACCCCTCGCCAATTGATACGCCTCAGCCCCCTGCGACCATTGGAAAAAAGACCACGGTGTCCTCCGGGCCGAGGGGAGTTTCCAATCCATTCTGCAGCGCGACATCCTGACCGTTTACCAGAATGATGATCGAGTTGCTAAGGTGTCCCTCGTGGAAGACCTTTTTCTCGAAAGCGGCGCCGTACTCTGAGACGAGCTCGCTCGCGAGAGCGCGCACAGTCGGCGCCGCTTTGGTCCACTGTTGCTCTCTCCGCCCGGTAACGGTCCGGATGTCGGCGAAATACTTAACAAGCACGACTGCCAACCTCCGGGTCAGGCCAGCTGCAGTTTCTGCAGGCGGTCTTTTGTCGGCACACCCTTTTCGGTCCAGCCGCGAAGCTTGTAGTACTCGGGCAGCATCTCCGGCACATGACTCACTTCGCCCTTGGCTGGTCCGGATTTGATGGGACTCTTCAGCAAACGTTCCGGCAGCGTGTCGTCCGCCGCCGTCAAGCCTGCCTTCAAATTGAAGAGCCGCTCCAGGTTCCAGATCCGTTCGCCGGCCTGAATGTACTCGTCCGTGCTGTAAGGAACACCCGTCAGCGCGCTCAGCATCTCGGCATAGTTGTCTCCGCCCATACCGAAGGTGCCGAAGATACATCCACCGGATGCGTCGATGGCAGCGGTCAAGTCCTGAAAGAGCTTGGTCCACTGCGGTTTGTCCTTGGTCTCGTGCGGGTCGAGCTTGGCCCCGCATCCCAGCACTTCCACCGCGATGGTGTAGCCCTTCACATGGCAGCCACCACGATTGCAGGTAGCGTACTCCAGACCGATACCCTGAACACCACGCGGGTCATAAGCAGGCATCTCCTGCTTTTTCACCGTCATGGAGAATTCCGGATGGCCAAGCGACGCGGCAAACCGATAAGAGCCAAGGGCGAGTCGGTCGCCGATACCTTCGCGCATCCCGATCTTGCGGGTCAATTCGACCAGCGTGTCGGGATTGCCGAAGCTCAGATTCATTCCATCCGCTTCGTTCGGCTTGAGGATTCCGGCTTCATACAGGTCCATAGCGCAGGCGACAGTAGCGCCAAGCGAAATGGGGTCCATCCCGAGTTCGTTGCAGAGGCTATTGCTTTTGGTAATGGCGTCGAGGTTATCGATCCCGCAGTCCGGCCCCATCGCCCAACTCGCCTCGTACTCAGGTCCTTCACCTTCGTTTGCGTACTTGGGATTGGTGACGCGGGTAACGCGGCCACAGCTGATGACGCAAGAAAAACAACCTTTTGGACGAACGAGAATGTTGGCCGTGAGCGACTCGCCGCCGACTTTGTCGGCAGTCGCGAACTGTGAGTCGCGGAAGTTGCGGGTCGGCAACGCGCCCGTCTCGTTCATAACATTGATGAGAACGTCGGTTCCGTAGGCTTTCAGCCCCGCCCCGCCGACCGGGTGCTCCTTGAGCAGCTTGCGCCCCTTTAGCACAGCCGCCTCGAAGCCCTTTGGATCGGCGACCTGAATCGGCTTGCTTCCCACCACGGCTATGGCCTTGAGATTTTTGGAGCCCATTACTGCGCCCACGCCCGAACGGCCGGCAGCGCGAAACATGTCATTCAGGATGGCGGCAAACAGCACCTGCTTTTCGCCAGCCGGACCAATGCAGGCAACCTTGGCCTCCTCGTCGGTGTGCTGGCGTACCGAATCGGTGGTATCAGGCACGGATTGTCCCCACATGGAAGACGCGTCGCGAATTTCGACCTGATCGTCTTTAATCCAGATATAAACGGGCTTGGCGGCTTTGCCCTCGATAATGAGAGCGTCGTAGCCAGCGTAATGCAGTTCCGGGCCAAAGCTACCCCCAGAATTAGAACCGGCGATGGCGCCAGTCAGAGGGCTTTTGGTCACCACGTGATAGCGCCCGCCCGAGGGAGCGAAAGTCCCTGAAAACGGTCCCGGCGCAAAAATCAATTTGTTCTCCGGCGAGAAGGGATCGATCTTCGGATCAACCTCATCGATGTAAAGCTTGTCGCCCAGGCCGCGCGCGCCGAGAAACAAGGTGGCGTCCTTGAGATTAGTTGCTTGCCTGGTGATCGTTTCCGTGCTCAAGTTCACGCGCAGAATTGTGCCGCTCCATCCGTACATGTCACACCCCCTCGGATGCATTCTTGAACTTGCTCGCAAAGACTTTCATCCGCGAGCGGGTGGCGATGCTGTCTTCAACGAACTCCAGCGCCTGGCTTGGGCAGAACTGTACGCACGCCGGATCGCCGTCGCAGAGGTCGCATTTGAGAATCGATTCGGTGATGCCGTCGTAGACGGCAGCGCCGAATGGGCAGGCCATGGTGCACATGCGGCAACCGATACAGTTTGCGAGCTTGTAGGCAACCAGTGTCGTTCCCTTGGCCCGGTTGAGTGCGCCCGTTGGGCAAACGTTCACGCAGGGCGCGGTGTCGCACTGCTGGCACATGGTGGGAACGGAAAATCCCTTCCGCTCCCAGGAATAAACGTGAACACGGCTTGCGGCAGGTCGGAATTGTCCCTCGTGCCGGAAGCTACAGGCGAGGCTACAATTCCGGCAACCCGTACACCGGTCCGGATGGATCATCAGTACATTTGCCATACTTACTCCATTTCGCAACCTGTTCGCTGGGTCGCTCCCCTGAACGAACAGCATTAGTCGAGCGGAACGCTGACTATGACTGACTACTGAGGGCTTTCGAAGACTCAAGCGCACCATAAGCGGCGCAACATGAAGCTATCTTCACTATTGGCTTCGCATTCTACTGCTCAGGCGTAGCTTTGCAAGCAAAACCTGGAGTTCGCAAACATTTATTTCCTACCCGCCGCTTCCCCGCCAAGGGCAGCCGGAGAGAACTTCGTCATACTGAAAACCGCCGCCGTTGTTGCGGCCGAATCGAGGGACCTCAATTCCGCGACGGGCGGCCGAATGTCGCTGTTGAAGAGAACTGCAGATCCTTCGACTTGCGCCCGCCGACCCTCAAGAAAGGCAGGTCGAAGGACTAAGCGGGCGCGGCGCTCAGGATGACGCCACTGGTTGGTGAGCAATCCGCTCTAACCGACCGGCGCCGGGGGCCTGACGAATACTTCCGGCGCGGCGAAGCGGGCGGCCGGACCCAGTTCCTCCTCGTAGCGCAGCATGCAGTTCTGCTTGCCAAGACGCTCGCCCGAGCGCGGCGCTCCGAATTTCACCAGGGGAGCGCCAACCGCAACCGCAATGTCGGTGATCGGATCATCGATGGTCCCCCCGGCCCTCCCGGAGCCGATAACCTTGTAGCCATGCGCCTGCGCAAAGCGGGCAGCCTCGACGGCTTCGGAGATGGTTCCGATCATGTTCGGCTTCAGAATCATGGCATTGGCCGCTCCCATCGCCACGGCCTGCTTCAGGCGTTCGAGATTGCTTACCAGCAGGTCGTCGCCGACGATCACGGCCGGGATGCGCCGCGTGATCTCCGCGAATCCCTCGAAATCGTCTTCGTGGAGCGGGTCTTCGATCATGAACAGGTCATATTCGCGTGCCAGTTCGTCCAGCAGGGCGATCATCTCCGCACGGGTCAGATCGCGTCCGCTTAAGCGATACTTGCCCGAAGCCGGCTGATAGAACTCGGTGGACGCGCAGTCCAGACCGAGGCGGCACTGGCCGCCATAACCGGCCACCTCGGCCGCCGCCAGCAGCAGATCGAGAACCTCTCGCGGATCGTTCGCCGGAACTCCATATCCGGAAGAAGAGCCTGCATAGAGGCGATCTTGTCCGTAGCGCCGCTTGATGGTTGCTCCCAAAGCTGCGAAGACTTCCACCCCAATCCTCAGCGCCTCGGAGTAGCAGCGGGCGGAGGCGGGAATGAGATGAAATTCCTGAATCTCCAACTCAATCCCGGCGAATTTTCCGCCGTTGATCATGTTAAACATCGGCATGGGAAGCAGGCAGGCGTCGGCTCCGCCAAGGTACCGATAGAGCGGCACCCGCAAGGCCGCGGCAGCCGCGCGCGCGGCGGCAATCGACACGCTGTAAACGGCATTCGCTCCCAGGTGAGACTTGTTAGCCGTGCCATCGAGTTCGATCAGGAGAGCATCGATTGCTTTCTGATCGGTGACACTGCGGCCCTTCAGCGCCGGTGCGATTACCTCCAGAACATTGCCCACGGCCTTCCGTACGCCGAGCCCTCCGTAACGCTCGCCTCCGTCGCGAAGCACCACCGCCTCGTGCGAACCAACGGAGGTACCGCAGGGAGATGAGCCCCGCCCCAGCACGCCATCGGAGGTAATGATGTCGACCTCAACCAGCGGACGTGCCTTGCTGTCCAGAATCTCTCGGGCCTTTATGTCAGCGATCAGATGATTTCCCATGAAAACGTTTCCTCAATTCTGCCGGTTCGGGCTAATCGCGGCCGGAGAGATAAATCATGTTCAGATCACAAACGTTGGTCCCGGTATTGCCGGTGCAAACAGCGTCGCCAACGGCCCGCAGAACCGATGAACTGTCGTGCCCGCACAACGAGCGGTAGCAGTCCAGGTTTTGTTGCTTCGCTCTTTCCACCGTCGTTCCATCGACCAGGCCACCGGCGATGGAGGTGGGTCCGTCGGTCCCGTCCGTATCCAGGGAGCACAGACAGATGCCACGTTGTCCCGCGACTTCCAGTGAGAACCCCAGGGCGAGTTCCTGCGACGGCCCACCGGCGCCGCACGGACCTTCGATCCGGGTCGTCGTCTCGCCTCCGGCGATGAGCAGGCAGGGAGTCGCGACAGGACGGCCATTCAACCGGACTTCCCGCGCGACGGAGGCCAGGAAGGTCCCCGCCTCGCTGCTCTCGCCCTCCAGCACGGTGGTCAGTATGCAGGGAGCGATGCCGCGTTCGAGCGCCACCTTTTTGGCCGCTTCACAGGCGTTTCCCGGCCGGGCCACCACGAACTGATGCATGCGATCGCCAAACTTTTTGGGCGTTTCATCTTTTTCGCCGGCATTGCGCAGAAACTCGAATATGCGTCCGAGCCTGCTCGTGAGGTCATACTTGCCGAGCACATTGCGCGCATCCTGAAGCGTGGTCCCATCCGGTCCGCAAGGGGTCCCATAGAGCACTACGCGCTCCGCGGGATCGACGGTCGGCCTGGCGCCGAGGCCATCTGAAATCAGGAACGTAATCATCTCCGCGCCTTTGGCTTCGACCCGCTGCGCCAGGCGGCCGCCGTTGGTGGCGGAGATGTGACGGCGGACGGCGTTAATCTCGAGAATACGCGCACCGCTTTTGAGCAGAGCGTCGGTTGCCTCCTGCTCGTCGTCGAGAGTAAAGCCCGGCATCGGACAACTCATGAGAGCGGAGCTGCCGCCGCTGATCAGGCCAATGAAGAGATCGTCCGGAGCCGCCTGATCCACGACTTCCAGCATGCGGCGGCTGGCTATCAGTCCGGCTTCGTTCGGCAGCGGGTGACCGCCGACGACCAACTCGATGTTCGCGAGAGAGTCGCCCTCGAGCTGTTTCACGATCACCAGCCCTTGCGTGATGCGAGGACCCAGTACCTCGTCGATGGCGCGCGCCATGGCATTGGCCGCCTTGCCTGCGCCGAGCACGTAAATACGGCGCTTGGATCGCAGGTCCCATTCCTGCCGGCCGACGCGGAGGACATCTCCTTCGAGCGTCAGAATCTGGCGAATGATGCGATGAGAGTCGAGCGACTGCATCACCGCTTCGGCGATCTCCAGCAGCACCTGGCGCGCGGGAATGTCGCCAACCGAAGCCAACTGGCGGTTGTTTTTGATGATCATAGGCGTTTCGAATATTCCGGGAACCGGCGTACTTACGCCGAACCCTTCGAAACCGACTTGGCGCCGAGCTTGCATTCGGCCCACAAGAACGGATCGACAGTCTTCTGGTTCAGCTCGACGCCCAACCCCGGCCGGTCCGAGATCGGAATATAGCCGTCCTTGATGTCCAGTTCGGGAGCGTGATCCACGATGGCCCAGTGCTCGGGAACCCGGAATGGATATATCTCCTGCAAACAAAGATTGGGCAGGCAAGCCCAGAGCTGCTGGGTGGCCGCTGTTGAAACCGGGCTGGCGCAAACATGCAACTGCACGCGCGCCGAGTAAACCTCAGCCATGGCGGCGATGAACTTAGTCTCCAGGATCCCGCCGGTCGAGCCGATATCGGGCTGTACGATGTCGACCGCATGGGTCTCCAGAATCTGGCGGAATCCATAACGCGTGTACAGGCGTTCGCCAGCGGCGATGGGAATGTTGACGTGCTCCGAAACTTTCTTCAACGCTCCTGGGTCTGACGGGTCCACCGGCTCTTCGTAGAAATAAAGGTTGAACTCTTCCAACTGGCGGCCGAGTCGAATGGCCACATCGGTAGTCATGCCCGCGCTCATGTCGACCATCAAATCGACATCGGGACCGATCGCCCTGCGGACTGCCCTGGTGGCGTCGATGACCCACTTCTCCGTTTCGCGGTCGACCTCGCGCAAGGTAACGTGCTTCAGCAGCCAATTCGGAGGAATAGGCCGCGCCAGCGGGTAGAACTTCAGCGCTGTATAACCTGACTTGACTACTTTTTCCGCCTCGCGCACAAGTTCGTCGATGGTGCGGCAACTGTAGGACCAGCCGTTGGCATAAAGGCGCACCCTGTCGCGGAAGCGTCCCCCGAGCATCTGGTAAACCGGAACGTTCAGGGCCTTGCCCTTGATGTCCCACAGCGCCGTCTCCACCGCGCTGATTCCGGGAAACAGAAGCGAGCCTCCGCCCTTGGCCCAAAATGTGTGGTCATACATGGTGTGCCAAATGGGTTCGATATTGAAGGGGTCGGCGCCGAGCACAAACTTCTCCACCAGTTCCTGCACGAGCGCCGCCGCGGCGGCATTGCCGATGCCATATGCAACCGCGGCCTCGCCCAAGCCGGTGATGCCTTCATCGGTAAATAACTGCAACAGCATGGGGCGGCGAGCGTCGATCTCCACGCGATAGATCTTTGCGGCGACTACCTTCATGCGATCCCTCCTGAAAGAACTTCTGCAAGCTGGTTTCGATCGAATTGCCGTTTAATGGGACGCCGGATCATGCGCCAGCGCCCGCAGCGGCACCGGCTTGATGGGAATCCTGGGAGTGTCTGGCTTGATGGAATCCAGCGGCAAACCGGATTTGGTGGCGATCATGCGGGCGATCGTGCATCCGCACATTCGTCCCTGGCACGGCCCCATGCCGGCACGGGTCTGGATCTTTACGCCGCGCATGGTGAAATCGTCTTCCGCGCCGATGGCGTCCTTTATGCGGCCCGCCGGCACGTTCTCGCAGCGGCAAAGGATGGTGTCGTCGGTTATCAAGTCCAGGAGCCCTGGCTTGAGCTGCATCATCGAACCGGCGACCTCGGCGAACTCCCGCGCGCGTGCCAGCCGTTTGCGCGCCTGGCGTTCTTTCTTGGCGCTGTCATCGGTATCCTTGCCGCAGGCGCGAGTCGCGGCAATGGCCGCAAGGAGCCCTTCCTCGATGGCGACGTCAGCTCCGCCGATGCCGCCCGCTTCACCGGCCACGTACACTCCCTCAACGCTCGTTTGCTGATCGGAATCGTGCCAGGTCACCCACCCACCGGCGCCGGCGTTGAATTCAAGCCGGCAGCCAAGGTTGCGGGTCAACTGCAAGGACGGCAGAAAGCCGTAGGAGAGGCACAGGGTATCGGCCTCGAGGATCCTCTCGGTTCCGGGCAGCAGATGCCAATCTTCATCTACCTGCGCAACGACCACTGCCTCGACCCGGTCTTTTCCTAAAGCGCGGACCGGAACGTGACTGTGGGAATAAGGAATGCGCGCTTTCTTGATGGTCGTCCAATAACGCATTCCCTCGCGCATCTTGCCCCAGTGGCCGAGTGAACGCAGGGCGTTCTCCATCGAAACCGGCGGCTTGCTGGAGGCTTCGAGGATGGCTACCACCGTGGCTCCTGCCTCAACAAGTTGACTGGCCACCTTCAGTTGGAGGGGGCCCACTCCGGCCATTACGAAACGTTTTCCCGGCAGTACGCGCTGACGCACCAGCAGAGACTGCGCTGCTCCACCCATCATGACGCCGGGCAGCGTCCAGCCCGGGAAAGGCACCGGCACCTCCTGCGCTCCCGGCGCGACGATCAGCTTTCGCGGCCGTATCTCTTCGGTGCGTTCGTCGCGGTACAGGCCGATGGTCCCGTCCGGAAAGACCGACCAAACCAGCGTCTCCGGCAGAAACTCAATACCCGATTTCCTGACCTTCTCGATCAGTTCCACACCCTCCTGGAACTGCTTGCCTTCGGCCTTTTGGTCTTTCAGCCGAAAGGGATCTGGAAGCTGCTTGTAGAACTGCCCGCCGAGGGTGGAATATTCGTCCACCAGGAGCACTTCAGCGCCAGCCTCGGCAGCCGCCAGTGCGGCGCTCAGGCCGGCCGGGCCGCCGCCTATGATCAGGATTTCAACCTCGCGCACCGGCTGCCTCCTCTTCGCTCGTGGTGCTTATACGCAGACCATCCGACACCGGGAAGATGCAGGCGCGGACTCGCTCCCGGCCCTCCACCGTGACCAGGCACTCGTAGCACACACCCATGCCGCAGAAGATTCCTCGCGGCTCGCCTTCAGGATGCGTATGGCGAAAGACATAACGCCCGGCGGCCAGCATCGCCGCCGCCACGGACTCGCCCTCATAGGCCTGAAGGCTCTCGTCGTCGACGATGATGCGTACCGGCCGGCCGCGCTCTAAATTCAAGTCGAGCCGTACGCCAATTTGCTTTTCTTTTTCCATTGCTGTGCTGGTTTCCATAAGGCTTAGTTAAGTCCGCCCATGCTGGCCTTGGCGGCGTCTCCACGCAGGAATTCGTTGACCTGCCCGCGATCGCAAGCGGCAAACCGCCTGGCGTTCAACTCGCCGAGGCCGAGCGAGGTCTTTCCGTTCAGGATGAACTCAGCAACCTGGACGCCCACCGACGGCGCCAGGGCAAAGCCGTGGCCGGTAAAGCCGGTGGCGACCAGCAAGCCATCCAGGCCGTCGACCTCTCCGAGCGCGGGCAGGGAGTCGATGCTGCACGCTTCCAGGCTATTCCAAACCCTTACCACGTTCAGGTGCGCCACCGGCGGAAGCACCGCGGTGAGTTCGCGCGCGCTTCCGTTCGGACTGCCGGGTTTGGGCCAGCCGCGATCATGCTCCATGTCCAGAAGGCCGGGCCAGCCGCCTCCGACCACGAACTGTCCCTGGGGCATTTGCTTGACGCTCAGCCCGCGTCCCAGACAGGCGACTACCGGCTTAAGCATGGCCGGCGCTCTCTCGGTCACCATCATCTGCTTCGACTGGGGGCGAATGGGAAGTTCGAGCCCGAGTTGCGCGCACAATGCCGGCGCCCACGCTCCCGCAGCGTTGATTACCCAGGCTGCCTGAATCGGACCCATCGCGGATTCCACGCCCACTACCCGATTATTCTTCCGCCGTATGGCATGGACCGCGGTCCGCGTGCGGATCTTTGCGCCGAGCCGCCGGGCGGCTGCCGCATAGGCCCGCGTCACCAGGATGGGATTGGCGAAGCCGTCGGTGGGAGTGTAGCTGCCGGCAATCATCCGCGACGCAGCGGCGGGAACAAGTTCGCGAAGTTCTTTTCCGCAAACTACCCGTATATCCAGTCCGGCAGCCAGCTGGCGTTTGACGGAGGCTTCCAGGGCAGGCACCTGGTCTTCGCGCTCCGCCAGGTTCATGTGGCCGCCGCGACGATACTCCAGATCGGCTTCGAGTTCCTGTTCCAGCGTCTTCCAGATCGTGTTGGCGGCCATGGCGAGCGGAAGTTCGGCGGCGGCCCGGTTCTGCTGGCGAACTCCGCCCGCGCTTCCACCCGATGCCGCGGAAGCTATTTCGCTCTTCTCCAGCAGCGTCACGCTCAGGCCGGCACGGGCCAAGTTGTAAGCGCAGGCGCCGCCGATCACGCCTCCACCGATCACGATTACATCCGCGGTCTCCATTTTTGCTTTTGCGACCTCCAAACCTGCGCGCCGATTCCCGGCTATCGTTCAGCTTTAAGCGGCGCACTCCTCCAGCGTCTTGCCTTTAGTCTCCGGTCCCAGCAGCGACACGATGACAACACCCACTGCCAGCACGCTGGAAAAGATGACCCAGATCAGCAGGTAATGATGCATTCCGATCAATACCCCGACCATGATCGGAGCCAGCGCCGAGGTTATACGGCTGGCCGCACCGGCATAGGCGTTCCCCATAACTCGCAGCCTGGTGGGATAGAGTTCAGGAATGTATCCCATGACCGCCAGAGTACCCTGCTGCTCGAAGAACTTGAATATCGCAATGAAGAGCAGCAGCATGTTCGGGGTCTTTGCCGTGCCGAAGACGAGGCAGGCAATCGCTGCCATCCCATAGGCGCAGGCAATCAGCGGCTTGCGGCCGATCTTGTCGATCAGAAGAACACCGCAGATCCGGCCGACGAGACCGAAGGCGTAAGTGATCGCCAGGAAGGTCGCGCCTTTGACGAAGGTAAAGTGATAAACATCCATCAGGATAGTAGGCAGCCACAGAGTAACTCCCCAGGCCGCAAAGTTGCCGCAGATCCAAAGGGTCCAGGCCACGACGTTCGCCCTTAGCCATCTTCTCGAGAAAAGTTCCCTGAACTTGTCTCTCAGTTGTCCCTTGTCGAGATCTGCCGGCGAAACGGTCGCAGTGTCAGGCACAGCGTCCCGGACTTCATCAATCGTCTGTTGGGTGGCGCCCATGCGAAGCAGTGACGTAATGGCCTCGTCGGTTCTGCCTTTGGAAGCGAGCCACCGCGGTGATTCAGGTACCCTACGGCGGACCAGGTAGGCGCACAGCGCCGGGGTGACTCCGATCAGGAACATCGCCCGCCATCCGATCTTCTGCGCCAGGAACCCGGTTGCCACGCCGGCGAGGATTACGCCCACCGGATACAGGATGGTAATGAAAGACGTTAAGCGTCCTCGCAGCCGGGTCGGCGCCATCTCCGATACCAACGCCAGATCGACGGCATAGAATCCCGCCAGGCCGGCGCCGGCAATGACGCGGGTTACGCCAAATGAGATTGGCGACCAGCAAAGCGCTGCAAAACCCGTAAACAGGGAAAACGACAACACCGTTCCCTGAAAACCGAAGCGACGGCCTTTCGCCTCGGAAATAGGTCCCCAGAACCACATACCCAGGGTTCCACCCCACAAGGCAAGGGAGAGAATGATCCCTTTCCACGCCGGGGTGATGACGAAGTCCTTCGAGATCAGCGGCATCAGGTAGCCGACCATGGTGTTGTCGAAGGCATCGAACAGGTACCCCAACGCCGCGGCGAACACGAGCACCTTGGTCACCGGAGTTACACCCGTTTTGTCGATCACCTGAGCGACCTGATTGCCTGTAAAAATTCGTGACTGTTCTTTCGTGATCATGGTGCCTCCGGAATTACTTATTGATCATTTTGGCCAGGACGCTGAGTGCCGTGAGCGCGCCCGCAAGATGAATGCGAGGGCGTAGGTTGCTGCCTGGTTGCTATGCGTTGAATCCCGCGGGAATTCTACCACGTAAGAAGCGGCGAAGCCGCCCTCCGCGTCAGCCGAAGGTGAAATGAAATAGCCTCGACAACTTCATCTGTGATCACAATAGTGCTGGCGTAATTTGGAAGTTGATGTCGAGAGCAGCGTGTATTTCCTCAGCCACATCTCCGTCCGCGCCGATTACGGACTCCTACGCAAAGGGTTCCAGTTTGGACAAGACGGTGGGGAGAAATTCCGCAACCGTCGGATGAATATGCATTGCGCGCTGTACTACCGTATACGGCGCCTTCGCATACATGACGTCCAGCAAAACGTGAACTACTTCATCGCCTCCGGTCCCAAGAATCGCAGCACCCAGAATGTGTTTTGTTTCCGCATCAACAGAGATTTTGATGAAGCCTTGTGTTTCACCTTTCTCAACGGCCCGGCTCACTCGGCTCATCGGATATTTCGCAGCGAGTGCAGCGCGCCCAGACTTCCGTATTTCGGCGTCCGTCATGCCGCATCGGCCTAGCGGCGGATCTGTAAACAAGGCGTACGTCTGGATTCGGTCTGACACGCGGCGATGGTCTGCGTTGAGGAGATTATCGGCGACGATCTCATAGTCGTTGTATGAAGTGTGCGTAAAGGCGCCGCGGCCGTTGCAGTCACCCAGGGCCCAGATGCCGGGCACGTTCGTTTGCAGTTGATCGTCAACGGTGATGTAGCCGCGTTGGTCGGTCGCAACCCCGGCCCGGTCGAGACCCAGGTCGTTCGTGTTGGGAGTACGTCCCACCGCGAGAAGAACATGAGTGCCCAATACTTCCGGCGGACCTTCGTCGCATTCGATGCCGACGGCGATACGGCTGTCGCGCTTCGCCAGTGAGATACATTTCGCATTCGGCCGAATTCGTATCCCCTCAAGTCTCCAAGATTTCGCGCACGGCTTCGGAAACATCTTCGTCTTCGCGTCCAATCAGGCGCGGTCCCATCTCTACAATCGTGACTTCGCTCCCGAAGCGGCGATACATCTGAGCGAATTCCAACCCAACATAACTTCCGCCGACAATGACGAGATGCTCCGGCAAAAAGTCGACATCCATCATCGATGAGTTGGTGAGAAACGACACATCATGAATCCCCGGAATCGCGGGAACAGAGGCGCGCCCACCAACGTTGATGAAAATCTTGTCGGCTTGCAGTACCTCATCATTGACCACGACAGTGCGGGACGACTGAAAGCGGGCATGGCCTTGGATGACCGTACAATTCTTAAGTCCTCGCAACCATTCCTCTACGCCCCTGTTCGACCGTCCGGAAACTTCATCCTTGCGTGCTTTGACACGTTTCATATCGACGCGCACATCGCCATTGACAACAAAACCATATTCGGCGCCTCGGCGAGCAACATGGGCCGCGTACGCGCTGGCAACGAGCGTCTTTGTCGGTATACATCCCGTATTCACACATGTGCCACCAAACTTGTGGCGTTCAATAATGGCGACCGCCATGCCCGCGGCCGCAAACCGCGCAGCCAAAGACGGGCCTGCCTGGCCGGTCCCGATGATGATTGCATCGAAATGCCGCGACACGAGGCACCTCCTTAGGGAAGATCGTAGGCCACCTAGGCCGGCGCACTAATGCGGTGCTTGCCGGCGCGTCGCGGCCGATGACAATCACGTCGCAGTCGTTCATTGGGGCAACTCTTTGCCGGCCTGCTCCGCCACCATGTATGCGGCGTACCAGTCGGGCCAGTTCGCATCGCGCTGCCCGGTGCGCTTCTCGTGCTCGCCGTGGGCGGCCTCCGCACGTCGAAGCGCGTTCGCCAGATCGTTCGCCGAAGAAGATGGCGGAGCCCAGGCGCAAAACTTGTTAGCGCATTAGCACCTTAATGGACGCTGGAGCACATCTTCATAATGCCGCATCCACTCGCGCGGAAGCTGAACAAGAATCGAGACAGGCCTTTTCAGCCTTCCGCCGCGTTCTCCTTAATCAGCTTTTGTTCGAGCTTGCGCACGTTGGGGAAATGATGCCTCATCTCGCTCTCGCGTTTGCGCTGCAATCGGCTTCGATTTCCGATTTTCACCGTTACGCCGATAACCACAGCCGGTATCAGAACGTATATTAATAACCAATCAGCAATTCGAGTCATATCCGTGCCTCAATGTGACGACAACCCGCACCGGCTCGATATTGGACTGCTTATCGAGCCGAAGTGCAAATATGTTGAGATTCGCCGGTCAGTCGGCGTCTGTCAGATCTATGGCCTTACGAATCAGCTCCGCTCAAAGGGATTTGCTAATCTCGACCTATGATGCGGTCGTTTGATGGACTGTTGCGCCTGCTATGCACTGCTAATCGACATCTGCATGAGCTGCTTGGCGCAACGGCGTTTTCGCGGCATTGACTGTCACAGCAGAGCAAGCAATGCATTTCGCCCAATCCCTAGCACATGGGGAGTCGAATCGAGAGAAGATCGTGTTAACCGCGCTCTCGACAAGGTGGGGAACTGGTGTGACGAAACGATGCCGTACATCCCTGGAATCTGACGGATGTAGTCCGGGAGTACCGGATCGTTATCGCCATACCAGCGGAAAATCATCTTCGGCGGGCGCCTTCCTGGATTTCGAGTTGAGTGCTCGACGATGGCGTATTTCGGGCATTCGGTCAAACACCGGGGCCAACTAAGCATTTGGAAGCAGCAGTCATAGGAAGTATTGGCACCGCGTTCTTCGCGTATAGATAATTCCCTTCTGATTCGTGCTGCTCCGACACCTCCCTTTCCGTCGAAACAAGACTCACCAGTTGTGACCATTTTTCCATTTCGCGTCGGACAGCTCTGTGTTTGTAACGTGCTGTAAAAAGGAAACTTCAGCAGCTCACGCCAGCAACACACACTAGGTCTATCTCTCGCTTAGATTCTTCACTCACTAATGGAAACACCTAAATATTGGGTCTAGGGAAACCTTATTTTTGGGCCTTAGCTGCGATACTGAGTCCGACTAAGTCCTCGCTTGTACAAATGCTCAGGTTGAATGCGAGGTGGACTAAAGCATACGGTCGACTGTCAGAGCGCTCTCGGACCTGTAACTTCTCCTTCATGGAACACCACCGGGTTCTGAAGGAGTCAAGAGTGAAGATAAAGATCGGCGCTTTCATAGTTATAGGTTTTTGCATGCTAGTCGCATTCGGATGTGGAGGAAATGCATCAGGGGCCTCGCGGTCGGCTAGTCAAACGAATTCTGGAACGGGATCTTCAACTTCCTCAGCTGCGCCAGCATCCGATACGTCATCGGTTACCTCACCAACGAGCCTCGTTGCGAGTGGAAGCGTGACCATCGCCCCGACGACGACGCTTGCAGCCGAAACAGGTAATAACACAAATCTCGCGAGCTTCAACGGCTCCACCAATGGCAATGTTAAGCCCGGGAGCGTCAGCAAGGTTGACCTCCATAGCTTGCTCTATACCGGCGCAACCACGAAGGTAGTCGCTCACTACATGCCGTGGTGGGGCGGTGCAGGTCACGTCAGCATCGGCCTTGGCGATGAAGCCAGTGCGTCCGTAGTCAGTGCCCAGGTATCAGACGCCGCAAGTCGTGGCATCGAGGGTTTCATTGTCGACTGGTATGGCGCGCAGAATACCCACCACGACACGGTAACGCTGAACATCAAGGCAGCAGCGGAAGCAAGCCCTAACTTCGAGTTCGCGATCTGCGAGGACTCCGGGGCCCTGAATGGCGCCGCCGATCCCACCGCCAAGTTGCTCAGCGACATTCAGTACATGAACGACAATTACTTTAGCTCGCCCCGTTATTTGCGCTGGAACGGACGTCCGGTCGTGTCATTCTTCCTGAACACGTCTTTGGCGATCAACTGGGCCACGGTGCGCGCCCAGGCAGCGGGGAATCCTCTATTCATCTTCCGCAATGCAAGCGGATTCACGAACACCGACTCCGATGGCAGCTTCAGTTGGACGAATGTTTCCGGCAGCGTCAACGATATGGGTCTGAGCGCGCAGGACAGCTTCTACACCGCGGGACTTGCTCACCCGTCGCTGATGACGATTGGCTCGGTCTATAAGGGCTTCAACGACAATCTGGCGAGCTGGGGCTCGAACCGCGTCAAGAACCAGCAGTGCGGACAGACATGGCTCGCGACGTTTGCCGAGGTCAACAAGTACTATTCCGCCTCCAACCAACTACCGGTACTTCAGGTTGCTACCTGGAACGATTACGAGGAAGGCACTGAGATTGAGTCGGGCGTCGACAACTGCGTTACGGTTTCCGCTTCGCTAGCCGGACAGACGCTGAATTGGAGCATCACCGGGCAGGAAAGCACGCTTGATCATTATGTGATCTACGTCTCGCAAGACGGCCAGAACCTCATGCCGTTGGCCGAAGCTCCGGCGGGCGATCATACGATGGATATCAGCGGATACAGTTTTGCGGGTGGCACTTATAAGATTTACGTGAAGGCCATCGGCAAGCCCGGACTCTTAAACCATACCTCGGCGGCAGTTACGTTCACACGTTAGAGATCGATCTATCCGGACTATAAAGGTCCGGCTGCTTTGCGGGATATACGTCTGGGAATCCGGGGAGAGCACGCTGCTGGAATAGTTCGATGGACATACGGCTGGGAAGGTTCGAAAAACAGCGAACTGGCCCAGCCGTTTCTATTGCCCTTCCGCAACGGAGTTTTTCGCGCGGCCTACTCACAGCGGCGAGGCGCCGAACGGCTTACAATCGTGACAAGTTGATACCGGAGGAGACGATGGCCTATCACTATGATCCCAATACGGCCCTGGAAGAACTAAAAGACGAACTGGCGTTGCCCAATCCCGTGCGCCTGCGCGACATGATGCTGCGGGCGCATCTCAATGCCGATCGTTCTCTCGAATTGAACCGGTTGTTTGCCGATTATCAAAAGCGATTCGGCGAGCTCGAATCGCTAGCTCGTGACTTGCTGTCAAGGTTGGCGAAGGCGAAATAGTGCTCAAGCGCAGTGTGATGTGTGAGGAGTGCGATTCGTAGCGTTTAGGACGCTGGGGTATCAGGAACGGGGGCCGGGAAACCGATCCCGACAGGCCGGACAGACTTCATCTTCATCGAATGACTGGCCTGGTTCAGGGTATCGACCGCAAAACCTACACCGCCAGCCATTCCGAACGGCGAGGCCACTTCGATACTCATCCCTTTCCTTTTCGTACATCTTCTTTCCCATTTTTCAAGACTATCAGAAGGTTTGTTTGTTTCTCTTCCCTGCCCACTTTCTTCTTTCGTTTGCCGCCCTTCAAGTTGCCAAAGAAGTGGAAGCGATGCTGTTCGATGCGCACGCGCAACCCGGTGAATTCAACGCCCTCACCTTGCAACCGTAGACGCTGCTCAAAGCCGAGCTCTCCGGTACAGAGGATTTTCCCGCCGCTGCCAATCACTCGCTGCCATGGAACCGTGCGTCCGCAACCATGCAGAGCCCAGGCAACCTGGCGCGCCGCTCCCGGATACCCTGCCGCATAGGCGACATCACCGTAGGTGGCGACCTTGCCGTGCGGAATGCGCCGAATTTGGCTGAGGATATCGCGAAACATAGAACCGCCAGCCTCATTCCTTTCGCGTTTGGGAGCCTTTGGTTTCTTTGCCACGCCAGTCTTCCCTTTCAGCAGCACGCTCTCTCCGATATTACCGCTGGCCTTGGCGAACCCTGACTGAATTCGCTCTTGCGGAAAGAAACTAGCCCACGTAGGCCGCCAAAAAAGGCGAACGCCGGGTGCGAGCGCAATTCCCGCTTTTGGCCCGCATTCCGGGTCTCAGCGTTACCTTGTTACAATGCTATATTCCGCTCACCTTCGCAGCACATTGGGCGTAGCGCATTAGACAAGGCGGTTTCGAAACATGCAACTTTGGTCCCGACTATTTATACCCACGCTTCGCGAAGCCCCGGCTGACGCCGAAGTCGCCAGCCACAAATTCCTGGTCCGCGCCGGCTATATACGGCAACTGTCGTCTGGAATTTACAGCTACCTGTACCTCGGCCAGAGGGCCATCCTGAGGATCACCGACGTGGTGCGACAGGAGATGGACACGATTGGGCAGGAATTCTTTCTGCCGGCATTGCATCCGCGCGAGATATGGGAAGCGAGCGGGCGCTGGACGGGCATGGGAGACAACATGTTCCGCCTGAAGGATCGCAAGGGCGCCGATCTCTGCCTGGGCATGACGCACGAAGAGGTGATGACCGACATTGCGCGCAAGGAACTGCGCAGCTACAAGCAGCTTCCGCAGATCTGGTATCAGATTCAGACCAAGTTCCGCGACGAGCCGCGTCCTAAGTCAGGACTCCTGCGGGTGCGGCAGTTCACCATGAAGGACTCGTACTCCTTCGATCTGGACGCCGCCGGGCTGGACGCGAGTTATAAGAAGCATCACGAGGTTTATTGCCGCATTTTCGAACGTTGCGGACTGGACTACCTGGTAGTGGACGCGCATTCAGGCGCAATGGGCGGCTCGCAGTCGCAGGAGTTCATGGTCTACACCGATGCTGGCGAAGACCTTGTGGCAAGCTGCGCGGCCTGCAGATACGCCGCCAACCTGGAAAAAGCCAGCTCGAAGCTGCCGCCCACGGACGACCTGGCCCCGACCGGCGACGGCTCACCAGAGCTGGTCGAAACTCCCGGGACAAAAACAATCGACGAAGTCGCCGCGTACCTTAAGTATTCGCCGAATAACAACCTCAAGTCGCTGGCCTTCATGCTGCACGATGGCGTGTCGCCGGCCGGAGAGGCAATCTGGCGTCCGTTGCTGGTGCTGATGCGAGGCAACGACCAGATGAACGAAGCCAAGCTGGTTTCGGCCGTCGAGGGGCGCGAGTTTCGTCCGATGCAGGACGAGGAGATCGTGCGGTATCTTCGGGTCCCCCGCCGGCTATCTCGGTCCAGCAGGGCTGAAACTTGCGCGGGTGGTCGAGAAGAAGGGCAAGCGCGGCTATGTGGGCGAGGCCGGCGATTTCGTCATCCTGGTGGACGAATCGCTGCGCGGCCGCAAGAACATGGTCGGGGGAGCGAATCGGGAGGGCTTTCACCTTCGGAACCTTACGCCCGATGTGACTTTCCAGCACAATGGCTACGCCGATTTGCGTACCGTCGGCGAGGGCGAAGGCTGCCCCAACTGCGGACAATCATTGAAGTTAGGCAAAACAGTGGAAATCGGCCACATTTTCAAGCTGGGATACAAGTATTCGGAATCGATGGGGGCGCGCGTCCTCGACAAGGATGGCAAGGAAATCACTCCGATCATGGGCAGCTACGGCATCGGCATCGAGCGTATTCTGACTTCCGTAATCGAGCAAAATCACGACGAAAACGGATTCTGGCTGCCGCCTCGGATCGCCCCATTTGATGTCGTTGTGGTGCCGACCAACGTTACGGACGTCAAGCTTTCCAGCGCCGCGCACCAGATTGCCTCCGACTTGGAGAAGGCTGGGCTGGAGGTCCTGCTGGACGACCGCGACGAGCGTCCCGGGGTTAAGTTCAAGGATGCGGACCTGGTTGGTATCCCGTTCAGAATCAACGTGGGGAAGAAACTTGCTGAGGGAAAAGTTGAGGTAATTACCCGGTCGACGCGGGCGAGCCGAGATGTAATGATTGCCGAGGTCAATGCCGTCGTGGCAGAGCTGGTTCAGTCCGCCAGCTAAGGAGGGGGTCTAAATGATCCGGCTAAAGGCGCTGCTGACAATCCTGATTGTGGTCGGTGCCATATATGTCGGCTCAAAAGTGGCACCCGCATACTACACGTACTACCAGTTCCAGAGCGACATCGAGCAAGCCGCCCTGACTGCGTCTTACACGACCAAATCGGAAGCAGATATTCAGGAGATGATCTTGATAAGGGGACGGGATTACGGCATCCCTTTGACGCTTGAGCAGATCCGGGTGCGGCGTGTGCGGAATGAGCTTTCGATATCGGCGGAGTACACCGTACAAATTGATGTCCCTATTTACCCGTTCGAACTGAAATTTACTCCCACAACTAAGAATCGGCGGCTTTAGCAGGCTGCTGAAAAACGCGCCGAAGGGGCCGGCACTGAGTCCGGCGGCTCCAGTGCCGGGTTTACAGATACAATAATAAAAGCGCGCTGCGGGACAGCCGAGAGGATTGAACATGGGGTTAAGTCCATTGGGCTCCTCGGGCTGTGTAATGTGGAATACATAAAGGTTTTTGTGCAGAAGCCCGCGACGGCGGGCAAGCGCCGGCATCCACTCTCATAAAAAGTGGCTATAAAAATTAAAATCCCGCATTGGAAATCCGCGCCGGGCCGCCGAAAAGAGAGTGACGGCCGGAGCCATCGTCCGCATTTGACAGACCCCATCGTTCGTACGGCGGTTGCTGCCTTCATCATACTGAGCATGGTGGTATTTGGCGTCTTCGCTTTCTACCACGTGAAGTACGAGCGCATCATCGACCGGCGCATGAGTGGCACTATCTTCAATACTTCGGCGAGAATTTATGGTCGCGCCGAGGTGGTTCGGGCCGGAGATCACGTCAGCATCGAGGAACTTGCCAGCCGATTGCGTGGAGCCGGCTACAGGGAACAGGAGGACGGGTCTTCGGGGCTGGGGTGGTTCCGCGTCACGCCAGCCTCGCTCGAAATTCACCCGGGCGAGCAGTCGTACCACAATCCGGATGGCGCATTTATCCACTTTCACGGCCACACAGTTGATCGAATCCAGGGGACAGGCAATAGCGCGGGCCAGAGTCTCGATGGCTACGAACTCGAACCGAAGCTCCTCACCCAGCTCTTCGAGGGTGAGCAACGAACCAAACGCCAACTGGTGAAGTTCGCCGATCTTCCCAAGGGTTTGGTCGACGCGGTCATTTCGATTGAGGATCGCCGTTTTTTTCAGCACAGTGGAGTGAATTATTTTCGGCTGCTGGAAGCGGCGCTGATCGATCTGCGAGCGGGTGGCCACAGGCAAGGCGGTTCGACCATCACCATGCAGCTCTCGCGCGGATTCTTTCTCACGCCCGAAAAGCGGATCAAGCGGAAGCTGATCGAGATTCTAATTGCCCTTGAGTTGGAGCAGAAACTCACAAAGCAACAGATCTTCGAGCTTTACGCCAACCAGGTCGATTTGGGACAACGCGGTTCGTTCACCATCAGCGGCTTTGGCGAAGCGTCGCGGGCTTATTTTGGCAAAGAGGTTAAGAACCTTACGCTGCCCGAAGCGGCGATGATAGCCGGGCTGATTCAACGGCCAAGCTATCTCTCTCCGTACCGGCATCCCGAGCGAGCGCTGGAACGGCGCAACCTGGTGCTGGAATCGATGGTCGATACCGGCGCGATTACCCGCGAACAGGCCGACAAAGCGAAGGCAACCTCCCTCAATCTGGCGACCATGAACGTGGAGTCGAGTGATGCCCCGTACTTCGTCGACCTGGTGAAAGATACGGTGCAGAACTCGCTCGGTGAGCGTGATCTCAACGAGCAGGGCTATCGCATCTATACGACTCTTGACCCCGAGCTACAGCATGCGGCCGCCGAGGCCGTCAGCAGCGGAGTGAAGCTGGTCGACGAACAGGTCAAGAAACAGCGCACGAAACATGTAAAGGTTGGTACTGGCAGCTCGGCCCACATCGAAACCAAGGAGCTGCCGGGCCCGGTTCCGCAGGTGGCGCTGGTGGCCCTGGACCCTCACACCGGCGAGGTACTGGCGCTCGTGGGCGGACGTAACTACGGTTTTAGCCAGCTCAATCATGCAATCGCCAAGCGTCCTACCGGATCGATTTTCAAGCCCTTCGTTTACGCCGCAGCGGTGAATACGGCAATAACCGGCTCGCGCGAGAAAGCGATCACACCGGCGACTCTCATCGACGATTCACCCACGACATTCGCCTATGGCGACCAGATTTATGAGCCGCGAAATTATAAGAACGAATACCACGGACAGGTGACCGCCCGCTATGCGCTGGCACAATCGCTCAACAACGCTACGGTAAAAATGGCGGAGATGGTCGGCTACGACAATGTGGCTGAACTGGCGAGGGCGTCAGGAATCGCTTCCGTTAAAGCGACCCCGGCAATAGCGCTGGGAGCTTATGACGCCACTCCGCTTGAGATGGCGGGCGCTTACACGGTTTTTGCCAACTCTGGCGCGCGCATCTCGCCGCAAATGATCAAGTCCGTGAGGGCGCCCAATGGCGACATGGTGCAGGACTACAGTACAGACAGTAAGCCGGTGCTCGACCCGCGCGTAGCCTATGTCATGACATCGATGATGGAATCGGTGATGAACAACGGCACCGCTTACACCGTCCGGGCGCGTGGGTTCACCGCTCCCGCCGCCGGCAAGACCGGCACGTCGCACGACGCGTGGTTTGCCGGATATACGACGAACCTTCTGTGCATCGTCTGGGTTGGATACGACGATTACAGCGACCTGAAACTGGCCGGCAGCGCGACTGCGGCGCCCATCTGGGCGGAGTTCATGAAACGCGCCGTCAAGTTGCCGCAATATCAGAACGCCGGCCCATTCCAGCCGCCTCCGGGCGTGATAGACGTCCACCTCGATAAGGTCACCAACCTGCTGTCGACCGTTTCCTGTCCCAACGCCTACAATGTGGCCTTCGTTGCAGGCACCGAGCCCACCATGACCTGCGACCAGGGAGACGGCCGCAACTTCCTGCAACGCATTTTCGGAATCGGACAACCGAGCCCTCCCCCGCCCACGACCAACGGACCAGTCAGGGTCGTGCCGCCGATCGAGCGAACGCAGCAGCGACAACCGAGCGCGCCTCCCGTTGCTCGCCCCCCGGCCTCCGCCCCTCAGCCGGAGAAAAAGAAAGGCTTCTTCGGCAAGGTGCTCGGAATCTTCAAGGCAGAAGACGACAAAAACAGCGCCCAGAATGGCTCGCAACGGGATTCGAAACCGAAAACGCCGGGCAGCAATTAGAGCAATTCCCGGAATCCCTGGTTCCGTTGGCCTTCACCCCCAAAATTATTTTGCCCGGCAGCTCCAGCAGCCGCTAACCTTTTGCCGCCGAGGGGGTCTAAGAAAGCGAGCATCATTAAACCTCTCCCAGAGAAAATGGCGCCCACCGATCAAATCGCTTCGATCGGTGGGCATTTTTCTTGAAGAAGATATGTGAAGAATGCTAGTTCGGCGAGCGGTCTCCAATGTAGGCGGCCACTACGCGATCCAGCGAGCCCTGGGCTTTCAGGATGTACTCCACGGCGTCGCGCACCGCGCCGTCTCCGCCGACATGCTCGGTAACGATGTGCGCTACCTGCTTTACCGAGTCGCGCGCATTCGCTACGGCTATGGCTAGTCCGCAGGCGCGCATCGTGGGCAGGTCGATCACGTCGTCGCCAAGGTAGGCAGCCTGTTCGGCCGTGAGCCCCTCTTTCGCCAGGATTTCCTGCATGGCCGACAGCTTATCCGAGATCCCCTGATAAACGTGGTCGATGCGCAGGTCGCGACAGCGAATCTGGACAGTCTCGGAGATTCGCTTGGTAATGACGGCGGTCTTAATCCCACCTAGCCGGGCCAACGAAATCGCAGTCCCGTCGTGAGCGTGGAACCCCTTTGCCTCGACCATGCTATCGCTGGAGACACTGTAGCCGCCTTTGTCGGCATACTTCTCCTTGTCTTTGCGAAGCGTCTGCTGCGCCCCGGCAGGTGCCGGGAAGAGGTATATTTTTCCGTCGGTCATGACGCCGTCAACGTCGAGGATGAGCAGTTTGATCTTTTTTGCGCGTGGTCTGGACATTAATTCCTATAAAGCTGCATCAGATTTTAGTTTGATTTTAGCAGCCCGGGCCAAAGCAGCAGCACGACTTAAGAATAAGTGCGTCCCAGGGCGATCAAACGCTAGGCGAACAGTTGGCGAAACTCACCGTCAGGCTTAAAATTAATAGGTGGGAATCTTGGTGGAGCGCGTCCTGGCGGAAGACCCCGCCGTTCACCTGGCATGGGCGCATCCGCTCGTCCGCGACTGGTTCCTGGCGAAGTTCGGCTTGCCGACAGAGCCGCAAATTGAAGGCTGGCCGCCCATCCTGGCAGGGAAAGACACACTCATTTCGGCGCCTACCGGCTCTGGCAAAACCCTGGCGGCATTTCTGGCCTGCATCGACCGGCTGGTCCGCAAAGCGCTCGACGGGCGGCTGGAGAATTGCACAGAGGTTCTGTACATCTCACCCCTCAAGGCGCTCGGCAACGACATCCAGAAGAATCTCGAGGTACCGCTTGGCGAGATCCAAGCCTTAGCGGGGGTGCGCGGGCTGCTGATGCCGACGATTCGAGCCGCCGTCCGCACCGGCGACACGCTGATGTACGAGCGCCGTGCGCTGCTGAAGAAACCGCCCCACATCCTCGTCACAACGCCCGAGTCGCTTTACATCCTGCTCACCACGGAGAGCGGGGTGCGCGCCTTGCGGCACGTCGAGACCGTCATCGTAGATGAGATCCACGCCATCGCCGACGACAAGCGCGGTTCTCATCTGGCGCTCTCGCTGGAGCGGCTGGCTCACACAACGCTAATCGCTGGCGGCCCGGTGCGAATCGGGCTGTCGGCAACGCAGAGACCGATTGAATTGGTTGCTGGCTTTCTCACCGGAAGCGCGCGTCCGAATCCGGTGATCGTCGATACCGGTCATCGCCGCAACTTAGACCTTGCGGTGGAGACTCCCGCCAGCGAACTCGGCCCCGTCGCCAGCAACGAAATGTGGGACGAGATCTACGATCGCATCGTCGCGCTTGCCGGCGAGCACCGCTCCACGTTGGTCTTCGTTAACACGCGGAGGCTTGCCGAGCGGGTTGCGCATCATCTGGCCGAGCGCATGACGCCCCAACAGCAGGACGGGCAAGCATCGGAAACGACGGTCGCCGCGCACCACGGCAGCATGTCGCGCAAACTTCGGCTGGAAGCGGAGCGGAAGCTGAAGGAAGGAACGGTGCGGGTGCTGGTCGCCACCGCCTCGCTCGAACTCGGCATCGACGTTGGGACGATCGATTTGGTTTGCCACCTGGGTTCGCCGCGTTCCATTGCCGTCATGCTGCAGCGCGCGGGCCGCGCGGGACACTGGCGTGGAGCAGTCCCTAAAGCGCGCATCTTCGCCACCACGCGCGACGAACTCGTCGAGTGCGCGGCGTTGGTGCGAGCCATTCGTCAACATGATCTCGACCGGCTGATGATCCCTGACGCCCCGCTCGACATCCTCGCACAGCAGATCGTGGCCGCCTGCGCGACAGAGGAGTGGGACGAGGACGAACTCTTCGCGCTGGTGACTCGCGCATATCCCTATCGCAACCTCCTTCGAACCGATTACGACCGCGTTCTGGAGATGCTTGCCGAGGGCATTGCCGCGCGTCGCGGACGATATGGCGCCTACCTGTTCCGCGACCAGATCAACCATCGACTGCGCGCCCGGCGCGGCGCCCGGCTGGCGGCCATCACCAGTGGCGGGGCCATCCCTGAGACCGCTCTGTTCACGGTGGTCTCCATGCCGGAGGGCATCGTGGTGGGGACGGTGGACGAAGACTTCGCGGTGGAGAGCAATGCCGGCGACATCATGCTGCTGGGCAACACCTCCTGGCTCATCCACCGTATCGAAGCCGCTTCTGGACGGGTGATCGTCGAAGATGCTCACGGCGCGCCGCCGAGTGTTCCCTTCTGGCGAGGCGAAGCGCCGTCGCGCACGGCTGAGTTGAGCGCGCAGGTGGCGGAGATTCGGCAGATCGTCAGCGACTTGACGCCAAACACTGTCCCGTTGAGCGTCGAAGATTATTCCAGCCAGGAGCCTTCGCCGCAGCAGGCCGACTCCGCGCCCGCAAAACCACGCGTGTTGCGCGGGCTGTTGCCATCGGTCGAGGTCCAGCGTGCAGTCGAGTGGCTGAAATCGGAGTGCGGGCTCAATGACGCCGCGGCCGAGCAGTTGATTGAATACATCGTGAGCGGACGGGCCGTGCTCGGCGCGGTGCCTACCGAAAAGACCGTCATCGCCGAGCGCTTTTTCGATGAGGGCGGCGGCATGCAGTTGGTGATTCACGCGCCGTTCGGAGGACGGATCAACAAAGCCTGGGGGCTTGCGTTGCGCAAGCGGTTCTGCCGTTCGTTCAACTTCGAACTGCAGGCGGCAGCCACGGACAACGGCATCAACATCGCACTCGCCGAGCAGCACAGTTTTCCGCTTGCCGACGTCTTTCACTTCCTGCAGCCTGAAACCGTGAGAGAGGTGCTTGAGCAAGCGGTGCTCACCGGCTCGCCCATCTTTCAGACGCGCTGGCGCTGGGATGCAAACCGATCTCTCGCCCTGCTGCGCTTCCAGGGAGGCAAGAAGGTTCCACCGCAAATCCAGCGAATGCGGGCCGACGATCTGCTGGCATCTGTCTTTCCCGATGTGGCGGCTTGCTTCGAGAACATCGCTGGCGATATTCAGGTGCCCGACCATCCGCTGGTGCACGAGGTGATGAAGGACGTGCTCACCGAGGCGCTGGACATCGACGGACTGACGGCCGTACTGCGCAAAATTGGCAGTGGCGAAATCAAGACGATTGCCGTGGACACTACCGCTGCGTCTCAGTTCTCGCACGAGATACTGAACGCGAACCCTTACGCCTTTCTCGACGACGCCCCGCTGGAAGAGCGACGCGCCCGCGCAGTGCAGTTGCGCCGCACGCTGCCGGAAAGCGTCTTGCGCGAGGTCGGAAGGCTCGACCCCGCCGCCATCGATCAGGTGCGCGAGCAAGCAATGCCCGACGTTCGCGATTCCGACGACCTGCACGATCTGTTGCAAACGCTGGTGGTCTTCCCTGCTCCGGTCGTGCTTGGCGGATGGGAGTTGCTGGACCGTAACTGGAAGCCGCACATGATGATGCTGGAGGCCAACCGGCGCGCCGTGGTGGCGCACATTGACGGACGACAGTACTGGGTCGCTTCGGAGCGCACGCCGGAGTTTCGCACGCTCTTTCCCGGCGCGAGTTTTGAGCCTGAGCCGCCCGACATGGCGAAAGAAATCGTTGCCGAACATGCGCTTGATCGCGCTTTGCTCGGATGGCTCGGCCACTCAGGCCCGATTACGGCTGCCGAGTTGCACGAGACTCTGGGAGTGGAGTTGCGAGAGATCGAGGGCTCGCTGCTGCGGCTGGAAGCCACGGGAGCAATTCTGCGCGGCCACTTCCGGAGTGGCGCGGCCTCAGCGGAATCCACGCAGGTCGCGGCAACTCTCTTCGAGCCGGGGCTTGAGTGGTGCGACAGACGCTTGCTGGCCCGGATTCATCGGCTGACCGTTGCCACACTCCGCAAGCAGGTGGAACCGGTCACGCCCGCGCAGTTCATGCGCTGGCTGCTGCGCTGGCAGCATGTTGCGCCCGGCACGCAGCTCAGCGGTGAACGGGGCTTGCTGGAAGCGATCAGGCAGTTGCAGGGTTTTGAAATTCCCGCCAGTGCCTGGGAGCGGCAGATTCTAGCTCGGCGCGTTCGCGACTACGACCCGGCGGTGCTTGACCGCTTGTGCTTGACCGGTGCCGTAGGTTGGGGACGGCTGTCACCTCATCCGGCTACGTTGGACAATGCCGGGGAGCGATCAGGCGCTTCCGCCGACGGGGCGATTGATGGCAACGATGGCAAGCGAACCCGCCGCGTCGTTCCGACGTCGGTTGCGCCGATTACGTTCTTCCTGCGCGAGGAATGCGACTGGATGCGGTCGCGACATGAAAGCGTCGACGCTGAACTCTCGGAGCGAGGGCTCTCGGAAGTGGCGCGTGAGGTACTCGATTTCCTGCGAAGGCACGGCGCGTCGTTCTTCGCCGACATCGTGCGCGGCGCCGGGAAGCTGAAGGCCGAAGTTGAAACCGGACTCTGGGAATTGGCGGCTGCCGGCCGTGTAACGGCTGACGGCTTCGACAATCTGAGAGCCTTAATCGATCCGCGCAGGCGCGCCGGCCACGGCAACGGGCGCACGGCGCGTCCTCGACACTCCACCGGGCGATGGTCGCTGCTCTACGCGGGCGAACCGGCCGAACGCAACCGCCAGGTGGAAGCAACCGGATGGATGCTGCTGCATCGCTATGGAGTGGTTTTCCGCGAGTTGCTCGCGCGCGAAACCGGTCTGCCGCGCTGGCGCGAATTGCAGATCGCGCTCCGTCGTCTGGAAGATCGCGGAGAAATTCGCGGCGGAAGATTCATCGCGGGCTTCATCGGCGAGCAGTTTGCGCTGCCAGTGGCTGTCGAGTCGCTGCGCGAATTGCGACGACTGGAAGTGAGTCAGGGCGAGCAGGCCGCACCTGAGTTGGTCACGGTCTCGGCGGCCGATCCGCTGAACATGGTTGGGATTGTCGTACCGGGCGAACGCGTCCCCGCCATCTCCGGGCGGCAATTTGACGCTGCGCAACGGCATTCCCACCGAAGAACAGCACCCTGCCCCGGTGCTGATCCACGACGCCGCAATGTGAGGTGCGCGGATGGCGACACTCGACGAGCAGCACGCGGCGGCCAGGCGCGACGTTCAATACTGCCATTCCGAAACCGCTCTGGAACTTCGATGGGGCAAGCGTCCGTCGTTTGTTGTTTGACGAACTGCTGCCATTGCGAGAAAATAACGATGTCGCCGATCATTGGCCGTGTGGAGAATTCTCTGCCGGAAAGATCGTGCGATGCCCTCCAAAAGTGGGCCTGTGGCGCAGCTGGGAGCGCGCTTCCATGGCATGGAAGAGGTCGTCGGTTCGATCCCGACCAGGTCCACCAATTATACCTTCCCTATAATCAATCACTTAAGTCGGACGAGGCGAAAGCTGCACCAAGTTTGGACCAAGTTGCGGTTATACTGCTCTTCAAGGAGCAGCCCACTTGCAAGGAAAAGCCGAAGGCCTTTACCTCTTCACCCGCCACTCCAGCGACTGCAAGCACGCCGGTGTCGGCCGCGATCGTGACCAGTCCCGCCGCTGCAACTGCCTCAGATACATTGCCGGGACCGCACTCGACGGCACTAAGTTCCGCGAATCGACCGGCACCTTCTCGTGGGAGAAGGCGCGCAAGATCCTCGCCCGCAAGATGGAGGAACACGATCCTAGCAACCAACCACTGCTCAAGGCCGGCGCCTCCGGCCAGAGTCCGGCGCCGAGCGAAGGCAAGACGATCACCGGGGCCGTCACCCTGTTCATGGCAACCAAACGCGGTGAGAATGTCGTGGATATGGCGCACTATGTGGGCTTCTTCGAACGTGAGTTTCTCCGTTGGTGCAAGGAACAAGGTCTGTTCGATCTCGCTGAACTCAACCTGGAGCAGATCACGAAGTTCCGGAATGCGCTGACCAACACCGGCACCGTCAAGAACCGTAAGACATCACGGCTGCGCTCGTTCTTTGACTTCTGCAAAGACCGTCGCTGGATCGATGAGAATCCGGCCGCGCGGCTGAAACCGGCGAATGAAGATGATCCTGAAGTCGATTACTTCCTCCCGGACGAGGTGCAGAAGCTGCTCGATGCCTGCTTCGTTTCCCACACCTGGGAGCGTGGGCGTGACTACGAGTACCGGGATAAGCGATTGCGCGCCATGCTGCTGTTCTTGCGTTGGACCGGATTATCGATCATCGACTGCGTGCGCTTCGAGCGTAGCCGTTTGACACAGAACGCCGATGGTATCTGGACGGTTTTGTTGCACCGACAAAAGAACGGGAATCCGGTCTTCGTCGCCATCCCCAAGGAAGCGGCCGAGGCTGTGCTCGAGCTGCCGCCGATGAGCGAAAAGCGTTTCTTCTGGAGCGGCAACGGCAAAGCGACGACGGCGGTACGCGGCTGGAGACGAAGCATCGATCATGTGTTCAAGGCCGCTGCGTTGCAACGGGTCAACCAACCCCTGCGTTGTCACTTGCACATGTTCCGGCACACGTTTGCCATTGAGAAGCTGCTGGCGGGAGTGCCGCTGGAAGATGTTTCCTTGCTGCTCGCCCATCGCAGCATCAAGGTCACCGAACGGCATTACTTGAAGTTTGACCAGCGTCGGCAGGAGCGGTTGACGAAGGCGTCGATGGCGGATTGGAATCAGGCGAGTCCGAAGTCGAAGTCGCCGTCATCCAAGGTCACGGTGATGAAGAAGAAAGCAACCGCGTCGGCTTAAGCGAGGCTCGAACCACAGGCATAAGAAAGCCGCAACGCTAGGTTGCGGCTTTTGTTGTTATTGCTAGTTGGACAACCGTGCATGTACGCGCAAGGCGACACGCTCAGGTACCCGGATTTGGGTCATGTGGCGCTTGCGTGAGTTGCGGTAAGGATGAGCAGCGGCGATCCGGACAACACCCGGCTCATTCTCCACCTGCCGCCGAATCGTGTTCGGCGACAGGTGCCAGATCTTTGCGAGTTCGGCGACGGTGTAATGTCGGTCACCCGCAATCGATCCGGCCAGCAGACCGACGGCAACCGGCTGTGAACCGGCGCCTTCGATCTGCAAACTCACGCAGCTTCCGTTCTGTTGTACATCGCCCATCAGTGTACCCGACCAGCGCCGTTTCCGCTAAGCTGCGAAACCAACCGCTTTAACCATACCCGACCACATGTTGCTTCCGAAATACCGCGAAGTCCTTAGAAATGGCGGGAGATGTCTCCCGCCTATCTGGTTATGCCAGAGCCGAAGCAAGGCTGACCGTGGGTGCAACGGGAGGTGCAGCAACTGCGGCGGCAGGAGTGGGAGTCGCGGAACGTTGGAGGCTGCACATTGAGCACGGAGACCGCGGCGTTATCGATCTTGGTCAGGCGGGTCTGGTCGACCTTCAGCCCGGCTTGCCTGGCGCGCCATCAAACGGTTCTTCGACTTCGGAAGATGGTTCTCGAAATGGCGGGATATTCTGTGCTGACGGCCAACGATTCCGCATCAGCGATGGAGATTTCTCTTCGTCTGTGGTCGATATGGTTGTGAGCGATCACTTCCTGCAAGGCGGCACCGGAATCGAATTAGCCACCGCGATGAAGAAGCTAAAGCCCGATGTCCCAATCGTAATAATCTCGGGGCTGGTGGATGCACCGGAAGGCATGGAACACGCAGACCTGTTCATCTGTAAGGGTAATTCCGCTACCGAGTTTTTGCAGAAGATTTCAGAACTACTTAGCAGTCGGGATTAGTCACCGGATCGTTCCAGCCATTTCGCCGTTCATGATTGCGCCTTCTTTGCAGCTAATGGAAGGCGTGAAAAGTAAGCCTACAACGTCGATTCAATCTCGAAACCCCCACGCCCCAAGAAGAGCTTCAGGAACGTATTTTGAATCCTTGTTTTGACTTGCCCACTCGCGAAGACGACTTGAGAATATGTACTGATCGGGTTGCAGATTCAATTCACGAACGATCTGCGCAAATTCAGTGATGGTCGGAGCCACCGCCCCAAGCGGCCCCGGCTGGCCCCAATTACGATTGCCGTGACTCTTTGTCATAAGTTCACTCCTTAGACGAGTAGCGGTCTAATCTTCTCCAAAAGAGCAGCGGGGCCTTCACCTTTGGCTATAAAGCAGTTGGCGCAAGTGACGACCACCTTCGCCGCGCTAAACGCTGACTGGATGATGATGGGCACCAGTGGCTTGCGTCGTTTCATCTGTTGCGCAACGATTCCACCGTCCATTTTTGGCATTTGAAAATCGAGGACTACGAGGTCCACGTCATGCGTAGCAAACATCTCCAATGCCTTTTCGCCATCGGCTGCGCTCAGGACTTCATAACCTGCGCCTTGAAGAATTTTCTCGCGGGTGTAGAGGAGTGCGGGCTCGTCATCAACTGACAGAATTACAGGGCGCTGTCGGTGCTGGATATTCTGGGCAGAGTTCGGCGACATGTCGCTGCACACCTTTCGATTAAGGACGAATCGAAATTATGTCACGCGTGACTATTGAACAAACTAAGGTTTTCGACCTACCTGCAACGTGAATTTGGCGGTTGTCTTGCACAGACGCATTCAGATACTCTGAAACTTCTATCAAGGAGATGTTCTGTTCGGGGAGGGAGCGCGGTGCAGTGACTCCGCACTTTGCGCTTCCGCATTTTCTTTAGCGGGACGTTTATTGCTTGCTCGAAAGTATGCCGATAATGTCAGATAAGACCACAAAACGGTTCGTCCTAGTTGTTGACGACGAGCACGTCATAGCTGACACTCTCGTGCTTATTCTTACGCACGCGGGTTTCGATGCCGTCGCTGCTTATTCCGGTCGAGAAGCCGTTTACCGTGCCGTCCAGTTGAAGCCGGATTTGATTATCACCGACGTGGTCATGCCTGACCTGAACGGAATTGACGCATCCATCGCAATCAAGAGCTTTTTGCCCCAGTGCAAAATATTGCTCTTCTCCGGACAAGCGAATACGGCTAATCTTCTTCGGCAGTCGCGTCGCTCTGGTCACAACTTTGAGTTGCTGGCCAAGCCCCTTCCTCCGACAGCCCTCATCGCAAAGCTACGGGATTACACGGGATTACAGGCGGCTGTTTGAATTCTGACCACTGCTAATTGTGACTCGGATGATGTCTCTATGATGAACTGCTCTGATTTCGAAGACCTGAACACGAAATACCGCATCGCCACGCTCCGGCACGGCAGGTTCGTGGATTCGCTCAAAGGGCTCGACCGAACAGATAGAGACGCAGAAGAGGCGACTACGCTCGAAGACCAGCTGAGAGAGGCAGAACGGGCTTTGAAGCGGCATCAATCAGAGCACGGGTGCAGGGGTTGATCCCTTGGACAGGTGGGGTCAACACTCGGACGATGACTACCCTCGGCTGACCTACGACGATAGCGATGTTCGCCGCGACAATCGGGCTGATGGCGGGTGGACATGATCCAGAAGCGGCTGGCTAAGATGGCCAAGAAGGCCCCCACCGCTAAATCGCAGTAGCGGCGGGTTGATCTACTCCTGATGTTTAAGCCCCATATGTGGCCCGAGCCGCCGTGAGTTGCGTTCCGGTCCTACGAACTCCTCAGCAGAGTCGGCCGAGCTGGCCGTGGAACCGCTACTAACGTCCGCAAGAGGCTGCCTGTGTGCTCCCACCAGCCTTGGAACACCTGCCCGTCAGCGCAACGGACGTGCAGCGGACACCAGCTATTGAGAGCGCGTGGAAGCCTGCAGGAAATATCCCGCTCTCCTCTATCCCCCGGTTCATCTTTGCCTTGAGTTAGAGGACTCACGATTACGGAACGGGTATCCATCCGAAGACCTGTGCGCAATGCTTTGAGTGCGCTCTCCTTGGCGCTCCAAAGCAAAGCCACTAACTGACGCCGGTCCGCCACGTCTGCTTGCGAAATCAGGTCCCGCTCCTCGGTCGCGAAATAGTCTTGAACAAAGGCCTCGCTCGACACTCAGCTATTTCCAAATCAAAGCCTAGCTGTGTTCCGAACTTTGCCGATGGCGCAACCCGCAACGCCGGAGCGGTGGCTCAGCGAAATGGCAACGTCTGCTGGTTCGTCCGCAAGAAATACCTGCGGTGCGCCCGAGGGCGCCGGACGTATTTCGATTTCCGAAAGAGTCTTCAGGATCGTTCGGAACGTCCCAGTAAAGCGCCAAGGCTCGTTTCGCTGTCCAGCGTCCCAGTCGCCAATCTGCGCGGCGTTTTGCAAAACGGAAACCACCGAGGCAAGCCGCATCTTTGGCGCTTAACCATTTATCGTGCGCCGGTATGTCCGATTCCGCCTGCTCAAGCCAATAAACGTCCATGATGCTCGCCCAACTGCAACATCAGCGAAATCTGGTGAAACGTTTCACCCGCTTATCTTCGCAGTTTCAGCGGCCTGCAAGGCCTTCAGAGGCTCGGACTTTACGGTGTAGGGTAGAGCTACCGTGCGATAGCCGAGCAGATGAATGTACATGTTCCCCGCCGTATCCACGACTTCAACATCGAAGCTTCCATCGGGATTGGGAGTTACCACCGCATGCAGCGGGCCTTCGGCCAGATCTGCCGCACGCCCGAAACGAAGCTGCTCAACATACTGGGGTAGGCCCATTCGGTTCTGTATGGCCAATTCCCAGAGCCCGGCGGTTTGAAAGCAAAGCTCGATCAGGCGCGGAGTCACTAGCGTCAGCCGCTCAGGAGGATTGTGATGGCCAGGCAAATCTTGCTTCATTTGCCCGACGATCCGGTCTCCATCCGCCAGGCCCGTGCAAGCACCTGATACGCCGGCCCGTGGAAGTAAACGTGATAGATATCAGCGGCCTCGACGATCCTTCCGGCCGGTTTGCCCGGTACAGGAACGGTCCCCAACTCGGGTTGTTGCTTGGTCAACCGCACCCGGCCGGTGAAGTGAGTGGTAACCTCCGGTTCCGCTTGTTTCTAATTGTCCTGTAACCAATGAGCCGGCAATCCGCCACTACGGCACCATCAAGCTGATACGATATCGCCTCAACGGTGACCGCGCGCGGCTTGTTCCGGTAGAACTTGAACGGCGCCAGGAAGTGCACCCCTTCGATCGCCTGGATATTCCAGCTAGGCAGCAGTGAAAGAGCGGCTTCTGCAAAGGACTCGATACCCATAACACCAGGAAGCACCGGTGTGCCGTCTATCTGATGATCATGCAGAAAGGGCTGAATCTTCGGGTCCAGCGTGGTCTCGATCGTCAGGCCAGAGTAAATACCCATACTGGCGATCTTGCCGATCATCAATCCCTGCGTTGCTAAGCGATTATCGCTGGAAGCCTCCACTGCGGCCATGTCGAGTCCGCCCGTGGCATCAAATTCCTTCAATAAAATGCCGAGGCGCTGGGCGACCACGATCTCACCGCGAGTTCCTCCAGCGGTCAATTCGCGGCGAATCAAAGGAACGCCGGCTTCGGGTGGTAGCATATCGATTCCAGCCACCTCCATCATCTTGGGGATGGAGCCGCGCGTCGCCATTCCGATGCCACCCCAGGCTGTCCAGTCTATGGCAATGCCACGGGTAGCTGGCCTGGTGGTGCGGAAGCTTGAGGTGATTTTGCACAACAGGTCGTTGGCTGCGCTGTAATCCGCCTGTCCTCCGTTGCCGAAACGGCCGGCAATCGAGCTGAACGAGACGGTCGCTCCCAACGGCATGTCGCCGATAGCGTGCAGCAGATTGAACCATCCGTTGCTCTTGACGTCAAAGACAAGGTCGAATTCACGCGGGTCCTTATCCGGCAGGAAATGGCTACGTTCCATCCCGGCCGCGTGGAGCAGCACGTCAATCCGTCCACTGCGCTCGCGCACCTGATTGATGACTTTCGCCACGCCCTCTGCGTCGTTGAGATTAACGCTAAAGTAGTGCGCCGTGCCTCCTGCCGCACGCACCTTATCGATTGCCTTCCAAGCGGCTTGCGCTCGCTCCAGGGCCGCCAGTTCCCGCTCGATCATTGCAGGAGTAGCGCGCTCGCCGCGGGCCTGTATGCGGGCGATGAAATCCCGCTTCAGGCCGTCCTTGTCGCTGACAAACTTCGCCAGATCGGGATTGTTCGGATCCGGCTCCGGCACCAGATCAAGTAGGTAGAACGTCCCGCCGGATGCCGCAGCCAAATCTCCGGTGATAGCCGAAACAATACCTCCAGCCGCGCCTGTCACTACGAACACGGAGTCCTTATCCAACGTCATGCCTGGTTGGCCGTCGCGGCAGGTAGCTCTCGCAATCCGACCGTCCAGCGCAGCCCTTCCTTGTAACCGACCTCAACCGCGCCCGGGTCACGCAGAGTTTCGTCGATCAGAATTTCTACAAGTTGCGAGACCTCGCACTCAGCTTGGAAATCGACCGCTTTGACCAGAACATCCGCCCGCTCACGTTTGTAGGTCTTAGTGAAGCCGGTAACCGCGCCGCCGAGCGGTGCGACTGCTCCGGCATCGTCATATCCGTGCTGTCCTCCAGCCGCACCGCCGAGACCAGGAAGGTGCCGGGAGCCGCAATCTGCTCGTACAACACGCGCATGGTGGTGTAAAGCGCCTTGACGCGTACCCGCAGGGCTTCGCTCCAGCCCGCCAGATCCATCTGGCTGAGATCTCCTTCGTTGTCCAGCGCCGACAGCCAGTAGACGCCTTGCACCGAACCGGCGGCCAGCCAACCGTTCAATTGATTGGCCAGTGCTTCCGCGTCTAATGTCTCATCGATGCGCAAAATTTCTACATCAAACGCTTGGAGCAATTGGGTCAGCGCATCCGCCACTCCGCCTTTGTCCGGCATGAGTACTACCCGACTGCCCGGGCCTAGCGTGACGCCCGTCGG
>CAWHUL010000015.1:0-258756 GCA_963832365.1 uncultured Acidobacteriota bacterium | reverse complement strand
AAGTTACACTTCCACGTTGTGTTCCGGCGGGCGCGAGCGTTCCAGGGCCCACTTCAATAAGGCGGCCGACCGGTAGATGCCGTGCACGAATTTGCCGTAGGGCAGCGTCAAAAACAACGCCATGACGATGGCGAGATGAACCACCAGCAGCGTGCCCATCGCCGCGCTCTCACGCAGGAACAGCAAAAGCAATCCGCTGATGCTGGTCAGCAACAGCAGCACGATGAAAGACAGGTCCATCCCATACTGACTCTCGTCAACGATGTCCCGATTGCGGCGCTGCTTGAGCGCGATCAGACCGATGGGCCCTACCACCAAGCCGACGCCCCCTACGGTGCCGAAGATGACCGGCAAGCTGGCATAGCCGTAAGGTCCGTGCCAGCCCAACCCGTAATAGTAGATTGCGCCCAGCGTGGTGGCCACGAAGCACGAGAGGAATCCGTAGAACGTCAAGTGATGGAACCAGCGCAGTGACTGTGAGCTCTCCGTGCCCGGATAGGTGCAGCCCACTCCGCCGTTATCCAGATTTTCGAGCTGGAGCACGTCCTTTGCCGCTCTGGCCAGCGCGGCGGGATTGGCGAGCCCGGAATACGCTTCGCCCACGTTGCGCCAGAAGCGGAGAAATCCGATGAGTAAGGCGAGCGCGGCAAACAGCCCAGCCGCGGCGAACGTCAGCGTCATGACTTCGTGCGAAACAATCTCGTAGACATCTCCGCTGCGAACCGGCATCCACAACCGGCTGCCAACGGTCGCATTCGCGGCCAGCATGAAGCCGATCAGCACAACCACCGTAAGCAACGACACCAGCAGCCCGTTCTTGCGGAATGCCTTGGCCAGAGGGGCCGGCCAGGCATACAGCTCGTAGGTGTACGCGCGAATCTTAGCCAGCGTCTTCGGCGGATTGATGTCAAACTCGTGCGGAGGCGCGTACTGGCAGGCGTAATAGCACTCGCTGCAGTTGTGACAGAGGTTCGCAAGGTAATTCAGATCGCTCTCCTTGAAAACCAGACGCCTCTCCATCGCCTGCCACACGGCACAATAACCTTCGCAGTAGCGGCAGGCATTGCACACCGTCATCAGGTGGTCGCCTTCTTGCATCAATTCAGTTGGCAGCATGGCGCGGTGCCTCCTCTGTTCCATTGCGCGTCTCACCCCGATTCAGGGCTTGCATGGCTGCCTCCCGGCCGGCAATGCGGCCAAACACTGTCCCGATGGTCACGCCAAAGCCGGCCACGTAACCCTTGCCGAGTATGCTTCCCGCCATAATCTCCCCGGCGGCAAAAATATTGCGCGACTTGTGCCCGTTGCTCAGTTGAACTTCGGCCCGCTCATTGACCTTCACGCCGAGATAAGTAAAAGTGATCCCCGGACGCAAGCTGTAAGCGTAGAACGGTGGCTGATCGATCCGCAGCGCCCAGTGCGTCTTCTCCGGCTTCAACCCGGAGGTTCGGCAGTCGTCCATGATCGCGTGGTTAAACGTTCCAGGCTGAACCGCGTCGTTATAGGCCTTGACCGTGGCCACCACTTTCTCAACCGGCAGATTCACCAGCTTCGCCAACTCGGGGATGTTCTGCGCCCTGGCCGGCGGAAAGACCGAGGGCATGAACTTCCCCATTGCCTTCGAGTCAATGATGCAGTGGCCGATCTGCTCCGGCTGCTGCGCCACCAGCCGTCCCCAGATGGCATAGCGCTTCGGCCAGAAATCCTCGCCCTCATCGTAGAAGCGCTCGCCGTTCTTGTTCACCACAATGCCCAAGGAAACGCAGTCGAGCCGAGTAACGATACCGCCGTCGAACTTCGGCGCCCGGGCGTCGATGGCTACACAGTGTCCCTGCGTGGGATCGCCGATGGATTGCACACCCAGCTCAATCAATCGCTTCAGAACCTTGCCCTTGTTGTAGGGAGTGCCGCGGATCAGAAAGTTATCGGCGGCCGGCCCCCATGCCTCTTTCAGCCATTCCAAATTCGATTCGAAGCCGCCGGAAGCAGCCACCAAAACTTTGGCGCCGATCTGCACGGGCTTGCCTTCCACCAGCACGCTGGCGCTCTTAAAGCTGCCGTCGACGACATCCAGGTCCACCACTTCGGCGTTGTAAACGATGCGAATGCCCGCGCGCTCCGCCCTGGCGAAGTAGGCGTTCATCATGGCTTTTCCGCCGCCCAGGAAGAACGCATTGGTTCGGCCCAGATGAAGCGTGCCGCCCATGGCATGTTGAAAGCGGACTCCGTAGCGCTCCATCCACTCAGTGCAGGAGGCCGAAGCGCGGATCGTCATGCGCGCCAACTGCTCGTTGGTCTGGCCTCCGGTCACGCGCAAGATGTCGTTGTAGAACTCGTCTTCCGAATAGGCATCGGTCATCACCTTGGTTGGCGCGTCATGCATGCACCGCAGGTTTCTGGTGTGCCGGCTATTGCCGCCGCGAAACTCTTTCGGCGCGCCCTCCAGCACCAGCACGCTGGCTCCGGTTTCGCGTGCGCTCAAAGCCGCCGCCAAAGCCGCATTGCCCCCGCCTATTACCAAAACATCAAATCCCGATAAATCGTCCATCATCGCCATCTCCCCGATTGAATTCTCCAGTTCGGTTTTTGGAGATTGCATCGCACCGAAGTCCACACCCAGTTCGAGTTCTGACCGTGGATACGATCCGCGTTTGGGTGACTCTCAGATAAGAATTTAGAAAGACGGGACCAAGGGGTCAAATTGTTAGACCTGATGCACTTCATAGAGAGCCCCTATCAAGACAGAGCGAAGAATCTCCGGCGTAATCTGGCGTGCTGGGGTGCTCACTGACACGACCGGTCACGGCCCGCGACGCGGAGGCGCCCCCTTTGCTCATCCTCCATCTACGACCGGCAATAACATCACTTCGTCTCCGTCCTTTAGAAGTGTCTCCGCTCGGTTCTGAGGATTGACAAAAATGCCATTCAGAATCACCAGGACATTTGCCCCGAACTCCTCTCGCTTGAAGACAATTTTCCGAAAAACCTCATTCTGTGCTGCGAGCTGGCGGGCCATTCCAAGAATGGTTTCACCCTCCGAAATCGAAACGGAAAAGTTCCCAAAATGAGCCCCCGTCGCTTCAAGGCGTTCACGAAGCCAGCCGCCGATCTCTAGTCTCACCATCGGCATAAACACCTCAAGTCCCTGTCAACGTTTCGCAAGCTCCGAACTGGACTCCAAATCAGGAATGAGCTTCTCCAAGCCAAGGGACTTCAACGTGTGAGGAAGGGGCCTGCCTGTTGCCGGATCCCATCCCATCAGCTGAAAATAAAAGCTCTTCATCCAATTGAAATATTGCGCACTACTCTTCCCTTGCGCCGGTCCGTCGACCGGAGTTGAGCCGTAGCGCGGAGACGGAGCCTCAAGCGCAGGATCCAATCCGTGCCGGAAAGTTAAAGACTCTGAGCTGATTGATGATTCGGCGGCCGATAGTCTGGGCGTCGCCGACCGTGAGATTTCGCCCGGTGATCGCGTTCACGCACTCTACGGTCAGCTGCGGATTGAGAGTGATAAAGCGACAATTCGATAGGCTGTCGAGAAAGACGTGCCAACCCTCAAGCATCGCGCTGACCCCGGCGACCTCCCATGGCGAGAACTGGTTTGTGACAGGTGGCTGACCAAAATACGTGGGGGAGGTGAGGCGCGAGCCAGACTGAATAGTCCCCGTCGCGGACACACATGTTTCCAGCAGCTCCGTCCAAAGGGCCCGATGGTCGTGTCCTCTCGGAGTTGAGCCCTTCAGCACGTACACGCCCATGTTGGGAGCATCACCGCCGAGTTTCTCAGAAGCCCGCTTTACCCCCTCGGCCAAGAAGTCGCCAACTCCTTCTCGTCTACTGATCTTCCCCAACAGCGCCTCGGTTCCTTCCACATTGCCCCACCGCATGTCCAAGCCATCTAAGTCGTTGGCGGTGAGAAGGCCCTTCTCGTAACACTCCATAACCCAGCCTATAACCCAACCTGCTTCGTTGGTGTCCAGGCCTAGTCGATCCGTAAGATTCGAAAGCATGACGTATGCTCCCGGATCCTTATTGCCGATCTGCGGTCCCCAGAGCGCCATGCCCTCGTACTCGGGCTCTTCGCCCTCATAGCCTGTGTAGGGGCCCTCCGTAACTTTCATATGCTTGGTATGCACCATCCCACAAGCCCAGCACGGCTTATTGCGCTCCTCAAAGTGGGTGCGGATATACTCAGCATTCATCTGCTCGTGTTCAGGGAAGACGTTTGTGGCGTAGTTGCGAGTCGGAAGACCGCCCCCTTTTGCCATGACAGAAAAGCTGGCACCAGTTCCCCACTTATACATATTTCCACCTTTGGCGGCCTTCGCGTCCTCCAGCAAGGCTTTTGTCTTCTCGCGAAACAGTTCTTTGTTATACACAGAAACTTGTTGGCGTCCCTGGGTAACCGCGACCGCCTTGAGGCGCTTCGCTCCCATTACACATCCACAACCACCCTTCGAACAAACATGGCCTTTGTCCCCAACTACAACCGCAAACCGAACCTTGTTTTCCCCCGCCGGGCCGATTCCAAAAACGCTCAGCCGCGCTTTCGTCCCAAGGTCCTCCCGGACCGCATCCTCCGTCTCCCAGGTATCCTTACCCAGAAGCGAAGAGGCATTGCGCAACTCGACCTTGCCATCGGCAATGTGCAGATAGACCCAATGGGGCGACTGCCCCTGAATGATGACCGCGTCGTATCCGGCAGATTTGATGTAGGCCCCCCAAAAGCCATTGGCTTGCGTAGCGACAGCAAGGTTAGTCATCGGTCCCTTGGTCACTAAAGAAAAGGTTCCGCTACCTGCTTGGGATGTGCCACCGACGGGTCCGGAGGCCATAATGATAAGGTTGCGCGGGTCATCCCACTCCACTCCGGGCGGGACCTCGCGGTACAGGTATTCCACACCTAATCCCGTGCCGCCGACATAGTTCTCCGCCAACTCCGGCTGCAGCGGTTCGTCCCAAAGAGTCCCCTTCGTCAAGTCGACCCGCAGGACTTTTCCCATGTATCCCCACAGTTCCTGGCTCATCATCCCTCCTCTCAGTCTCGTTAAACTCATTGCAACAATGCGACTTCAGGCCCTTTGCGACTTGACAGCTGGCACGCGCCGCTGCTTGATCTCCTGAAGCACAGGAAGGATGTACTCCTTGAACCGTTTCGGGTTCTCACTCATTGGGAAGTGTCCCATGTCTTTCATCGTGGTCACCTTTGCCCCCGGGATCGTGGATGCGGTACGAATAGTGTCTTCGGGCGTACAGGAGAGATCATATTCACCGGTCAGCAGGTACAACGGAGTAGTGGCGGTGTCGATGCCGCCCAACTTTCCACGCAAATCCGAATCCACGCGGTAGAAATAGAGGTCGCCTTTGAATACACCTGGGCCACCTTGCATATACATCCAAAGAGTCTCATGACGATATTCATCCGGACTTGTCGCTCCCACGAGGCCCGAGCACAGTGCAGCACAAACTTCGCCGCCATGCACGTTGGGACGGTGCAGCCAACTCGTGTCATACCAAGGCTGCTGGTGGTCGGCTCCCTCTAATCCGATCAGAGCTCTGAATTCCTTGCCGTACGCGTGCGCGAGTTGCAGCACGATGCGTCCGCCGATTGAGCATCCCATCACAACCGGGTGGTCGAGTTCGAGAGCTTGGCAAAACGAACGAATCATCGCCACATAGAGTTCGGTCGTAAGCTTGTACTCGTAATTCTGAAAGCCAACCGGCGGGGTAGACTTTCCATGCCACGGGTAATCAAAAGCAAGAACGCGAAAGTCTTTCGTGATCTCCTCGTCATTGAGAAGATGCCGAAACTGCCGGCCGTCGGCACCCGCGGTATGACAGCAGACAAGGGGAATGCCTTGGCCAGCTTCTTCGAAGTACACCCGACAGTCATCATTCATGATTCGGATTGTCGTGTAGCGGCCAACAATAGGCTCCATCTCGGTCATTTCACACTCCTCTTTCTCGGCATAGCCAACATATCCTTAACGTATTGCAGGTTAGCCATGAAAGGCTGAACATTGCCCTCGACAGACATATGGCCGAATTTGGTAAGTGCGAAAATATCGTGCCACTTCGGCTTCGGCGGGTTCTCCCAGAAGGCCGCCCATGCTGCCGTCGTGCCCTTCACCGAAAACACGGAAGAACAGAGTAACGGTAGCCCTTTGCGGCACTCCTTGATCCGCCCATTCTCAATACACACTAAGAATGGAACAGAGCCAATCTGAACGATGATGTCTGCTGTAAGATATCTGCCACGCCAGACTAGATGCTCGTCGGAATTTACCCCGTCAGACAGGCACCGTTCAAACCTCTCACAGAGCTCTTGCTCCAGTGCCACGGACGGGTCCTCGATTACTGCGGCCATAAGTACCTCCATAATTGATCAAGTGAAACTGACGCGTCGGGATCATGTTCAACGCCATTCAGGACTTGTGTGTTGCAGCTTTCATTTCCTCAATACCTTGCTCTTGCGAAAATGGCGGTAAGTGTAAACACGCAATTTGAATCTTCGGATGAGACACTCGCGGATAAATGCGCAGAACCTCCGGATCATGACCGGGCACGATGTGTTCCGGCGACTCCGCATGCCGCAAAAGCGTTTCGTAACCTGTAAGCATGTCACCGACGTTGAAGACGATGGGAAAGGGGTTCTGCAGTCGCATGTTGTCGTAATAGTGAGCGGCATCTGACGCTAGCACGACCCAGCCACGCTTCGTAAATACGCGAAGTGACTGTAAGCCCCGAGTATGCCCGCCGATATGAATCAATTCCACACCGGGTGCGACGGGATCATTGCCCTCGTGAAAGATTACTCGGTCCTGATGCACGCAACGGACCAAGTCAACTATGTCCTCTACTGAATAGGCATGCCGCAACGGGTGTTGACGCATGTACCGGCCAGTCGCATATTTCATCTCCGCATCCTGGAGATGGAAGCTGGCTCGAGGCAGTTTCTTAATATTGCCGGCATGGTCATAGTGCATATGGGTGATAACCACGTCACTGATCTGCGCGGGATCTACCCCAAGAATCGAGAGTGCATCCATTGGGCAACACATTAGCTGTCTGTTTCTTGCCCCAGCGGTGACCTCATTGAAACCCGTGTCGACCAAGATCGTTCGTCGATCCGACTTTAATAGCCAAACGAAGAAGTCCATCGGCATCGGACCATCATGTGGGTCATAACAAATCAAATTCTCATTACGCTTCCGATCCGTTCTGGCATACCGTAAGGCATAGATTTCATATGACGGGATCGTGCTCATGGGCCTTTCGGCGACGGCTTTCTCGTGCGCGTTCATCACCGCTCCCCTTTTCGCATCTAACTTGTGACCGCTGTGTTGTTGGTTGATGTCCCCCGGAATCGAATGTATGGGACTGCATGCGCTTAGGCGCTATCTTCAAAGTCGAGGCGGATCCCAGCCAAGGTAAATCGCTATAAGATCCGCCTCCAAGGAAAACTAGCGAAGCTAACGTTATGCGCCTTTTCCAACGGCTTTTCCGATGAGCCGAGCGATAACAGGCCAATAGCAATCCCCGTCTCCTGCCTTGTCCGCTCTCTCGAACCAGCCCTCCACGTTGCGTGCTCCGGATGCGTCTACTCCGGTCTGCTCGGCTAACCGTAACGCATACTTCAGATCTTTCAATGCATATTTGACCGAGAAGGCCCGCACCGGAAAATCTCCCCGCAAGATCGCCTTCATCCCGTGATTCCGAAGGGCAAAACTGTCACCCGATCCTTTCGAGAGTGCTTCGAATAGAACCTGTGGATCCATGCCCGCCGCGCTGCCCATCGCATATGCCTCGGATACCGCCACCACTGTCTCGAACAGCACCATGTTGTTGAGGATCTTCACGATCTGGCCGCAACCGACCTCGCCACAATAGGTTATGTCGCTCGCGAAGGTGTTGAACAGGGGGAATAGCTGGTCGTAGATTTTCCGGTCGCCCCCGACCGCCGTAGCTAGCGTGCCCGCTTCGGCTGCCGCTCGGGTACGCATCACGGGCGCATCCAGGAAATGCGCGCCCTTTTCTCCAAGTTCTTTTGCCAGCTGCCTCATCAGATCAACCGGCGACGTGCTCAAGTCAACAATAATCTGGTTTTTACGCGCTATCGAGAGGAGACCATCCTTTCCAAGGACAACTTCCGAAACAACGTCTCCCGACGGCAACGACATAAACACTATGTCGGCAGCCTTGCCTACCGCGGCGATCGACGCTGCAGTTTTGACTCCGTGCGCGGCAAGGCGCTCGAGCGGAGCTGGGCTGATATCCTGCGCAACTACCGTGACGTCGGCCTTCGTCGCCAGATTCCGACACATCGGCTCTCCCATTACTCCTAGCCCTATAAAGCCCACTACCTTCCTGTCCGCACTCATGATCATTCTCCTTATAAAATACCTGTCCGGCACTCGACTACCGTCCTCTGAACTGGAGGAATGCAATAATCTTCTAATCCGTGAACTCGGCGACGAACGGGGCCAAGACTAGTACGTGCTCTCCCTGACTCATGCCCCTACGTCAGCAGACATTCCGACTTCGGGGGCATCACAGCCGTACCCGTTGACATATCGCAGTTCCTCTCACTAACTCTTACAATGTTTAGTCGATACTCACGTAATACGGCTTGCCGCAACGACAACGGGTCTACGCCGCACCAATCTCCTCAAGAGTCTTGCCTTTCGTTTCAATGCCAAGGGTCACGACTAACGTAATCGTTATTGCGAAGCAGATCGCCATAGTTAACCAGATTCCGTAGTAAAAGTGACGCGCTAGAAAGTAGCCAAATAATAGCGGGGCGGCTGCGGCACTTAACTTTCCAGCGGCGGCGGACCAGTTATTCGCAGTACCACGTATCTTCGACGGGTAGAGTTCCGGCGTCCATACGATATTTGCAGCCACGCCTATCTCTAGCAGATACCCTAGAACACAAGCAGTCGGCAAGAGATATGCCGGATTCTTTATCAGGCCAAAGAGTAAGGCCACTACTCCACCCAGGCCGTAGCCCACATAGAACAGTTGTAATCGACCGAATTTCTCGATGGTATAGAAGGACGTCAGCTTTCCCAATATCGATGCAAACGCGACACACAGCGTATAAGTGAACGTCTTTACAAGGCTAAGATGATATACTGTCGCAAGGATTGTGGGCAGCCAGAGGGAATATCCATAGTAGCCGACGTAGGCAAAAAAGAACGCACCCGCGGTAGCTATGAACCGCTTGAGATAGGGTTCGCGAAGCAAGGTCATGAATGGTACTTTGCCTGTTACCTCTTCCCCCACGACGGCCTCAAGCTGCTCGTCCGTAGCGCCTAATTTCTTTAGAACTGCCTTTGCCTCCTCAGTTCGCCCCTTAATGGCCAGCCAACGAGGAGACTCAGGGACACCTTTTCTGACCACAAAAGCTAATGCCGCCGGCAAGGCCCCCACAAGAAACACCGGACGCCAGCCCCAACGCGGTATCATAGCGAGAGCACAGAACGCAGCGGCCAGAAGTCCAAACGGCCACATTACAGTGAGTACCGCGACAAATCTTCCACGGTGCTTAACCGAAATATATTCAGCGACCATAGTAGACACGATCGGCAGCTCGCCACCCAAGCATAGGCCGGTCAGAAACCGGCATATCATAAATTCAGTGGGATTTCTCGCAAATGCGGTGAACGCACTGACCAGACTGAAGCCTAATACAGTTGCCGTAAAGCCAAACTTGCGTCCCCATTTATCCGTAGGCGGACCCCACACCAGCGCGCCAAAAAACGTACCCCACATTCCTGCAGAAGTCAGCATGCCAATCATGACGGCACTGAGATTCCAGTCCTTGACGACTGCTGGCATGGCATAGGCGACCAGATAGGTGTCGAAAGAGTCAAACATGTAGCCAAAGCCAGCAGCGAGGACAACGTAGTAGTGGAACTTGCTGAGCGAAAGCTTCTCAATAACACTGCTTACAGTTTCATGTTTGAGAACTTTGGCATCGGTAGCAGAACTCATAGTCTTTTCCTTTTCCTGAAGTCCGCTCGGTCGAATTTGAGTAGCCTCGAGAGCACTGCGCGTGGCCCCGAACTACGGACTGTTTCGCGTTGCTCCGAACCGCCATGCTCTGATCAGGGCATGGCATTGTTGCGCCCTTATTGAGGTGCAGTGTCAGAGTTCAGTGGAGGCCCGGATGCTTGGCTGCGGATTTTATGAAGAATCGTCATTTGTGTCCAATTCTTTGATCTAATTGCAGAAATAGAGAGCTGCTATGGGATAGGTGAACCCGCGCGTATGTTGTCGATGCCTCGATAGCTAAACCGACGCTAAGGCTCAAGCTGTCTGTCTTGTAAAATATTGAAAACAAACATTATATCGCTTGTGACGATATGGATTAGTTTGCGCATGAATTGGGGGAGGGTGTGTCACAACGTGCCGTGAGGTTAAAATGGCTGAAACACAAAAGTCGGCTCTGCGCAGGAATCTGAAAACGTCGATATACCGGATTCCAGAGTAGCGGGGGCTTCGGCGCACTCGGAGCACGGTGACCGCACGAGTGCACCCAAGAGTTTGGGAAGCTTGGATACTCGAACATGGAGCTACGTCACATCCGCTACTTCATCCGCGTCGCTGAAGTCTTGCATTTTACACGTGCTGCTGAATCACTTTATATCGCACAGCCTACGCTTTCGGTTCATATGCAGCAATTGGAGGAGGAAATCGGTTGCCCATTGTTTGAGCGCGGCCGAACTCTTCGGCTGACGGAATCTGGCCGGCTCTTCCTTGACCGCGCACGCGAAGCCGTTCGCGCACTTGAACATGGCAAGGAGGAGATTGCCGATCTTCAGGGATTGCTCCGAGGGTCGCTCAGCATTGGGTTGAGTTATCTATTCGGAACGAAAATACCTGGCATCCTTGCGACTTATAGTTCCACTCATCCGGACATTCACGTATCGGTGAAGCTGGGCACTTCACATGACATTGAGGAGGACGTCCTGAACCGTTCTGTTGATGTCGGATTCGCTTTTCTGCCACCCGAGTCTGATGAGGTTGAGTATGAGACGCTGTTCTCGGACGAGGTGATTCTCGCTGTACCAAGGAACCACCCTTTCGCCGACAAAACACAGATTTCAGTGCGCGAACTGAATGGACTTCCCGTTATTCTGCCCAGCCGTGGATTTAGCCTTCGGAGACATATCGACGTCTATTTTGCAAAAGAGAAGATTTTTCCGAAGGTCTTGCTTGAGATAAACGACGTTTCTGCTCTGCTCGCAGTTGCTGAGACCGGCATCGCTGGCGCTATAACCGCCCGTTGGGCTGCATCGGAGCATCCTGGATTGCATGTTATTTCCCTCTCTGACGCTTCTTTATCTCGCTCCGTGGGCACTCTTAAGCATCGGCGCGTACCTCTGAGCGCAGCTGGGCGAGCATTTGTGAAGCTAATTAGACAATATTTCGAGCGTGCCTAGACCCGAGGTGGCGACGGTGCTCGTCGTCGGTGCTGATCAGCGACAATTAGGATTCCCGCGCGACCTGTGCGAAATCGACAGCAGCGCCTCAAAGATCAAGGTAGAAGGTGCTCCGTACGCGGAAAAGCTGGAGCAAATGACCGGTCTCTGATGATGCAAACCCGGAGTCAAGTGAATGAGCAATAACATCGAAGGGACCGGATGATCGACGTAAAAACATCAAGGGCGTACTGTACGGCATGCCGCGTTGTAAACTCACTCCCGAGCAGTACAATTCAGCCGTTCAGAGCTGGAAAAAGAAGATTTAGGGTGACCCGGTGAAATATCGTAATTTTGGAAAGCTTGATTGGAAGGTTTCGGCTCTAGGCTTCGGCTGCATGCGCCTGCCCACGGCCGACGGCAAACGAACCGGTAATATCTTGGAAGCGGAAGCCGTGCGCATGATCCGCCACGGTATCGACCAGGGAATCAACTATGTTGACACGGCTTATCCCTACCATGACGGCCAAAGCGAGGTAGTGCTGGGCAAAGCCTTGCGCGACGGCTATCGCGACAAAGTGAAGCTGGCTACCAAGCTGCCGACGTGGCTGGTTCAGGCCCCCGCCGATTTCGACCGGCTGCTCGATGAACAACTGCACAAACTGGAAGCCGAACACATCGATTTCTACCTGCTCCACGCCCTGAATAAGGCGCGGTGGCGGGATATTGTTCTCAAGTATGACCTGCTGGGCAAAGCGGAGAGGGCCATTGCCGACGGACGCATCGGCTACCTGGGATTTTCCTTCCACGACGATTACGAGACCTTCGAGGAGATCGTCAAAGGTTACGAGCGCTGGACCTTTTGCCAGATCCAGTACAACTACATGAATACCGAGATTCAGGCCGGAACCAAGGGTCTGGAGCTGGCCGCCGGCAAAGGCCTGGCGGTGGTAGTGATGGAACCGTTGCTTGGAGGACGGCTGGCCGTACCGCCTCCGGATGTGCGCAAGTTGCTGGAGAATTACCCGGTGCGGCGCTCGCCCGTGGACTGGGCGCTGCAGTGGCTCTGGGATAAACCGGAAGTTTCCGTGGTGCTGAGCGGAATGACCACCATGGAACAGGTGAATGAGAATCTGGCTTCGGCTGATTGCGCGCGGACGCGCTCGCTCACCGATGCGGATTTGCAATTCATTGCCGAGTTGCGGCGGCAGTACAACCAGCGGGTATCCGTTCCATGTACCGAGTGCAGCTACTGCATGCCCTGTCCCAACGAGGTATATATTCCCAGGAATTTCGAATTCTTCAACTACGCGCTAATGCACGATGACGTAGCCGGCGCCCGCTTCAGGTACCAGGTGCTTCTCACTCCGCAGCAGCGGGCTGAGTCCTGCATCGAGTGCAAAACTTGCGAAGAGCAGTGCCCGCAGCATATTCCCATCAGTGAATGGATGCCCAAGGTATCCGCGCTGTTACGGGAGGCGAAATAACCTGAAACAGCCCGCGCATTCCCTGGATGAAATAGGCTGGAAGATTCTGGTTCAAAACATCAAACTTCGTGCTCTCCTGGGAGTCTTTGGTTAATATAAAACTGGAAGATTCAAACTGCGGTCTGTCTGGTAAAGTGCTCGTCCTCCATCTTCCTGGTCTGAGTCAGCAGCGGACTCGGAATGACGATGCCGGCGGATTGTGGGCTGAGTTCAAGAACGAGGGATCTCCTATGCATAAGCAAATCCGCGTGTTGTTCCTTGTATTAGCGGCTTTTCTCCTACTCGCCACCACGCTTTCTGGTGTCGCGGAAGCCCAAGCGAGAAAAGGCAAGCTGACCGTTGCTATGGTAAACCCGCTCACCGGCGATGCTGCAACCTACGGCGTGAGCCACAAGAATGGGCTCGAGATGGCATTCGCCGAAATAAATAAAGCCGGCGGAGTAAAGGGGCAAGAGATTGAGTTGGTTACCTACGATGATGCCGGCGATCCCAAACAGGCGGCTGCCGGCGCCCAAAAATTTGCGGACCAGAAGAATGTCTTGGCTGTGACCGGGTCGTGCCTGAGTTCCAACACCCTAGCCATGATTCCCATTACAGACCGGGCCCGTCTCCCGCATACGGTGGTCTCCTCCAGTACGCCCAAACTGAGTGGCCGGAGCAAGTATTTTTTCCGGATGGCAGTACAGGACGCTCAAGTCGGCATTCTGATGGCTGACCTCCTGCGCCAGAAACTGAATGTGAAGAAGGTGGCCGTACTTTACCCGAATAACGACTATGGGAAAGGGCTCACGGCAGCCATCGCGGGGCGGCTAAAGGAGTTTGGAATTAGCATAGTATTTAACGAAGCCTATCTCGCAACGGACAAAGATTACTCCGCCCTGCTGACGCGAATTAATGCAGCCAACGTTGACGCCTTGGCATTGGCCGGAACCTACACGGATAGCGCTCTGATCACCAAACAAGCCCGGGCCATCGGCTTCACAAAGCCGATTGTGGGCGGCACCGGACTCTATAGCCCCCAGTTTGTTGAGATCGCCGGGAAGGCGGCGGAGGGAGCCTATTTTCTGGGGGCTTTTGTGCCCACCAATCCCGATCCGGCCGTACAGCAGTTTGTAAAGAAATACAAGGAAAAGTACGGGGTGGATCCGGACACTTTTGCCGCCCTTGCTTACGATCAGGGGTATGTCTTAAAGGTTGCGATGGACAAGGCAGCGGAAAAAGGGGCGATCACACGGGAAAGCGTCCACAATGCGATGGCAGCGACCCGCTACAAGGGAATTACGGGGACGGTTACCTTCGACAATCAGGGCGACTGGGTCAGACCTTATCTGTATATCACGGTAAAAGACGGAAGATTCATCTTGGCTCGATAAACAAGGGTGACCGGTGCTGCTCCTTCAGGAAATCCTCAATGGTCTCGCCTTGGGCGGCATTTACTCTCTGATCGCGATCGGTTGGACGGTCGTCTTCGGCATTGTCGGGCTGATTAACTGGACCCACGGCGAAGTTTTCATGATTGGCGCCTACGTCGGTTACTTCCTTGTGTCCATTTTCAAAACGAACCTCTTGGTCGCGCTGGGTGGGGCCATGCTGGCCAGTGCGCTGACGGCCTTTTTTATCAACCGGGTGGCATATCGTCCACTCCGCACCAGTCCTCGCCTCGCCTCGTTCATTACAGCCCTCGGCGCGTCAACCTTCCTGCGCTACCTGGCGGCATTGATCTGGGAACCCCGTTCACGGGGATATCCTCAAACCCTGAATATTGAAGTTCTGGTTCTTCGGCTGGGTCACAGTACGCTGACCATCAATACCCTGCAACTGTTTATTCTGACTGTCACCCTGGTCATCATGATTTTTCTGCAGTGGTTCATTACGCGGACCATGATGGGGAAAGCCATGCTTGCCGCTTCCCAGGATTTTGAAATGATCGGATTGATGGGCGTCAACGTGGAGAGGCTGATCGATCTGACCTTTGCGGTGAGCGGGTTTCTCGGCGGCGCAGCCGGGGTTCTGGTCGGGGTCCTTTATGCGATCGATCCGATGATGGGATCGATGGCGGGACTCAAGGGGTGGGCGGTAGCGGTGATTGGTGGAGTGGGAAGCATCAGCGGGGCAATGATAGCCGGCCTTTCGCTAGGGATAGCGGAAAATATCGCCTCAGCTTACATCTCCTCTGGTTATCGGGACCTCATCGCCTTCCTGGTCATGATTCTTGTCCTGGTGATTAAACCGACCGGTTTGCTGGGCTCCAAATTCGACGAGAAGGTGTAAGGGGCGATGCCGTTTCCTAAAATCCGGAGGGGCTACATAGGCGCCGCGGTTTTTGCGGGAGTGGTTCTACTGATCACTTCTTTCGACTCGCTGCAATTGACCACCGATCCTGTTGTTCCTCCTTTCTTCAAGCATATTCTGCTGGTTTGCCTGATCTACTCCACCGTCGCCCTGAGTCTGAACTTTGTATCCGGTTATATCGGCCAAGTGTCTCTCGGGCATGCCGCCTTCTTTGGTATGGGCGCCTATGTCTCCGCCATCATGACCCAAGAATGGGGGATATCGTTCTGGCCGTCTTTTTTTTGTGCCGGCCTGGTGGCAGCCTTGGTCGGAATTCCGCTCGGGGCGCCTGCTCTGCGGGTGAGAGGCCCATTCCTGGTGGTAGTCACATACGGGTGCGGAGAAGTTTTCAAGTATATTGCACTCAACCTCGACATCACCGGAGGACCGGCTGGCCTGCCGGGCCTGGTAAGTCCCAGGATTGGCGGGGTCAACTTCAGCGATGTGGGAGTCACCGGCAAAGAGGCCTTTATTGTTGCGGCCCTTGCGCTCGCTTTGGTACTGGCATTTTTGACCGACAGAATCGGACAATCGCGGGTTGGCCATGCCTTTGCTGCCATTCGTGAGGACGAGATTGCGGCTGCGGCAATGGGGGTGAACGTCGCCTACTACAAGCTTCTGGCATTTGTGCTGGCCGCATTTTTCGCCGGCTTGGCCGGGAGCTTGTTTGCCCATTATCTTTCGTTTGTCAGTCCGGACATGCTCAGTTCAAGCGAATCCATCGCCATGCTCACCATGGTTGTGGTCGGCGGTCCACGCAGCATTCCGGGAGCTTTTCTTGGAGCGTTTTTGTTGACGGTCATTCCCGAGCTTCTCCGTGCATTCAAGGATCTTGTCCATCTTTCTTTTGATCCGTGGCTGGTATTCTTCGGGCTGGTGCTCATCATCATGATGCGGATCAGACCACAGGGAATTTTGGGGACAGACACGGTATTTCACCGGTGAAAGGCTTGTGAAGCGTGTTGTTACGCACAGAGCGGCTAACGAAATCTTTTGGGGGCTTAATGGCGGTGAATGCCGTCGACTTTGCCATTGCCTCGGGAGAAGTGGTTAGCATTATCGGCCCCAACGGCTCGGGGAAGACGACCTTCTTTAATGTTCTCAGTGGCATATTGCCCGCCACCGGAGGAAAGATTTTTTTCAATGATCGGGACGTAACTCTTCACAAGGCCCACCAGATGACTGCCTTGGGGATGGCCCGAACCTTTCAGAACATCCGGCTATTTCAGAATCTGACGGTTCGCGACAACATTATTGTTGGCCGTTTCAGCCGCAGCCAATCGGGCCTTCTGGACGGCGTGATCCGTTCGCCGCGCCTGAGGAGGGAAGAGCGAGAAAACGAAGCCCAAGCCCAGGAATTGCTCCAATTTGTAGGTTTGTATCAGCAACAGGATGTTAAGGCTAAGAACCTTCCTTATGGAGCACAACGCCGCTTGGAAATCGCCCGCGCGCTGGCTTGTGAGCCCGCCCTCTTGATGCTTGATGAACCCGCGGCCGGAATGAATCCCAGGGAAGTGGATGAACTTCTTTCGCTAATAGGCAAATTGAAAGACCGAGGACTAACAATCCTGCTGATCGAACACCAGATGCGGCTCGTGATGAGCATTGCCGAACGGGTGGTTGTGTTCGACCATGGGATGAAGATCGCAGAGGGAAGACCCGAAGCCGTACGGAAAGACGCGAAGGTCATTGAGGCTTACCTGGGAGTCGAGGAACATCGTTTTGTTAGACGTAAAGCAAATCAACGTTAGCTACGGGAACATCCATGCTCTGCGTGACGTAAGCCTGAACGTCGAACGCGGCGAAATCGTCACCATCATCGGTGCTAACGGAGCCGGCAAATCGACCATCTTGAAAACTTTGGTTGGGCTGTTGCGTTCTACGACGGGCGACATTCTTTTTGAGGGGAAGAGCATCTCCACCCTTGCTCCAGCCGCTATTGTTTCCCACGGTATCGCCTTGGTGCCGGAAGGCCGCCGGATATTCCCCAGGCTAAGCACCCTGGACAACCTGGCTCTCGGAGGCTATGGACATAGTAAACGCGAGAGAACGGAGGGGCTGTCCCGGGTCTTCGAAATGTTTCCTCGTTTAGCGGAACGCAAGTCCCAAATGGCGGGCACGCTTTCCGGAGGGGAGCAACAGATGCTCGCCATCGGACGAGCATTGATGAGTCGGCCGCGTCTCCTGCTTCTCGATGAACCTTCCATGGGTCTCGCTCCACTGCTGGTGAATCAGATATTTCAAACTATTCTGGATATTAATGCTGACGGAACTACCCTGTTGTTGGTGGAGCAGAACGCCCATCTGGCGCTGGCAATTGCCGACCGCGCATATGTGCTGGAAACCGGGGCCGTCGTGTTGGCGGACAAGGCTGAGGTTCTCGCGCAGGACGAACAGGTGCGTCACGCGTACCTGGGAGAGTAGATCGCTGATGGTCAAAGATATCCATCTTCAGTGGCGAATTCTCCGCCGTGTTGCCAACCGGAACGGCGTATTCGCCGTGAAAGGCAGCGATGCGTAGCGGCGCCGAGGTGATCGTCATTGGTGGTGGAGTCATCGGCACTGCGGTGGCTTATTTTGTCGCCAAACGAGGTTACAAGGTGATCTTGTTGGAGCGGCAGAACCTGTCCAGCGGCGCGTCGGGGTCGTGTGACGGCACTCTCTTCCTGCAAACGAAGACTCCCGGGTCCCACCTGGAGATGGCTCTGAAGAGTATTGCTCTGTACCGCACGCTGTCGGAGGAACTCGACTACGACTTTGAATACAAGCAGAGCGGCGGGATGTGTCTGATTGAAGACGAAGCGCAGGCGGCGCTCATGCGGCACACGCTCGAGCAACAACGCCAGTCGGGGTTGACCGTGGAGATGCTCGACATCAAGCGGGCGCGCGAACTTGAACCTATGCTGGGCGAGCATCTTTGGGGCGCGACGCACTGCGCCGCTGACAGCCAGGTAAATCCGTTGGCCGTATGCCGTGGTCTCAGCCGGGCCGCCCGCAAGCATGGCGCAGAACTTCGCCTCGGTCTCGCGGTGACTGACCTGCTAGTCAGCGGTGGACGGGTACAAGGTGTTCTCACCGCAAAAGGTCCCATTTACGGAGACTGTGTGGTCAATGCGGCGGCAGTGTGGGCACCCCTACTTACCAGGAAATATGGTTACGAGCCGGCAATAATTCCGAGGCGCGGGCAGATCCTGGTTACCGAATCGCTGCCGCCGGGGACGGTGCGGCACCTGCTGCTCTGCGCCTGCTATCTGACAGCCAAACACCATCCGGAATTGCTTGACATGAACGTACGCCAGCATCGCCTGGGAGTGGGTCTGATTGTCGAACAGACTCGTAGTGGCGGTCTGCTGCTCGGCAGTACCCGCGAGTTTGTCGGGTTCGACTGCGGCACCTCCCTGGATGGCATGAAGGCCATCGCTGACCATATCTGCAAGCTCATGCCCCACTTGGGCAGGGTGAACGTAATCCGCAGCTTCGCCGGCCTCCGGCCGCGGACGCCGGATGGCATGCCGATTCTGGGTCCTGTGGAAAGTCTGCCCGGACTTATTATGGCTGCCGGTCACGAAGGAGATGGCATTGCACTGGCGCCGATCACCGGACAGATGATTGCAGATTGCATTGAGACCATGAACTAGCAAGAGAGTACCGGAGCCTCCGACATTGAAGGTCGTATGCTAGGCCTGTTGAGTACGCCCGCCCAAGTAGGCCGCGCGTACGTCTTCGTTGTCCCACAATTCGGCTGGCCGGCCCTCGGTAACAAGATGGCCGGTTTCCAACACATAGCCGCGGTCAGCCACTGAAAGCGCCATGTTGGCGTTTTGTTCAACCAGCAGCACGGTGGTCCCATTTCGGCGGATATTCGCGACCACGTTATAGACCTGCTCGACCACCAGCGGCCCGAGGCCCAAAGATGGCTCGTCGAGCAACAGGATCTTCGGGCGGGACATCAGGCCGCGGGCAATCGCGACCATCTGCTGCTGACCGCCCGAGAGAGTCCAGCCCAGGGCGTCCTTGAAGTTGCGCAGTTCGGGAAAGATTTCGAACATGCGCTCGGCTTCCTTGTTAAGTTCCGCGCGGCTCATGCCCGGGCTGTTGGAGCCGCCCAGCAGGAAGTTCTCCCAGACGGTGAGGCCGGGGAAGACGCGCCGCCGTTCAGGCACATGCGCCACGCCCATGCGGAAGATCGCTTCGGGCCGGTGTCCCGAGATTTCCTGGCCCAGCAGGCGCACGGTGCCGGAGCGGGGCTTCAGCAGCCCCGAGATGACCCGCAGCGTGGTGCTTTTGCCTGCGCCGTTGGCGCCCAGCAGGGTGACGATCTCCCCCTGGTCGATATGAAACGTCAGGCCGTGGAGCGCGGCCACTTTGCCGTAAGTGGCGACTACGTTCTCAATTTCCAGGAGTCGCATGAGCGCCTACCTTTCCCAGATACGCTGCAATCACGTCGGGATTGCGCAGGACTTCGGCCGGGACTCCATCGGCGATGTGACGGCCGAAGTTCAGCACGGTAATGCGTTCCGCCACCTGCTCCACCAGACGCATGTCGTGATCGATAATAAGGATGGTAAGGCCCTGCGCTTTGAGCCGCTGCAGCAGCACCACCAGCGCGTCCTTCTCCACGTGATTCAGGCCCGCTCCCGGCTCGTCCAGCAGCAGCAGCTTGGGATTGCCGGCCAGCGCGCGGGCGATCTCTACTAACCGCTGATGGCCGTACGACATGCTGTTCACGGCCTCGCGGGAGCGGTCGGCGAGTCCGACGAACTCCAGCGCCGCCAGGGTTTCCTCCATCCCGGCGGGCTTGCCGTTCACCACGTTGTGCGGGCGATCGGCGCCGACGCGCACGTTATCCAGCACATCCATGTCGGCAAACAGGCGGATGTTCTGGAAGGTGCGGCCGAGGCCATGGCCGGCGCGCTGCGACGGATTCAAGTGGGTAATGTCCGCGCTGTCGAATTCCACCGTGCCCGAGGTGGGCCGGTAGATTCCGCTCAGCACGTTCAGCAGCGTCGTCTTGCCCGAGCCGTTGGGGCCGATCAGGGCATGCACCGAATTCTTCTCGACCACCATGTCGACGCCGTCGACGGCCTTGACTCCGCCGAAGTGCTTTGCCAGTCCGGAGACCTTCAGCAGGGCTCGGCTGCCATCGCCGTTGGTATGCTGGCTGAGCTGGAGCGGCGCAAGTCCCGCGGTGCTGGGCGTCGCTGGCGGACGTATGCGGCGCCAGAGCGCTGCCAGGTAACCGAAGATGCCGTCCGGCATGAAGACCATGATCAGGATCACGGCCAGTCCGTAGACCGCCATGTAGATGATCTTCAGGAAGCGCAGCCATTCCGGCAACATGATCAGCAGCCCCGTTCCGAAGACGGTGCCCAGTGGCAACCGCGAGCCGCCCAGTAGACACATCGTCAGGAAGACCACCGACTCGCTGAAGCTGAACTGGTCCGGGCTGATGTAGGAAAAGCCGCCGGCAAAAAGTCCGCCGCCGGTCGCACCCAATAGCGCGCAGATGACAAAGGCGATGACCTTGGAGCGGTAGGTGTCTACGCCGACCACTCCGGCCGCCAGTTCGTTGTCGCGCGTCGCCTGCATCGCGCGTCCCAACTTGGTGTACTTCAGCCAGTTGACGCCGTAAGCCACGACAGCCAGCACAGCGATCGAAAGCGCCAGATATGCGTTGCTCGAGGTGAAGTGAGGCGGCCGCGGGATGCCCTGCACGCCGTCGGGTCCGTGGGTGAAGGAGATCCAGTTGGTCAGTACCAACGAGAGGATCGTTTGTAGGCTGATGGTGACCATCGCCAGGTAATGGCCGCCCAGGTGCAGGGTGGTGAGCCCCAGCACCGCGCCGGTGATCGCGGCCAGAACGAGGCCGACGAGGAACGCCACCCAGAACGGCAGTCCAAAGCTGGTGGTGCCCAGCGCCACGCCGTACGCGCCGATTGCGACGTACGTCGCCTGGCCGAGATTGACCTGTCCCGTGTAACCCAGCACCACGGTGAGCCCGAGCACGGCGATGGCCCACGTCGAGATCTGCATCAGCAGGTTGAGGGTGTAGGCGGAAAACGTACTCGTAAGAGCCAGAGCTATGAGGACAATTGTTACCAGCAGATAGCCGACGCCCTGCAACGCGGCCTTGCTTCCCACTCCCTTGCCGGAGTTGTTGGATGCCGTGTCGCTCATGCTTTTTCCCCGACCTTCTCTCCGAAGATTCCCTGCGGCCGCACCAGCAGAAACACCAGCAGGACGAGGAATGCGAAGGCATCTTTGTACGGCACCGAGATGTAAGCGGCGCCGAAACTCTCCACCACGCCCAGCGCCAGGCCTCCGATGATCGCGCCGGTAACGTCGCCGAAGCCGCCGATGATGCTGGCGGCGAAGGCCTTGAGCGCGATCGAGGAGCCCATGCCGACGGAAACAAAGAGAATGGGTGCCACCAGGACGCCCGCCAAGCCTCCCAGCACCGAGCTGTAGATGAAGGTGATCATGATCATCCCGGCCACCGGAATGCCCAGCATGCTTGCCATCTCTTTATCCTGCGAGGTCGCCTGCAGCTTCTTGCCCAGCAGCGTGCGCTCGAACAACACGTACTGGAAGCCCACCATGAACAGGGTGACGACCAGAATCACCAGGTACTGCGTGTCCAGAAACACCGGGCCAATGTTGAACCCCGGCGAGTCGAAGATGCTCGGCAGCGTCTCGGGTTGCGGACCGTGAGCAGCCAGCATGCCGTTCTCCATCAGAATCCCGGCGCCGATCGTGCTGATGATGAACGGTAGGAAGTTTCGGTTGCGCAGCGGGTAATAGACGCCAAGGTTGAAGAGCACGCCGAAGGTTGCCATCACCGCCACGGTGATCAGCATGCTCAGCCAGTAGGGCAGCCCAGCTTCGACGGCCAGAATGACCATCGAGAAGGCGCCCAGCATGGAAAAGTCGCCTTGGGCGAAGTTGACCACGTTCGTAGCCCGGAAGATCAACACGAAGCCCAGGGCCACCAGCGCGTAAATGCTGCCGATGCCCAGGCCGGTGAAAAGAAGTTGCAGAACTGTTCCCATATCCTGAAGCCTTATAGAAACTGGCTGGTTGGATTACACTCCGCCTCACGTTCGGCGGGACGTTACACCAAGGCGGAAACACAGCACACGAACTGTCGTCCATGCTGTGTTTCCGCCGGGAAGATGCGCCGGGTATCCCCTCCGCCTGGAGTCGCTTGCGTACTTCTGCGAGGCTAGTCCTTGAAGTCGATCCGCTTGTCGAACTTCCAGACTGCGTTGGTGTTCTTGACGACGTTGTAGCCGTGCAAGCCATCGCCGTTCTTATCGAAGTTGAAGGTTCCCTCGGCGCCCTGGTAGCCCTTGATGTTCAGCAGCGCCTGCCGGATCTTCTGCGGGTCCGTACTCTTGGCGGCGTTGATGGCCCGGGCGAGCACGTGCATGCCGTCATAGGCCCAGGAGCTGAAGAAATCTGGACGCAGCTTGTAGGTAGCCAGGTAGTTTGCCGTGTATTTCTTGGCGGTGGGACTGGAATCGGGCTCAAAATCCGCGACCCCATAGGTGCCATTCAGAGCGGCACCGGCCAGCCGGAGGGCGGTGGTTCCCGTGATGCTGGGCGAGCCGATCCAGGGGATGTTCACGCCCAACTGGCGAAGCTGCTTGGCAAAGATCCCGAGGTCATTGTCGAACGCCATGTAGCTGGCCATAATGTCGGCTCCCGAACGCTTCACCGCGAGCACGACGGCCGTAAAGTCTGTCGAACTGTTCGGATAGCCTTGAACCAGGACCGGCGTGATGCCCATCTTCTCGAGCGCCGCGCTCAGTGCGTCTTTGCCGCCGGTGCCAAAAGCTTCGGTGGAATACACGATGGCCCATTTTTTCTTCTGCAGGGTCTTTACACCATAATCCGCTATCACGCGGGCCGAGTAGCCGTCGTGCGGCCGGACGCGGAAGTACCACTGGTTTCCCATACTTGTGAGCGTCGGGTCGGTGCCACCGATGATGACCGGCTTGCCAACCTTCAACACGTCGGGCGACATGGCCTTCATCTCTGTGCTGCGAACCGTACCAATGAACGCAGGAATGTCGGCGTTGCCAGCCAACTTGGTAAATGCCAGGATGACGCCGGGGTTGGTTGTCTGACCGTCCTCGATCACCAGTTCGACCTGCCTGCCGAGAACGCCGCCCTCTTTATTGATTTCGGCTACGGCCAGCTTGGCCCCTTGAATCTGCCAACGCCCCGACTCGGCGGAAGGACCGGTGATCGGCGCTACCATGCCGATCTTGAGTGTATCGGCTGCCTGCAAGCCAACCACACCGATCGTCATCCCCGCTGCAAGCCCGAGCAGAGCAAGAACGAACCATTTGCGCATTACCTTACCCCCTTCTATCAGTCGCAAAATCTGTGGATTGTGGAACGGCGAGGAAAATATCAAATGCCCCTGTTTTTGTAAAGGCAAAAAGCTGATTCATGAGCGGTCCTGCGTTTCGATCGCCGCACTGGCAGCGCCGTACGGATAAAGCCGGCTACGATAACATCAATGATGGATGCCGTATGCGGCAAGCTGCTCTGACGGCGATAGAATGTTCAGCCGCCGGGTCAAAACATTCAGCCCCGCTTAACCGTGGGGCTCGCAACCGGGGAAATGGTAAAGTGTCTCTGCATCCCTGCTGAAATCCGTCCAGTATGAGGTCGTGCTTCATGCCTTTCAAACTTCCTCGCATGGTGTTGGTGCGGCAGAATTTTCCAGACTTGCGCATCGAAGATGTCGCGGCCGAGGTGAAGCGGCAGCTCGTTTCATCTGCCGTCAAATCACGGTTGAAGCCCGGCGCCCGTATTGCAATCGGAGTGGGCAGCCGGGGGATCGCGAACATTGCCACCATCGTCCGCGCCGCTGTTGATTACTGGAAGCAAGAGGGCATGCGGCCTTTCATCATCCCCGTCATGGGCAGCCATGGCGCAGCAACCGCTGAAGGACAAGCCGAGGTACTGGCACACTACGGCATCCACGAGCAGAGCATGGGGTGTCCGGTTATCAGCCAGTTGGAAGTGGTTTCGCTGGGGAAGACGGTAGACAACATCGAAGCTTTCATGGATCGGGCGGCGTATGAGAGCGACGGCGTCATGCTCGTCAATCGCGTAAAATGGCATACCGATTTCTCCGGACGCATCGAGAGTGGCCTGTTCAAGATGATGGCCATTGGACTCGGAAAGTTTGCCGGCGCACGCCGCTATCACAGTTATGCCTACAAGCTGGGGCTGGGGCACATCATTCGCAACGTTGGGCGTCAGGTGCTGAAGTCCGGCAAGATCCTCGGCGGGCTGGCGATTGTGGAGGATGCGCATCACAACACGGCGAAGGTCGAGGCGGTCGTCACGGAAGTGATGGAGCAGCGCGAAGAGGAAATTCTGGAACTAGCGAAGTCGTGGACGGGGACGATTCCCGTCGACCTTGACGTTCTGGTGATCGACGAAATAGGCAAGGAGATCAGTGGCGGCGGCATGGATTGGAAGGTCGTAAACCGAGGATTCCAAGCCGAGCGTAACCCTTATCCGCAGATCCACAAATTCGAACGCATCTTTGTCCGGGATCTGACCGATTTGAGCTATGGCAATGCCATCGGAATCGGAGTGGCCGATATAACGACAGACCGCTTGGTGAACAAGATCAACTTGCAAGCGATGTACGTGAACGGCCTCACCTCACTTGGCCTCGCAACCATTCGTATTCCGGTGCATTTAGGTTCGGACCGCGAGTGCTTCGCAGCTGTAATGCAAACCGTCGGAAAATTTGAAGCCGGCGAAGTAACTGTGGGATGGATTCGTAACACCCTGGACCTCAGCGTGATAGCGCTAAGCGAAAACCTGATGCCGCAAATCGAGAGTAACCCGGCGCTGGAAGTCCTCAGTCCTGCGCGGGAACTTGAATTCGACCGCAATGGCAATGTGGTCGATGTGATGGGTCAAGCAATCTCGCAGATGCAAACTTCACGTTAGAACCTGGTTGACGATCTCGCCACCATGCCTCTCACTAGTTGCCGGTCGCTGGCGTCCTGCTAACTTAAGGTGGTCTGTGAAGATTTTCCGCCCGATCGTTGTCGGGCTACCCGGCAGAGCATTCACCCAAGCCGAAACGAACACTGCACAAGTTGCTGCATTGGGAGGTGTTCTGCGCATGTTGTAGTGGCCAGGCCAGCCGAACCAACTGGAATACTACTTGCTTTGCTCACCGGGTACCTTATTGTTAATATCACCGTGCAAGGAGAATGCATGGATACTCGCACGATACTCGCTGACCTGAAGGCAGAACTCAACCTCCTCAACCAAGCCATCGCCGCCCTTGAATCACTGGATAGAACTGCCACTACGCCGGGAGCGACCACTCCCGCTCCCAAAGCTGCCCCGACACAGGCGAAGAAACGCGGACTCACCCCTGCTGGTCGCAGACGCCTGTCGGAGAAGATGAAGGCTCGTTGGGCAGCAAGGCGCAAGCAGGTAGCAAAACCAGCGTCGAAAAAGACCACTGGTCGCCGTACTGTAAGCGCAGCCTCCAGAAAAAAGATGGCCGAGGCTCAGCGGAAACGCTGGGCAGCCGTGAAAAAGGCGAAGTCCGCATAGTCAGTCAGCATATCTGTAACGTAGGGCATCAGACGACGCTGCTCTTGTCTTTTCAGACACACAATGGCTGCCCTGAAAGAACGAACAAGTCACTGAAAGTTGTGGAATGAGCACCCCGGATTCTCCGAATATCAGACACAAGCAGCCTTCACGCTCCACCGAGTTCTGGCACGGCACTCGCGACACCGTGCCTATGATGATTGGCGCGGCTCCGTTTGGCGTCATTTTCGGGACGCTCGCGGCTCCTTCGGGGTTATCGTCGGCTGGAGCCATTGCGATGTCGATTTTCGTGTTTGCCGGTTCCTCGCAGTTCATCGCGCTCAGCCTGCTTGCCAACGGAACCGGGTTGGCTGTAATCGTGCTGACCACGCTAGTGGTGAATCTGCGGCACGCGCTTTACTCTGCGAGTCTGTTACCGCATGTGTTGCGGCTGCCGCAGGGCTGGCGAGTGCCGCTGGCCTTCTTCTTGACAGATGAAACCTTTGCCGTGGTGCAACATCGCTATGCCCGAAACGACCTATCGCCTTTCAAGCACTGGTATCACTTCGGGTCGAGTCTGTCCATGTACGGCAATTGGCTGATCTGGACGCTGATCGGCGTGGTGGTGGGCGAGCGGTGACCGGGGTTGGAAGCCTCGGACTGGAGTTCGCGATGGCGGCGACATTTATTGGGATTGTCGTGCCGCTGCTTCGAACTCGACCCATGCTGGCGTCGGCGTTGGCAGCAGCAGCCGTCGCACTCGCGGCACGCGGGCTGCCGTACAAACTTGGATTGATGCTCGCGGCCTTGGCGGGGGTCGTAGTAGGTGTTTGGTTCGAAAATCCGCAGCAACAGACTCAAGCGGCGGTTGCCGGAGATCACGCGGAGAGCATCGATGAATCGGCATGAGGTTGCAATCATCACTGGAATGACGGCGGTTACGTTCGGCGTCCGCTACATACTGTTCGCTTTAGGCGAACGTGTTGATTTCCCTGCTCTGGTAAAGCGTGCGCTGCGTTATGTGCCGGTAGCGGTTCTGACAGCTATTACCACACCCATGTTGCTGCTTCCGGACGGTCAGCACTGGCAATTCAACTGGCACAATGCATATCTCGTGGGCGGTATTGCATCCGGGCTGATTGCATGGCGTTGGCGGCACCTGCTGGCCACTCTCGCAGGGGGACTCACTACTTTTTTTCTTTGGCGTTGGCTGGTGGTGAAATGACACGTAACTGCGCGTAACTTAGTATCTACGACGCCGTAGCGGCATCGGCTGCCCTTGTCTTTTGTGCCGCTCACAGGGGAGAGAGAATGGAGCGCGAACGCTTCACCAAGGTTGTCGAGGAGGTACTCGACTCGCTCCCTGAGGAGTTTCGCACACGCATTCACAATGTTGCCGTTCTGGTGGAGGACTTGCCACCGAACCAGCCGTCTCCCCGCTCTGGGCGACGACGGCTCCTTTTGGGTCTGTTTCATGGTGTGCCAGCGACACAGAAGAGCTTTTTCGATCTGCGGACGGAGCCGGACTACGTCGTACTTTACCAAAAGAACATCGAGGCGGTCTGTTCCACCGAAGCCGAAATCCGGGAGCAAATCCGGCGAACCGTAATTCACGAACTCGGTCACTATTTCGGGATGGACGAGGATCAGCTAAGAGATGTGTAGCAGTCGGGGATAGGTTCTTCGTTGGCCGGAATGAGACCAGCCAGCGATGCTGTCGAACCAACGTTCAATAGATTTATCAATATGGCGCTTTGGCACAAGTTGCTTTTGGGGGCAGTCGGCGTTGTTGTCGTTGACAAGGCGCTGATGCGCCCGTGGTATTTGCGTTGGGGTGCAACTGAAAGCGAACTCCGGAAGTCATGGCCGGGAGACGAATTGGTCAAGCAGCCTGGGCACTGCACACGTGCGATCACGATTCATGCTCCTGCGCAGTCAATCTGGCCATGGATCGCGCAGATCGGGCAAGACCGAGGAGGGTTCTATAGCTATACGTGGCTGGAGAACCTGTTCCTAGCGGAGATGAGGAATGCTGAGCGGATCATTCCGGAGTTCCAGTCACGGAGAGTAGGTGATGTGGTCTGGATGGCACCAGAGCATCGCTATGGCAACAAAGCCACTATGATGGTAGCGCAGTTGTTTCCTAACAAGGCTATGGTGCTGGTGCAGAGGGATGAGTTTGAGGCAGGGGTACGCGGAAAACGTATACATGGAGGAATCTGGCAATTTCTGCTGGAACCGATCAGCGACAGCAGCACCCGCCTGATCATGCGGGGTGCTGCACCGGACAACACCAGTCTGTTGTACGACCTCGTATTCGATCCAGCGCACTTTGTAATGGAACGCAAGATGATGCTCGGGATCAAGGAGCGAGCAGAGGTCGGCAATTCGATTGCACCGTGACCTAACACTCCTGAATCAAAATCGACACAGCTTGTAGTTAGGAGTCTTTCATGACGAAAGCAACTGCCAGAGTCGTACGGTTCCATGAGTTGGGCGGGCCAGACGTATTGAAAATTGAAGAGGTTCCATTGCCGGAGCCGGGAAAAGGCGATGTTCGGCTCAGAGTCGAGGCCATTGGCTTGAACCGGGCTGAAGTGATGTTCCGGATGGGACAATATCTTGAGCAACCGCACCTTCCAGCGAAAAATGGCTATGAGGCTTCTGGCGTGGTAGACGCCGTCGGCCTCGATGTCGAGAGAAGCTGGCTCGGGAGAAAGGTGAGCACGATTCCCGCATTCAGCCTGAATCAATACGGAGTCTACGGCGACACAGCTATCGTTCCTGTTCACGCAATTGCAGCTTATCCGGAAAAGCTGACGCCTGAGGAGGCCACTTCGATCTGGATGCAATATCTGACGGCGTACGGTGCGTTGGTAATGTACGGTCGCATTCAGCAGGGGGACTTTGTCGTTCTCACCGCTGCCAGTAGTAGCGTTGGGCTTGCCGCCATTGAGATCGTTAAAGCGGAGGGCTCCACCAGCATTGCAACCACGCGTACGTCAAAGAAGAAGGCCGAGTTACTGGCTCTTGGTGCTGACCATGTGATCGCTACCGAGGAAGAGAATCTCGTCGCCAGAGTGATGGAAATTACTGGCGGCAGAGGTGCACGTATTATCTTTGACCCGATTGCAGGCAAAGGCGTAGAGGCATTGGCAAAAGCGGCTGCATCGGATGGGACGATCTTTGAGTACGGCGCACTCTCGCTTGAGCCAACTCCATTTCCTCTGTTTGTGGCTCTCGGCAAAGGACTTTCCGTGCGGGGATATACCCTTATGGAGGTCACGAGATCGCCGGAGCTTCTGAAGACTGCCGTGAAATATGTCTACGATCACTTGGAATCAGGCAGCTTCAAACCACGTATTGACCGAACATTCCCGTTCGAGCAGATTGTGGATGCGCACCGCTACATGGAATCAAATCAGCAGATTGGAAAGATTGTTGTTACCATTTGAGAGCTACGTCAAGACTGCGGGGATACGTAAACGGTGTCAGAGCTTGTCTAGCGTCAGGTGGTGGTTGTCGAAATATGCCTCGGCGGCGGCTGCATTGGCAAAATGGTCGAGGAGACCCTCCCGCAATATTTTCAGCAAGCTGTTACGGATGATGAAGCTCAGCCCCTCTGCCAGTACCTCCGCATCTTGAAGTGCAGATGAGCCTCTGGGACAGAGATAACCAGAACGGGGTGCTTGAAGCCGCTAAGGATAAAAGAGCCATCCTCTGCAATGGCACCAGACATGCGGCTTGCGAATTGCGGCATCGGGCGAATTAGTCGAAGACAAGCAGCAAGGGAGCTTGTTAGAAACTCAGACCTGTTTTGCAAGGCGTGGTCAGTGTCGGTCGCTAATGTTCTCTTGCCATAAGATGGCGATGCGTCGTAACGCTGAACCAAAGCGCAGCCTACGTCTTTGTAGTGCATTAATTGCGAACGTAGGTGTACTTATCCCCAAGTTATCCACGGACAAACGCTCTTCAAGCTGCATACAACTTCGCTTTTTGGAATTTATCTCCTCCTGCGTAACAATAGTAAGTTTCTTCTCTTCTGAATTCTTCTGATTCTTATAAGGGAGAGAATATTCGGCGAACTGTCGCAAAACATTTACCACGTCGCCTTCACTGCTTTTTCAAGTTCAATTTGACGACTGCGTACCCACGGCGCGTAATGCTTTTCTGTGGTCTTCAGGGAATTGTGGCCGAGCAGCATTGAAACCGTTTGCAGCGGGACCGCACGTTCCAAAAGCGAAACAGCGAAGGTATCCCGCAGCCGGTATCCGTGGCCGTCAGGAATGCCGGCGATCACAAATACTTTCTTCAAGCGTTCTTGCCATTCGGTGAGCGCAGTCTTCAGCTTCCCGATTCCCGCCCAGAAATACAAGCCGTCGCCCTCATCACAATCATCAAGCGCATCAAGAACGACCTTCGGCAGCGGGACCAGCACCGGCTCGCCGGTTTTCTGTTGATAAAGAAACAGCTTGTCCCCGTTGATCCGGTCCCGCTTCAGAGGAACCGCGTCTGATATCCGCAGGCCGGAATACCGCATGAGAAGAACGAGTCCTTTTAGCTTGCGGCGAATCCGCTCGGGACTCGTATTGTGAATTTCACCATAAGCATCCAACGCCCAGAGGATTTTCTCCCATTCGGAATCCGAATAGGGGAGCGTGGGAATATGTTTCATCGGAGGCGCCTTCACCGCTTTCGCCGGATTCTTCTGAATCCAATCACGGTCAAGACAAAATCTAAAGAAACCGCGCAGGCGCTTGCGGGTTGTGATAGCCGACGTTTTCCACGATTCGCGGAGCTTCCCAACGTCGTCCACGGAAATGGATTTCACGGGAAGATCGCCCCATTCTTTCGTCACTTCCTCGACGACATGCTTGTACTTCTTTATTGACTGCGGTTTGAGCCGCACTTCGGCATCTTTCAAAAACCGATCGGCCGCCGTCTTCACGGTGACGATTTCCTTGTCGCCGCTTCCATGCTCCGCAGGTCGAGCGACCTACCTTCCGTGCAAGCGCCTTTAGGCCGCGATGGGACACTGACACTTGTCGTATTTGCGGCCTTTCGCGCGGTGTTTGCAGGAGGCGAGATGGCACGCGTTTTACACGCTCAAACCAAAAAACTAGTTCAACTTATTGAAAATGCGCCGAATATGATGGCGGAGGGAGAGGGATTCGAACCCCCGGTACCGTTTCGCGTACAGCGGTTTTCAAGACCGCCTGTTTCAACCGCTCACACATCCCTCCGCGGTTTCGAAGAGGCTTGCATTCATTAGTTTACAGCACCGCGGTCTTCTTTGGCATTGGCTTCGGTTGCACACTGGTTGCACACCGCCGTTTTCAGTGCCTCCATTGCGGCCAAGCCACGCGGATCGACAGCATCATTACTCTTATATACGCCTGCCGCATTACGCTGACAGCGCTGTGGCGCAGGTCGCCTGAATCACGATGTCGGCTACCCCAAGCTCATGGGGATTTGTAGCCGGGCCCCTGCGGAATGATCAACCATGGCTTGATTTCTGAGCTTCGGTGTGAATCTCGTCACAGGAGGTTGTGAGGGACGAACTGGACTTGCCGTCGCTTGGGAAATAACCTGCTGAGAACTTTGGCCTATAACTTGGAAATATTTGCAGTTCGCTGCCACAAGAATTCTCGGTTGGCCGGATCCGCGGAAGGTTTATCCATGAAGCAGCTGGGTGGTGTAAGGCCCGGCGTTGATAGCCCCAGGATTCACCTGCTCGAAAGCTACCCTGGTGCCTGAATACTTGCCCTTTCGCAGCGAAGGCTGGCTGAAAGAACGAGCGAAGCCCGGAGTATTTAGACGGCAAGCAAGCAAGGAGATGCTGATGATTTTGACCCACGAAGAAGAGGCGATGCTGAGGGGCGAGGAAGGCGAGGCCCCTAAGCTCGCGATGGAGATTCTGACTAAGGTCGGCGAGAAATTCGGCGCCAAAAGGCTTGTTCCCGTGAGCAGCGCGCATATCGTGCTGGCGATGTACAAGAGCATTTTTGACGCCGGTGTCGAAGTCTGCGAAAAGTTCGCCGCCATGGGCGCCAAGTTCAGGGTGCCGACTACGCTCGATCCGAGTGGCATGGACACGCAGAAGTGGCGCGAATTCAAAACGCCCGAGGCTTATGCCGAAAAGCAGTTGCGGGTCGCAAAGGCATACGAGCAGATGGGCGCCATCATGAGCTGGACTTGCCTGCCGCACTTCAACGGCTCGGCGCCGCGCTTCGGCGAACATGTCGGCTGGACCGAGTCCTCGGCGGTTGCTTTCATCAACTCGGTTTTGGGTGCGCGATCGAATCGCGAGACGGCCGTGATCGACGTCTGCATCGGCATCACCGGACGCACCCCGGAGTACGGCTTGCACCTCCAGGAAAATCGTTACGGCAAAGCGTTGGTCAAGGTGGAGATCGGCGGCCGCCCGCTCCAGACCTGGGAGTATCCGGTCCTTGGCTATTTCCTGGGCAAGACGCTGGGCAGCGAGATTGGCGTGGTCGACGGTCTCTCGGGCAGTCCCAAAATGGACGAGCTGAAATCCATGCTGGCCGCCGCCGCCGCTAGCGGTCCGCTGGCCATGGTTCATCTGGTGGGGATTACGCCCGAGGCACGGACCCAGGCAGAGGCGTTTGGTCCGAACCATCCCGAACGCACCATAACGGTGACCGAAAAAACGCTCAAGACTACCCGCGACGAGATGTGTACGGTGAAGAGCGCGAAGATCGACCTGGTGGCGCTGGGCTGCCCACACTACAGCATCGCCGAAATCCAGAATGTCATAAAGCTGCTGGCCGGCCGTAAGGTTGCCACCAACACCGAGCTCTGGATCTACACCACCAAGCAGGTGAGGGATTTGGCGGATCGCATGGGGATCATGGCGGAGCTGTTGGGGCTCGGAGGCAAGATCGCGACCGAGACCTGCATGCTGATTTCTCCGGTGGAAACCTGGGGTTTCAAGACGCTGATGACCGATTCAGGGAAGTGTTCCTACTACGCGCCCGTGCAATGCAAGACGGACGTTATCTTCGGCAGTGCCGCCGAATGCGTGGAAGCCGCCGTGAATGGCCGCGTTGGAGGTGAAGCGTGAAGACATTCAAAGGTAAGGGTGTAACCGATGGCAAAAATGCCGGGCCGGCGCTGGTGACCGCGCAGATGTTCGGCTTCTGGGGCGGAGTCGATCCGGCCACTGGAATCATTATCGATCAGCGACATGAACTTTGCGGCCAGAGCATCAAGGGCAAGGTCTTCGTCTTTCCCGAAGGGCGCGGATCGACCGTTGGGGCGGCCATCATCCTGGAATTGGCGCGCTGCGGCAATGCTCCAGCGGCCATCATCAACCATCACACGGAAGGCATTCTCGCCGCGGGCGGAATCCTGGCTGACAAGTTTTACAACACCATATTACCCATTATCGATGGCCTCGAGATCGATCCGATTACCGAGATTAAGACCGGAGACTGGGTGGAAGTGGATGCAACAGGCGGGTTGATAACCGTCGGCAAATAAGCGGCATTCCGCCGTTTGAAATACTTATCGCCGCTTATCTGCGGTCAAGCGGCCGGGGTCAGCTGGTGGCCTCCCAAGCGACCCGGAGAATGAGACAAGGCTTCCGTCCGTTCTTACTATTCAGACATGTAAGGAAATTCTGACACTACAGAGGAAAACCGGCTAAAGTACTCAAGTTTCCTGCGTCGGTTGCATTTGCGTAAGCTGTTTCCTGCTATACAGTTCCGAGGATCATCCTGGCTTATCACATCATTGGCAATGGAGTTGCACTTGCATAAAAGAGTTTCCTACGATATACAACCGAATATCCAACGCATGAAGGTTTCATGGGTACGTAGGGAACTCATTCGCGAAGAGGAGGCTGCGGCATGTCAACGGAAGGTACGAAGACCGTCCTTAATACTGATCTCATAAAGCAAGACGAGGTAGAACACGTCCTCTATCCCTGGGTAGTTCAGAAGGGACTGAGTCCGATAGTCGTCGACTACGCGGCCGGCAAGTACTTCTACGACAGTACCGGCAAGAAGTACCTCGATTTTTCCTCTCAGTTCGTTTTCAGCAATCTGGGACATTCGGACGAGCGAATGGCGGATGCCATCTCCCGGCAGGCCAGAAGGGCCGAGAACGTGGCGTCTTCCTTTGCCACTGAACCCAAAGCGAAACTTGCGAAGCTCCTGGCCGAAATCACGCCGGGAGACATCACGAAATCATACTTCTCCACCAGCGGCGCCGAGGCGAACGAGGGCGCGATCAAGCTGGCGCGCATGGCTACCGGCAAAGAGAAGATTATCGCGCGGTGGGGAGGATACCATGGGTCCACTTATGGGGCTATGGCCATCTCGAACGACTACCGCAACTGGGCCTGCGAGCCCTCGATCCCAGGCGTTGTCAAATGCTTGGGCCCGTACTGTTATCGATGCCCGATGAAAGCGACCTACCCCAATTGCGATTTGGCTTGTGCCGCGCACGTGGAGGATGTGGTGCGCTTCGAAGGGCGGGAGAAGCGGGTGGCCGCCTTCATTTCGGAGCCTATTGTCGGAGCCAACGGAATCATCGTTCCTCCGGATGGGTATTGGCAAAGAATCCGAGAGATCTGCGACAAATACGGAATGCTGATGATGGTCGACGAAGTGATGACGGGCTTCGGGCGCACCGGGAAGTGGTTCGCCATCGAGCACTGGGGTGGTGTGGTACCCGATGTCATCACGATGGCCAAGGGCATCACGGCCGGCTATGTCCCCCTGGGAGCCACCAGCATGCGGGGATGGGTAGCGAAAGAGTTCGAGAGCAAGCAGTTTGTGCACGGCCATACGTATAGCGGGCACACTCTGGCCATGGCTGCGGCAGTTGCGGCTATCGAAATCTACAAGAGCGATGGATTGATCGAGCGGGCGGCCGAGATGGGCGCGTATCTGATGGAGAAGGCGCTCGAGCTTCAGGAGAAGCACCGGAGCGTTGGTGAAGTGCGCGGCAAGGGCCTCTTCGTGGGATTGGAGCTGGTCAAGAACCGCAAGACCAAGGAGCCCATCCATGAGCCGTGGTACGAGGGACCGAGGGCGCCCACAGCGAAGATGAAGGTGCTCGGGCAGGCGCTTCAACAAGGGGTCTACTGCTTGCCGGGGCAGACCAGTGTGATCATGTTTGCGCCGCCCCTCACGATCAACAAGGACGAGATCGATTTTGCCATGAGCGTCTTTGACAAGGCACTGGATCTAGCGGATGCGGAGACCTCCGAATGACCAGTAACACGGAAACGCTTGAATCCGGCAAGCCGGCCCTGCCTGTTCAAGGGAGTTCCCGGGGAAACGAGCAGTTGACCGGCAGTGATAGAAGCCCCAAGGTGGTCGTAAAAAACCTGACCAGGCGGTTCGGGGAGCTGCTCGTTCTCGACAACATCTCCTTTTCCGTCGGTCAGGGAGAGTTTCTCTGCATCGTGGGGCCGACCGGCTGTGGCAAGACGACGTTTCTCAATTGCCTTTCCAAGCTCATTCCGACCACCCAAGGCAATATTTTTATCGACGGCGCGGTTGCTGATCCCCGGAAACACAATATCTCTTTTGTGTTTCAGGAACCCACTGCCATGCCGTGGAGAACGGTCGCGGAGAATATTGCTTTCGGTATGGAACTCAAGAACTTTCCGAAGGACAAGCTCCAGGAAAGGCTGAAGCATATCCTGGGGCTTGTCGGCTTAACCGAGACGGCCGGCCTCTATCCCAATCAGATCTCCGCCAGCATGGTGCAACGCATCACCGTGGCCCGTGCTTTTGTCGTCGATCCGGATCTCCTCCTGATGGACGAGCCCTACGGTCAGTTGGACATCAAGCTGCGGTACTACCTGGAAGACGAACTCATCAAGCTGTGGCAGGCACTAAACAGCACGGTGATTTTCGTGACCCACAACATCGAAGAAGCTGTGTATTTAGGTGAGCGAATCCTGGTCCTGAGCAATAAGCCTACCCAGATCAGGGCTGAGGTGAAGGTCGATCTGCCTCGCCCGCGGCGTCTGACCGACCCGAGGTTTATCGAGATTCGGAAGCAGGTGACGGACTTGATTCGGTGGTGGTAACTCCATTCTGAGGCAAGAGGAATCAGGAGCGGAAAGGAGTTTGCTAACAACTTCACCTCGCCAGGAAGCGGGGCACTATGCCCCCGAGGCGAGCCGGATGTATGGCAGGAAAACGCTGTTAGGTCGACGAACTCGGGGGTCGGGTGTCGAGGCCTTTCGGATAGCTGTTACATCGGTAGTCGAAAGCCTGAAGGAGGAGGAGTTAAGACATGAAGAAGCTAGTGGTGGTAGCACTATTGTTACTGACAGCGGTTCTGCTCTTCTCTACGTTTGGAGTAGCGCAACAGCCTGGTCAGAAGCTTATTACTGTGAACACGGCGTGGATGTCTGAACACGAGCTATTCTTCGGCTGGTATGCCAAAGAGAGAGGTTTTGACAAGCAAGAAGGTCTGGACATGAAGCTGTTGAATTTCGACAGCGGCATGGCCATCGCGGAGGCTCTGCCTGCCAAACAGTGGGTACTTGGCGCTACTGGCGGCGTGCCCATGGTAGTGACTTCGTTGCGGTACGGCGCCTACCTGATTGGGATTGGCAACAATGAGTCCTGGACCAATGCGGTGTTTGTTCGTCCGAACAACCCAGTGATGAAGACGAAGGGTGGGCAAAAGGGCTATCCCGACATCTATGGCACAGCAGCAGATGTTAAGGGGAAGACGTTCTTGGTAACCACCGTGTCCTCGGCGCACTTAGCCATGGCCATGTATCTGCGGGCCTTCGGCTTGAAGGACAGCGATGTAGTTATCAAGCAAATGGACCAGGCTTCCGCGGTCGCGGCATTTGAATCCGGGGTTGGAGATTTTGTGTGTCTCTGGGCTCCCTTTACCTATACCGCTGTGGACAAGGGCTGGAAAGAGATCGCCAATATTGATACCTCCAAGGCGGCCTTGCCCATCGTGTTTGTCGCCGATAAAGATTTCGCCGACAAGAACCCTGAAGTGGTTGCCAAGTTCTTGCGGGTCATGTTCCGCTCCATCAATAAGCTGAAGGAGGAAGGGGCCACCCCGCAGAATATCCAGCTCTTCCAGAGGATGTACAAAGATTTTGCTGGAATGGAATATACCGCCGATCAGGCCAAGAAAGACATCGAATCGCATCCGGTCTACAAGCTCGATGCGCAGCTGAAGATGTTCGATACCTCCAAGGGCCAGAGCGAAGTGCAGCGATGGGAATGGCTTATCGCTGAATGGATGCACGCAAACGGCCGTTTGAAGGATGCGGATATGGCCAAGATCAAGAGCATGGACTGGGTTACCGGGAAGTATCTCAAGATGGTGAAGACCCCCATTCCGTCGTACAAATAAGTGTCGGCACTACAATGGCTCCCCGGATTTCCTGAGAATGGGAATCCGGGAAGCTATACGCACGTGATACTGAAAAGTGGAAGTAGGACGTTGTCGAGGAAGTTGTGTCGCTATGGCTTACGAGGCAGTAACAGTTAAGAAGCCGCTTGTTCTTCGAATCCTTCCGGTTGTGAGCATTCTGCTTTTTGTTTCGGTATGGCAGGTTACGGTCACAACCGGCATGGTTCCCAGCACCATGCTTGCTGCGCCTTCAACGGTTTTCCAGTTATTCATTGAGAAACTGACTCAGACCGATCCGGATGGAGCTGTTTTGGCAACCCATGCGTGGACGAGCATCAAGGAAGCCGGGATCGGCTACCTGCTCGCGTTGGTCATTGGCATACCGCTCGGCCTGCTGATGGGGTGGTTTACCACGGTTCGCGGGCTCTTTCGACCGCTCTTTGAAATGATCCGTCCGATTCCGCCCGTAGCTTGGATCCCGCTGTGCATCTTCTGGTTCGGCATCGGGTTGTCGGGCAAAGTTTTCATTATCTGGATCGGGGCCGTGGTTCCCTGTGTGATCAATGCCTGGGTAGGGGTAAACATGACCAACCCGACCCTGATTCAAATGGCACGCACCTATGGAGCAACGGACATGCAGATATTTACCAAGCTTTGCATCCCGTCGGCTCTCCCAATGGTGTTTGGGGCATTTCAGATTGCCCTGGCCTACGCCTGGACAAATCTGGTTGCGGCTGAACTGCTCGCCTCCGACACTGGCCTGGGATTCCTGATTACCATGGGGCGCCGTCTCGGATTACCCGAAATGGTTATCCTGGGAATGCTGAGCGTCGGATTCATCGGAGCCGCGATTGGCCTTGTCATCGATATTTTCGAAAAGCGGCTTCTCGCCGGGATACGGAGGTAGGTTCAGGTGAGTGTCAATACAGCCGATGCAATTGCCGACGAGGTCCATGAGTCAGTTGTAGAGAAAGCCCCTATTACTCTCACGCGGATACTCACGAATGAGTATTTCCTCTATGTGGTGTCGTTCGTACTCTTTCTTTATATTTGGAATTGGGTGGCAGTTGCGCATATTCTCGGCAAGTCCCTGGCCACTCCGCGTGAAGTTCTAAAAGAGCTGGCTCGCCTGACGACGGTGACGTTGGCAGGAAAGACTCTGCTCGGGCATGTTTGGGACAGCACGAGACGAGTGCTGGTTGGGTTTACGATCGCTTCGCTCGTTGCGGTGCCTCTCGGATTGCTCATGGCATTGAACCGTTACATCAATGCCATCGTCAAGCCGATCTTCGACATATTCAAGTGCATGCCTCCCATCGCGTGGATCTCCATCGCCATCCTCTGGTTCGGTGTTCAAGAGAGCTCGAAGGTATTCATTATCGTTGTGGGCACATTCGTTCCTTGCCTGCTCAATGCCTACAACGGCGTCCGTCTCATTGATCCGGAACTGTACGACGTGGTGCGCGTACTTGGCGGAGGCCGGCGTGACGAGATGATCCAGGTGTGCTTCCCCGCTGCCTTTCCGGCGATCTTTGCCGGGCTCCAGGTATCCCTGAGTGTTGCGTGGACGTGCGTTCTGGCCGCGGAACTGGTGAGTTCACAATCGGGCTTGGGCTGGATCATCATTCAGGGGATGAAGCTCACTAGACCTTCGATGGTCATCGGGGGGATGGTTGTCATTGCCTTGGTGGCTTGGACGACGAGCTTGCTCGTAAGCGGCCTCGAAAAACTGATCTGCCCGTGGAAGCGCGAGATTGAGAGGCTGTAGTCGTGGGACAAGATAGGAATGAGGGATCCTCAGCGATGGAACAGTGCGGCAGGGATGGGGTTAAGATCTCCTGTGAGAAGGTTTCTAAGACATTTATCCAGAAGGGCAAGGTTCAGGTCCATGTCCTGAACGACATTTCCTTCGAGGTGTTCCACAACGAATTTGTGGTCATCCTGGGACCAGGACAATCTGGCAAGAGCACGTTACTTCGCATTATCGCCGGATTGGAGAAGCCTACCGAGGGCCGGGTTCTTGTGGACAGTCAAGTGGTCGAAGGCCCCGGACAGGAACGGGGCTTGGTCTTCCAGAGCTACATGCTGTTTCCATGGCGGACGGTCCTGGGCAACGTGGAGATGGGCCCGAAGCTCAGGGGCATTCCGAAAGATGAAAGGCGCAAGATCGCAGCGCATTACATTAATCTGGTGAAGCTCGATGGATTCGAGAAGCACTATCCCCACCAGTTGAGCGGTGGGATGAAACAGCGTGTGGGGATTGCACGAGCCTATGCGAACAGTCCCGATGTGATGCTCCTCGATGAACCCTTCGGGCAACTCGACGCTCAAACCCGCTACTTCATGGAGAAGGAGATCACCCGCATTTGGGGGACCGAGCGGCGGACAGTTGTGTTTGTGACTAACAATATCGATGAAGCGGTATACCTAGGCGATCGGATCATTACGCTGGAAGACAAGTTGCCCGGGAAAATGAAGGCTGTTTATGAGGTGAATCTTCCCCGGCCCAGGGAGCACACCGACGCCGCCTTCCTGACACTCCGCGAACAGATTATCCAGGAAAGCCAGTTGTGTCTCTAAAGGAAATGCTTCCGCACCGGCCCAGCAACACCTGAACCATGCAAGCCGGCGCTCCGGTCCATGTTTACGGAAAAGTTATCTCGATTTCGGACCGGCGATTCGGTGAAGCGAGTCCTCGCTAAAAGTGCCAGGGCACAATGGTCGCCTTTCGAAATAGGCCGCACCACTTGAACGCCTACGGTCACGGTTGAGAGCGCTGGGTCGATCTCTTTCGCCCTGCCGCACCCATGAAAAGCTTATAGCTGAGCAGGATGGCGTCGAGGTGACCGAGAAACTCGATGTTCAAGGCGTGTGTCCGCCACCGGAGGTCCGAATCCTTATATACGCATGCCAGATCGCGTGCTACCGTCACATACACGGACTGTGGAATTTCTTTTTGCCACCGGGCAAAACAAGACTATGATGTTGAAAAAGAACAGCACTCATGCGGTCCCGAGGTCAATGAGATATTACCGGACCGAAACTCGTTTGGATGAGGTGGTTCCAACGATGAGCAGCATTCTCTGAAAAGTTCGGCGGAATCCGCTCGTAACTTGGAGAGTGCGAGATAGTGGTCACGCAGGAAGAAGGGCTCATCGAGAAGACTGGACGGTAGGGTTACTTTACCATGCTTCAGCGGAAAAATAATTTACGCCTTAAGGAGTTATCTATGAAATCGTGGCATCGCGTTGCAGGAGCTGTCGCATTGTTGGTGATGATGATTTCAACGCCAGCCCTTGCGGAAAAATTCGTCGTCGGCTATCAGCCTTACGACACTATTTCGTACCAAGCTATCGTCAACGAAGAGCTGGGGCTTTGGAAAAAGTACGTTCCCCCGGGAACTCAGATCGAGTTTGAAGGTGCGTTGCAGGGCACGGTCATAGCCAACGATATGCTCGCCGGCAAGGCGCAGATCGGTTACATGAGCATCATGCCCGCCACAATTCTTTCCTCTAAACCTGAGCTGGCGGAAATCAAGATCGTTGCTACCTTGGGCATGTCCGAAGGCACGCGCTGCGCCGTGGTGCTCGTGCGCAAAGACGCTCCTCAGTTCAAGAACACCGAAGCATTGGCCCAGTGGATGAATGGCAAAATTATCGCCGCACCCAAGGGCAGCGCTTCGGACCAGTATCTACTGAATTTTTTCGACAAATATAAAGTTAAACCTAAGGAGTATCTCAACCAGTCCATCGAGGTGATTGCCACAAACTTCCGCACCGGCAAGCTGGACGCGGCCTCGTTGTGGGAACCGACTTTGTCGCGCATCGCTTCCGACGTCGGCGAAGGTTTGGCCCGCATCGCTGCCGACGGCAGCGCCGCTGGCAACCCTGACTTGGGAATCCTGGTTATGCGCAAGGATTTCATGGATAAGTATCCCGCCGTGGCCAAGGGTTACTTGCGCGCCGAGCTTGAAGCCCAGCGCTACCTCCTCGATCCCGCCAACTGGCAAAACGTAATCGAGATGGTCTCCAAACACGCCACCGGTGTTCAGAAGAAAGTGCTCTGGTACTCGATTTACGGTAAGGTGCCTGCGGACTCCAAGGACCCCGTGAGGGAATGGAAGTCGTTCTACTTCAACGACCGCGAGAAGCAGAATATCGCCGTAGTCGGTCCGTTGCTGCTGAAGAACAAAATTATCCGGGTTCTTCCCAGCGCCGGAACCGTGGACGACAGTCTCGCCCGCCAGGTGTTCAAGGAAGCAGGCTATAAGCCCGTAAGCAACACGGTCACGCTGGGCGTGATCAAGGGTGCCTCCGCGAGCGCTTGTCCTTTCAAATAGTAGTCTGTTCTGGTTCCATCTCCTGCGGGGCTCGGTTTCGATCGCGCCCCGCCAGGGATGGGGCGTGAGATCGTGGCCGCGTCCTGCGGCGACCTCCAGCACATGACTCCGATAGCAACAAGCTCCTGGGCCATGGGCTCTGAGCGACGAAATGCAGGAGACGTTTCCGTGACAAACGCAGCTGGAGCAAGGGCAAGGCTGGATGTAGTGCCTGAGTCGAAAGCGCCCAACTCCTGGGAAATTGCCGTCTTCTCTGTCAAGCAATGGTTCAAGAGCCCCGCTCCATACCTTAATATCCTGGGCATCGCAGCTTTTATTTTTCTCTGGTACGCGACCACGGAGTACTTGAAGCTCCCGTGGTTCAGAAAACTTCCAGGTCCCGTCGGGGTATTCAAGGAATGGGTTTCAAGAGATCCCTCCTACGGGATGTCCATCTACACACCGGAATACTACTCACATATTCTTAAGAGCATTTGGCGAGTGGTTCAGGCCTTTCTTCTGGCGACTTTTCTAGGCGTGCCCATCGGCCTGTTCATGGGCTGGAAGAAGACGTTTAAGGACTATACCTTTCCGCTGCTCGAGGTCTTGCGACCGATTCCGATGCTGGCCTGGGTGCCGCTGGCTATTTTGATGTGGCCCGGACGGGAGCAGTCCATCATCTTTCTGACCTTTCTCGGATCGTTTTTCGCAACCGTGCTGAATACGTTGCTGGGGGTCGAATCCATCGACGAGGTCTACTTTCGGGCCGCGAGTTCGCTGGGCGCAAAACCTCTCCATATCTTTTTCAAGATCATTCTGCCGGGAGCGCTGCCCTTCATTTTTACCGGGCTGCAGATCAGCATGGGCTTCGCTTGGTTCTCCCTTGTGGCCGGTGAGATGCTCGCCGGCGAGTATGGACTGGGCTATCTGATCTGGAACTCGTTCGTCATGGTGGAGTACCCGGTCATCGTCATCGCGATGGTCACCCTGGGCGTAATCGGCTGGCTCTCCAGCTCGCTCATTCGCGTCGCGGGAAATCGCCTGATGCAATGGAAAGTAAGAGAGGATGCTCGATGAGTACCGGCACTGTTTCTTCCTCACCGACCCGTGGGCAGATTTCCATCCGCAACGTTTCCAAAATTTACGACCCGGACGGGGCCAGGGTTCTGGCCGTCGACAATTGCTCCATGGAGATTGAAGCGGGTGAGCTTTGTGTGGTCGTCGGGCCTTCGGGCTGCGGCAAAACCACGCTGCTCAACGCCATCGCCGGATTTCACGGCATCACCTCGGGTGAGATCATTCTTGACGGCGAGGTACTGTGCAACGCCGACAAAAAGGCATCTCCCGGCTCCGACCGTATCGTGGTCTTCCAGAACGGCGCACTTTTCCCCTGGTTCACGGTGCTCGAAAATGTGACCTTCGGTCCCGTGGTCCAAGGAGGGATCAGTGAAAAGGAGGCCAAGGACAAGGCGCGCGAAATGCTCAGCCAGATGGGGCTGCAAGGTATCGAGAGCAATTACCCGAGCGAGCTCTCAGGCGGCATGCGACGCCGGGTGGAAATAGCGCGGGCCATGATGAACGATCCGCGTGTGCTATTGCTCGACGAACCCTTCCGGGCTTTGGACGCGCTCACTAAGACCGTGGTGCATCAGTTTTTGCTCGATGTATACAACAAGTGCAAAAAGACCATCTTCTTTATCACGCACGATCTCGAAGAGGCCATTTTCCTGGGGTCCAGGGTCTACATCATGACAACGAGGCCGGCGAAGATCAAGACCGTGCTCGACATCGATATCCCTCGTCCCCGCGATTTCCGCGTGCTCTCTTCCGCAAGCTACATCAGGCTCAAGAAGGAGTGCATCGCGGCTGTCCACGAGGAGGCCCTCAAGGCCTTCGCAGCGGGCGAGCGGGAAATGGCTTAGGCGCAGTCCGAAGGTCGGGAGAATCGAGAACCTGCAAGGGGAGTTGAGCGATTGAGATTATTTTTGGAAGAAAGATTCCCGGTGCCGCAGCCGTGAAAGAACTACGGAGACATTTGTAATGTCACAAAGTTCAGTGCATGGGTTCAACTGGATAAAATTTAGAAAAAAGGTCTTCAGCCTCACGACTCTTCGCGGTATTTCAGCCGTGATCGTGTTCACGGTGCTTTGGGAGTTGTGCTCGCGCTTCGGCGTCCCGATTATCGGCAACGTTCCGCCGCCTTCCGCGGTGCTCAAGGAACTTGGGCCGCAGTTGGCCAGCAAGATCTATTGGCGCTCTTGGGTTGACAGTTTCGCGCGCATCACGACCGGCTTTATCTTCGCACAAATTCTTGGGATTCCGCTTGGTCTGCTCCTGGGCGTGAACAAGACCGCGCGCGAGCTCATCTATCCGGTCTTTGAGATCATGAGGCCCATCCCGCCCCTGGCCTGGGTACCCATCGCGGTTATCTTCTGGCCGACCAACGAGCTGTCCATGATGTTCGTGACCTTCCTGGGCGCCTTCTTCACCATGGTGCTTAACATTATCGGCGGTGCGCGCAGCATAGACGCCCGCTACATCCGCGCGGCGTATTCGTTGGGCTCAACCCGTTCTGACATCTTCTGGAAGATCATGGTGCCGGCCACCCTGCCGAGCATTGTCGTAGGCATGACCGTGGGCGTGGGTATTACCTGGGCAGTAGTGGTGGCGGCCGAGATGATCGCCAGCCGTTCAGGCCTGGGCTTTCTTACATGGCAGTCTTATGTTGCGGGAAACTACCCCATGGTCATCATCGGTATGATGAGCATCGGTGCCGCCGGCTACATTTCTTCAGCACTGATCCGCATGATTGGCAGCCGGATCACACCTTGGCTGCGGACATCTTAAGGAGTTTTTTTTATGAGCGCGACGCAAATGGCACTGGCCACAATCGCCAGCGAGATGGTCGTCGATGGAGTCTCCAAGGGTTTTGGCATAGGCCTATTGCACAAACAGGTCTTGTCCGACTGCTCCTTTACCCTGGAGAAAGCCAGGCTCTCGGTGATGATTGGCCCCTCGGGTTGTGGCAAGACCACACTGGTCAACCTGCTGGCCGGCTACGAGACGCCGGATTGCGGCACGATCCACATCGACGGTAAGCCCGTGTCGGGCCGAGGTCCGGACAGGCTGGTCGTGTTTCAGGAAACAGCCCTCTTTCCCTGGATGACCACGTTCGAGAACGTCAGCTACGGCCCACGGGTTCAGCGCAAGCTATCCCAAGAGGTGTACGAGGAAGAAACCATAAAGCTTCTTGAGCTGGTTGGTCTCAAGGACTTCAAGGATAAGTATCCGTCACAGCTCTCAGGCGGCATGCAGCGGCGGGCGGAACTGGTTCGGGCCATGATCAACCAGCCCAAAGTCATGCTCATGGACGAGCCATTTCGAGGACTGGACGCCATGACCCGTGCGCTCATGCAGGAGTACTACGTGAGGCTGTTTGAGGAGCATCGGGCAACGAACCTCTTTGTCACCTCGGAGCTGGAGGAGGCCATCTTCCTTGCCGACAAGCTGCTGATTCTCACCAACCGACCGGCGCGCGTGAAGAAAGTCATCGAAGTCCACCTCCCAAGGCCGCGGGAATTCAGCATGCTCACCTCCAGGGAGTATCAGGAATGCAAGCAGGAAGCGCTTGAATTGCTGCACGAGGAGGCCATAAAATCCTTCGCCGCAGGAGCGGTCAATTCGGCGGATTTCCTGGAGGCCTGCGCCCAGATGGGCCAAGACCAGGCGGTTCCTGCTGGCAAAGATAAGGACGCGGCCGTGCACGACGTGACTGTGCACTAGCAGGCCGCTGAAAGACCGATAAGTTTTCAACAACTTACCAGCTGAACCCGCATTACCGGCGCTCGTTGAACTTCACTGGGGGCACGAAGGAAGCGCCACGCCGGAGACTTTTCGGGTAACAGGGAATCCAGCAGCTATGCTAAAATTTTTGCAAAGAGCGTCCTTGGATCTGTATCACTTGTCTCACTAAGCGCGAAAAACAGGGGTGCCATGGTGTCTATGTCGCCAACGCTGGCCAGGATCGAAAAAGCCATTCCGGAACTCATACTCCAGAACATTCCCACCGGAATTATCTTCTGTGATACCGATTGCGTTATCCGCTTTATTAACAACACTTATGCTGAGTATCTCGACGTAAATCCCGATGAGGTGATTGGGCGGTCGATCACGGATTTGATTCCCGATTCGAGGCTTCGACTGGTTATGGCGTCTGGGCAGGCCGAAATGGGCGACAAGTGCGAACTGCCTACCAAAACCGGAATTCGAATGATCGTGGTAAACCGCTTGCCGGTAAAGACGCCGGATGGCACGGTGATAGGCGCTATTTCTCAGTCCCTCTTCGGAGACGCTAACGAACTCATGCAAGTTGCGCAGAGGATCGTGCAGCTCGAGAAGAAGGTGGACCTTTGCAAGCTGAAGATTGATAGCGCCCTTTCGGCGAAGTACTCGCTGGCGAACATCCACGGACAAAGTGCGGCGATCGTCAGAGCCAAGGAACTGGTAAGACGCTACGCTAAAAGCGATTCGCCGGTCCTGATCACTGGACCTACAGGGACGGGCAAGGAGTTGTTTTCCCACGCCCTGCATCAGGAAAGTCCCCGCTGCAACTATCCCTTTGTGAGTATCAATTGCGCCGCCATTCCTCCCGACCTGCTTGAATCCGAGCTGTTCGGGTACGCCCCCGGCGCATTTACTGGGGCTCGAAAGGAAGGGAAGATCGGGTTCCTTGAGCTGGCGGACAAAGGGACCCTGTTCCTGGATGAAATCGGAGACATGCCTTTAAGCGCGCAGGTCAAGGTGCTCAGAGTCCTGGAGGATAAGGTCGTCTGCCGTGTGGGCGGTACCAAACCCCATAGCGTAGATTTTCGGCTGGTAGTGGCAACCAACCGCGAGCTTAAGGAAATGTTCCGGAACGGCACATTCCGCGAAGACCTGTATTACAGATTCAGTGCCATGACCATTCACGTTCCGCCTCTGACCGAGTGGATCGAGGACATTCCCATCCTGATTCGCCACCTGCTCGATCGCATGGGGCAAGCGCATGTTACCTGTTCGAGAAGGGCTATGGGCGTACTGCTCGGCTATAACTGGCCGGGCAATGTAAGGGAACTGAAGAATGTAGTCGAGCGGGCGTTGAGCATGTGCAAGGATGGCGTGATCGACGTTTGCGATCTCCCATCCCAGTTCAATATTCCATCGCAAGAAGCATGTGTCCGAAGACCTGACCCCAATCCTCGCCGCTCCAAGAAGCCGCTTTCACAGCTCCGCGAAGAAAACGAGAAAATGCTTCTCCTGACGGTACTGGAGGAAAACCGGTGGAATATAGTTCAATGCGCCAAGAGCCTGAGCATCTCCAGAGCGACGCTCTATGAGAAGCTGAACAAATATCAGCTATCCAGGAATGCTCCCCCCGCACACTAAAGTTTGTTTCGCATTCCAGTAAATCAGACATGTCTTGCTTTTAAGACAGAAAAGAACGATCCTTGGTGCGATAGGTCCCACCTCCTAAGCGCCGAGAGGTGAAGTCCCGTCAATGACGGCACCCGCATTTGTCCTGTTTTGGCGGACAGCGGAATAGAGGGTGAGGACGAGCGCAAAAGCAAGCGACATTAGGGGTTCCCTCCCGGCGAAGCCGCAGGGGAGGGGTCGTTACCGTCATCAAGGCACCCTCCGCTCGAGACGGGAGACGAATGGCACTCCCGGTTTAGAAGTGGGTCGCAGCGTTGGGCGGAGCTGCATTGGAAATGGCATCTGACGTGCACTATGTACGCGTAATTCATCGGGTTATGACAAGAAAAGCAGCGGCGACGGTAGTGCATAATCTAAGGTGAAATACTTATTATTGAAGCATTGGTCGAGACCACGACCAGTGCAAGGCGTGAAAAGAAATCAGGCTGGCTCTTACGATAAGCTAGGGGTTAGATTTTTCCGGCGCTATGCCTTGTAAAAGGTAGTTCGTTACCTGGCACCTAATTGTAGTGAGGAGCGGGAACATGTTTTCATCATTCAATACGATTAACAGAATTGTTTATGGATTTGGCTGCTTGGACGAACTGGCGGGAGAGATCAAACGTCTCCGCGGGTCCAAGATACTGGTGATCACCGATCCGGGAGTCAAGGCTGCCGGACTTCTCGAGCCCGTCACAAAGATCCTTGAACGGGCCCAGCTGCCTTTTCAGGTCTTTGCCGAGGTCGAGGCGGACCCCAGCATCGACGTCGTCATCAAGAGTGTCGAGGCGGCAAAGGCATTTCAACCGGACATGATTGTCGGCCTTGGCGGGGGGAGTTCTCTCGACATCTCCAAAGCGACCTCGATTCTGCTGACAAATCCAGGATCAATCTACGACTACCTGGGTATGGACATGGTCCCAAGCCCCGGTGTTCCATTGATTCTGATTCCCACCACGGCCGGCACCGGCAGCGAAGTAACGTCGATCAGCGTTCTTTCCGACAGCCGGGACAATTTGAAGAAGGCTGTGGTCAGTCCGCAGCTCTTTGCCCGCTGCGTGATTCTTGATCCGCAACTGACGCTGGGTTTGCCGTCCCATATTACTGCCCGGACCGGCATGGATGCGCTGGTTCACGCCATTGAATCCTTCACTGGCATCAGAGCGACGGTCTTTACGGACACGCTTAATCTTCAGGCGATTCGAATGATTGCCGGGAACCTCCGCAAAGCGTATGCCAACGGAGACGATCGTCAGGCACGCGAGAAGATGCTCTATGCGAGTTGCATGGCCGGCATGGCGTTTTCCAACACCCAGAACGGACTGGACCACGCCATTGCGCTCGCCATCGGTGGGCGCTTTCATCTGCCTCACGGTCTGCTTACGGCGTTCATTTGCCCGTGGGTCATGGAATACAATCTGCTAGCCGCTCCCGAGAAATTCAAACAAATTGCGCAGGCTTTTGGAGAAAACACCGACGGGATGCCGGATATCGAAGGCGCCCGCCTCGCCGTTAAGGCCGTAAAAGGGCTGCTGGACGATCTGGGTATTTCATACAAACTGAGCGACTATAACGTGCCGACGGACGCTATCCCCGCCTTAGCCAAGGCGACGATGGGAGCCACGCGACTGATCAGCAACAACCCCAGAAAGCCGAACCAAGAGGATGTCGAGAAGGTTCTGCAAGCGAACTACTAGTAAGGAGTGCATATGGCAACGATGGAATGCTGTGTCCTATCGCCCCATGAGCAGCGAGTGCTCGAAGATCAACAGGGAATTCAAAGCTACGTAGGACGAGAAAGAGCTTTTGCCATCTTGAACTCGTTCAAGGGCACGCGCCCGACAATCGACGTGGAAAGGGCCGCCCTTTTCACCGAGTCCATGCGCCAGACCGAGGGCGAACACCTCACCCTGCGCTGGGCCAAGGCGCTGAAGCACATTGCGGAACATATCTCGGTCTATATTGACGATCATCAATTGCTCGTCGGACGATCTGGTTGCAGCGGACGCTACGGCATTCTGTATCCGGAACTGGATGGCGACTTTCTTGACGTAGCGGTTGAACTGTTGCCGCAGCGGACGGAGTCGCCTTTTGGCATTTCCGAGAAGGATGCCAAGACGGTCGTCGAAAAGATTGCCCCCTACTGGAAGGGCAAGACGTTTCACGAAGACCTGACCAATGCGCTGCCGGAAGACACCACAAGATTGACTTGTAATCCGCAGAACCCTCTGCAATCCAGGTTCATCGTCAATGAGACCGCATCTTTCCGCTCTACGCTGCAATGGGTGCATGATTACGAAAAGATATTGAAGCGAGGATTCAAGGCAATCCGGGCCGAGGCGAAGGCTAAGCTGGACGCGCTGGATCCTTTGAGCCCCATCGATAACCGGGAGAAAGCGCCGTTCCTGCAAGCCATCGTGATCGTGTGTGACGCCATTGTCCTTTGGGCTAACCGTCACGCCAAGCTGGCTGCGGATATGGCGGCGCGGGAATCCGATCCCCAGAGACGTCAGGAACTGCAACTCATTGCGGAACATTGCCGGTGGGTACCGGAGAATCCGGCCCGCACGTTCCACGAGGCGATGCAGTCCCAATGGTTCGTGCAGATGTTCTCCCGCATTGAACAGAAGACGGGAACGATTGTTTCCAACGGCCGCATGGACCAGTATCTCTTTCCTTTCTATGCGAAAGATGTTGCGGAAGGCCGCGTGACAGCGGAAAAGGCGACGGAGCTTCTGGAGTGCATGTGGGTCGCCATGGCACAGTTCATCGATCTCTACATTTCGCCGGCCGGCGGCGCGATCAATGAAGGCTATGCTCATTGGGAAGCGGTGACCGTGGGCGGGCAAACTCCGGCGGGAACTGATGCTACCAACGACTTAACCTACATTTTCCTCAAGTCCAAACGGGAATTTCCGTTGAACTATCCGGACCTCGCGGCGCGAATGCATTCGCGGGCGCCGCAGCGGTATTTTTACGAAGTGGCGGAAACCATCAAAGAAGGTTCCGGTTTTCCGAAACTCATCAACGACGAGGAAGTCATTCCGCTGCTGGTTTCCAAGGGAGCGACCTTCGAAGAAGCCTATGATTATGCCGTCTCCGGCTGCACCGAAGCCCGCATGCCCAATCGTGATACCTATACCAGCCCCTGCGCTTACATAAACTTTGCCGCAGCTTTGGAAATGACGCTGCGTAACGGTCGGATGAAGATTTACGGCGATGAGATCATCGGACTCGAAACCGGTGATCCGCGCAACTTCAAGAGTTGGGAAGATTTTTGGAAGGCTTACTGCGCGCAGCAGACCAACTTCCTGAAACACGCGTTCATCCAGCAACATATCATTATCCGTTCCCGCCCCAACCATTTCGCCTCGCCCCTGGCTTCCGCTTTGCACGACCTTTGCATGAAGACCTGCAAAGACCTGCACAGCCCAGTGATCGAGGGCGGCATCGATATGGGTTATTTCGAGTTTATCGGGTACGGTACTGTCATTGATTCGCTGGCCGCGGTGAAGCATCTGGTTTTCGAAACGAAAAAGCTGTCGCTGGCGGAGATCATTTCCGCTCTCGATTGCGATTTCGAGGGCAAGGAGTACGTTCGACAGCTATTGATGCATGCTCCGAGTTACGGCAATAACGATCCGTATGCGGATTCCATCGGCAAAGCTATAGATCTGGAAGCGCTCAAATTCACCAAAAAGTATTCGGCTGAACTGGGCGTGCACTTCGACCTGAGATACGTGCCCTTCACTTCGCATGTACCGTTCGGCAGAGTGGTGAGTGCTACACCCAATGGCCGGAAGGCATACACGCCGCTGGCCGACGGGTCGTCGGCATCGCAAGGAGCCGACAAGCATGGCCCGACTGCGGTCTTGCTTTCCAACTACTTAACCAAGAACTACAACTATCGCGAGCGGGCATCCCGGTTGCTCAACGTCAAACTCAGTCCTTCCTGCGTTGTCGGCGAGGAGGGGACACAAAAACTGGTGTCCTTCCTGCGGACGTGGATCGACCTGAAGCTATGGCATGTGCAGTTCAACGTTATTAACAAGGGAACTTTGCTGGCGGCGCAGAAGGATCCGGACAAGTATCGCAGCCTTCTAGTGCGAGTGGCCGGCTACAGCGCGTACTTTGTCGATCTGTCGCCTGACCTGCAAAATGACATTATCGGGCGAACCGAGCACGCAACCTTCTAAAGTGACTTGTGACCTAAGGGTCGTCTTTTCACGGTGCGACCCTTAGGTTTTGGTTTTGTGAAAAAAGACTATGGGTGTAAGTGTAAGTTTCGATCCAGGGCAATACGGGTACGTGTTCAACATTCAGCGGTATACGCTGCATGACGGGCCAGGCATTCGTACCATGGTATTTCTGAATGGCTGTCCATTGCGTTGCCAATGGTGCAGCAATCCGGAATCTCAGCGCATTCAGCCGGAATTAGCCCTGAATGCGCATAAGTGTATTGGGACCAGCGAGTGTGGTTTCTGCATTAAGGGCTGCTCCCCGGGTGCTATTACTTCGGCGGAAGATGGCAAGATCAAAATTGACCGCCAGCGCTGCGACATGTGTCTTGCCTGCACCGAGGAGTGCCCCAGCGAAGCGCTGCATGTCTTCGGATCTCTCCGAAGTGTCAGCGACGTTATGGCGGCGGTGGAAGCCGACGGAGTCTTTTTTGGACGTTCGGGCGGCGGAATGACGCTCAGCGGCGGTGAACCGCTCCTGCAAAGTGAATTTGCTCTCGCGCTCTTGCGCGAAGCGAAGCGGAGGAGAATCGACACCACCATCGAAACCTGCGGCCATGTGGATTGGCAAGTCTTAAAGGATGCCGCCGAACTCTCCAATACGATCTTCTTCGACATCAAATGCGTGGACCCGGCCAGGCACAAGGAATTCACGGGCGTGGACAACACCTTGATCCTTAGTAATCTGCGCAAATTGGTGAAGGCGTTTCCGCAGCTTTCCATAGTGGTCCGGACGCCGCTGATCCCCGGCTTCAATGATTCGGTAGAAGATATTTCCAACATCATTGAACTCCTCAGGCGACTGCCGGCAGTGACTTACGAAGTGCTGCCGTACCATCGCTTGGGTACTCCGAAGTACGAATATTTGGGCCGTGAGTATCCCTTTGGCGAGGCTGTGTTGAATCCCGCGACGGAGAAGGCGGTTAAGGAACTGGCGAAGCAGTTTTCGGCTTTCCGCAATGGAGCAGAAAAGAAGTTGACAAAGAGTGAAGCTTGAAGTGAAGTGGTGACAACCGAACGTGTTAACACTCATGTTGTGGACCGTTCCACTGCACTCCGGAACGAACTAATTGCCTGGGTTAGTGCCGTACTTACCACTGCACGACGACACAACCTATTTAAAGGAAGCATTCTATGGTCAAGTTGCCTGTCGCAATCCTAGGGTCCGGTAATATCGGCACGGACCTCATGTACAAGGTACAACGAAGCGCGCTGCTCGAACTGCAACTGGTCGCAGGTATCGATCCGGCCTCAGAGGGCTTGGCGCTTGCGCGCAAACTTGGTTTCGAAACCTGCACGGATGGGATCGAAGGCATTCTGCGCAACAGCAAAATCAAGTTGATGTTTGACGCAACGTCGGCGCGAGCTCACCTCGCGAACGCACCACGCCTCAAGGCAGCGAACATTATCGCGGTCGATTTGACTCCTGCCGCGGTGGGGCCAGGTGTCATCCCGGTGGTGAACCTCCAGGAGCACTCCACGGAGTGCAACGTCAATTTGGTGTCATGTGGGGCGCAAGCTTCGGTGCCCATCGTGGCTGCTATCAATAGGGTCTGTCCTGTCCTGTATGCCGAAACAGTGTCCACAATCTCGAGTCGCAGCGCGGGCCCAGGCACCAGACAGAATATTGATGAGTTCACGCGCACCACGGCAAGGAGCGTTCGCGAAATCGGCGGCGCAAAAGAATCGAAGAGCATCATCGTTATCAACCCTGCGGATCCGCCGATTATCATGCGGAACACGATCTATGCCGTGGTTGACCTTCCGGCCGACGAGAAGAAGGTGCGTGAGTCGGTTATGGCCATGGCCGAGAAGCTCAAGTCTTATGTGCCAGGTTTCAAGGTTACGGTCGAGCCGTTCCTCGACGGCGACCATTTTACGGTCTGCAACGAAGTGACCGGCGCCGGCGATTATCTTCCACCCTATGCCGGAAACCTCGACATCATCACCGCCGCGGCAATTAACGTCGCCGAGCGCTATGCGGAGACCTCGAATAGAAGGAAGGCAGCCAATGTCTAAGCTCACCTTTGTGGATGTGACACTTCGCGATGGAAACCACAGTCTCCGTCAGCAATTTACCCCCGAGATCGTTGCCAAGGTTGCGGCCGCCCTCGATGCCGCCGGCGTCGACATCATCGAAGTCGGTCACGGTGATGGTGTGGGAGGAAGTTCTATTCATGTCGGCCGGACCGCCGTCCCCTACCAGCAACTGCTCTCCTCCGTCGTGTCTTCGGTCAAGAAGGCGAAAGTGGCAATCATGCTGCTGCCCGGATTCGGCACAAAGGACGACCTCCAACTGTCCTTTGATCTTGGTGCCACGGTCGCAAGAGTGGCATCCCATGCCACCGAAGCGGACGTCACCGAGCAGCACATGCAACTAGCCAGGAAATTAGGTATGTTCGCGGTTGGTTACCTGGTTTCGTTTGGCATGGCTTCCCCGAAGCGCATAGTCGAGGAAGCGAAGAAGATGGAGTCGTACGGCGCACAGTATGTCAACTTGGCGGAATCGCAAGGGTACCTCGTGCCCAGTCAAGTCAAAGAATACGTTTATGCTCTGCGCGAGGCTCTAAGCATTCCGGTAGGGTTCCATGGGCACAATAATCTTGGATTGGCGATCGGCAATTCAATGGCGGCTGTCGATGCGGGAGCCACCTATGTGGATGGAAGCCTGAAGAGCCTGGGCGGCGGGGCCGGCAACACCCAAAGCGAAACCGTGATAGCAGCGCTGAAGCGGGGCGGGTTCGAGACGAATGTTGACCTGTTCGGTATCTTGGACGCCGCAGCTGTTCTTGAGGATGAAATTAAGAACAATCCCATCTTGGCGAAGATACCAAAGCCCGTTGTCGATAACGATGCCATCCTGATGGGCTATGCATGTGTTTATGGCGGGTACATCATGCCCATTAAACGCGCGGCCCAGGAATACGGTTGCGACCCGCGGCAGCTCGTGCTTCGTCTGGGAGAGCGCAAGGTCGTTGCCACGCAGGAAGACGTCGTCATCGAGGAGGCAAGGCGCCTCGCGGGTATCGCCTAAGGTTGAGCGTGATTCCCTTCGAAGAGTCCGTCTCGGAGTTGCGTGTCCGGGACGGACACTGCCCGCGGCCCAATTTGTTGATCTGACGACGAACCTTATTTGGAAACTGTCTCCGACTTGGAGAGCATTAACGTTTCGAACTCCTGCACCACGGCAGAAGAAAACAACTCATCGTTGACGTGCATGGGCAACAGACGCACTGGAATCGAAGGCTTGATCCGGCTTTTGAGCGCCTCAACAAAGGCCTTCACTCCGCCCGGATTGTAAAGAGCCCGGCCCTCGCAGTTGGGATAACAAAAACCTTTCAGAGGCACCATAACCACGGTGTTGCCCTGAGCCTGATTCAATTTTCGAGCCATCAGATCGCCGAGCATTGCCATCTCTCGTTTGGATGGCATGACAAAGGTCATCTCCGGGTTATGAATCATCGTGGTGCGCTTCTTCCACGCCGGCTTGAGCTCCGAAAAACGTCCTGTGACGATATAATCCGTGCTCCCGGGCACAACCACCTGCGGGATCCCCATGCGGGAGGCCGCCTCCAGCCTGTTAGGTCCGGCGGCGTGCTGACCGCCCGCCAATTCGTCGATCAACTCGTGTGTGGTCAGGTCGATTACCCCATCGAACCGGCCTTGCAGGATCATCTCTTCCATCGCCCTTCCGCCTACTCCATTGGGGTGGAAGGCGACCGGCTCGTAACATCTCTCTTGCAGCAGCGATACAATCCGCATGCCTGCGGGCGTGGTGGTGCCATAAATGGTGATGGCAATCTGGCTGCGACCGGCGGCGGGCACTTGGCCGGCCTGGAGCATGCCGGCAAGAGCGCCTGCGGCATTGCTGAGCATTTGTCTGAGTACGGAATTCAGCCCAAAGAAATCGACCACCGAGTGGATCAGGGTAATGTCCGAGGTGCCGACGTAGGTCTCGAAATAGCGCTTCCCCGATGCCATCGTTGAAAGCATGATTTTGGGGACGCCCAGCGGAAGCGATCTCATGGCACTGGTGCCGATGATCGTGCCCTGAGCGCCTCCGATGGAAAGAACGCCATCGATCTTCCCCTCGCGATAAAGCGACTTGGTCAGGGCTACTGCCCCGTTCATCATCGCCTTGATGGCCTCGCCCTTATTTCCGGCCCGGATCAATTCGTCAATCGATCGGCTGCCGCCGGCGAGCGCGACCTCGTGACGGCCGATGTCTCCTTCTCCCACGGGCGATGGGAAGATGCCTGTATCCAGAACCAGAACGTCAACCCCGAGCCGTTCGAGGACGCTCTTCAGGAAAAGCGCCTCCTGACCTTTGGTGTCGAGGGTAACGACCAGTAAAGCTGTCTGCTTCGTCCGGTTCTTCATAGGCGTTCAAGAATCCGCGCCGCGATGGCAGTCTTGGCCGTCTCCTCTGCCAGCTCTGCCAAGGTCTGCGCGGCGAGCAGGTTGTCACCAACGGCGACCAGGCCATGGGACTCGAGAAGGATGAGTCTCACCTCCTGGTCCTGAAAGGCTTTCTCCACGGCCTCCGCCAGCTCCCGCGAGCCATCTCGCAGCTCGGGCACGATGGGCATGCGTGGAAAAGCTCTGCGAGCGTGCCCGCTGAGGGTTGGAATCGGAATCCCTTTGGCAGCGTATGCAGCGGCAAACGGGGCGTGATAGTGAACGATGCCCCGCACCTCCGGCCGCACGCGGTAGAGGTTCAGGTGAAGCCCCGCCTCCTTGGTCGCCGGCCCGCTCCCGCGGATGACCTTCCCATCCTCGTCCACCACGACCACGTCCGCTTCCGTCAGGCCATAGAGTGACTTTCCGGTGCCCTTCATCAGATAGGTCGACCCGCAACGCACACTGATATTGCCCCCGGTTCCTGCCTGAAGCCCCAGAATAGCCGCACGATGTGCGATCTCCAGAAACTCTTTCAGGCAGAGCTCAAAACTTTGTTGCTTATCGCTGGAATCCATACTCCCTCGCTGGTGCAGGTTGCCCTATGGATAGCACGGCTTGTCAAAGACCGAGGGATCGTGCCCCGGAAGCACGATGTTCCCCCGGCGCTTGATCTCCTTGAAGCTATTCCACATGTCGAAATAATTGATGTAGCGGCCGATGGGAATGAACTCAAGCAGGTGCTTGGGGTCGCCCTTCAGATTCTCCTGCACAAAAACCGCATCGCCGGCGATAACGATCGTCCCTGCCGCCGTACGCACCGCGACCGACTGATGGCCTACCGAGTGCCCAGGTGTCGGGAACAGAGTGATGTCGTCGTTGTAAGCGTATTCACCCTCAACTGTGATAAAGGTGCAGCCCGTAAACGGCGATTCCAGGCCGAGGATGGGAGCTTCGTACGAACGATAGTAGGGCGGAAGGGTGGGATTGAGAGCAAACTCCAGCTCTCGGGCCTGCACGTAGTAGCGGGCGTTCGGAAACAGTTTCATGTTCGAACAGTGATCCCAGTGGAGATGGGTGAAAAGAATCGTGGTGATCGCCTCGGGCGCAATGCCCGCACGGCTCAGGAGCTGTTGGTCGATCCTTCCGCCAGCAGGCTGAAAGCCTTCGTGGTGCCATTGGTTGGCCCGTGCCGTCTCACACATGCCGGTGTCCACCAACAGGTGCTCCTTGCCGTCAGTCAAGTACCAGGCCGTCGAAGGTACATCCACCTTCTCGCCGATCCCTCTTCCCATCGTGCAATACGATCCCCGATCCAAGGTGATCGTGCCGGTATTCAGTGGAACAATCTTATATCCCATTCGTCCTCTCTCTCAGCCTCAACCCTTAACGGCAGCGGCTCGTTTGGAGGGCACCAAATTCTCCAACCGCTCCAGGTGTTCGGGCCCAAACGTCAGTTCGCCTTTTTCGATCTGCTCGACGATTTGTGTGATCTCATCGTTGAATGGTGTTGGAATCCCGGCCTCGCGGCCTTTCGCAGCGACCAGCCCATTCATGTAATTGACTTCCGAAGGGCGGCCTTTCATCATGTCCTGGAGGAATGAGTTGGTGTGCTTGCCAATGTGCCCGCAGAGCGTAACGAGGATTCGCTTCAGCATTTCGTCGGGAGCCCCCATCATCTCCTCGGCGGTAAGGCCGAAAACCGGCTCAATGCGATAGCCCAAAGCCAAACCTACGTCCAGGCACTCTCTTCCCAGCGCGATGCCGAGTGGGAATAGCTTCGGGTTTTCCACGACATCCGAATCCGTGCCGCGAAGAATCGCGGCAATCGCGTGCGACATGGTGTTTACGATCAGCTTCGACCATTTCGCGCCCCAGATGTTCGACGTAACCTCCGTCTTGCCCGCTGCACTAAGAATTTTTGCAAGCTCCTGCACGCGCGGAGTCACCCGGCCATGCATCTCCCCCAGCGCGAACCATGCCTTGGTTGGACCGGTACGGCGCTTCACGTTCCCTGGTCCCAGAATCTGCGCCGCCAATTCGACGACGCTGGGCACATCCCTTTGATAGCCGATAATCGGTGCAATCCACTCATCATTGAGGCTGTTCTGCAGGGACACCAGGACTCCGGTGGGCGCCAAGTGCGGCTTGATAAACTCCGTCAGCCAGATGCTGTCGGGCGACTTGGCCGTTAGGAAAACGACATCGAAGGGCTTCTTCAGCGACGCCACTTCGCACAGGTGGAGCGCCCGCACCTTGATATCCAGATCTCCTTCGGGCATGGTAATGTGCAGCCCTTTGGATCTCATCACTTCCACGTGTTCGGGCCACTGGTCAACCAGCCAAACGTCATGGCCCGCACGAGTCATGTCGGCTCCAACGCTGCTGCCGATTGCGCCGGTACCTAAAACAGCTATCCGTTTCCCCATAACCTCTCCTTTTACTGCAATCTGAAAATCTTCTGCGGCTTCACATAAACATCAGAATCGGCAAAAATACCAGCAGCCACGTACTCCAGGTGAGCACGACAACGGTGGTCTATGGACCAGCCTCATCAATCAATCGCTCTCTTGTAAACTCTGCGCACTAGACGTAATGTGGATGTCCGAATTTTAACCTGATTCTGGTCCGAACAGGTCATACAATCCTCTTGCAACCACAGCCAGCATCCCGCACCCATAGGAAAATAGGTAACATGCCCAACTTACGAATCGACAAGTGGCTCTGGGCCGCCAGGTTCTTCAAGACGCGCGCATTGGCTGCGCGCGCCTGTGACCTAGGCAGGATTCAATCCAACGGACAGCAGGTCAAGCCTGCGCGTGAGGTCCGGGTGGGAGACGTGTTGCGAGTGACGAACGAAGGCGGCGACTTTCAGGTGGAGGTCCTGCTTCTCAGTGAGATGCGAGGCCCGGCCTCGGTTGCGCAAACGCTGTACCGCGAGACAGAGGCGAGTCGTGAACAGCGCCAGAAATTGGCAGACGAGCGCAAAGCGATGAAGCATTTCGAAGTGGCACCGGAAGGCAGACCATCAAAACGCGACCGACGCAAAATCATCCAGTTCCGGGGCAGAGAGTGACCGCCAACAGAAACGAAAAACTCGAGGCCGCCGCAAGAGCGAGTGGAAAGCCTAACGCAAATACGTCTGGCGGAGATAAGTAATCGTAATGTCGTCAAGGCCGGAGAAACCGGTGCGCAACGCCTGGCGCAATGGGGCTTCGCCGGAGGCCTCGGTTCGTTGCGCGTCGAGCAGGCGGTCGACGGCGGCCAAACCTGATTGGGCCTCGATTGCTTCGACTACCGCCAGGGACCAAGCATAGGCGAAACGCGCCTGCGAGGCTGTCAGGTTCGTCCACGATCCTGGCAAATAGCGCAACACTTTTCCTTTTTCACGTTCGAAGGACGCGACCAGAGGTCCAGCATCAACTCCGGTTCGCCTTCCTTCCATCCATTGCGCAATCCCCTCGTTGAGCCAAGTGGGACAGCGTCCAGCGGTTTTCTGAAAAATGAAACTGTGCGTGAGCTCGTGTTTGAGGATTCGCGCCAACTCAGGGGAGACCGTTTCCACGCCTTGCACCGGCACTCGAATGCGTCCATCGTTCAGCGCGCCCGCCCAACCGGGTGCGCGGGTAACATCGCGGAAGGCTTCCCGGGTGTAGAGAATCACGGCAATCGGTTCGGGCGGGGTGTAGCGAAGTTCGGCGCTCAGGCTCCGGAACTGCTCCTCCAGGGTCTGCATCATCTCGCGGGCAAGCTGGTGGCTTGCTCCTCCGTGATAGCGCAGAACAAAGTGATAAGACCCACCCTCCCGGAAATCGCCTTCGGCATCCCTGTCCCGCTTCGCTTTGCCCAGCAACCGTGCCACTCTTTCGTTTGGCCCCAGGCGTTGTGCGGTTTCAAAGGCGGTGATCGCCGCGTCCGTCTGGTTGAGCTGGTAGTGCGCCCAACCGGCCAGGGCCGCCGCTTCCGCCGACTTGGGAGCAATCTTGCGCACCCGCTCAAGCACCTCCAACGCGGAAGAAAATTCGCTTTCCAACAGAAGCGCGCGGGCGCGGCCCAAAAGGCTTAACTGCAGCAATTCACGCTGCTGCCCCGCGAAGGCTTCCATTGCCTCAAAGTGCTGGATCGCTTCGCTTAACTCATGCTGAGACAAAGCGAACTCGCCAGCCGCAAAGTGAGCCCAGGCCGCGCGCCTCAGTGCCGTGGAACCACCGGCCTTGGCCTCCGCCTCCAGCTTCGCAATATAGCCGGAATCGATCGCCCCTTCCTTCACCACCTCCGCCTTTATAGCGGCGTATCCGGTTTCAGTTGGCGTGGCCGGGCGCGAAAAAGGTATTTCCCCAGGAGCAACCTGTGCCTTGCCGGGCATCTTGATTCCGGTTCTTCCGGTGTCTACTGGTCGCGGAGCATCAACGCGTTCAAGACTTCTGCAGTCGACGAACCCGAGCCTCCTGGCCTGCTCCGCGATGCGTACGCCGCACCAGAGCGTCGCCCCCTGATCCACGCGAAGGTCGACGTAAACTGCCTCGCCTTTCGCCAACGAACGCACAACGCTGCTGGAGGCATCCATTTTCGTGAACACCGTAAGAGAATCGGTCTTTACCGTGGCGTTTGTGGCTGCAGTCGGCAGTTGCGAGCCCTGACTCATCGCCAAAGCGGAGAGAACCAGGATTCCCGCAGCGAGCGTGAGCAAAAACCTTTGCACGGAAGTTCTCTGTGTGCGCAATAGATCGCCTCCTTACCAGGAAAGGGCCTGTTCAGCTCGGCGCCAAGTCGCAGCCTCGAAAAGAGAGATGTGAAAAATGCGAAACGCCGGCGCCGAAACAGAGTAGCGCACTACGACAAGTTGCGTAAACTGGAGCGGCTCATATCCGTTAGGGTTGATTCCGGTTACAGAGCTACAACCGCGATTGAAGCCCTATCTTCCGAAATCATGCAACGCCATCGTGTGAGTGAGCGCGACAATGCAATGGACGCTGCACAGCCTCAGTGAAAATCGTGTGAGCGCACCTCGGCGGCACTGATTTCAAGTGGGCGGATGCTGTGCGCCTTAACAGAGATAACATTCTGTTGATTCTGCAACTCTCCTTCAATCAGCAAAAATTTCTCATAGATCACCACGCGCTTGAACTGCTCATAAACAGCAGGCGTGATGATGGTGTTGGCGATGCCTGTCTCATCTTCGAGGCTGAGAAATACAAATCCCTTTGCCGTGCCTGGGCGCTGGCGGGCAATGACACATCCAGCGATACGGGCCTCATGGCCATCGGGGAACTGGGAGAGGGAATTTGCCGGGAGAATCCCCATGCGTTCCAATGCGGCACGATGAAAAGCCATGGGATGCCGGCCCACGGTGACGCCGGTGCCGGAGAAGTCGGCTACGAGACGTTCCTCTATCGTCATCTGCAGCAACGGTGATGGTTCGCAACGTTCTTCCGGGAGTTTATTCAACAACGGTCCCGCAAGACGGCCCACATACTCCACCTGCCACAACGCATCGCGACGATGCGAAACGTCACCCAGCGAATTGAGCGCACCGATCTGCGCCAGCAGCGAGAGATCGCTCTTGCGCAATTCCGGCACACGCGATGCAATATCCTGAATCGAGGTAAATGCGCGTTGCTCTCTCCTTGTAATCAACGCCGATGCGGTTTCGCGCCGCAGACCTCGTGCGTAGCAAAGACCGAGGCGCAGAGCGAAACGATGAGTATTGTCCGGCTCAGGTTCCAGCGTGCAAGGCCAATCAGAGTGCTGCACATCGACGGGCTTTACGCGCAGACCGTGGCGTTGCGCATCCTTCACAATCGTGGCCGGCGAGTAGAAGCCCATCGGCTGATTGTTCAGCAGCGCGGCAGTAAAGGCCGCAAGGTAGTTGCACTTGAGATAGGCGCTCGCGTAAGCAATCAGCGCAAAGCTGGCGGCGTGCGACTCCGGAAATCCATAGAGCGCGAAGGACGAGATGGATTGAATGATCTCGTCCTGCACCTTGGGAGGAATACCATTGGCGGTCATGCCGCGCCGCAGTTTTCCATCCAACTCTTTCATGCGGGCCATGGAGCGCCGCATCCCAACCGCGCGGCGCAACTCCTCGGCCTCGCCGCCGCTGAAGTTGGCAACTATCATGGCCATGCGTATGAGTTGCTCCTGAAAGAGCGGGATGCCTAGCGTACGCTTCAGTACCGGCTCCAGCAGCGGGTGGTAGTAGCTCACCTTCTCCAACCCGCGCCGCCGCTTCATGTAGGGATTCATCATGTTGCCGACGATGGGGCCGGGACGAATGATTGCCACCTGAACCACGAGGTCGTAAAAGCGTGTGGGATGATTGCGCGGCAACGCCGACATCTGGGCGCGGCTCTCCACCTGGAACATGCCCACGGTATCTGCTTGCTGCAGTGCACGATAAGTGGGCGAATCGTTTTGCGGAAGCTGCGCGAGATCGAGCGGCTCGCGGTAATGGCGAGGCACCAATTCGAGGCAATCCTTGAGCACGGCCATCATGCCGAGTCCGAGCAGATCGACCTTGATGATTTTCATATCGGCGCAGTCCTCCTTGTCCCACTGGATGACCGTGCGTCCCGGCATGGAAGCCGGTTCGATCGGAACGACCGCATTCAGCCGCCCGCCGCAGATCACCATGCCGCCGGAGTGCTGTCCGAGATGGCGCGGCAGGTCCTGCATGCGCCGGCACAGCTCGATGTGCTTGGCGATGCGTCGATGCTGAATGTCGAAGCCCGCGGTCTGGAAGTTGTGCTCCAGGGTATCGTTCTCGCCCCGCCACTCCCATGTGCTCACCAGTTTGGTCAGGCGATTAAGCGTTTCGGCATCGAAGCCCAGAGCTTTGCCAACCTCGCGCGCCGCGGAGCGTCCACGGTAAGTAATTACGTTGGCGGTCATTGCCGCGCCGAGTTCGCCGTAGCGCTGATAGACGTACTGGATCGCTCGCTCGCGCTCGTCGCCGCTGGGCAGGTCGAGATCGATGTCCGGCCACTCGCCGCGCTCCTCGGAAAGAAAGCGCTCGAAGAGCAGGTCCATGCCCACGGGATCGATCGCGGTGATGCCGAGCGCATAGCAAACAACACTATTGGCAGCCGAGCCGCGCCCCTGCACCAGAATCCCTTCACGTCCGCAGAACTGCACAATGTCCCAGACGACAAGAAAGTACCCTGCAAGCCCGAGTTTCGCGATCAGAGCCAACTCGCGCCGGGCCTGCTGTTCGGCACGAGCAAGAAGTTTGGCATCTCGCTTGGGCAGGTAGCGCCCACGAATACCCTCAGCAGTGCGCTTCTCCAGGAACGACTGCATGGTTTTCCCTGCGGGCACGGGGTAGTCAGGAAAGCGATAGCCCAGGTCGCTCATCTGATAGACGAGTCGCGCGGAAAGCTCACGTGTGTTGGCGATGGCCTCCGGCAAATCGCGGAATAGCTCCTGCATCTCACGCGCCGGACGCAGGTATCGCTCCGCGTTCGGCGCAAGCAGGCGTCCGGCGGTCTCCAGCGTGCAATGGTGGCGGATCGTCGTGAGCACGTCGAGCACTTCGCGCTCATAAGCCGTGGCGTAATTCACTCCATTGGTCGCGAGCAATGGAAGTTTCAACGAGCGAGCGATGCGCACCGCGGCCTGGTTTCGATGTTCCTCTTCGCGGTCGAAGTGTCTTTGTAATTCAACAAAGACGTTGCTGGGGCCAAAGATGTGCGTCAGTCGCTCGACTTCGCGCAAAGCTTCGGCGTATCCGCCGCGCGCCAGCGCCGCCGCCAATGGGCCTTCATCCCCGCCGGTCAGGCACACCAAGCCTTGCGAGTGCTCCGCGACATCGTTCAGCAGCGCGGAACCCTCCGCTTTTGTTCCTTCGCGCAGCTTGCAACGCGTAATCAGGCGGCAGAGATTCTGGTAGCCGATGCTGGATTCAGCCAGCAGGGCAAAGCGCACAGGTTCAGCCGGAACGCGGTGTGGAAGCCAATCAGGTGGACGCACGCGCTCGCCCGCATCGCGCACGGCGACCTCGGCTCCAATGTGCGCCCGAACTCCGGCACGCTGCGCAGCCATGTGAAAGCGTGGCGCGCCGTAGAGTCCGTTGCGGTCGAGCAGAGCCATGGCCGACATCTCGAGTTGGGCCGCGCGCGCCATCAGTAACTCGGGCAGAGACGCGCCTTCCAAAAAGCTGAATGCCGAGCGCGCATGAAGTTCCACGTACATCGTCGCCACTCAATCGTAGATTCCGATTAGATACCAGCAATTTGCGCCGGGGTCGTAGGCCAGGCGAAGGCATCGCTGTTGTGCTTCCTTCAGCACCACATCCCACTCCTCGCGGCACCAGTCCGCGTTGCTCCACCATGCCCCGCTGGTTCGCCACGGACCGGAGTATGTCTGTACTGCGAGCCTCTTGCCATCAAGAACGAGCGTAGCCGGAGAAGGTCCGCTCATCCCAATGTGTACTGCCATCGGGGGGCGCACCATGCGCAGTGCGGAGATTCGCAAGCGATGCGATAACGTTTCCACGCTCTGTGCCGGGCCGGAAGAAAACGATGTAATCCGGAATGCATCCGGCGCATGGCTGTCCAGCAATTCCGCCGAACCCACACGCTCTTCGCCCACCAACCTGCGCAGTCGCGCCAACAGAATCTCCAGACGTCCGGCTTCGGGAGATTGTGGTGCAAACAACCCCTGCTGTACTTTCCGTGGACGTGCCGGCTGCGCGCACATGGTGAAAGCCATAACCCCACCCCGCGGAGGATGCAGTTCGAGATCCAGTTGAACCAGCTTGAGCAGCGTTCGATGATCGCTCTCCGGCAGCGCCGGACGCACAGTCCGCCGATGCTCAGAGTGCTCTGCATCATCGAGCACCAGACGGGTCTCGACCGCTGCAATCGCCAGCGCACGTTCCTGTGCGCGCCGGGTCAGCGCCTCCAACGTGCCGCTCATCAGAAAGAGGAGCGGCTCCAACAGCTCAACCGGATGCTCGAGTTCTATATGTTCGCTCAGCGTGGCGTCTAAGGAATCTTCCGCCGGCACGAGCAGATGATCGTAGGCGCCGCTTGCCAGCAAATGCAGCCGATACCCGCTTTGTCCGAGACGCATGACAAGCGGCTTCAGCGGCAATGTCGCCAACTGTCCAAGGGTGTAAATGCCCCAGTTTGCGAACGTCTGCTCCTGCGCGGAGTCAAGTTCCAGAACCGAGAGTGGCAGAGGAGACAAGGTTTGCGCCTCGCGTCCGGGGGGAATGATCGCGATTCCCTTCAATCCACGTGCGGCTAGCACCGCCGCATAAACATTGTGCGCGACCGCGATGTTTGCCTCGTACCCAGCTCTCTCGACTTCTGCCAAGAGTGAGCCAGCAATCCGCCCGGCCGTTCCCAGCAACCGCTCCGAGTTCGATACATCGAGAACAAGCGTCGCAGCGGAAGATTGTTCTTCAGGCGCGGCAATCGCCTGCACTCTGGGCGAGACATGGTTCGCGAAGGTGATCAACTCCTTAAATGCATCTTCTTCTTGTGGGCGCTCCCGCCCTAGAATCGTCATTCCTTCAAACGACTCCGCCTGCATGCGGCTCATTCCCATCGTCACGCCCTGCTGCCGTGCGGCGTCATTCAGCCCGAAGACATACTCCAGAGGCGGCGAGCCCGCAAGAATCAGCAGGGCCCCCCGGCACACACCGTAGTTGCGCGTGTCGGGGTAGAGGAGTCGCTTGCGCAGCTCAGGATGTGCGCGTGCCGCCACCTGCGCGGCAAAGTCGCGAAGATGCAGACAGAGATACAACGCGGCAGGCATGGCTTATCTTGACCACAAGATTGCGCTGTTCCATGAAACTTGCGCCGAGGCGGAGCCCCCGCTACGCGCGCTTTTCGCGTAGTGAGGTGAGGATGCGGCAGGCTTCTTGCGATAAGGATCAACCGCTCGATTCCGCACGATGCTGACGCCATAACGCAACCCCGTCAGCAATGAGGGGCCGCCCTCCGCCGCCTGTCCCCACTCGGATTGCGGCGCTCCGCAGTGCAGAGACACCGCCGCACAGCTATTGGCACAAGCCACCTGCGTCAGAAGAAGAAACAGCGTCTGTGACTTTTCGACCTGAAGGCGGAAGCGGTACCAAGTCGCTAGCGGCACTCGCCGCGCGTACTCCGAACTGACATCGCCCAGGTCGAGCACAACTACACGGAAGCCGCCTGCATTCAGCAGCATGTCGGTGGCGCGCAACGCCCGATCAAGGTGCCCCCAAGGCTTACGCTCCGTGCGCCCGCGTTGAACATGAATTGCCATGCTGCGCGAAAACCCTGCCTTCGGCGTAAAAACCATTGGCTCGATGCGCTTACGGCGGATCGACTCCGAGCAGCGCGGGGTGAAGTCCGTTGGCTCCGATGGCGGATTGCCACCCATCTCGTGGCCGTTGAACAATCGACTGACTGCGCGATCCACACCAATAGCTTCGGAGCGCGGATGACACCAGCCGCGACCGGAACCGGTCTTCTCCTGGATCACGTCCTGCATCTGCGGGCACGGTTGTGGGCAAGGGAGAAGAACCCACAACCGTCGCCGTCTCTCCTGCGCGCACCCATAACAGGCGGCGCAGGTCCACGCCCAGCGCGGCAGCCGAAAGCGGATCGAATGAATCCGAAACATCCACATAGGCGCCGCAGCCACCCTCGACCGTGATCCCTGCCAGCGTTGCCCAAGCCAGGGTCGTGCGTCCCGAGGAAGCCGCACCCGTCAGTTCGCTGATTCCGCCCAGCGGCAGCCCCCCTCCAAGCACGGCATCCACTTCCGCTATTCCGCAGGAAACCAGCTCCGGCACGGCGGCAGGACGCATCGACAAAGCCGCTGGAATACGCTCGGCAAGCGCCGATTCGATCTGTTTTCGAAGCTCCGCGGCAGTGTTCATATTCGCTTTTTGTTCGCTTATATACGGTAGGGTCTTTGGCGGGGTTTGTCAACAACGTCAGCAGTTTGAGAGGTGGGGTGGCGCACGATAAGCGCTCCGGGCGCAACCCTTACCGATTGGGTAGAGCTGGCAGAGCCATGCAGGGAACCGTCATGGTTTGACCGGGCGGTCGTCTCCGGTAGAACGCTCCAAAGCCTCTTGCAGCACTACCTTTTGACCTGCCTTCAGGACGATCTCCTTCGAAAAACTCTTAAATCCGTCGGCTTGGATTACAACATCGTATCCGCCAGGAGGCAGCCTGAGTTCCAGAGGCGTGGTCTTTGGGGCGGGCCGGCCGTTCAGCATCAATCTCGCGCCCTTGGGATTGGTTTTGAAATGTACGTCGGCCATTTCTTTCGAAGAGCCGCCCGGGAGCAGCCGCTTAAGCCCACCGACCACCTTGCTGTTGGCGACGTTCCCCGCCGGTATCAGGGTAAAGTCAACGGAAAAATTTTCTCCATCCCTGACGCTGACCTGCGATTGCGCCGCCAGAAAGCCCGATTGGACGAGCGTGATGGTGTGTGTTCCGTTTACATTGACGCGCAGCTCAGACGGCGAGGTAAGGGCCGTACTCTTGCCGTCCAGAAGAATCGCAGCCCCGGCCGGATTGCTGGAGATGTTGAAAACCGATCCTTTCTGCACCAGACGGGCGGTCACCGTGGAACGGACACCGGCCACGACCTCCACCGTCAGCGTTTGCGAGACGAATCCGGGCTTGGAAAATACAACGCTGTGGCGACCGGGCGGAATCGATTCCACGACGGCGGGAGTGACAAAAACAGGGTCACTGTTGCCATCGAACCGGACTTGCGCGCCATCCGGCTGTGAGGTCACCCGCGCTTCACCCGCGACCAAAACCGGCGTTTGAACACGCGGCACACCTAAAATGCGTTTCAGCTTCCTCTCGCCGCCGTGGTGGTAGGTCACGCTCGGGGTGGGTTGCGTCTTTGGGGAAGATTCGTTACCGGCCACCGTCTCGATTGGTGTCTCGGAATGTGCTGCTACCTCCACCGGCGCGGCGGCTTGGGGACTCTTTTGTTCTGGAACAGCGCGTCCAGAGCGGCGAACGACAGCATATGTGAAACCGAGGAACACCATGAGGGCAACGATGGGGACGACGACGGGAACAAGACGAATTCGCCGCCTTGCGTGCGGGGTCCCCGGCAAGCCTGCATTTGGCTCGCTAGGCTGTCTTGAGAAGTTCCACCGCTTGGCTGCCGCGACCCGGCTTTCAACTGCATTTGCAATCAGCCTTACCGCACGCCCCCATATCTCTTTGTGGCTGGTCGAGCGCGCGATTGGGGATTCCTGCTCGCACCCGCCCGGCGGCACTTGCTGGCCGGGCCGGCATTGGTCCAGGGAAGTCTGTTTGACAGGCTTTACCTTTGTCCGCTTCATCCGTTTCCAGTCGTAGCCGTATTCCACGCCGCAGAGGGTGCAGACCTGGTAGCAGCTCCCATCGGATGACTTTATGGGGAACGAGAATTCGTGCGGGCACCCAAACCAGAATCGGCGTTTCATACTAAGCCGGGAAGATAGTCCGGGTGAGAGCTTCAGTCCATCAGCGAAACGCCGTACGGAAGGAAACTATTGTGTCTCTTCCCCGCCAACCTATTCCGCAAAGGACATTGACCTTCCGACAATTGACCCGCTTCGGCCGCGTCGGCATAATTAGCCAGCTTTGCTGGGTTTCGATCATCCTCGCGACAGACGAACGCCTGCGAACTGGGAGAGGCTGAAGCGCCGGTTTATCGTGATCCTCCAGGACCATACGCAATTTCGCACGGTACTGCCCCGACGCGAGCCGGAATGCCGGATCGTTTGTGTGGCATTATTGCTGGCGTTTTGCCTGGCGTCCACGGGCTGTGGCGAGAAGAAGATGACGCAAGCCAAGCTGTCCCCGCCGCCGCCAATTGTTGTGCCCACCAGCATCAAGCCCGCCGAACCGATTCCACCTGCTGCAGCGGTTCCCCTGCCAAGACCTCCGAAATCGACACCATGGACGCAGACCGGAATCGCCAGCTGGTACGTTGGCGAGCCGGGCGGCCCCAAAACAGCCAGCGGGGCGCCGTACGATGGCACGGCGTTGACGGCGGCGCATCGCACCCTGCCGTTCCATTCGGTAGTGCGGGTAACGAACCTGAAAACAAACGGTCAGGTCGTTGTCCGCATCAACGATCGCGGACCGTTCGTGGATGGGCGCGTTATCGACCTCTCGCTAGCGGCGGCCAAGGCATTGGACATGTGGCAGCCGGGTTTGGCCAATGTCAAACTGGAAGTGCTGCATACTCCGGCAGCCATCGACATTGGTGGAAAGTGGTGCATCCAGATCGGCGCCTTCCGCCAACGCGATGGCGCTCTCGCCCTGAAGCAGACCCTTACCGCCCGCTATCGCCAGGCACGCCTGCTGGACTTCCCCGGAGCCACCGGTTATTGGGTGCGCGTGCGCGTGCAGGACGACGACCGTCTTCTGGCGCAAAGAATCGCCAGCAGCATCAAAGTGAGCGAAGGCGGCGTCTTCCTGGTGCGCCTCGACTAGACTCTGTCATTTGAAAGAGCTGATTCGCTAAGGCAACATGCTCGTACCTAGACTGCCTCACCGTTCATTGTGACCCTTGACACATCAACCCTCGGTACTCAGCCGATAATATCCACGAAATTTGCTGCGGTAGAACCCGCTTCGATTCTCTGATGGAATGACCTCGGAAACAGGTGCCGCTCAACAATTTTGTGCTGCGCCAGACTGCTCGCGGAGAGCTGGCGTTCGCGGCAGGCAGCGCGGGAAACGGATGCGCAGCAAGAACGGATCAATCGGGAGGGTGGAAGATGACGGATTCGGAACAAAGCGATCACTCAGCGGCCGGCAATTGCTACAAGCAGGGCTGCAACTGCGCCGAAGCGGTGCTGCACGCGTTTCGCAACCAACTTCCCTTTACTCTTCCTGACGAAGCCATGCGCATCGCAACCTGTTTCGGCGGCGGAGGAGCTGGAAAATCGGGCTTTTGCGGTGCCTTCTCGGGATCGATCATGGTGCTCAGCCTGCTGGCCGGACGGAGCGGTCCGGAGGGAAGTCGCGAACCGGCGTATACGTATGCACGCGAGCTGGGCGAACGCTTCGTCGCCCGGTTTGGCGACAACTCCTGCAAGACATTACAAATCTACGAATACGCCTCGCCGGAACAAAAGAGCAACTGCGGAAAGATTATTGCCGCCACCGGCGACCTGCTGGCAGGATTCTTGGCGGAGAAGAACCTTTTGCCCGCCGAGTCGCAAACGAAGAAGTAGTGCCCTTGCTTGGGGCGGCGCGGCCATCGCAAGGTAACGCGGCAGGGTCTTCTGGACATGGCGGAAGAGGCTGGCATGAACAAATTGCGGCGCTGGGCAGCAGTTGCGGTCGTGTTAACTGTATCTGCCGTTGCTGCTTTGCCAACTTATTGCCAGGAGGCGCTGACACCTGACGTGATCTTCGTGCCTACGGAGCAAGCTGTTGTCGACGAAATGCTCCGCATGGCGAAGGTTTCGAAAGACAGCGTGGTGTACGACCTTGGGTGCGGCGACGGTCGCATCGTCATCACTGCCGCAGCGCATTTCGGCGCGCGCGGGGTCGGAATCGATATTGACCCGGAACGCATCCGCGAAAGCCGGCAGAATGCTCGGGCGATGGGCGTGTCGGATCGCGTCAAGTTTATCCAAGGAGATCTATTTCAGACCGATTTCCACGAAGCTACCGCAGTCATGTTGTACTTGTCATCGGCCGTTAACGTCAGGCTTCGACCAATCCTGCTGCGCCAACTAAAGCCCGGGACTCCGGTTGTCTCCCATGATTTCCTGATGGGGGATTGGCAACCGGACGAAACCAATTCCGTCAATGGCGCTGCGATTCTTCTATGGATCGTACCGGCGAGGGCGGCAGGCGTTTGGCAATGGACGGTAAATAACGGCGCTAAAGCCGATCGTTACGAGCTCACGTTAAGGCAGGAATTCCAGAAGCTCACCGGCACTCTGGCCGTAAATGGCAAGGAAGAAGCACCTTCTGCTCTGAGGCTGGTTGGAGACAGGATGGAATTCGAGAGCGCGCAGCGCCGGTTTAGCGCGCGCGTGGCGGAGGGGACGATGAGTGGCTTGCTCAGCGAAGAAGCACACGATTACGCTTGGACGGCAACGCGCAGTCAGACCGCGGCTGGAGATCCCATCGAGTAATAGGCCATGCACTATTTGTCCGCGCGATAAAGGATTCTGGTAACAAGCGCTGTTTTTCCTGCCGAAAAAGTGGTTTTGCTACCATGTCTGAAATGGGATCCACGTCAAGAGAGCTCCGCAATTTCCGCTACGATGCCGTCTTGTTTGACCTTCTGACCGCGCTTCTCGATAGCTGGTCGCTTTGGAAAGCGGTCGCGGGTGACGCCGAGAGCGGACGCCGCTGGCGCGCCGAGTACCTGCGAAACACCTACCAAACTGGCGCCTACCGACCCTATGAGGATCTTGTCGCTGAGGCGGCTGCGGTCGTGGGCCTACGGCATGGTCATGCGGACGAACTTGGCGCGCGCTACTCCGAGTTGCAACCCTGGCCAGGCACGCTGGAGATCCTCGGTTCTCTCGCGGCTGCTGGTGTCTCACTCGGTATCGTCACAAACTGTTCCGAGCGGCTTGGGCGCATAGCCGCGGATCGCCTGGAAGTCGATTTCGCCGTGATCGTCACCGCGGAGCGGGCTGGCTTCTACAAGCCAGATCCACGACCCTACCGTTTAGCTTTGGAGGAGTTGAAGGTCGATCCGGAGCGTTGCCTCTTCGTAGCCGGTTCGGCCTACGACCTTGTCGGCACGGCGAAGGTCGGATTGCCAGCGTACTGGCATGACCGCATCGGCATGACTGCGCCGGAGGGTGTGCCTGCTCCGCTGTTGCACGAGACCTCCCTGAAGCCGCTCCTGCCGCTCGTTCTGAATCCGCCTCACCTTAGCGCATGATCGGTGGCTCGTGGTCAGCCGCAAGAATCACCGCCTGGATTTGACCGTGCCGGCCGGGACAGCCCCGCGTTTATCTGCAGAGTCATGTGCTGATAGATATGTAGAATAGGCAGGAAGGTAAAGTGTGTTAAGGCTTCGCGGACTTTCTGACCGCAGGAGCGGGCAGGTGTCTTTGCCAACGAACAATATTCCGAGGTCGGAACATCTTGTTGCCAACGAGCGCCAGCTAAAGGCTCTCGTGGAAGTGTTCGACTGCATCAGTTGCCACACCGATTTACAGGAACTCTTTCACGACCTCTTCTCACGCCTCCAACCTCTCGTGGCTTTTGACGCGCTCTATGTCAGTCTTCACGATCCGGTGAGGGACGTGATGAGGGTCAGCCTCGTGGAAACGAGTCGCGCCGTAAGCATTCCTGTCGGACTGGAAATTCCGAAAGATGAATCGCCCGCCGGACTTGCCTGGCGGACTCAGCAAACGATTGTCCTTGACGATCCAACGCAAGATACCCGTTTCCCCACCGCGAATCGCGTATTTCTGGAAAGCGAGATTCGACGCGTATGCCTGTTGCCGATCACTGCTGCGGAACGGCGATTGGGCGCCGTTGCGTTCGGTCGCAAAGAAGACGTCGGCTATACGGACTCGGAGTTGGAATTATTGGAGAAGGCAACTTCCGGAGTGGCCTTGGCCGTCGATAACCACCTGCGCTCCCAGGAAGTGATTTCCTATGAGAAATACCTGCGACAAGAGCGGGACCGCACTCGTCTGCTGCTTGATATTACGAATTCACTGGTAAGAAGCCTCGAGCTGAAAGAAGTTTTCGGTGCCATATCTTCCGCACTGCGCAGGGTTATGCACCACGACTACGCCACACTGATCCTGCCGGGCTCTGAAGACAAAAACCTGCGGATGTACGCGGCTGATTTCCCGCAAGGAAAAGGTTCGCTTCTTTCCGAAATGCCCTACCCCATCGAGGGTTCCATTGCGGGGCGCGCATTTAAGAGCGGCAAGCCGCTTCTAATCGGACGGCTGGATCTTGATCTTCAGGAATTTCCGGCGGAGTCGACACGCATACTGGTCGCTGAAGAAATTCGATCGGCATGCTGTTGTCCCTTGATTAACCAGGGACGGACCGTCGGCGTTTTGACGGTTGCCAGCCGCGCTGAACACGCTTTCAGCATGGATGACACGGACCTCTTGCACCAGATTGCAAATCAGGTGGCCATTGCGGTTGACAATGCTTTGGCTTTTCGTGAGATTGCCGAGCTGAAAGAAAAACTTGCGGAAGAGAAATCTTACTTGGAAGACGAGATTCGCACAGTCTTCAACTTCGATGAAATCGTCGGCGAGAGCACAGGACTGAAGGAGGTTTTGACCCAGGTCGAAACCGTGGCGCCCACCGATGCTGCCGTGCTGATCTTGGGCGAGACAGGTACGGGAAAAGAGTTGGTTGCCCGCGCTATTCACCGGCTCAGCCACCGTTCCAAAAGCCCCTTGGTAAAGATCAACTGCTCCGCGATTCCGACGGGTTTGCTGGAAAGCGAACTTTTTGGGCACGAGAAGGGCGCATTCACGGGTGCGATCTCACAAAAAATCGGCAGGCTGGAGTTGGCGAACAAAGGGACGATATTTCTGGACGAAGTTGGAGATATTCCGCTGGAGCTGCAGCCGAAGCTTCTAAGGGTGCTCCAGGAAAGCGAATTCGAGCGGTTGGGAAGCACTCGAACGATTCACGTCGACGTTCGCTTGATTGCGGCCACGAATCAAAACCTCGCGCAAATGGTTGCCGATAATCAATTTCGCAGCGATCTGTATTACAGGCTGCGAGTATTCCCAATTCTCGTGCCCCCACTTCGCAAACGAAAGGACGATATTCCGCTTCTGCTCCACTACTTCACACAAAAGTACGCGCGTCAGATGGGCAGGAGAATCAAGAAGATTCCCGACCACGCAATGACTGCGCTTTGCAACTGGCACTGGCCAGGGAACATTCGGGAGATGGAGAATTTTGTCGAGCGGGCAGTCATTCTGTCTCGCGGACCGGTATTGAACGTCCCGGTAGATGAACTGAAGGAACCCACAAGGCCGACTTCCGAGCCGGACGGAACACTGCACTCCACCGAGCGCGAGTACATCTTGCGGATCTTGCGGGAAACTGGCTGGGTGATTTCTGGTCCTCATGGAGCTGCGGCGAGGTTAGGCCTGAAGCGAACCACCCTACAGGGAAAGATGCGAAAGCTCGGCATATCGCGCGCCGATACACGGACATCTAACACTGATTCTTGAAGGCCATCATGGTGACTGCCCAAATTCTGTCAGGGTGCCCACGTTTGGGCACCAGGAGAGAGAGTCGAGGTTGCTCAGCCATGCCGAATTCGCGCTGATCATCCCAGAAGTATGCAAAATTCAAGTCATATCGCAAAAGCTGGGATTGGAGCCCAAACTGCTCACCGCAATGAGAGGGCTCAAGATGCTCAAGATTACGGTTCGAGACGGAAATGACATCAGAATCATAGTGGAGGGGAAGCTTGCATCCGCCTGGGTGGACGAGTTGAGGAAGTGTTGCCGCAATGTTCTTTCCCGCTCTCATCCAAAGAATGTTCTTGTCGACCTCGCAGATGTATCGTTTGTGGATGCGGCTGGCAAGAATCTGCTGGCAGGGTTAGCACAACAGGGAATTCGTCTCACCTCCGACGACGCTGCCATGGACGCCCTGGTGAACGATATCGCTAGAGGCTCTTATAGCCGCTGAACGCAATCGGAACGTTGCCTCCACCCAATCAGCGATGGAAGTACTGCCGGCCCGTTCTTAGCATCCCTTGTCTTCTGAAAGAACGAACCAAGCCATCTCGATCTCATACAGATCGGAGTAATAGAGCACGTTCTGTCCGTCCATATCCGCGATGATGCCTTCGCACCCATCCAGCTTGCGGCGACTCTTCTCATCCAACTCAACCGCGAATGGCACGCGAATTGAACGGCCATCGTAGACCAAACGAAATGCATGCCCGTTGCGCGTTCTGAACTGCTGATCGAAACGTTTCTCCGCGAACTCCAACACGTACTTGTCCAGGAATGGGAGATCGCTCCATGGCAGCCAACGCTGGTTGGACGGCAGTTCTCGCAGACTCAGACAATCGATTCGCATTGTCGGTCCTTACAGATCCTTACTCCCAGGGTTATGATTGCGTCAGTCGGACGTGACCTCAAGTTTCTGGCCCATCTCGACTTTTGCCTGTAGCCGTTTCCATTCCCACTTGATGTTGCGCCGCATTGCCTCAATCTGCGCCTCGGTGAGATGGCGGAACCGGCCCTGCAGATTGAGGTATTCCGTAAGATCGCTGAAAGCCGGTATGCGATTAATCGTGTAACTGGTTCCGTGCTCGACCTCGTACAGTGGAAACATTCCGGTCTCCACTGCCAATCGAGCAATCTTGATCGAATACCGTTCCTCGAACTTGTGCCCTGTCGGGCAGGGCACCCATAAGTGGATGAACCTTGTGCCCTGAACCGCCTTTGCCTTTTGCATTTTCTGGAAGAAATCGTCTGGATACGCGATGGATGCGGTTGCGGCATACGGGATCCTGTGTGCAGCCAGGATCTCCATGATGTTCTTTTTCGGTTCACTCTTTGGCGACTCAACGGGCGTCGTCGTTGTCCAGGCACCGCAAGGTGTCGCGGACGACCTCTGAATGCCCGTGTTCATGTATGCTTCGTTGTCATAGCAGACGTAAATGATATTGTCGTTGCGCTCCGCTGCCCCTGATAAAGACTGAAGGCCAATGTCGAACGTGCCGCCATCCCCGGCCCAAGCCATAACATTTACATCCCTTTGTCCCTGCATATCGAGAGCGGCACGCACGCCCGCGGCTGATATGCCGGCGGTCGCAAAGGCAACATTTAGAACCGGCACCTTGACGGCTGAAAATGGATAGGCTCCGTTGAGGACGCCAAAGCAGCAGGCCGGGATCACAACGACGGTGTTTTCGCCCAGCGCCTTCAGTGCGACACGCATACCAACTACAGCACCGCATCCCGGGCACGCGAGATGACCGGATTGCAACAGCTCCTGATCCGGCAGGTGTATGTTTCGTGGGTCATACGCTGGCTGCGTGGCATTCATTTCTTCACCTCGATTTCGTCCGCCGGACAAGCCGTTGCCGCCTCTTGCTCCAGCGACGTGTTCCACCAGATAGATGGCTGCGACAGCTTTCTGTTCCACGCCAGCGACAGCATTTGTTCAAGAATTTGGGGTGTTATGTCACGGCCACCGAGTCCGGCGACAAAGCCTCTTACCAGCGGACGGTCCGCCGGCGATAATTCATAGAGAGCGGACTTGATCTCCTGATGAATGATTCCGTGATGCCCGAACGAGCAATCGCGATCCAGCACTACGACTGCCTTCTTACCGGCCAACGCGTATCTCACAGCGTCTGCCGGAAAGGGCCGGAAGACGCGCAGCCTCAGCAATCCGGCCGGAACACCGGACTCGCGCAAACTGTCGACCGCGGCCCGCGCTGTCATTGCCGGCGTGCCGCACGCCACAAGCACTACTTCCGCATCATCGTTCCGGTATTCCTCCACCAGACCGTAGTTCCGGCCCGTGAGATTGCCCCAGGCCTTGCCGACGTTTTCCCATTCCACGAGTGCCTGCTGGTGAGCCAGCTCGATCTTGTGGCGAAACTCCATGTAAACGCTTGCGTCCGCAATCGGTCCGTGCGATGCCGGACGGGCCAGGTCGATCCTATGCGGTGTTTCGAGCACGCTAAGGAAGTCGTCCACCAGACCCTGCTCAGGCACTTCCATGTCTTCGTAGGTGTGAGAAAGGAAGAAGGCATCCAGAAGCACCATGGCAGGGAGAAGAACCCGTTGTGAGACTTCAAAAGCCTGGACGACGGAGTCAAACACCTCTTGGGCTGATTGGCAGTAGATCTGCATCCATCCGGTATCGCGCTGGGACAATGAATCGCTCTGGTCGGCCCAAAGATTCCACCCTGGGCCGAGGGCGCGATTCACATTGACCATCACAATCGGTAAACGCGCTCCGCCGGCCCAATGCAGCATCTCGTGCATCAGGACCAACCCATGCGACGATGTCGCGGTGAAAGTGCGCGCCCCGGCGGAGGCGGCTGCAATGCAGCCAGCCATCGCGGAGTGCTCGGATTCAACCTTGATGAAGCGGGCGTCCAACTCTCCCTTCGCAACCATGTCGGCGAGCTCTTCGACGATGGACGTCTGGGGCGTGATCGGGTAGGCCGATATGACCTGCGCACGAGCCATCCTTACCGCATGCGCCACCGCCGAATTGCCTTTTAGTACGGTCCTCATCGGCCTGCCTCCTTGAGTGCCATGGCTCCGCGCGGACACTCTTCCACGCATATTCCGCATCCTTTGCAGTGATCCGCGTCGATGTGGAGATCGATTGGCGAGTTGCCGTGAATCGCGATGTCCGGACACCAGTAGTAACAATTGAGGCATCCATTGCACGTGCCGCAGGCGAAGCAGCGGCGGGCTTCGCAGAGTGCTGATTCCGTATCGAAGCCCTTAACGATTTCCTTGAATGTCGTTGGCGGAATTGCCCCGTTTGATTTTTGTATCTTCGGCGACAGCTCCGGCGAGAAATATGCCGGATTGAGTTGTTGAAGATCGGCGACCTGCGAAGCATTAACCTGACGTGACCAAAGGCTTTGTAGCGAGGGCTCACTCTCCGCCATGTGCCCGCTCCGGAGGTATTGATCGACCATGGCGGCTACCCGTCGCCCGGAGCCCACGGCGGCCGTTACGGTGCCGTCGTTGGTCGATGCATCACCCGCGACGAAGATTCCGTCGCGATTTCCGGCGAGTTTGGTGCCGCGCAGACTCTTGGGCAGGAACTCCATGTCGACGGTTTCGCCAATTGCCAAAACGACTCCCGATATGGGGATGCGAAACTTCGAGTTGGGAACTGGTTCCGGCGCGCACCGCCCGGACTGGTCCGGAGCGCCGAGCCGCATCTTGCTGCACTCAAGGCCGACGATGGCGTTGCGCCGTATGACAACGGCAGTTGGTGCCGCAAGCAGATGGAAGCCTACCCCTTCCTGCTTTGCCTCTGCGACTTCAGAGGCTATGGCCGGCATCTCCGCTTCGGTGCGGCGGTAAACGATCGTTGGCTTCACGCCCAAGCGCAGAAGCGAGCGCGCAACATCGATTGCCGTATTGCCACCACCGATGATTGCGACTTCCCGGGGAAGGCGCGGGCTGTCGCCAAGCAGTATCTGTTCCAACAGCTCGACTCCGTCATATACGTGCGGGTGATTAACCCCCGGGATGGCCAACCGTCGCGCTGCATGCAATCCGACCGCGACAATCACAGCATCGAATCTGCTCTTTAGATCTTCGAAGCTGATGTCGCGTCCAACTCGCATATTCGGGGTGAATCTCACCCCCGTACCCTCAACGAGCGCGATCTCTCTATCCAGCACTTCTTTCGGCAGCCGGTAGTCGGGAATCCCGGTACGTAGATAGCCGCCAGGCTTTGGCTTATCGTCGAACACCTCGACTTCATGGCCCGCAAGCGCAAGTAGATAAGCTGCCGTGATCCCCGCCGGCCCGGCCCCGACAACCGCGACCTTACGGCCGTCGCCGAGTGTGGGTGGCGGCGTGAATGGCAAATCCCCCAGGAATCGCTCTAGCATATGGACCGAAATGGCTCCGCCAAACGACTCGCGATTGCATTGCCGTTCGCAGAAATGCGGGCAGACTCTGCCCAGAGTCGCCGGCAGTGGATTAGCGGCACGCAGAAGCTGTACCGCCCCAACCGAATCCCCGCTCGCCAACAGTGCAATCATCTTGGAGATATCGTTGCCGGCAGGACACGCATGGGAGCACAGAGGAAGCTTCTCCTCATAGCGTGGCTCGAGGTACTTCCAGGTCCCTGTGTCGATAGCCATGGTGGATCGACTGGCGGTGGGTGTGAGTGGCATATCGCCCAGGAATTCCCGCTCAAGCGTTGACATGTTCGCGACTCCGATCTTCCGCCACCAGATACTTCCGGACAGCCTGCGCGCCTTCCTGCGAGGCCGCCACGTTTTCCTCGACTTTCACCGGCACGGCGCTGCTAATTGCATCCGCCAGATTGTCGAGCGTGGCAATCCCGGTCAACTCGGCAACTGCACCCACCATCGCGGTGTTGACGATAGGGGCAGTGGGACTTCCAAGCTTCTGTCTCCGGCCGATACTTGAAGCATCCACCGTGGTCACGGCAAATCCTTGCAGTTCGGGAAATTCGGAAGCGTCTTTCGACGAGTTGATGAGAATCCAGCCGCCCGGTCGAAGTCCGGCGGTAACATTGGCGGACTTCAGCCCGATAAGGCTCTGGTCGAGGATCATGATCCCGTTCGGCTGGTAGACCTCTGAGCGTACCCAGATAGGAGAGCGATCAAGGCGAAGGAACGCCGTCACCGGAGCGCCGCGCCGCTCTGAGCCGAATGCCGGAAACGCCTGCACGTGCATGCCTTCCCTAAATGCCGCTTGGGCCAGAATCTGGGAAGCGATCACCGCACCTTGTCCGCCGCGACCATGAATTCGGATCTCAATCATTACTCGCCTCGGTTACTTCGAATCTCCGACTCGTCCACTGCAAGGAACGAGTCTCTACCCGCTCGTCCCTTACCCGTGCACGTGTAATTCCAACGAAAAACTTCGTCCTAACCTTCATCGGCCGGAACCTGCGGAGCCGCCAAACCCCGTCTGATATTTGACAGATCCTCGTCATCTGGAACGTTGCCAGCGGCGCAAATGGCGCACAGGGGAATGTAAGCGGCGCGAATAGTGGTATTAGCGAAATCAGCTATTAGGCCGGCTGGACAGGGCTCTATCGGGTGCTGCGGGAAGTGCTCCTTGTTCCGCTGACTGCCCAAGAAATGGCACTCTGCCCATATTTGGGCGCGTCCGCCCTGACCTGCAAAATTCCTACAGGGCTGGAGATCAACCAAGTCGAACGCCATGCACCAGGTTGCCGAGGATGGAGCGCACTTCAGCAGGTGCGCCTAGCCAGTTCTGACCAGGCGCTTAGCTGACATTCTTGCGAAACATGGTTCGGTCGTGTACGTGCAACTGCTTGGTTGGGCCAAACAGATGTACCGGTCATGAGGCTCCAAAGGGAGAAAGACAATGCCGTACACAATTAACAGGGATTGCACAGGAAAAGACACCGCCTGCGTAGAAGCGTGTCCGTTCGATTGCATTCACCCGAAGAAGGCCGCGTTTTCGGCAAGACCACTATTCTTCATCGATGCGGAACAATGCACCGACTGCGGCGCATGTGCCTTGGTCTGCCCGGAATCCGCGATTGCTCCCGCGGCGGAGTTCGGCCGTTATGTTGACATCTCCGCCCCCAAGAAGCGCACGCGCCGCGAGACGCATGTCAGCGTCGTGCCCACCGAGGAAGTTCCGGATGAAATGACGGCTTACCAAATCATCTTCAACGAATGGATCGAGACGTTTGTGGCATCGCATGTCTAGCGTGGCTCTTTCGCCGGGAACTCGACACGTGTAGGTAGTTTCAGTCCTCGTGCTGGTCGGGATTGAAATGACTAGTTTTCGTGGCGGGCGGACGCGTCTCCGGCGGAGGGGCGGGAAGTTGCACGGTGGGGACTGCTTCTTCACTCGGCGGGAGCATCGTCGCCTGGCGGTTCAGTTCAGTGCGCAGCATGGCCAGAACGTCTTTGGAGTCGGGTCCGTGTAGCCGCTCCTCCAGTTTGCGCAGCGCGGCTCCCACGATGTGGTAATGATGCAGGGAACTGAATTCCGGATTAGCTGTCAACTCCAGCCAGATGCGGTGCATCAGCTCCAGGTCCTCTGGCCGGAGCCGCGGGGTGTGAGGTCCTAGCGGATACTCGTGCACGCTTCCATTGGGTGCGCGCACCTCGAGCGTAACACGGGGTCTAGGCTCGGGAAGCCTCTCCCAGGCATCGCCGGTCAGCTTGGCTTGTTCGTCAACGCTGAGTTTGTTGGAAAGGCCGCAGACGATCACCGAGGATTCCAACCGCTGTGCCATGCCGACGATCGAATCGAAGACGTTGGTGGCGGGCACCACCATCAGGCTGACGAACTTTCCTTCTTTTTCCGCCAGCTCCACGACCTTGGTAAAGAGATGCTGTTCGTACTCCTCAAACAGGTCGCCCTGGTGGAATCGCGAGCTCCCGCTGAAGTTGTGCTCGCGATGGAAGAGACGCGCGGTCATTACCACAACGTCTTGCTTGCCGGTATGCGTGCGGCGAAGCACGTCGCGCAGATAGTAAAGATTACGTGGATCGCGAATCGAGATCAGAATGTTGCCGGGCCGAATGCGCATTTCATCGCGCGTCAACTCCGGCCGCTCGGCAACCCGGAACTCCTCTACCATGGCCTTGCCCGCCCGCTGTCTGTGGGTTATGCGCTCCGAAACGCTGAAGACAACCAGGAGCATGGCGGAGAACGAAACTCCGGCGATGGTTGCCAGCGGCTTGGTGGCCAGGTTCACCAAGGCAATGCAGAACAGGAACACCGTGATCAGTCCCAGTCCGATAGGCAGATCAATGTCCTTGTACCGGATGTTGAGCGGAACCTTGAACTCTCGCGGCTGTCGTTCGGTAAAGCGCAGCACCGTGACCGAAAGCGCGTTGAAGGTGAAACTCCAGATTACGCCGAAGGCGTAAAGCGAAGCCAGCAAGTACACGTTCCCGCGGCTGGCGACAATCGTAAGCAACTGCAACAGGACAATCAGGTTGATGATGCGATAACTGGTGCCGTACCTTTTTTGCGGCTTGCGGAACCACCCGGTAAGCACGCCATCTTCGCTGATTCGGTTGAGCACGCCGTTGGCGCCCACAATCGCGGTATTGACAGCTCCGGAAAGGAGTATTGCTCCCACCAGTACCACGAAGCCCTGGAAGAAAAGCTTCAGCGTTACGGGACCGACAACGTTCATGGCCAGCCCGCTGATCAAGTTAGCAAAGTTGTCAGGCCGGACGTTGTCGGGGATGATCATCACGGCCAGGAATGAAACCAGTGCGGTGAAAATCAAGCTGTAAAGAAAAATCACGAAACCTGCCCGTTGCAGGTTCTTCAGCTTCGGATGTTCGATCTCGCGGTTTACCTGGGCCAGCGTCTCTTCGCCGCTCATCGCCAACACCGAATGCCCAAAGCCGACCATCATCAAAATTGCGGTCATGTTTGCCAGCGGTGAGTGCAGCAGCCAGCCAAGCGTCTCTTCAGTGCGCGGGATCATGGAGGCTGAAGGAAAGGGCGGAAGCTGCCGCAACTCGGGCCTCATGATCAGCGTAAGCAGGCACCAGCCAATCAGGACGACCACCATTACGGTGGTGACCTGCATGATGCGCAACGCCTTGCTGCTGGACTCGTGGATGCCCTGGGTGTTTTTCCACCAGAAATACATTGTCACTACAACGGCGAAGGCAGCGGACCAGTAATTCACCTGGGCGTCGGTGAGAGCCACCTTGTGCCCGATCCGGTTCAATACGTCAATCACGAACCCCACGAAATATTGGCCGGCGGAAACGGCGCTGATAGGCCCGGTCAAGACATAGTCAAACAGCAGCGCCGAAACCGAGAGCTTGGCCAGGGTGCCGCCCATCGCCTCTTTGACTACGCGATACACTCCTCCACGCACGAACATGGCGCTGGACTCGATGTACACGGCGCGCACGGCGTAGCTGAACAGCATGACCGCCAGCACAAACCACGGAGCACTTTTGCCAATGACTTTTTCGGCATCACCACCCACGTAGTAAGCCGAGGAGGCCAAGTCGGAAAGGACGATGGCGGCGGCGCGCCAAAAGGAGATGAAGGTCAGCATCACCGTCGTGGCAACGAAGACCTTGATCGCGGGACGATTCAGATTCGTGGTCGAACTTGACATAGAGAACGCAATCCGCCGGACGCCGTTTGCTCTTCGGCGCCTTAGAGTCGGCGGCAAATCCGAGTCTATAGGACTAGGGCGTCCTTCGAGAATATCATTCCGACGCGGCGGAGGCTGGAACTGGCTGAAGATAAAGGTTTCGCCTTGCAAAGCCACTCGGGAGCAGTACAATTCGAATGATCAGGCTCTGACAGAGGAGATTCCTGTTTAAGGTGGAACTCGGCACGCAAACACGGATTCGGGCGCGATTGAGTTGGCTCTGCGTCGTGCTTTTTCTGCTCATGAGTACCGCCCAAGCCGCACACGTATGCGGGCTCGCGGAAGAATTGTTCGGGCCCCAGCACGGCACAACGGCACAGGCGGGCAATGTAGCATCCGCGCAAACATTCTGCGCGATCTGTGCGAGTTCTCATTCCCCTTCGCTGGCGATGCCGCTCGTATCCCTTCCCTCGGTTGACTGTCCGTGCGAAACTTCCATTCCCGGACGTGTGATCACGCGTTCTGCTCTGCGGGCCTTCGCTTTATACATTCGTCCACCACCTCTCTCCCGATAGACGCTTTCCGGTTCCTCAGTTTCTGGATTCTGAATACTGGTACGGTTCCCGCTAAACCACGGCGACCCGGTTTCCAGTATTGAGGGTGAAAGTGGGATTCCCTGCCTGGTGCTCGTATGGAAAAGTTTCGCTCGGAACTAGTTAAGAAATATGCTTCCGCGTTGGTTGTACTGTTGCTTACGGGCCTCGCGCCAACGTGTGCTGGATCATTACGATGAAGAATCTAACTGTTATTGCTTTAGTGCTGCTTGGCCTTTTGGCTGCCGCCTACGGGCAGCAGAACCCACAAGCCTCAATTACGCCTCAAACTCTGGATGCACTACAGCAGCAGATAAGGGATTTGCAAGAACGAGTTATAGCCCTGGAAGGGCAATTGCGAGTGATGAAGGCGCAGCCCGCACCAACACCACAGCCTGCGGCATCCACGGCAGCTCAGCCTGCAGTTCCGGCGCCCGGTACGGAAGTCGCCGCTCAGACCACCGGCGGCCCGGAGACGCAAGGGCCAAGGTTGGGTGGAGCCTCCGCACTCGCCAAAGCGCTTAATCCCGATATCAGCATGATCGGTGACTTTCTAAGCTCGCTCGGCAATTCTCCCCCCAAAAGAGCTGGACAAACCCCCGTGCGGTCGTTCGAGATGCATGAATCTGAACTGGGCATCCAGTCGGTGATCGACCCTTACGCGCGCGGTGATTTCTTCATCACCTTCGGCGAGCAAGGTGTAAGCCTGGAAGAAGGCTACATTACGTTCACTTCGCTACCGGCGGGATTTGTAGCCAAAATAGGCAAGATGCGCGCCGCCTTCGGCAAGGTGAATACGATGCACAATCACGTGCTGCCCTGGGCTGACCGGCCGCTGGTCACCGACAATCTTGTCGGCGGGGAAGACGGCATCAACGACGCCGGAGTTTCCGTCACGCGCACCTTTGCCGCCCCCAGAAATTTGTTTCTGGAGGCCACGGGCCAAGTATTCCGCGGCGACTCAGGCGATTTGAATCATCCGCTCTTTGCCGCGCCGAATAACAGTGACGTCAGCACGGTTGCCCACCTCCGCGGCTACAAAGACATCAGCGAATCTACGAACCTCGATATTGGAGTCTCGTTCGCGCGCGGACATAGCGACCTGACCGGGCAGAATCTCGTGAACAACAATTTCATCACCTACCTTTACGGCGCTGACGCCACATTGCGCTGGAGGCCGCTGAGACGTTCGATTTATCATTCGTTCATAGCGCGCAGCGAGTTCATATGGAACCAGCGCCAACAGTTCAATGCGGCTTTCTTGCCGGTGACCAAGCACTCGTTCGGCTACTACACTTCAGGCGACTACCAATTGGGAAGAAGATGGTTTATCGGCGGGCGCTTCGATTCATCCAATCGCGCCACGAGTCCCGGCACAGACCACGGCGCTTCCGCAGTGCTTACGTTTTGGCCTAGCGAATTCAGCCAGCTTCGCGGTCAGTACCGGTCGACGCGCTACGCCGAAGGAATCAACGGCAACGAGTTACTCATGCAGTTGCAGTTTGTGTTGGGCGCTCACGGCGCTCATCCGTTCTAGCCAAGGCTGTTGCTCCGGTTTACGCGTCTGATGAGCAGAAGGAGAGGTAGATGAAGAACATTGTTTCCCGATTCTTGCGGGTGACGGCCCTGCTTGCCGCCTGCTTGGTGCTCGCGCCGCTTGCGCAAGGCAAGAAACTGAATATCGTGACCTCGACCGCCGATCTGGCATCGCTGACGCAAGAGGTTGGTGGCGACCGCATCAGTGTGGAATCAATTGCCAGGGGCTATCAGGACCCGCACTTTGTGGAGGCCAAGCCCAGCTTTCTGCTGAAGCTGCGCCATGCCGATCTCCTGATCGCGCGTCGGCTTGGAACTGGAGATTGGGTGGCTACCGCCGCTGATTACGCAGAGCGGCAATCCACGCATTCAGCCGAGCGCCGCCGGCTACCTGGACGCCTCCCAGTTTGCTGAGATCCTGGAGATACCCCGAGGCCAGATCACCCGTGCCATGGGAGACGTGCACCCTCAGGGCAACCCACACTATTGGCTCGATCCCGACAATGGCCGCCGCATCGCCAAGGGCATTGCCGGCAAACTTGCGCAACTCGATCCCGAGAACGCGAGTTATTTCCAGCAACGATTTCAGGACTTCGACAAGCGCCTGACGGCTGCCGAGCAGAACTGGGATGCGCAGATGCGGCCCTATACGGGCCGCAAGGTGGTTACCTATCACAACTCCTGGCCCAACTTCGCCAAGCACTTTCATCTGAACGTGGTCGGCTACGTCGAGCCGCGCCCGGGCATTCCACCCAGCCCCGGCCACACGCTGGAGTTGATCCAGGCGATGCGGCGCGACAATGTCAAGATCATTTTGGTCGAACCGTACTTCGACCTGAAGACGCCTAATAGCATTGCGCGCGAAACCAATGGCAAGGTGCTGGTGATGAGCCCCTCCGTCGGTGGAGAAAAGCCGGTTACGGATTACTTCAAGCTGTTCGACTACGATATCAGTCTGCTGGTCAACGCATTGCAAGGCGGGCAGTAGGACGCAACGGCAGACATCTTTGCACTTAAGGAGAGAAATCGGCGAGATGGAGATGCTCCAATTCCTGGTGTTGCCGTTCCTGGCGAGCTTGATCCTCACTGGAATCCATGCCTACTTGGGCGTGCACGTGGTCGAACGCGGCGTGATCTTCGTCGACTTGGCGCTGGCGCAAATTGCTGCTTTGGGCGCTACCATTGCGATTCTGGCAGGCATGGATCCGCACGGCAGCGAGGCCTATTGGATCAGCCTAGCATTTACCTTTTTGGGCGCTGGTCTGTTTTCCCTTGCTCGCTCGCGCAATGCCACCCGCATTCCGCTGGAGGCGTTCATTGGCATCACCTACGCCGTCGCCTCCGCCGCCGCTATTCTGGCTATGAGCAAGGCTACCGGCGAAACCGAACACCTAAAGGACATGCTCGTTGGAAATATCCTGGCAGTATCGCGCCACGACGTTATCAAGACCGCTGCCCTGTATGGCGTCATTGGCCTGTTCCATTACATCTTTCGCCACAAATTTCTTCTAATCTCCATGGACCCGGCGCGAGCGAAGGCGGAGAACATCTCGATACGGCTCTGGGACTTCCTGTTTTACGCTTCGTTCGGCTTTGTTGTGACTTCGTCGGTCGCTATCGCCGGCGTGCTGCTGGTCTTCTGTTACTTGATCGTGCCTTCCGTGGGTGCCATGTTGTTCTCCGAGCGTATAGGTAAGAGGCTGGCAATCGGGTGGACCATGGGCACGCTAGTCTCGGCCTTCGGCGTCTATCTTTCAGTGTTGCTTGATCTGCCTACCGGCGCCACCATCGTCTGCACCTTTGGCGCGATCCTTCTGCTGATGTTTTTGCTGCGCCAGATTCTACCCTGGGGTTCGGGCGCAATGACGCGGTGATCTCCCGTGCCTGACTTTGCTGGATCTGGGTACGCGCAGCTTTCATGGGTACGCGCAGCTTTCAGACGGTAGTGAGGGAACTTGGGCAATTGAGCCTGCTGTTTGCGAAGCCACCCACGAAGCCTCTCTGCTGCGCTTGCGGCCAATCATGATGACTGCTCTCGTCGCATGTCTCGGTCTATTGCCGGCGGCCATGTCCCACGGTATCGGCTCAGACACGCAGCGACCGTTTGCAATTGTGATTGTTGCCGGACTGCTGTCGCGCTTGCTGCTGGGCTTTCGTGAATCCAGTTCTCTACGAACTGGTTGCGCGACCGGACGACGTTCTGCAGGTGTAACATAGGCGTGAGTTCAAATCTGAAACCTCGGGCCAAGCGCCGCGGAGAACCCTGTCACCCTTACCACGCAACGCAGTGCGAATATCTGGCAGGAAAGTGCCACGCGAAAAATTGATGACTGTGTTGCGCGTCGCAGCGACCTCTATCCGAAGAGAGCAACTGCCGTTGTTTTTGAGGCGTATATGTGATATTTCTTTTTGCTGCCCCAGACAGTTGAGAATTGTTACTGCAAGGCTCCTGACCCCCTGGGAGACGTGTGAGGTTTGGAACAGCAAAATTTTGGTGGAAGGAAAAGCGAGATGATGTCAAGAAATTGGATCAGAGTTCTATCCGCAACGTTAGCGTTATTGCTGATCTTGGTTTGTTCCGTGGCCGCGCAGAATCCGCAGGTCATCAAGATCGGTGCAGCCTATCCCCTGACCGGCAATATCGCGTCGACAGGGCTGGACAACAAAACCGGCGTCGATCTGGCGGTCGATATTATCAACGGGAAATACGATCTGGATCTCCCGATGGCGAGAACCATGGGGTTGCCGAATCTGGGCGGAGCGAAGATTCAGATCGTGTACGCCGACACTAAGGGCGATCCGAGAAACGGCATGTCCGAGACCGAGAGGCTGATCACCTCGGAAAAGGTAGTCGCCATGATCGGCGCCTACCAGAGTGCGGTGACGAAGACCGCCAGCCAGGAAACCGAACGGCTGAAGATTCCGTTCGTGTGTTCGGATGCCTCCTCTCCGACCTTGACGGACAGAGGCTTCAAGTATTTCTATCGCGTCAGCCCCCACGACGACATCATGGCAAAGGACCCGTTCTCCTTCCTGAAGGATTTGGAGAAGAAGACCGGCCAGAAGATCCAGACCGTCGCTCTGCTTAACGAGAATACCGAATTCGGCTCTCAGGCCGGCAAGGCTTACAGGAAATACGCGGAGCAGATGGGGTATAAGGTCGTCGCCGACATTTCGTATCCGAGCAGCGCGACCGACGTGAGCAGCGAGGTAAGCAAGCTCATCGTAGCCAAACCGGACGTGCTGCTGCACGCCTCCTATATCACAGACGCCATCCTCTTCACCAAGACCTTCAAGGAAAAGGGCTTCCAACCCAAAGGCATCATCACGATGGCGGGCTACATTGAGCCGGGCTACCTGCCGGCCGTGAAAGCCGATGGCAACTACTTCTTCGTTCGCTCGACGTTTGCCACTGATTTGGCAAAGTCGAAGCCGCTGGTGGGAAAGGTCAACGAGCTCTACAAGAAGAAGTATGGACACGATATGAGCGAAAACGCCGCCCGCAGCTTCATGGCGCCGTTTGTTCTGGCCGACGCAATCAACCGGGCGAAGTCGACGAATCCCGATGCGATTCTGAAGGCCCTGGACGAAACCAATATTCCCGGCAGCCAGCTGATCAACCCGTGGCAGGGCATCAAGTTCGACCCGAAGACGCACCAGAACATCTACGCAAAGGGAACGCTGGTGCAGGTACTCGGTCAAACTTATGTAACGGTCTGGCCGTTCGAGGCCGCTTCCAAGCCGTTCGTCTGGCCGTTCCCGGCATGGCAGGGAAGAAAGTAAGTAACGGGATCGGAGGGGATCTATGCCTGAGCAATTACTGCAGCAACTTGCCGATGGCGTACTGATTGGCTTGGTGTATTCGCTGGTCGCCATCGGCCTGACGCTGATTTGGGGCGTCATGAACATTGTGAATTTTGCCCATGGCGATTTTTTAATGCTGGGCATGTTCGGCTCGTTCTGGCTCTTCACCTTGTTCGGCATCGATCCCATCTTTTCGATTCCGATTTGTTTTTTTGGCATGTTCCTGTTCGGCCTGCTGATTTACCGCTTCATTGTAAAAAGGGTAATGAGGGGGCCAATACTGGCCCAGATGGTCGTGACCTTCGGCGTTAGCATATTTATCTGCAATCTGGCTGTTTACTTCTGGACTCCGGATTTCAGGCTTTTGCCGGCCACCATACTGCAGGGAACCTGGCATGTCGGCGGGCTTGATCTCAGTATTCCGAAGGTCGCGGCTTCCATCGGGAGTGTAATCGCTTCCGCGTGCGTGTTGCTATTCCTGAAGAAGACGAACATCGGCAAGGCGATTCTGGCGACTGAGATGGACCGCGATGCGGCCCTCCTCATGGGGATCAATACCGACCGCATCAACGCGCTTTCTTTTGGACTCGGCTCGGCCCTCGTTGGCGTTGCGGGGGCTTTTCTATCCACTTACTATTACATTTATCCCCAAGTGGGTGGCCTGTTCGGCACAATTGCCTTTTGTGTGGTGGCCCTCGGTGGATTCGGCAGCGTTGAAGGAGCAATGATCGCCGGAATCCTGGTGGGGTTGGCACAGACGTTAGGCGGTTTCTTTTTTGACCCGTCGTACAAGTACGCCATTGTCTTCTCGATCTATCTGATCACAATCTGGATACGTCCGAAGGGGCTCCTAGGGTGGTAGAGAATGCGTAATTTCACGAGTCGACAGATGATTGTGGGAGTTTGCGTTCTCCTGCTGCTTGTTGTCTTTCCCTTGTTTGTCAACAAGCCTGTCCATTTGCACGTCGTCATCCTGGTGTTCATGTTCGGCATGCTGGGAACGGCGTGGAACATCATTGGCGGCTATGCCGGCATGTATTCCTTCGGGCAGGTGGCTTTCTTCGGTATCGGCGCCTACACCTCTTCCTATTTGTTGACCGCTCACAATGTCAACCCATGGATCGGACTTGTCGTCGCGGGCTGCGTTGCGGCTCTGGTGGCGGCGGCGATCGGGTATCCGTGTTCCAACCTGAGAGGTCACTACTTTTCGATCGCAACCATCGCCTTTGCGGAGATTGTCCGAATTGTCTTCAACAACTGGAAAGCGATCGGGGCGGCGGAAGGGCTTTCCTTGCCGATGGATAATCCGTCCTTCTCTCATTTCCTGTTCAATTCTTCAAAGCTGCCCTATTACTACATCATGCTCGGGTTCTTGCTGTTGTCCGTGGTGGTGTGTTATTTCGTCGCCACTTCAAAGATGGGCTACTATTTCCGCGCGATCAAAGAGAGTCATAGAGTCGCGGAAGTCATGGGCGTGAATGTCGTCAAGTACCGTCTCATAGCGATCATGCTGAGCGCATTTCTGAGTGCCATGGCAGGCACGTTCTACGCGCAATACATTCTCTACATCGATCCCGACAGCGTCATGCTTCTCGCAATCTCCGTCCAGATTGTTCTTATCTCGATGCTGGGTGGGGCGGGCAGCGTCCTGGGGCCGGTAATCGGCGCGGCCATCCTGGTACCCGCGTCGGAGTACACGCGCATTGCCCTCGGACACAAGGGAACGGGCGTGGACATGCTGATCTATGGCTTCCTGATCATGATGATTTCCATGTACTACCCCGATGGGGTCTGGAAGCTTTTGTCCAGAATGGGTCAGAAGAAGAAATCCGTTCCTTCAGAGAAGGAGAAGGAACCGGCTCTGACCGCGCACCCATAAACCGCCGAGAGATCATTTTTTGGCCGTCGACCAATAGCTTCAAAGGAGTTCCGGAGAATCTCGGGAAACTGAAATGAACAAGGCAACATGTTTGGAAGTCGCCGGGTTGTCCAAGCGCTTCGGCGGTCTGGCTGCAAACAGCGATATCCACTTTTCCGTAGAGGAAGGGGAGATCGTCAGCGTTATCGGCCCCAATGGAGCCGGAAAATCAACTCTGTTTAATTGCGTAACCGGCTTTTACAAGCCTGACCACGGCAAGGTTTCTTTTTTTGGCAAGAACATAACCAGCATGCGGCCCGACAAGGTCTGCAACCTTGGTATAGCGCGCACTTTTCAGATCGTAGAGGTGATCAGCGACATGACCGTCCTGGAAAACGTTGCGACGGGTGCGTTGCTGCGTTATCACCGGATCCGACCAGCCATGGAAAAGGCCGGCGAGGTACTGAAGTTTGCGGGCCTCTATGAAAAAAGGGATTACCTGGCGACGGAGCTGACCATCGCCGATAAAAAGAGGTTGGAGGTCTCCATGGCGCTGGCTACCCAACCGCGACTACTCATGCTGGACGAAGCCATGGCCGGACTCACTAAAGTCGAGTTGCGGGAAATCCTGGATCTACTCAGGAAGATCAGAGACGAAGGCATGACACTGGTCATCGTCGAGCACGTGATGGAGGCTGTCATGCAGATTTCGGACCGCGTAGTTGTTTTGAACAGCGGCAAGAAACTCATGGAAGGTACTCCGAAAGAAGTGTGCTCGGACCGGCAAGTCATTCAAGCTTATTTGGGGGAAAAGTACAGTGCTCACCTTGAATAATGTCTCCGTGGGCTACAAAGGGCTCCCGGCGGTTCAGGATGTTTCTTTCAGGATCGACGAAGGGGAGATAGTCAGCCTCATAGGTTCCAACGGCGCTGGAAAATCCACCATAGTCAAAACCATTTCTGGTCTCCTTCATCCCTGGAAAGGGGAGATCCTGTTCAGGGATAAGCCAATTCATCAGACCCCGCCTTATGATATTGTCAAGACCGGCATTTCCATGGTCCCTGAGGGTAGGAGACTCTTCGGCCGGTTGTCTGTTCTGGACAATCTCCTGCTAGGGGCCTATGCCATCTCGTCCACGGCGGACGTCCAAAAGTATCTGCAAAGCGTCTTCGAGCTGTTTCCCATATTGAAGGAAAGGCAGGGACAGCGCTCCGAGACTTTCAGCGGCGGAGAGCAGCAGCAACTGGCCATCGGTCGGGGGCTCATGTCGAACCCCTCGCTTCTCATACTCGATGAGCCTTCGCTGGGTCTATCGCCAAAACTTGTATCGGAGATTTTCGGCATCGTCAGGGACATCAACGCCCGCGGCGTCACGGTTTTGCTTGTCGAGCAGAATGTCTTCGAGGCCCTAGATGTCTCCAACCGGGCCTACGTGCTTCAAACCGGACGCATCGTAATGGAGGGGAAAGGGCAGGAATTGCTGAAGAGCGATATGGTTCGCGAGGCGTACCTCGGGATGTGATTGGAGGATCCGACATGAATATCAACATGATGTATGGCAAAACCGGACTGTCTCTCGATCTTCCTGACGATTTAGACGTTACGCTGATTAAAAAGAAGGCGATGCCCGTCCTCAAAGACCCTGAGGGAGCTATCAAGGCCGCCTTTGCGAATCCAGTGAACGGCAAAGCGCTCCGTGATGAGGCGAAGGGTTGCCGCAGTTGTTGCATCCTCATCTGCGACATCACCCGGCCTGTACCCAATGGCGTTATTCTGGGGCCGCTTGTAAAGGAGCTGATCCAGGCTGGAATCGCGCCCAGCTCGATTACGGTTCTCGTTGCAACCGGTCTCCACAGACCGAATGAAGGAGATGAACTTCGTGAACTGGTCGGAAACGACTGGGTTCTCGACACCGTGAACGTTGCCAACCATTATGCCCGCCGGGAAGAGGATCATGAATACATAGGAACCACATCGGCCGGCATAGAAGCCAGGCTTGATCGCCGGTTTCTCAGGGCCGATCTCCGCATCGTCGTCGGACTGGTGGAGCCCCATTTCATGGCTGGTTATTCCGGGGGGAGAAAAATTGTCGCCCCGGGCGTTGCCCATGAAAAAACGATTCGCACCTTCCACTGTGCGCGGGTCCTGGAGCATAGCTGCGCCGCAAACTGCGTTATCGAAGGCAATCCTCTGCACGCTGCCCAGATAGAGATAGTGCGCATGGTGGGGAGGTGCCTGGCTGTCAATACCGTCATCGATGAGGAACGCCGGATATCGTTCGTCAATTTCGGCGAAATCGAAGCGAGTCATCTGGAAGCGGTCTCATTTGTGCGGCCCTATGCGGAGGTCCGCCTTGACACAAAATTCAAGACCATTGTGACCAGTTCCGCGGGATACCCGCTGGATAAGACTTATTACCAGACTGTTAAGGGAATGGTGGGCGCCATCGACATACTTGAGCCGGGCGGTGACCTCATCATAGTTTCTGCATGTTCCGAAGGAATTGGATCGCCGGAATATGCGGAAGCGCAAGTTTGCCTGACTAACGTAGGACCTGAAAACTTTCTCCGTGGGATCATCGAGAAAAGGTACGCGGCCGTCGATGAATGGCAGACGGAGATGCAGGTCAAGGCCATGAAGAGGGCCAATATTTTTCTCTACACCGACGGCCTGACGAAAGACCAGCAGGCACTTACCGGAGTCACCATGATCAAATCGCCGGCGGCCTGTGTCATGGAGAGTGTGAAGGCGCGGAATGATCGCCGCGTGGCCGTTATCCCTGAAGGGCCTTATGTGATCCCGCTGCAAACACTGGCTGCGGCGGCGCGACGGTCCTGACCCTGATCGGCTGGCTTCGGTTCGAGAGCGCAACTCAACAGCGGTGAATACCCGAATAACTCGTGCTGGCCACCTGTCCGCCGTGACTCAACCCGGAAGACAAGTCTTTGATTTCGTCCCGTGCCGCCACTTCAGCCAATTCCTGGGTAAGGGCGTGGCCCCACGATATCAATTCGTCAGGATTGTGCTCCCAGCAAATCATCCAGTGATAGCGCTTGCCTTTGCGAAAAGGCTGCGCTTGAATCGACACGACGTACTGACCAGCCGGGTTATCCATTCGATGCCTCCTGTTCTGGTTCTGCGAACCCCGCAAGAACGCTAACCTCTGAGGGCTATCGAGACCCGCCGGATGCCAGTGAAGGGAAGGCCGAGCAATCGGGAGACGGCCTCGGTTCACACTTGTGACTTAGATAGTGCGTGGCATCGCTGCACATCAACTGGCATTTGTGGCACCGAATAGGGCCTTTGACCTTGGACGTCTTGACCGCATGGTTCGGTTCCGAATTAGTAATCACAGTCATCAATCTCTATTATACATCGGTAAACGATTGCCGGCGTGGCATCGCTGCACAATTCATTTGCGCGGATAGCACAAAAGTCTCGGGAGGTCAGAACTTCAAAGCGACTAAATCCCTCGACAGAGGCCGCTGTCGGGCTCATTACGCCGAACAATGGCGCAGCGGAGGATAAAGTCCCAAAAGGTTCTACTTATAACTTGGGTATTCTCCGTCCCAAACTATGCTGCGATACCTCATGGGGTCCGTATCGCCTTCGGTGCTGATCAACAGGACGCGTGAGTTCCGGTCCAACCCAAGCGCGGCTCTTGCGCCTTCGAGGTCATCGTTCTTCATCAAGGCCGCCATCAAGCCCGTCGTGACCGCGCCGGATTCACCCGAAACTACACGAGGATCATCCTTCAATGGATTGCCAAGCATCCGCATGCCCTTGGCGGCCACCCAATCGGGACAGGGAGAAGAATACGTCGCTGTAGTCGCGCAATAGCTGCCACGCCAGGGGGTTAGGTTCACCGCACGCCAGCCCCGCCATGATCGTCGTCATTTCCCCGGCAACAATGCGCGGCTTGCCGTCATTTGCAACCGCCGATCGGTAGAGGCAGTCCGCCTGTTCCGATTCCACGATTGCCGTTACCGGCCGCTCGTTGCCGAACAGCTCAGCAAAGTAGCCTTGAATGGCTGCGGGGAACGACCCTACCCCAGCCTGAAGGAAAACGTGTGTCGGTTTCTCGATGCCGATGCGGCAGAGTTGTTCAATCGCCTCAGCGGTGATCGTCCCGTAGCCTTGCATAATCCACGTTGGGATTTCCTCATACCCCTGCCATGCCGTGTCCTGGACCACAACCCAGCCATGTTCGCGAGCGCCTTGCGCGGACAACCGAACCGCATCGTCATAATTCCCGTCGATAATCGAAGCGTTCGCACCCTGGGCCCGGATATTTTCCAAGCGCGTCGGCGAGGTGCCTTTCGGCATGTAGACAACCGCTTTTTGTCCCAACTGTCTCGCAACCCATGCGACGCCTCTGCCGTGGTTTCCATCTGTAGCCGTAACGAACGTGACATCCCCAATTTGTTTGCGAAGCTCCGGTGAGGCAAGTCTGGCGCTATCCAGGTGGCTGATATCAATGCCCAGACGCTTTGACAAGTGCCGGGCCACGGCATAGGAAGCACCCAGCACCTTGAACGCATTGAGCCCAAACCGAAAAGATTCATCCTTCACAAACAGTCCGGCAATTCCCAGCGAATCGGCCAATGCCTTCAGGCTGTGCAAGGGGGTTTCCTTGTACTCCGGAAAGCTGCGGTGGAAGTCTCTGGCCTTCTCAGCCTCTGCCGCCCCAAACAATGCGGTGGACACTCCCCGCACTTTCTTCATCCCATTCGGAGTCCAAGCTACGCGATTGGTCATGGTGTCTCTGGTCGCATGCACTGTTGAATTTGCCTCACCTTAGCCTACACTGGACTGCCCAGTCTGATCTACGGGACACTCTGCATCGGGAAGCAGTACATAGACGTAATATGTTGCCGATTTCTGATCCTGGGAGGTGCTTATGAAGTGGATCACTCGTCAGAATGTCAAAGTCGATCGCGTTGCCTGCCCATTCGAGTACGCCCGCGGAAGTAAGTAGGGGTTATGCGACTGTCCCGCGAGTTGCTGCTGATTTACATGGCGGCATTCGTACGCTCGCTCGGCATCGGACTGCTCGGCGTGGTGCTGGGCGTGTACCTGTTCCGTATCAATCTGGATTCGACCCGGATTGGACTGGTGCTTGCGGCGGGTCTGGCGGGCGTAACGGTAGCAACCGCGATTGTCGGTTTTCGCGGAGATCGCCTTGGCCGCAGGCGAGCGTTGCTATGGAATGCGCTGCTCTCCTGCGCGGGCGGCATGGCACTGGCATTATTTCCCATCGTTTGGGCCGCTTCTGGCGCTGGCGTTTATTGGAATGCTAAACGGCATGGGCAGCGATCGCAGCGCCGCCTTCGCCCTGGAGCAGGCGATCATTCCCGGCCTGGTCGAAGATCGCACGCGAACCTGGGCGCTTTCCTGGTACAACGTGCTGCTCGATACTGGCGGCGCACTGGGCGCGTTGGCTGGCGGGTTACCGGTGGTGCTCCAGTCGTGGGCTGGTGTCGACCTGATGGCCGCATACAGGTACACGTTTTTCGGATACGCGGCCCTGCAACTGTTGAGCGCCGCGCTTTATCTTCAGCTCTCGCCTGGAATTGAAGTTTCCGATGCCCCGGAGATGCCCAGAGCGACGGCTACGATCAGCATCGAAAGCAAGCGGATTGTCCGCCGCTTGGCCGCGCTGTTCTCCGTGGATGCCTTAGGCGGCGGCTTCCTGGGCGATGCGCTGGTGGCCTACTGGTTCTTCCGCCGCTTTGGAATCGACGAGAAACAACTCGGAATCCTGTTCTTCGTGGTTCATCTCTTGAACGCGGCTTCGCATCTTGGGGCGGCCTGGTTGTCGCGGCGCATCGGGCTCGTGAACACAATGGTGTTCACCCATCTGCCGTCCAGCATTTTCCTGATCGCTGCAGCCTTCGCTCCGACTCCGCAGATCGCTATCATCCTGTTCCTGGCCCGCGAATCCCTGGTTGAAATGGACGTGCCCACGCGGCAGTCGTACGTGGCTGCCGTCGTCAAGCCGCACGAGCGCACCTATGCCAGCGGCATGACCAACCTGACGCGAACCCTTTCCTGGGCGGCGGCGTCCTCGTTTGCCGGCGCGCTGATGCAAATCTTTGCTTTCTCCGCGCCGCTCATCCTGGGCGGTGGCTTGAAGATTGCCTACGACCTGCTGCTCTACCGCAGCTTTCGACTCCTGAAGCCTCCGGAGGAGCGAACCGATCCCGCGACTTCAGTCACGCCAAGCGACAGAAAGGTTGATTCGGAGCTGTAAATTTCGCAGCTCGAAAGCTGACCTGCCCTAAGTCGGCACGCTGCTCCCCGGGACTAGCAGCCGCCTGGGACACTGCGAGTGAAGTAGCGTACCAGTCGATCGAACGCGCCATTGCGGATTTCGCATTGGAGGCCCGGTTCCCATTGAGACCATATACGAGGAGCCCAACGGATCGAGATTCCATCGTCGATAACGAATCGTTCGGTGAGATAACGTACCGGCTGATCCCGGATAACGCGTTCCCACGCACTGACAGTCCGGGTCGAGAGTGCGGCCGGCTCCACCACATTCGGATTCTCTTCATATTTCCTTCTGGACTGAGCGCGTGACAAAGAATTCCTGAAGTACCGGTCTACGGCTAGTACGCCAGTATTCGTCCCGACCCGACCGCTTCGCATCGGCTGACTCAGTCATGTAAATTTCGAAGAGCAAGTGCACTTTGCCAACACTAGCATGTCATGCCGCTTGAGTGTCAACTGATGCCTGAAGAGGACGTCGCAGCCCGGTTCTAACTTGGTTTCCTGTGTCCCTTCGCTGAAAAACGTCTTTATCCGGGATCGTGTCATACCGTCTCGGTGACCGCGACCTTCAATTCTTGATTGGATTCTTGACGGAGTGGATGGACACCGCCGCGCAGTCACGCATGCGTTATTATCCGCTCAGAGGCTCGGTTTCCGGACCAATTCTTTCGCGGAACTCGAGCCATGTTCAGCAAGAACGCGTTGCGGCGCGCACCGCAGATGAGAGTTCCTGTTGGCACTCTGAGCCCCAGCGCGTATAACCGCATCGGTTGCGGGGTCAGTTCGCTCTGTAATCGAAGTGGCACCTGGCAATGGAAGTCCCGCTGCGAACGATGAGCTCCCCATGCAATCCAGCATCGTTGTCTCCCTTTGAACGGGAAGTACCAGCTCAATCGTAGCCCCGGTGTCGCGACAGCAGATCCGTCGATCTAGCACGTTCGGGGCGTCGCCCATCGATGTGCCGGACTGCGAGCGGCCGTTACAAGTACCGGAATTCCGGGTTCAAAGCACGACACGCATTTCTGCCGGAGCTCTATCAGGTGGAATTCGCAACCCACTTTGCTTCCATTGCGTAGCAATCAAGGACCATCAAGGAGTCCAACTCGCGAGGGCCGTCGACATACGCACCAATCGTTCGTTCATCGGTCTAAATTTGCAGTGCCTCAAGTAATCTACTGCACTGTGCCGGATGGTTGGTCACCGGTGGCAGGTTGAGCACTGCAATAGGCAGCCGGGGAGCGACTGCCCTGCTCTCTACTGCAACAGCGTTCCAGTGTCGCCGTTGCCGTTCTCTTCCTCGGGCGGGATGACGACTGCGGCTGCGACCTTGTCTCCGCCTTCCAGTTGCAACAGGCGCACGCCCTGGGTAGCGCGTCCGGCCTCGCGGATGTGATCGGTTCCCATGCGGATGATCTTGCCGTACTGCGAGATCAGCATGGCCTCCGACATCTCGCTCACCAGCAGAATTGCCACCACGCGCCCGTTGCGCTCGGTGGTCTTCACGTTGATCACGCCTTTAGCGCCGCGTCCGGTGAGGCGATAGTCCTCGGCTGGAGTACGTTTGCCGTAACCGTTTTCGGTGACGGTCAGGATCAGATTCAGAACCGCCTGTTCGGCCTCTGACTTGTCTTTGTTCTTGCGCCGGGGCGCCGCCGCCTGCTCCGCCGTGAAGACCTGCTTGGGCGTCACCGCCATGCCGACGATGTAATCCTTGGCGGCCAGCTTCATGCCGCGCACGCCATAGGCGGGGCGTCCCATCACGCGCACGTCGTCTTCGTCGAAGCGCACCGCCATGCCCTCGTGCGTGGCGAGAAAGACGATCTGCCGGCTGTCGGTGAGCTGCGCCGCCACCAGTTCGTCGTCCGTCTCGATGCCGATGGCGATGATGCCGCGCGACATGACGTTCGAGAAATCCTTGAGCGCGGTCTTTTTCACCGTGCCCTTGCGGGTGACGAAGAAGACATATTTGTCCTCTTCCTCCAGATCGCGCACCGGCAGCAGCGCGCGCACGGCTTCACCCGGCTGCAACGCCACCAGGTTGCCGAGGTGCTTGCCGCGCCCGGCGGCGGCCACATCCGGAATCTCATACACCTTGAGCCAGTAAACGCGCCCGGTATTGGTGAACACCAGAATGTAGGCGTGCGTGGAAGCGACGAACAGGCGCTCGACGAAATCTTCCTCGCGCGTGCTCATGCCCTTGCGCCCGGTGCCGCCGCGACGTTGCTGGCGATAGATCGAAATAGGCGTGCGCTTGAGATAGCCCGCATGAGAAACCGTAACCGCCACCTGCTCGTCGGCGATCAGGTCTTCGAGTTCTAGCTCCTTGGCTTCGTCCACAATAATCGTGCGGCGCTCGTCGGCGTAGTCTTTCCTGATCTGCTTGAGCTCGTCGACGATGACCGCGCGCAGTTTCTTCTCGGAGCCGAGAATGGTTTCGTATTCGGCGATCCGGTCGCGGATTTCCGCCAGTTCTTTCAAAATTTCGTCGATAGAAAGCCGCGTCAACCGGTGCAGTTGCAGTTCCAGAATGGCGTCGGCCTGTCTGCCGGTGAAGGGCCTCTCGGGATTGACCTCCGGAGGACGTCCCGTCAGGTTGATCGTGATCTTCTTGCCGGTGAAGTAGGCGACCAGGTTTTCGCGGGCATTGGCGCGGTTGTTGCTGCCACGGATGATCAGAATAACGTTGTCGATGTGATCGAGCGCGAGCTGATAGCCTTCCAGGATGTGCTCGCGATCCTTCGCCTTTTGCAGCAGGAAAGCCGTGCGCCGGCGCACCACGTCGATGCGGTGATCGATAAAGTGCTTGATGGCCTGGATCAGCCCCATCTCCTTGGGCTGCGCATTGACCACGGCCAGGAAGATCATGCTGAACGATTCCTGCATCGAGGTGTGCTTAAAGAGCTGGTTGAGCACAATCTGCGATTCGGCGCCGCGCTTGAGTTCGATTACGATGCGCATGCCGTCGCGATCACTTTCGTCGCGGATGTCGGAGATGCCGTCGATGGTCTTGCTGTTGACCAGGTCAGCGATGCGCTCGATCAGTCGCGCCTTGTTCACCTGGTAAGGAATCTCCGTGACAATGATTGCGTCGCGTTCCTTGGTAATGTGCTCGATGGCGGCCTTGGCGCGCATCAGGAAGCGACCGCGTCCGTTGGTATAGGCGTCCTGGATGCCCTTGCGTCCGTAGATGAAGCCGCCGGTCGGGAAATCCGGTCCCTGCACCAGCTTGAGAATCTCTTCGAGCGGGGTGTGCGGATGATTCACAAGCTGAATGGTGGCGTCGACGATCTCGCCCAGATTGTGCGGCGGAATGTTGGTCGCCATGCCGACGGCGATACCGTTGGAGCCGTTCACCAGCAGATTGGGAACCCTGGTCGGCAAGATGGCGGGCTCGACCGATGTTTCATCGAAGGTGGCGGAAAAGTCGACGGTGTTCTTCTCGATGTCGGCCAGCAACTCCTCGGCGATGGCCGTCAGGCGGGCTTCCGTGTAACGGTAGGCCGCCGCCGGGTCGCCATCGACCGAGCCAAAATTTCCCTGGCCGTCCACCAGCGGATACCGCAGCGAAAAATCCTGCGCCATGCGCACCAGTGCGTCGTAAACCGCACTGTCACCATGCGGATGGTATTTGCCGAGCACTTCGCCGACTACCTTGGCGCACTTGACGTGCTTGCGATTGTGCAGCAATCCCATGTCGTGCATCGCGTAGAGAATGCGCCGATGCACCGGCTTGAGACCGTCGCGCACGTCCGGCAGCGCGCGGCCGATAATCACCGACATCGAGTAGTCGAGATACGATCGCCGCATCTCGTCTTCAATGTTGATGGGCACCACATTGGCCGCGCCCGGCCCCTGACCGTCGCCGCCTAGAGGTAACTTGTCCTGCTCGTCTGCCATTCACTTCCCTGCTTTCTTCCACCCCTGCACACGAACTGCGGCGTGTGCCGGGGGCTCCGTCGTTGCCTTCGCGGTGCGGCGGAAAAGAGACAGCCGCAAAGCCTTTTTGCGATAGCGGTTCCGCTCCTGGCCATCACATGTAACTCCATGCAATTACATGATGTTACACAAAGTCGAAGCCATTTTTATTATAACACGTTCAGCCCCGTCCGGGCCTTGAAAGCAGAGGTGCTACATGGACTTCATCAAGCCACTATCTGGAATGGAAAATGAGAAGGCGGCGGCGTTTGCCTGGCAGGCAGAAGGGAGTAGAAACCCAGGAAGCCAGTCTAACCGGATAAGCTTTTTCGAAGATCGAGCAGCTCCCGGGTTGCGGTCCAGACTAACTCTTACCGAGCCTTTGCGGGCACATGGAAGTCCACGCCCCGGCTTTGGTTCTCCCGTTCGGTCGCCGGAACGTCCAGCTCGGCGACGGGAATTCGTGAACGCGGTCCGGAGAGGACGAAAAGCGTCGATCCCATAATCGCGTAGTTGGCGACCTCCTGCCGATGGCCGTCGCGGAAGACGAGCACGGTGGGCTCGGCGAGCTCGTCACTGGCGCGCCGGTTGGTCTTCTGCTGCTGGTACGACTGTGGCTCAGGCGCGCTGCTCACCGGAGGCGGCGAGCTGCTGGGCGTGTAGTTGGGCGAAGGCGAATACTGCGGTGGATCTTCGTATCCAGGACTCGTGTCGAAAGTGCCGGCAACATAGCCGGTATACGGAGAATCGTCGTAACCATAATTCAGCGCGTAAGGAGCGTAAGCGCCGTAATAATAAGGCGCATATGGGTACCCATAGCCGAAATTCCGCGGATAGTGGTGATGGTGGAAGCGGAAATTGCCATTGGGAAACCGCGGAAATTGAGTACTGCCGATATGGATTCCCGGCGGAACACCCGCGCCTGAAAAAGTACCGCCAATGTGGATTCCCGGTGGAACACTCGAAGGGCCTGAGAAGGTACCGCCAACGTGAATCCCCGAAGGAGTTCCGGCACGCACACTGCCCGATGCCGTTCCTGCATGCACACTGCCCGGTGCCGTTCCCAACTGCATGCGCTGATCATGCATAATCGGCATGCCCCGCACCTGGGCTTTTGCCATCATGGAAAGCGTGAGGAAAAGCGCGAGCGAAGCCGCTCCAAGCCACTGCATACTACACCTCACGAAATGAGTAATCTGGTTCCTCGTAAATTAGATGCTGCGGATGTACAAGTCGTTACAGTTTTGGGGACAGTCCCACCCGACGGCAGCACAGGTCGGCAGCCTTGGCCGGAGGCTCAGAAGCCGCGATAACCGCGCGCAAGCTGAATGAGTCCAACCACGCTGAAGCCGGCTTGCGCCAGAATGGTTCCGTAGCAGACGCCGACCGCAAGCGAGTGGTAGCGGCGACTTTCGAACAGGTCGGCGAACACTCCGGCAACAAACACGATCAAGAACGGCAGACAATAGAAGAAGAAAATGCCGCCTGCTGCGCTGGGCATAAAGATCGCCAGCAGAGCCATTTCTCCAGCGACCAGCAGCGGTGCCGTGTTGCCAAAGAATCGAGTGCGCGGCCACAGCAGATACGTGACTACCGCTATAACTGTGAGCAGGGCTGTCGCCGAGGCTTCTCGCAAGTAGAAGCCTCCCACGGCTCCCTTCAATGCTCCGGCAAGAAACGGATGGGCAAAAGCGGCCCACTCCGCTTTGGCCATCGACACCGCGAAGAATCCGATGCTGGCGCCGTAAACGACCCAGAGAAACATCAGCGCAATGGCGCAGGCCGCCGCTAAGATTCCGACAGCCGCTCGCCTGCGGCCAGGCACAGCCCAGAGCATGAATGCCAGCGCCAGCGGTAGCACGAGCGCCAGCGCGAATTGCGCGCCCACCATGATGCCAATCGCGATTCCGAGCATGCCTATGCGCTTCCGGTTCCAGAGAAAAGCGTCGCGTGGCGCATACAGAGTGTGCGCTACCGCAATCGAGGCGAACACCGCGCTGAAAGCTCCCCAGGCGCCGACGATCTCCGGACCAACCATCGAGCTGCGCGCCACCAGGCCGGGAGTGAAGCAGTAGAGACTGATTGCAACATAGCCGCCGCCATTGCCGTAAAGCCGGCGCGCGATGTACCACACTGAAGCCCCCAAAAAAAGGCCCGCCATCAGGAAAGGCGCACGCACCAGCCAGCGGTAGCGATCAAGTGTGAACTGGTCGAGCGACGGTCCGCGTCCGTTGAGCCATGCGGTTTCGGCCTCCCTTATGGCCAGCGGCCAGATACCGGCCACTGCGGCCTCCGCAATCAAGGGCGAATGATGACGATCGGCCGCGCGGTTGCCGCGCAATAGCTCGAAGCCTCGGAGAATGTAATTGCCTTCGACCTGATTGAGTGGCACATTCGCGACAAACCAGCCACACTGGACCAGGAACAGCAAGAGCAATGTGGCGGCAAACACCTGGGGCGCACCGTAGCGGCGACGCGCCGGCATTCGGTCGAGCTTCCCTTCGTCATTGCCCGGGCGGACTGTGCTTTCGAGCTGCATCTGGGTCACAGTTTTATCACGCTCCGGCACTCCGCTCAAATGCGAATGCGATCATCGGGTATGGCGAATTCGGCCATAAAGAGAAAAGGGCAGCCCGTAGCGGCTGCCCTGAGTGATGCCAGCGAATGCATTTGCTGCATAGGCCGGGCGGCAATCAGATGTCGAGGTTCTTGACGTCGAGCGCATTGTCCTCGATGAACTTGCGGCGCGCTTCGACGTCCTCTCCCATCAGGGTGGAGAAGATAGTTTCGGTTTCCGCGATATCTTCCAGTTTCACCGACAGCAGGGTGCGGCGCTCGGGGTCCATAGTGGTGTGCCAGAGTTGCTCGGCCGTCATTTCGCCCAGACCTTTGTATCGCTGAACGATGTATTCCTTCTTCCCTTCGTTGAGCATGTGTTCGAACAGCTCGCGTACGGTCTTCTTTTCCACCATCTCGGAATCGTCGGTCCGCCGCTTGGCCGGGCGCACGTTCTTGGCCTCGGCCTTCGCCAGATCGGCTTTTTCAGCGTCGCTCAACTCATCTTCCGCGCTCCCGTTTGCTTTGGCCACGTACTCGATGACAAACGGCGGCTGCATGTAGTCGGCGATCCCCTTGTACTTGGAGATCATCTGCCGGTATTCGGGCGTGGAGGCCAGCCCCCAGTTGAGCAGGTGCTCGGCACCCTGCGAGTTGACGAAGCGCAGGTACCAGAGCTCGTGTTCCTCGTCGAACTTGAGCTCGATTTCCTTGAGGCTCTTCTCCTTCTGCATGGCCTTGAGTTGCGTTTCCAGGTCCTTAAGTTTCTTGGGAGGCGTGCCCGGTTCACCTTCGAAATCAGCGCGTTGGGCGAAGATCTGAAGCTTGGGCAGCAGCTCGGTAATCTGTTCATCGCGAATGCGCTTATTGACCTTATCGAAAAACGACAAATAATCGTTTAGCGTGGTCATGAATTTGGTGAGCTGGGCGCCTTCCAGCCGGGCCGCACCTTCTCCGTATCTCACCAGCATGCCATCAGAGGCGCGCTTCACCATCACTTTGACGAACTCGGCGTCGTTCTTGATGTATTGCTCGAACTTGCCCTTCTTGATGCGATACAGTGGCGGCTGCGCGATGTAGATGTTCCCCTTCTCGACCAGTTGCTTCATGTGGCGGAAGAAAAATGTGAGCAGCAGGGTGCGGATGTGCGATCCGTCGACGTCGGCATCGGTCATCAGGATGACCTTGCCGTAACGCAGCTTGGAGATGTCGAAATCATCTTTGCCGATGCCCGTGCCGAGCGCGGTGATCATGGCGCGGATTTCCTCGTGACCGAGCATCTTGTCGTAGCGCGCCTTTTCGACGTTCAGGATTTTTCCTTTCAGCGGCAGGATGGCCTGAAAGCGTCGGTCACGTCCCTGTTTCGCGGTGCCGCCGGCGCTTTCGCCCTCGACCAGGTAAACTTCGCAACGATCCGGCTGGCGTTCGGAACAGTCGGCCAGCTTGCCGGGCAGACCTCCGCCATCGAGCGCGCCCTTGCGGCGAGTGAGATCGCGGGCCTTGCGCGCCGCCTCACGTGCACGCGCCGCCTCGATCGCTTTGTTGATGATCTTGCGGGCAATTGGCGGGTTCTGCTCGAAGAAGGCTCCGAGGCGTTCGTTGAGAAAAGCCTGCACCGTACCGGCGATGTCGGAGTTCAGCTTGCCCTTGGTCTGTCCTTCGAACTGCGGCTGCGACAGCTTGACCGAGATCACCGCCACCAGACCTTCGCGCACGTCATCGCCCGAGAGGTTTTCTTTCACGTCCTTGAAGAGCGCCAGTTGTTGACCGGCGTTGTTGATGGTGCGCGTCAGTGCCGTGCGGAAGCCCGACAGATGCGACCCGCCATCGATGGTATTGATGTTGTTGGCAAAGCTGAAAACAGTGTCCGAATATCCGTCGTTGTACTGGAGCCCGATCTCCATGGTGACGCCGTCACGTTCGGCTTCCATGTAGATAGGCTTCTCGTGCAATACGTTCTTGCCGCGGTTCAGATGCTTAATGAACTCGGCGATGCCGCCGTTGTACTTGAACTCGGAGCGCTTTGGCTCGCCGGTTTTCGGATCGGTCGTGCGCTCGTCGGTGAGCGTGATAAGCAATCCCTTGTTCAGGAAGGCCAGCTCGCGCAGCCGTTGCGCCAGCGTGTCCTGGTTGTACTCCGTGGCAGTGAATATCTCGTGGTCTGGAACGAACGTAACCGAGGTGCCGCGCCTCTTGGTCGGACCGGTTTTCTTGAGCTTGGTCGTCGGCACGCCCTTGGAGTACGTCTGCTCCCAGGTAAAGCCATCGCGCCAGATTTCCAGATCCAGTCGATGTGAAAGCGCGTTAACGCAACTGACGCCAACGCCGTGCAGACCGCCGGAAACCTTATAGCTGTTGCTATCGAACTTGCCGCCCGCATGCAGCACGGTCATCACCACTTGCGCGGCCGGCAGACGCTCGCCATCTACTTCCATCTCGTCCACTGGAACACCGCGGCCATTGTCGACAACCGTGATGGAGTTGTCGTCGTGGATTGTGACCTCAACCTTGTCGGCATAGCCGGCCAGTGCTTCGTCGACCGAGTTGTCCACCACTTCATACACAAGATGATGAAGTCCCAATTCGCCGGTGGAACCGATGTACATGGCGGGGCGCTTGCGAACGGCTTCCATTCCGCCGAGCACCTTAATGGAGTCCGCGTTGTAGTCGCCATTGCCGTTCGACTTCCCGGCGTTCTGATCTTCGGGATCGACGTCCACGTTCTTTTTTTCTGTTTCAGTTACGGTTGAAATCTGCTTTGCAGACATCCTGCTCCATTCAATTCGGGGTACCCAACAAACGCCGTGGTTGCGGCGGTTGGGATGCGCTCGCGGTCGCACAGCCGACGTTGCTGCTACGATCACTCGGCTGAGGTGGTTCTGTCACTCGCAGCCAGCTCCGCAAAGCAACTCATCTAGCTTAAAATCCAGTCACTTAGAGGCAAACCGACCTATGGTTATTGTACCACGCCGGAGCGCCTTTTGTGGGCGGTTTTCGCGTGCCATTATCCATGCCCGTATGGGCCCCGCGTGACCAATTTTTTGAAGGGAGGACGTACGAAATTCTGGGCAGAACGGCGTTGTTTGGCCTTCTGGAAAGTCTCGCCTTGCGTACCACCATTCACCGCACTGGCTGCCGCGGTTCTCGCGCCAGCTTCGCCACTAAGGCGGCAGCTTCCTGCCCGGTGCGAATGCAGTCCGGCACGCCGATGCCGCGAAAGCAATTTCCGGCGATGGCAAAACCCGGAAGCCTTTGCGCGGCGGCTTCAATGCGAGCGACGCGATCGAGATGCCCGACGCTGTACTGAGCCATGGCGCGGCGCCAGCGATAGACGCGCGTGAAACGCGGTTCCGTGTCGAGCCGCAGGATACTCTTCAGCTCCTGGCGCACAATCGTCTCCACTTCGCCGTCGTTCAGATCAAGTGCGGCCTCGTCCTTGGACCCGCCAAGAAAGCAGCGCAGCAGTCCCTTGCCCTCGGACGCGCGGTGCGGAAACTTATTGTGGACAAACGTACAGGCCAGCATGCGGCGGCGCTCGCTGCGCGGCACCAGGAATCCAAAGCCCGGCGGCAGCGTGCGAAGCTGCTCCTGGCTATATCCCATGGTCACTGTGACCGAGGAGCTGTAAGGAATGGCCTCCAAATCCGCGCCGAGGCTCTTATCCACGGCGGAAATCAACTGCCCCGTCGCCCACGCCGGGGTGGCAAAAATCAATCCTTCGAAGAGTTCCGAGCCCCTCTCGGTCCGCAACTCCCACTGATCCTCGCGGCGGGCAATCGCCCGCACCGTGGTCGAAGTGCGAATGTTCGCCGTCGTCAACCGCGCGGTGATAGCGGTGACCAACTGCTGCATTCCATCTTCAAGGGAGGTGAATAGCGCGGGAGGTGGAGCTTGCCGGGCGGCGACCTTCATGCGCTTGCGAGCCGCCAGCATGGCCCGGCTCAAGCTGCCGTACTTCTCTTCCATCTGGACAAAGCGCGGCAGCACGGCGCGCGCGCTCAGGCTGCCGGCATCGCCGCCGTAAACCCCTGACAGCAACGGATCGGCCAAGCGGTCAACGACCTCGGCTCCGAAGTGGCGCTCGACCATCTCGGCGACCGTCTCGTCGGTAGTCATGGGGCGCGGCGGATGCAATAACTCGCCCGCCATCCTGAGCTTCGTGCCCCAGGAAAACAACGGAGAAAGTGCAGTAGGCAAAATCTTGGTCGGCACCATGAACTGCAAACCATCGGGCATCGCTATGAGCCGGTTGTGTACAACGATATAGGTCCTGCGCAGATGATCGTTGGAGCCGATCAGCCGGTCTGCAATCCCCAACTCCCGGCACAGCATCGCAGCCCAGGGTTTCTCGGTCAAAAATGAATCGGGACCGCCCTCGACGAGGCATCCGTCCACGCGTTCGGAAAACATCGAGCCGCCGACGCGCGGAGCGCTTTCGAACAGGACATAGTCGACGGCGGCACCTTGGGCGCGTGCCGTCTCCAGCGCCAGAGCCGCGCTCAGGCCGGTAATGCCCGCACCCACAATGGCGATTCGCATCACGGTTGCTGCCCGCCTCCGGGGTCACCGACCGAAGTCGCGAAACTTGCCCGGCGTATTTCGCAGGCGCTCGGCCGCAAGCGCTGCCACGGCCCGAATGAATTCCGGAGAATCGTTCAAAGATTCCGCCCGCCACAAGCGCAGCCCTTTCTCTTCCGCAAAGCGGCGGAAAGCGATGTCAACGTCGTAGAGAATCTCGACATGGTCGCAAACGAAGCCGATCGGCTGCACGAAAACCCCTGTTTGGCCCGCCGCTTTCAGCCCAAGGATGGTCTCTTCGACCGTCGGACCCAACCACTCTCCGCCGGACATTCCCTGACTTTGAAAGGCGAAGCGCCAATCCCCCCGTGCGATCTCCGGAACACTGGCGGCGACCAAAGCGGCAGTCTCGCGCGTCTGGACCTCATAGGGATCACCCTCGGCGATGGTGCGCAGCGGCACGCTGTGGGCGGTAAATATCACCGGAAGCCTGCCGCCGGCCTCAGCACAGGCCCGCTGCCAGCCTTCGCGCAGCCTTTGTGCAAAGGCCTTGATCAGCAGCGGATCATCATGCCAGCTCTCGACGAAATCAATTGTGAATGGCAGGCTGGCAGGGCCGCGAAGCGCCTTCGCGTAAAGTCCCACGCTGGTCCGGGAATTATGCGGCGCTAGGCATATGACGATGGCGTGGGTAACGCCATCCTCGGCCATCTTGCGCAAAGTGTCGCCGATATAGGGCCGCCAGTTGCGCATTCCGACGTAAACCGGCAGGCCGCTTTCGCGTGACACGCCTTCCGCCTGCCGGAGAGTGATCTCGGTAAGCGGCGAGCGCCCGATCAGACGATAGCGATGCTCCACCTCGCGCACAACCGGCTCGGGCAGCTGTCGTCCCCCGGTTACGTTCCGCAGATACTCCGCTATGTCTTCCACGCGATCGGGGCTGCCGTGCGCCAGCAGCAGGATGGCTTGCCGGGAGGCTGCGCCGATTGCACCTTCGCGTGTGATAAGACCGTCGCTCACAATGATCGCGCGGCTTGCGCGCACAACTCAGCGCTGCGCTCCTTGACGAAGGCAGCCAGTTGCTTGACGTTTTCCACCGGTGTGTGCGGCAGAATCCCGTGTCCAAGATTAAAGATATGGCCGGGGCGTCCGTTCGCCTGATTCAGGATGCTCTCCGCCTGCTGCCGCAGCACTTCCCAGCCTGCAAACAATGTCACCGGATCGAGATTTCCCTGCACTGCCGGCTCGTATCCCATGCTCTGCCAAGCCTGGTCGAGCGGGATGCGCCAATCGACCCCGATGACTTCCGCGCCGGTTCCCTGCATCGAGGGCAGCAGGGCGGCGCTGTCGGTGCCGAAGTAAATGACCGGCACGCCGGTCTTTTGCAGGCGGTGAATCAACTCGGTGGTGCGGGGCAGAGCGTAGCGACGATAATCGTCGACACTAAGACATCCCACCCAACTGTCGAAAACCTGCAGCACATCGGCACCGTGCTTAACCTGGTCAGTTGCGTATTCGACCAGCACCTCCACCAACTTGCCAAGCATCTCGTCCCAAAGGCCGGGCGAACGATACATCAACTTCTTCACTTCAACGTAATTACGCGACCCGCCACCCTCAACCATGTAACTGGCCAGGGTAAACGGCGCACCGCAGAAGCCAATCACCGGCAATCGCTCCCCGAAATGTTTAGCTACCACGGCGACCGCTTCGGAGACGTACATCAGGTCTTTGGCGCGATCGGTGCGCAGTGCCCGGATGTCGGCGGCTTCACGGATTGGGCGCTCGATGACGGGCCCTTCACCGGCAGTGAACTGAAACGGCAGGCCCATCACCTCCAGCGGCAGCAGCAGGTCGGCAAAGATAATGGCCGCGTCAACCCCCAGCGCCTCGGCGGCGGTGATCGTGACTTCGGCGGCAAGCGCCGGCTTCTTGCAGATTTCCACCAGCGAGTGGTGTTTGCGGACTTCGCGGTATTCAGACATGTAGCGCCCCGCCTGACGCATAAACCAGACAGGGGTAGCCGCGGTGGGCAGCTTCATGCAGGCTTGAACAAACGGCGATTTTGGAGCAGCCATGGACTTATGAATTTAGCATTTTCAGCGGGACCATGGGGTTGTGATTTGCTTTCAATCGGGCAGGTCGGGTACCCGGATCACGGAACGACGGGAGATCAGGAGAGCTCGTCTGGCAAGGCGGCGAGATTGCGCCACAACTCCGATGCCCGGCTCCGGGTCGCCTTCAGCACCACGGAAACGGCATGCGGGGTCACTGGAATAGGCCAGAAGATGCGGGAAAAATAGGCAAACAGCGTGGCGCTCGCGTAGGTCGCGAACAACCTCAAGATTTCCCAGCGTTGCGCTCCAACTTCCGATGTCAATCGAACCCACATCGCCTTTTACCACCCTCTCTCGGCCCGCATCGAATCAAACCCGCTTCCGGCGAAGAAGTTTCCGGCTGAGCGGCTTCAGAATCCGTGTCCCGGAGCAAGCTGCCTGGATATACCCGGAAGACAGTCTCATTACTTGATGCAGCTGTGCTGCCCGGAGTTGCGGAAAATTCCGGTACCCGCACGATCATTTCGGGTTCGGGTGGGCAAACATCGTATAGCCTGAACTCACACTTTTCGGCGAAAATTGCTTTGAGCGCAAGCTTCGGATAGTGCGGTTGGCGCGGCCCGCGATATCGTTTGGTTCATGCGCCACACTTGGCGCATTCAAGGATCAACATGATGTCTCAACGTAGATCGGAAATCGATAGTTCGGCCGATGTCCGCTGGCAGGCGGTGCTGAGCAGGGATGTGGCCGCCGATGGCAAGTTCGTCTTTGGCGTGACGACCACGGGGATCTATTGCCGGCCAACGTGCCCAGCGAGGCGGCCCCGACGAGACAATGTGCGCTTCTTCGATTCGCCGCAAGCGGCCGAACAGGCGGGGTTGCGCGCCTGCTTTCGCTGCAAGCCCGTTGGATCGCCCGAGGGGCCGCGCCTGGTCGAGCGCATCTGCCGGCACATCGAAGCGCATTCGGACGAAAAGATTACGCTGGCGAAGTTGAGCCAGGCCGCCGGGATTAGTCCCTTTCACTTGCAACGTGTGTTCAAGAGCGAGATGGGCATCTCGCCCCGGCAGTATCTTGAATCGCTGCGCTTTTCAAAGTTCAAACGTGGACTGCGCACCTCGCGCCAACCGGGAGGCAACGGCACTGTGACGGACGCGCTCGTCGATGCCGGTTACAGCTCACCCAGCCGTGTCTACGAAACAGCGCGCAAGAAACTCGGCATGACGCCGCGCCGCTTCCATGCGGGCGCGCCAGACGAAGAATTGCGGTTCACCACCTTCCAGAGCGAGCTGGGAGAGATGCTGCTGGTCGCCAGCAGCGCAGGGCTTTGCGGCGTGCAATTTCTGAGCGGTCAATCGGCCGAAGGAGCGCTCAAATCGGAGTATTCGTGCGCCAGCTTCACCCGCGATGATGCCGGATTGCGGGGTTGGAGGCTGCTGATGGAAGAGTTGCTCGCCGGCCGGCAGCCCTCGAAAAGCATTGCGCTCGACATCCGAGGCACTGCCTTTCAACAGCGCGTTTGGCAAGCGCTGCAAAGAATTCCGGCGGGCAAGACGCAGACCTACACGGACGTTGCATGCGCCATCGGTAAGCCGAAAGCCGTGCGCGCCGTAGCAAACGCCTGTGCCTCGAACCGGCTCGCGGTCGTCGTGCCCTGTCATCGAGTGATTCACAGCAACGGTGAAGTATCGGGCTATCGATGGGGCACCGACCGCAAAAAACGTCTGCTTGAAAACGAGGGAGTTGGCCCCAAATGAGAACGCGCTTCCAGCCCTGAAGTCCTGCGGGCCACTCCAGAAGTTCGGACCCCGCCTTTAACTAACCCAAGTGCGGCGAACTCGGGCCCTCTCTTGAGAGCAGGGAGAAGTGTCCGCGCTTCGCGGAAATGGCAAACAGAAATGAGCAAATCTTTAAGCAAATCTTTAAAGGACAGACTTACCACGTTGATCGGCGGCTTTGCCGCTAAGGAGTCTTGTGCCGCTTTGCGCGAAGAGCCCAGAGTCGGCGTCGCGCCGGTCGTGGCAGTGGCTCGTGCCCTCGGCTACACGGAGAAGGAACTGCTTCTTGCAGGTAGCGTACTCAATCGGTTTGCGTGGCGGTATCCGGCGGAACCGTCGCGCAAGAATGTGGATTCAACAGAAACGGAGGCAATCGACTCTCTTTCCAGTCGGAACCCAGCCGCTTGATCCTCAGAGGTTTTCAGCCGCATCCTGTGACTCAGAATTGCACACCAGTGCAAATTTTGCTCTCTGATTGAGGCTGGCGCAAACCGTGGGGTGGTACGTAACCAACACTTAATAATCAAGTTACGGCCAGTTCCCGGATCCGGCAACTCACGTGCAATTACCTCTGCATCGCTCCTGGAGGAATCCATGAAATCGATTTGGTGGACGATTGCGATGCTCGTGTTGGCCGGCATCAGCCTGCTGGCTAACAAAACGCTCGCAGGGAACCAACCTCACATGAATGGGGCAACCATCACCGTCAACGGCAACCCCAGCGGGCCTCTGCGATGAAGCCGAACCACCTTTCGCGAAACCGGCCTTTGCAGTAATGCGATAGACCGCGTGCTTTCGCGTCGGACGGCGCCAACAGGCAGCGAAACAACCCTCTTCGCCCAACCTGTTGACGCCTTCTTATTGCACAAGTATTGCCTCTCGAACATGCCAGCGTCCCCTGAAGCGCTCCCCGGCGGCCAATCATGCGGATGTCATTGCGCCCGGCATCGCTACTGGAGATAATTGCTGGCATGCCGGTTAGGATGCTGTGCCGTCGAATCCGCGCTCCTCGCCTCGACAACGTTCTGCGACTCCTTTTGTGCTTAGTTATTCTTGGGTTGGGATTGACGACGCCGGCTACGGCCGCGAAGCGGTTCGTTATGCCGCATCCAACGGATGCCAAAGTATTCCCGGCGCATGACGAGCACCCGTTGGAGAAAGTCTCCATCGCCGTCGACCTCTACGATACCGCGCAGAAAGCGGCTATCTTCAACACGCGCTACCTTGAGCGAGGGTTGTTGCCTGTGTTGTTCGTCGTGAGCAACGGCGGGAGCCAGCCAGTTGTGCTTGACCGGATAAAAGTTAAGCTGGTGTTGCGCGACCGCAGCAAGATTTCACCTGCCACTGAGGAAGACATGTTCCGCCGTTTCAGCCGCACTCCGCACAATGATTCCGGAGTTTCGCGATTGCCTCTGCCGACTCCTCCGCGAGGACCTAAGGCTGGCGTGTCCCGGGATGTAAAGGAAGAAATGGATGCGGCGCGCTTTCAGTCGCGTCCGGTGGAACCGGGCGGAACGCAGACCGGCTTCTTATTTTTCGATATCAGCGAAACGCAAAAATCCATGGCCGGAGCGCACCTGTATGTCACCGGCATACGCGATGGCGGCGGCACCGAACTGATGTACTTCGATATACCGCTCGACAAGTACCTGGCCGCGTCTCCCAAGGCGGATTAGCCGTAGCCGTATTCGCTGAAACCTGAATTCCGCCCCGAGCGTCGTGTGTTCCGGATGGCCGAATATATAATCGAAGGGTTATGGCGACCCTGACGGAAGCGAAGTCCGGCATTCTTTCCAAGTACGAGCCCGTGATCGGACTCGAAGTTCATGTTCAGCTGCTGACCAGGAGCAAGTGTTTCTGCGCCTGCTCGGCGGCATTTGGCGCTCCGCCCAATTCCAACGTGTGCCCCGTCTGCCTTGGGCTTCCCGGCGCACTGCCGGTTCTGAATCGCCAGGTTGTGGAGTACGCCGTATTGGCCGCTTCGGCACTGGGCTGCCGCATTAACCAGAACTCGATCTTCGCCCGCAAGAATTATTTCTATCCCGACCTGCCCAAGGGCTACCAGATCTCGCAGTATGACAAGCCGCTCGCCGAGTTCGGCTGCATCGAAGTGGACACGCCCGGCGGTGGGCGCAAGAAGATCGGCATCACCCGCGTTCACATCGAAGAAGACGCGGGCAAGAGCATGCACGAAGGTTCCGACGAGTACAGCTCGATTGACTTGAACCGCTCTGGCACGCCGCTGATTGAAATCGTCAGCGAGCCGGAAATCGCTTCGCCCGATGAGGCCTACGACTACTTGACGAAGCTGAAGGAGATCATCCTTTACACCGGCGTCAGCGATTGCAACATGGAAGAGGGCTCGCTGCGCTGCGACGCCAACGTCAGCATTCGCCCGCGCGGCCAGAAGGAGCTTGGCACCAAGGCCGAGGTCAAGAACGTCAACTCCTTCCGGTTTATTCGCCACGCGCTGGAGTATGAAATCGAGCGGCAGGCCGAAGTGCTGGACTCGGGTGAAAAAGTTGTTCAGGAGACGCGCCTCTACAACCCGGGCGAAGGCCGCACTTACAGCATGCGCAGCAAGGAACGTGCGCACGACTACCGCTATTTCCCCGAACCCGACCTGCTTCCGCTGGTGGTCGATGAGAAGTGGCGCGACCAGATCCGGCAGCGCCTGCCTGAGTTGCCCGAGGCACGCCGCCAGCGCATGGTCGCCGAATATGGTCTGACCGAATTTGATGCCTACACACTCACCCTGACCAGGGCCAAGGCCGATGCCTTCGAATCCGCGGCACGCGCCGCCAAAAATCCCAAGCGCCTGGCCAATATAGTGCAGGCCGAGCTGATCCCGCGGCTTCGCGCCAAGAACCTGGAACTGGAACAGTCACCGGTCAGCATGCAGGGTGCGGCCTTGTCGGCCGATCTCATGGAGGCCGGCACCATCAGCAGCAAAATGCTGAAGGACCTCTATGACAAATGCTTCGACGGTGCGGAAGATTTTCCCGCCGTCTACGAGCGCGAGAAGCCGCAGCAGATCAGCGATACCGGCGAACTCGAACGCTTGATCGACGAGGTCGTCCGGGCCAACCCCAAGCAGGTGGAGCAGTACCGCGGCGGCAAGAAGACGGTGATAGGTTTCTTCGTCGGCGCGGTCATGAAGGCTTCTAAGGGCAAGGCCAACCCGGCGCTGGTCAATGAGCTGTTGGCGAAAAAGCTGGAGAGCTGACAAACCCCACAGATGGGCCGACCGAGATTCCGAGCCATTCACTTGATCAACCTCGTGTCCAATCAATGCACTGCATACACCTGCCCTGCATCACTGGCGTTAAAGTCCAACGTGGTGGCCTATGCAGCTTTGGGCTTGCAAAACCATTTATCAGCAGTAGAATGCGAGCGATCCAGCGTAGAAAAGGGAATTTCCGGCTTCGGATGAGAGCGTGTTCAGGGAGCATTGAGAATGGCACACCCTATACTCGACAAATTGTTCGCTCTCGATGGCAAGGTAGCTCTCGTCACGGGTGGATATAAAGGGATTGGGTTGACGATAGCCGAGACCTACGCCGCAGCCGGAGCCAGCGTGGTGCTTGCCGCTCGCAATCTGGCGGGCTGCCTGGCGGCGGCTGAAGAGATCACCAAAAAACACGGCGTAAAGACGGCCGGCAAAGCTCTCGACGTGCGCGATTCCAAACTCGTCGACCGAGTTGTGAAAGAGATGGCGGCGGAGTTCGGAACGATAGACATTCTCGTCAATTGCGCGGGGATTTCGGGCAGTGAAAAGCCTGTGCTGGAGATGACCGACGCCGATCTGGATGAGGTGATGAACGTCGACTTCCGGGGAACCTTTTTGGTCTCGCGGGCGGCTGGCCGGATCATGGCACGGCAAAAGAGCGGCAAGATCATCAATGTCGCTTCGATCCTGGGGAAGATTGCTACGCGCAACCTGCTGGGATACTGTGCCGGCAAAGCCGCAGTCATACAACTGACGAAGGTGATGGCGCTTGAGCTGATGCGCGACAATGTCCAGGTGAACGCGCTTTGCCCCGGCTACATCCTGACCGACATCAACAAGGATTTCTTCGGCTCGGAGGCAGGGCAGAAGATGGTCAGGAAAATGATTCCCATCAAGCGTGTGGGTGAGCTTTGCGAGCTACAGTCGATTGCACTGTACCTGGCGACATGCCCGCCATTCATGACGGGCGGAGAATTTTATATCGATGGCGGCCACACGCTTGTTTAGCCCGGATTATTCATGAGTACGGCGAAATTATGGGTGGAGCAGGGCTTCAGCCCTGCATTTACTGTCCGCCTGGAATTGGCGGCTTTAGCCGCCGAGGTACATACTGTCGGCAACAGCGGAATTGACTCAGGGGCTAAAGCCCGCATGGTTGCTGGCTTTTCTGCAGGCCTGAAGGCCTGCTCCACCCGATTCATGAATAATGCGGTTTAGCGGCTTCCGGCGTGCGCCGTGTTGCGGTAACGGGTAAGGCATTCGATGAGCAAGCGGGTAGCCCTGAAATATTGCGGCGGTTGCGATCCGGGATTCGACAGAGTCGAGCTGTTCACGAGGATACGAGCCGCTGACGGTGATTCCATCGAGTGGGTCAGCCTCGACGAGCAGGACTTCGACACGATTTTGATCATCGCCGGCTGCGACCGCGCATGCCCCGAGCAAAATCCGGAGGTATTCCCGTATCGGGTTATCTCCATCAAGCACGATCGCCCGGATGCAGGAGAGATCGTCAAAGCGCTACTCAGTGAGGGGGAGCAATGAAAATCAAGACGAAGAAAGACTATGTCGAAAGCCTGCGAAAGCAGCCGCTGAATGTCTACTTCATGGGCGAGAAGGTTCGGGATCGCAGCACATTTACGGCTTTCCTGCCGCATATCAACAGTGCCGCCAAGACCTATGAGATGGCGCTGGCTCCGGAATACGAAGAGCTGCTCACGGCCAAGAGTCACCTCACGGGCAACAGGATCAGCCGCTTCACGCACATTCATCGGTCGGTGGACGACCTGATCAAGAAGGTACAGATGCTTCGCGCCTTGGGACATGAAACCGCCAGTTGCTTCCAGCGCTGCGTAGGGTTCGACGCGCTCAATGCGCTCTACATGACCACCTATGAGATCGACGAGAAATACGGAACCGAATACTTCAAGCGGCTGGAGAAGTATTTGGCGAAAATCCAAGACGAAAATTTCATGCTGGTCGGCGGCATGACTGACGTTAAAGGCGACCGCTCGAAGCGGCCCAGTCAGCAGTCGGACCCGGATGTTTTCACCCGTATCGTCGAAAAGCGTGCCGACGGCATCGTTGTGCGCGGCGCCAAGGCGCACCAGACCGGTGCCGTCAACAGCCACGAGATCATGATCATGCCGTGCCAGTCCATGCAGGACGGCGATGAGGCCTATGCGGTCGTCGCCGCCATACCGCTGGATGCGCCGGGCATTACCCTGATCTTTGGCCGCCAGAGCAATGACGAGCGCAAAGGCGAGGGCATCGACGCCGGCAACCAGGAATTCGGCATGGTCGGCGGCGAAGCGCTGGTCATCTTCGAGGACGTATTCGTTCCCTGGGAACGGGTTTTCATGTGCGGCGAAATCGACTTCAGCGGCATACTCGTCGAAAGGTTTGCGACCCTGCATCGCCAGAATTACGGCGGCTGCAAGGGAGGCGTTTCCGATGTCATCATCGGCGCAACCGCTCTCACGGCCCAGTACCAGGGATCTCTGGGGGCCTCGCACATCAAAGACAAACTGGTGGAGATGCTGCACCTTGCGGAGACGGTCTACGCCGGTTCCGTGGCGTGTTCGGCTTTAGGCTCCAAGACAAAGAGCGGCTCTTACTATCCCGATCCACTCCTAGCCAATTGCACCAAACACAACATCACGCGCGCAATCTACGAAATTTCGAGGCTCGCGCAGGACATCGGCGGCGGCATCCTGGCAACGCTTCCGGCGGACAAGGATCTGCACAGCCCGGAGGTTGGCAAGTACGTCGAGAAATACCTGAAAGGCATCGATGGCGTTTCAACCGAGACCCGCATGAAGGCCCTGCGACTGCTGGAAAACATGACCGGCGGCACTGCGCTGATCGAGAGCATGCATGGCGCGGGTTCTCCACAGAGCCAAAGGATCATGTATCAAAGGCTCGGCAAATTGGGCGAGAAGATGAAGATGGCCAAGAAGATCGCCAAGATCACCGAGTAGCGGCCATCATTAACGCCTTACGTCTTCAACGGAGGGACCTATGTCTGAACGCACGGCCGCATCGGTTGCCAACTCTGAACTCCGTTCGGCGCTGACGAATCTTGTCGGCGAGAAGGGCTGCCTGTTCGATCCGCAGGACACGGCCGCCTATTGCGAGGATTGGCGCCAACTCTACCATGGGCAAACACCGGCCGTGGTGCGTCCGGCCTCGGCCGCGGAGGTGGCGTCGATCGTGCGATTCTGCGCTGAGAGGCGGATTGCAATCGTGCCCCAGGGCGGCAACACCGGCATGATGGGTGGCGCCACACCGAGCGCAGAAGGCAATCAGATTGTGCTCTCGCTTTCCCGGATGAACAGGATCAGGGAACTTGACGTAGTCGATCTCACCATGACGCTCGAAGCGGGCGTGGTGCTCAAGAGCGCGCAGGAGGCGGCAGCGGCCGAGAATTGCATGTTGCCGCTTTCCATGGGTTCGGATGGAACGGCCCAGATCGGCGGCGTGATCTCGACCAACGCGGGCGGCAACAACACGGTTCGCTACGGCAACGCACGTGAAATGGTGCTTGGCCTGGAGGTCGTTTTGCCCGATGGCCGCATCTGGAATGGACTCAGGCGTCTGCGCAAGGACAACACCGGCTACTGCCTCCGCCAACTCTTTGTGGGGGCCGAGGGAACACTCGGTATTGTCACTGCGGCGGTGTTAAAGCTGGTTCCCCGCCCGCATGATATCGCTGTGGCATTTTGTTCCGTGCCCTCGGCGCAAGCTGCGTTAGATCTTTTTGTGTTGTGCCGGCGATATCATCCCGGCTCGATTCAGGCGTTCGAATATGCGTGCGGCGAGATCGTGGATCTTGTGTTCAAGCATTATCCCGATACGCGAGCGCCCTTGAGCCAGCGTTCGGATCACTACGTCCTGGTGGAGTTGGCCGATGCGTCTCCCGATGCCGGATTGCGCGAAAAACTGGAAGACCTGCTGGGCAAAGCGATGGATTCCGGAGTTGTGCTGGATGCCGCCTTGGCCGGAAGCTCAGCCGAACGTCTTGCGTTGTGGCAGCTGCGAGAAAATTTTTCCGACGCGCAAAAGCGCGACGCCGCGACCATCAAGAACGATGTCTCGGTGCCGGTTTCCAAAACACCCGCGTTCATAGCCGAGGCCACGCAGGCCTGTGCACGCAAGTTTCCTGACATCCGAATCATTGCTTACGGCCACTTAGGCGACGGAAACATTCATTTCCATCTGCTGCCTGCGGCAGGCGCCGGCAACGCGGAATTTCTCAAGCTGGACCATGCCATCATGGACACCGTCAACGAGGTGGTGCGCCGCTTTGACGGCAGCTTTTCCGCCGAACACGGCGTGGGGCAGCTCAAGGCTTACATGATGGAGAAATGGCGCGGCGGCGTGGAGTTGGACACCATGCGCCAAATCAAGACGGCACTGGATCCCCTGGGAATCATGAATCCGGGCAAGATGCTGCCGTAACGGCGCGTCCCAGAAATTCGCGTAAGAATTCTTGAAGTGTCATTCTGAGTGAGCGTAGCGAGCGAAGAATCTATGTGTTTGATTCGTGATGCATAGATCCTTCGCTTCGCTCAGGATGATACTTCGGAGAAGAGTTTTTCAGCAGCCTGCAGGCAGCTTAGACTCGCTTTGCAAAGTTGTTTACAGCGATTTGCGTGCGACCAGCTCGGCGATGCCGCGCTCGTGCACCGACTCGCGATAGTGAAGCACGCGGAAGCCCGGAAACGCGTGCAATAGTTCGTTATCGCCGAGAAAGTACATGGGGTGCGACAGGCCATGAATAGCAAATTTTTCGTGCTCGTGAGTGTACGTCTTATAGACGATGAGTCCGCCGGGACGCAGAGCAGCACTGAGCATGGGAAAGATCTCGCGCTCCAGATAGAAGAAGACCATTACGATGTCGAATTGTTCGGGGCCAAACTCGAGGCTGCGAGCGTCGCCAATCAGAAAATCAATCTTTACATCATGCCGCGCCGCCATGCCGCGCGCACGCTCTATGCCCACTTCGGAGATATCGGCCAGCGTCACGTGCCAAGCGCGCTCGGCAAGATATACGGCGTGCCTACCGGCGCCGCCTGCAACGTCAAGCGCTGTGCCACCCGCGGGAAACAAGGGTTGGATGAACTCTTCGCAGCTTTTGATCAGGAATGGATCGGGACCGCTTCCGCCGTGCGAGCCATCACGGTAGCGCTGGTTCCAGGCGTCTCGTTCGTTCTGCGGCATACCTTCCATCCATCTTAGATGAGTTTTGCGAAAGGTACACCCGGCGCACTAATTTTGAAACCGCTCCAGCTCACATGCATCGGATTATTTATGGGTGCGGCTGTCGGATGCACGTCGCTTCCGCCCGTTCATTCGGGCGAATCTCTTAGAGACGGTTTCATCGAGGTTTTTTCGTGCAGTCATACGTCTTACGGGTTTGCGACTTCGCTTCAAAACAGAGATACTGCCAATAAGGCTCGTGGCAAAAATTCTAGAAGATCCTGAAAAAATAGCCGACGCATTACCCGTGCGTCGCTCGAATTCTCTATCGGAGAGATTGTTCGGCCGGAAGGTTTGGCCTGATATCCGGCCGGAGCTTTTCGTCCCGCTCATCGTCGCCTGTGCTCTGTTGATGGAGAATGTCGACGCAACGGTAATCACCACCTCGTTGCCGATGATTGCCCGCGATTTGGGCATGGATGCCATCGTATTGAAACTTGGGTTGACGGCCTACCTGGTAAGTCTGGCTGTCTTCATACCGATTTCCGGATGGATGGCCGACAAGTTCGGCGGGCGAACTGTCTTTTGCGCGGCGATTGCAACCTTCATGGTCAGCTCGATGTTGTGCGGCTTCGCCCGTTCTTTTGCTTTCTTCGTAACGGCACGTTTTTTGCAGGGCATGGGCGGCGCCATGATGGTACCGGTTGGGAGAATCGTAATTGTCAGAACGGTTTCCAGGGACAAGCTGGTCACGGCCCTGAATTACCTGACGGTTCCGGCGTTGTTTGGGCCACTGGTTGGCCCGCCGCTCGGCGGCTTCATCACCACATACCTGAGTTGGCGCTGGATTTTCTTCATCAATGTTCCGATCAGCATCCTGGGCATCTTTCTCGCGCTTCGCTTTATGGAAAACATCCGCGAGCCTGAGGTCCCACCCCTGGACGTGATCGGCTTCATCACGTCGGCGACCGGGCTGTCGTTGCTGATGTTCGGGCTGAGCACTATCACCGAGCGCTTACTGCCGCGGGCCTTCGCCGTTGCAAGCATCGTGCTCGGCACCGTTATTACCTACGCGTACTTCCGCTTTGCCCGGCGCACGGCAACGCCGTTGCTGGATCTCGGCTTGTTCAAGATCAAAACATTTCTGGTCGGAGTTGGCGGTGGCTCGTTGTTCCGCATTGGAGTTGGCTCGATTGCGCTTCTGCTGCCGCTGCTGTTGCAACTGGGCTTTGGAATGAGTCCGCTGCAATCCGGACTGCTGACCTGCGCTTCGGGGGTCGGCGCTTTGTTCATCAAGACCGCCATCAAGATGCTTCTACGGAGGCATGGTTTCCGTTCGGTCCTCGCCTACAACGCCCTGTTTTCGGCGGCGAGCGTGGCGGTGATGGCGCTGTTCACGGCAAGAACTCCGCATCTGGTCATCTTCGTGGTCCTTCTGTTGGGCGGATGTGTCCGCAGTTTGCAGTTCACCTCCCTGAATGCAATCACCTACGCCGACATTCCCGACCCGCTTGTCAGCCAGGCCACCAGCATGTACGCCACCGTGCAGCAACTGTCGCTTGGAATGGGAGTTACCGTGGGCGCGTTTGCCTTGCAGGCATCCAGCTACCTGCAAAAGCACGGAACCATCGTGGCGGGCGATTTCTGGCCGGCTATTCTCATCATGGGGCTGATCACCGCATTGTCGGCCTGTTCCGCCTTCACTTTGCCGCCCGATGCCGGAGCCGAGATGGCTGGTCGAATGCCGAAGGGGGCCTTGCAAGCCGCTTCCGACACCGCCGATTGAGAGGGAATGCGCCCCTCGCAGGCTAGCTTCGCAAATATCGTGAACCAGTCGGACGTGCGGCAAAAAGCCGGCTTCGTGTCGAAGCCGGCTTTTCTGGAACAAAATGCAGTCAGGGAGTTTACTTCAGGGACTTGACGTAGACAGCCGCGGCCTTCGCCCCGTCGTCAGTAACGCCGGCAACTCCTTTGCCGTGAGGCGCCTTTTTTCCTGCGGCTCCCGTGGTAATGAGAGCGGCAATATCCTTCTCGCTCATCTTGGTGCCTTTCAATGCAGGATTAGCTCCTTTGCCTTCCCCGGCGGCGCCGTGGCAGATTGCGCACTTGGCTTTGTAAATGGCGGCGCCATCTTCGGCGGACCACGCCAAAGTTGAGGCAATGGCTAACAGGGCAACAAACATCGTGTAACGCTTCATCGAGAAACATCTCCTTATCTACAAATTATCTACAGATTTCGAAACCGCTTTGGCTGACTACAGGTATCCCCAGTGATGGGGCTTCGGCAGACCCGTTGTGAGCAACTGGATTTCCCACAAAGGTAGCTTATTCTACAGCGAATTTGCCACAGAGAAAACACCCTCGACCAGCAATGTCGCTGACCGGCCGTGCGATCGCGATTGTGCTATCCGGATATCGTCGGGCAAGCCGCACTTTGCACCAGCAGCACACTTCCGAGCATCCAATAGAGGTCATTGCCAGAGCAGCTCGTCTGACGATTCACCAAGGTGTAACTTGGGCGCGCGAACATGACAGGAAGGGGTAGTTATCATATTGAAGAAACATAATATTCTGCCAATGTCTCCCAAAAAAAACATTGCCCTGGTCGCTCACGACAACAAGAAGCGGGACCTGTTCGAGTGGGCCCACTTCAATCGCGACCTGCTGGCTGATCACAGCCTGTACGCAACCGGCACGACGGGACAGCTTCTGGAGAACCAGTTGGAGATCCCAATCAACAAGCTTGAGAGTGGCCCTTTGGGCGGCGATCAGCAGATTGGTGCAAAGATTGCCGGATCGGAAATCGATTTCGTCATCTTCTTTTGGGACCCGCTGGAACCGCTGCCGCACGATCCGGACATCAAAGCTCTGCTGCGAATCGCGAACGTGTGGAACATTCCGGTTGCTTGCAATCGCTCTTCTGCCGATTTCATGATTTCCTCACCGCTGATGAGAAGCAGTTACGAACGCCTCGTGCCGGACTATGCCACCTACCGGGATCGAATGAACACACAGGCCGGTGCTTGAAACGGATGAGTTTTTGCTTCGTTTCAGAGTTCAGGACTTTTCCGCTGCCGGTTCCGGGTGTTAGGCTGATTGCTCGCATATGCCGAAGCGAACTGCCTTCATTCTCATCCTCGTCATCGGTTTGTTGTGGTGCGCCGCCGGCTGTGGCGCGCCCGGTGTTCCCATGCCGCCATCACTGGCATTGCCGCGTCCGGTCAACGATCTGGCCGCCGTGCGGAAAGGCGGCCGCGTGGTGCTTACCTGGACAGAATCGACGCAAACAACGGATCACCAGAACATACGGCAGCGGGGGCCGACCCAGATCTGCCGTGGCATCGGCCGCTTCCCAATGAAGGAATGTGGGGTCGTAAAACAGTTGAGTCCGGAGGATTTGCATTCTCTGTCCGCAGTTGCCGGCCCGAGCCCGCGGGTGATATTCGAGGACGCACTCAGTCCGGAGATGCTGAGTGCGACGCAGTTCGCCACTTATGCCGTCGAAGTCCAGAACCGGCGCGAGAAAAGTGCGGGGCTTTCCAATCAGGTGCGGGTTTCGCTGGCTCCGTCGTTGCCTGCTCCCGGCGATCTGCGCGCCGAGGTCAAGCCCGAATCGGTGGTTCTCGGCTGGACCGCGCCTCAACCGCTCCCCGATGTTGCTAATCTTCGCTTCTTCTATCGCGTATTTCGCAAGCTGGCGAACGCTCCCGGTTACACGCTAATACAGGAGTTGCCTGCAAAGGCCGGCACGGAAACGGTAGGCGACCGCAGCTTTGAGTGGGAGCATGCCTATGATTACAAGGTGACGAGCGTGACGCGGGTGCAGTTGGCCAGTGGGGAATCGATGGAATTCGAGGGGGACGATTCCCCTGTCCTTCATATTTTCCCGCATGATATCTTTCCCCCAGCGACTCCGACCGGCCTTCAGGCTGTATTCTCGGGGGTGGGGCAAAAGCCGTTCATCGATCTGACCTGGGCTCCGAACACGGAAGCCGATCTTGCTGGCTACAATGTATTCCGTAGCGAGCCGGGAGAATCGGCTCGTCAGATTAGCGGTCAACTGGTGAGGGCTCCCGCTTTTCGGGACGAGAACGTCGTCGCCGGACATCGTTACATTTACTCGGTAAGCGCGGTCGACGTGCGAGGCAACAAGAGCGCACGTTCTGAAACCGCCGTGGAGTCGGTACCCCAACCATAACTGCGAGGTTTCGTTTATGCGATTTTGCCGCTTTGTTGACAAAGATGGAACTCACTACGGCCTTGTCGAAAACAAGAACGGGCAGGACGTCATAACCGCCCTCATGGGTGGTCCACACCTGGAAATGAGCGATTCGGGAATGCCCGGCAAAGTGTTGCTGCCTGATCCCGCCAGCGCAAAGCCCCTACCCAGCCCTGTTCCGCTGGATTCGGCGATGCTGCTGATTCCCTTTCCCCTGGTGACCAAAATCGTCTGCCTCGGGCGCAACTACGCTGAACATGCCAAGGAATTGGGAAACCCGGTTCCCGTAGAGCCGCTTCTTTTCTTCAAGCCTCCTTCGTCAATGCTGGCCCCCGGGGGCAAGATCTTGCGGCCGAAACTCTCCAACCGGGTCGATCACGAAGCAGAACTGGCTATCATCATCGGGCGCACTTGCCACAAACTGCGGCCGGAAGAAGATGTGCGCGATTACATCCTCGGCTACACCTGTCTCAACGATGTCACAGCGCGGGATATACAGAAGAAGGACGGACAATTTACCCGCGGCAAAGGGTTCGATACGTTTTGTCCCGTCGGCCCGGTTATAGCGACCGGACTCGACACCTCACAGCTTCAGGTAAAGGCGCTGGTAAACGGCCAGGTGCGGCAGGATGGCAACACGCGTGACTTTATCTTCAGCATCGATTACATGATGCGCTATATCTGCGAGGTGATGACGCTGGTGCCGGGCGACATTATCGCCACGGGAACCCCTCCAGGCGTAGGCGCCATGAACAGCGGCGACACCGTTGAGGTGATTGTCGAAGGCATCGGTACGTTGCGCAATCCGGTGGTCAACGAATAGCTTTGGCGTCCATTGAAAGCATGATTCCACTTCGCATTGTTCTATTGGCTGCCGGAGTCGCTTTGGCCTCCGGGGGCGCGGCCCTCTGGCTTGCCACTCATCGCAAATCGCCGGAAGAGCGCGAGCGCCAGCGCCGCACCATGCTGAACGCCATCGGCCGCTTGACCGATGGCACGGTCCTGGACGTGAACGAAATCGAGGACCCAAAACTCGGATCACAGCAACTGCTGGTCTACACCTACGACGTTGGCGGTGTGCAGTACGAGTGCTCTCAGGAGGTCACGCACCTCCGCCAGTTCGTCGACTTGCACTCCTGTCGCCTGGGATTGCCAGCCAGCATCAAATACGATCCGCACAATCCGAGTAACTCGATCGTGACCTCGGAAACCTGGAGCGGGTTGCGGAAATAAGCGTATGCGCGAGCGCACGAGGATTGACGATCCAGGTGTCAAGTGGCTTGGGGCTGGCCCGGGAAGCGGCTTCCACAGCGCTGATCCAGGCGCTTTACAGAGTCGAGAGACTCCGCGCTAAAATATACGTATGTCGGCACTGCCGTTGCCCATCGCCGCGTTCCTTGCCGGGCTGCTTTCTTTTCTTTCGCCCTGCGTGCTTCCGCTGGTGCCCGGCTATGTCTCGCTGATCTCCGGCGCCACGGTCGAAAACCTGCAATCGGCTGACCGGCGGATGATGCGAGCGGTCATGCTGAATTCATGCCTGTTCATCGCCGGCTTCAGCGTGGTTTTCATCTCGCTGGGAGCGGTAGCCACCACCGTTGGACAATTGACGCGCGAGTATCACCGCGAATTGGCGATGATTGCCGGAGCCGTGATCATCATTTTTGGACTTCACCTGACTGGACTGGTCAAGATCAAGGCTCTCTACGCCGACAAGCGCTTGCACAGCATGAAGGCCGCCGGCCCGCTGAGGGCGTTTCTGGTCGGCTTTGCCTTCGCCTTTGGCTGGACCCCGTGCATAGGGCCTATTCTGGCCGGCATCCTCGTCCTGGCCGGTTCTCAGGACACGGTTGCGAAGGGGATTCTCCTGCTGGCGATCTATTCGATGGGTTTGGCGGTCCCATTTTTGCTCACCTCGATTGGGGTAAATCGTTTTCTCGGGTTCTATTCGCGCTTCCGCAAGCATCTACATACAGTGGAAGTGGTTAGCGGCATATTGCTGATCGTCTTCGGAGTTCTGATTGCGCTCGGACGCTTCAGCATGCTCTCCGGATACCTCGGTTTTCTGAATCGATTCGCGCTCTAGACCGGATTTTGGGTGTCATGCTGAACGCGGTGAAGCATCCCGGCACAGCGTGGGGCTGAGGTGCAGCCAAAGGATCTTATCAAAAAGCCTCATACGGCGAGGAGTGGGATAGTTCCATGGGATGCTTCGCGCCACCCCCAACCGACGCAAAAGCGGCGTCCGTCGGGGACCCCGGTGTCCCTCAACATGACATCGGTGCCTGGGTTTTCGCGGGCTACAACCTTTTTGAAATTGCTCTAATGCGAGGGTCGGCGTGAAGATCAATCTGCCTACTGCTGTGCTCTTGGTTGTGCTGGTGGCGGCAATGTTTTTCGGCGGGCGCTACCTGGCGAACCGTTCGCGGGCCGGAGCCTCTGGCTCTGCCAGGATCAGTGGAGATGCCAAGGGAAGACCGGCGCCCGAATTCGAGTTGAAAGACTTGGCGGGCAAGAACGTCCGCCTCTCCGACTATCATGGCAAAGTTGTGCTGCTGAACTTCTGGGCTACGTGGTGTCCGCCTTGCAAGGAGGAGATGCCCTGGTTCGTCGATCTGCAGCAGCGCTATGGGCCACAGGGACTGCAAGTGATCGGCGTGGCCATGGACGATTCCGGCGAGAAGAAGATTGAGTCGTTCGCCAAACAGTTAGGCGTGAATTACCCGGTGTTGCTGGGCAAGGAATCCACCGCCCATGCCTACGGCGACGTTCAGTTTTTGCCGGATACGTTCTATATTGGCCGCGACGGGAAGATCGTTTCGCACGTGCAGGGTTTGATCAACCGCAAGGAAATTGAAGAACAGGTGAAAAAGGCGCTTGCTCCTTCGGCGGCCTTGCGTCCGGCGGAAACCGGAGCCCTATGAGAGCTCGCGCGCTGGTTTGCCTGATTTTGTTGGCTGCTCTTGTCGTGTCCGCGGCGGGGCAGGTGCAGAGTTCCGACAGCCCTGGCGTTACGGTCTTGCCGGTCGAACCCGTCATCATCCAGCCGGGCAAATCGGCGACACTGAACATGAGGTTTCGCATCAATTCCGGATTCCACATCAACTCCAACAAGCCGACGCAGGAAATCCTGATTCCGACGACGGTCAAGCTCAGCCCGCCCGCCGAGATGCTGGTGGGAAAGATCGAGTACCCTGCCGGCGAACAGATGGCGCTGTCCTTCCTGCCGGAAGAGAAACTGAGTGTCTACTCGGGGACGTTCATAGTTACGGGTGTGCTGAAGACCACCAACACGGTTTTGCCCGGCGCCTACCGCGTGCGCGGCGAACTGCGCTACCAGGCATGCAGCGACCGCCAATGCTTTCCGCCGCACACACAAGCGTTCGGGTTCGATGTGAAGGTGGTTCGCGGCACCACGAATCACAAGCCCAAGAATCCCGCTCAGAGCCCGAATATCAAGGGATAGACCGTCTTACTCAGAACTGATCGTCATTTGAGGGCCAGTGCGCAACACCCGAGGAGCACCTGCGATTGGCGGCCCGGAGCGGGTTGCCGTCACGGTGAACGATTCCGCGGAGACCTCCGCCGAGTAGCTGTAGGGGCCGCGCGAGTCAGGCGGCAGGCCGGTGTCGCCGGCGGCGCGCATCTCTTGCAGCGTCAGGTAACGCCCGTCGGAGGCAAGGTGTTGCTGCTCGGCGCGCGCAATCTGCAACAGGTCCTGCTGCACGGCTACCATATTCACGGTGGCCCCAGGGTTTGAACCCGGAGTCGGCGAGACTGCCTGTGCCTGCCGCATGTACATGTAGATTCCGAAAGCGGCGACGATGATAAGAGCGACGAAGCTGAACGCACGCGACATAGGACTTCCTTCACCCACACTACGAGGATGCTCCGCCCCCGTCTAGATGACGTTAGTCACGTTAGTCATTCTGGCCAAGGTGCGGCCTCTCCGCCTGCCCCGCAGACTGCCTGCCCGGACCAGAGACGTTTATACTAAATCCATGGTCCGAGTCCGTTTTGCGCCCTCTCCCACGGGCTTTTTGCACGTCGGAAGCGCGCGCACCTTCATCTTCAACTGGCTTTATGCCCGCCACCAGGGCGGAACCGTGGTTCTCCGCGTCGATGACACCGACGTGGGGCGCAACACCGAAGCCTCGCTGACCTCCATTTTCGACGGTTTGCGCTGGCTCGATCTCGGCTGGGATGAAGAATACAAGCAGTCCGAGCGCCTGGCTCTGCACCGCCAGGTGGCCGAGGCGATTTTCCAGAAGGGGCTCGCCTATCGTGACTTTACGCCCGCGCGGATAGATGAGAGCGAAAGCCCGGCGGGCCCCGGATGGCTGTTCAATGCCGCCATGCGGGAGCTTTCCCGCCAGGAAAGTGACCGCCGCGCCGCCGCCGGAGAAGCGTTTGCATTGCGCTACCGTGTGCCGCGCGACGGCGACCGGCAAGTTCGGTTCGCGGATGCCGCCTACGGCGACCAGATGAAGTCCGCGGGCGACATCGAAGATTTCGCATTGCTGCGCAGCGATGGCATGCCGACCTATCATCTGGCGTCCTGCGCCGATGATGCCGACCTGCGCATCAGCCACATCATTCGCGGTCAGGATCATCTCTCCAACACCTTCAAGCATTTGCTAATCTTCGAGGCTGCCGGAGCCGCGCCGCCGCAGTTTGCGCATCTTCCCCTGCTGGTGGCGCCCGATGGAACCAAGCTTTCCAAGCGCCGTCACGGCCCGGTGGTGAGCGTGACCACCTACCGCGACGCCGGATTTCTGCCGGAGGCGTTCGTGAATTTCCTGTGCCTGCTCGGCTGGTCGCCAAAGAACGACCGCGAGCAGATGAGCCGGCAGGAACTGGTCGACGTCTTTTCGCTGGAGAGCATCCATCGCGCCAATGCGGTGATCAATTTCACGGAAGAAGACCCTTTCGATCCCAAGGCCGTGTGGCTCAACGCCGAACACATTCGCGCCTTGCCGGTCGAGGAGCTCAGCCGGCGTCTGCTGCCGGTGGTGCGTGCCGCAGGCTACGACGTAAGCCCCACCCGGATGTTGCAGATCACGCCGCTGATTCGCGAGCGCATCAGGCTGCTGCGCGACGTGCTCGTGGTGGCCGATTTCTTCCTGGTCGACCGGCTGCCGCCCTACGACAGCGCCGAGTTGATTCCCCAGAAAGGCGATGCGGCAATGGCCCTGCGGATTCTGCGGCGTTCGCATGAATTGCTGGCCGCCCTTCCGGCGACGGCGAGGTATCCGCGTCGGACGGATTCAACCATCAGGCGTTGGAAGCCGCCTCTGCGCTCCGCCGCCCAGGAGATCGGGATCAAGGCCGGGCAGATGTTCCAGCCTATCCGTGTCGCGGTTTGCGGGCGCAAGCAGGCGCCGCCGCTTTTCGAGACGCTGGAAGTATTGGGCCGGGAAAAGAGCCTGGAGCGAATCGAGCAGGCGATTGATCGATTGTAGATGGGTGGGAGAGTCACAGAAATCCGGGCTCTGTTGGTTCGGGGTTCATTTTGCTAGAGGGCTTGGACCGCAGGCTGAAGAGTGTTTGGGTGGCGCAGGGCTTAGTTCCGCTGTAAGAGGCAGCATGGTTTTGGGTGGAGCAGGGCTTTAGCCCTGCTATAACAGGCAGTTTACAGACGGCTTTAGCCGCTGAGGTACTTATGGCGATTCCGCATCGCGGATGGACTAGCGCTTCTACCTACTTTGTGACCGCTTCGGCGTTCGACAAGAAACGCTTGTTCCAATCGGAGCGAATGGCGGGATTGTTGGTGGAGGTGCTGTATCACCATCGCGAGCGACAAGAGTATTTGCTCCATGAGTTTGTTGTCATGCCTGATCACTTTCACCTGCTGATTACCCCTGGCATCACTCTCGAGCGGGCGATGCAAATGGTAAAGGGCGGATTTTCTTATCGGGCGAAACGCGAGTTGGCATTTGGCGGCGAGATCTGGCAGAACAGCTATTATGACCGGAGGCTTCGCGATAAGATCGAGTACGAGAAGATCAGAAATTATATCCGTCAAAACCCCATGCGTGCGGGGTTAGTTGAACGCGCGGAGGATTATCCTTACTGTTCGGGAAATCCTCATTGGGTCGTGGATGAAGTACCTCAGCGGCTGAAGCCGCTTGCATTCTCGGCAGCCGGATCGCAGGGCTGAAGCCCTGCGCCACCCATTTACAGCATGTGCCCAAGGAAAGACGTGATGAGTTCGAAACTAGATACCGAAGGTGCCGGGAAAGCCCCCGCAGAGTCCGCGCCTGCTCCTTCTAATTTCATACGCGACAAGTTCATCGAAGATGTCAGGACAAAGAAGTTCGGCGATGCCACCATCCAGACGCGTTTCCCGCCGGAGCCGAACGGCTACCTTCACATCGGGCACGCCAAGGCGATTTGCCTCGACTTCGGACTGGCCGACGAATTTGGCGGCAAGACGAATCTGCGCTTCGACGACACCAATCCTGAGAAGGAAGAGACCGAGTACGTCGACTCCATCATGGAAGATGTGCGCTGGCTCGGCTTCGAATGGGACGGGCTCCACTATGCTTCCGACTATTTCGATCAGCTCTATGAGTGGGCCGTGCAACTGGTTCGAGCCGGTAAGGCTTACGTGGACGATTTGTCTGCCGACGAAACGCGACAGTATCGCGGCAGCCTGACTGAGCCCGGCAAGGACAGCCCTTATCGCAATCGTCCGATCGAGGAGAATCTGGAGCTGTTTCAACGCATGCGTGCCGGCGAGTTTCCAGATGGCTCTCGAACTCTGCGCGCCAAAATCGACATGGCTTCGCCGAACCTGAACATGCGCGATCCGGTGATGTACCGCATCCTGCATGCCGAGCATCACCGCACCGGCGATAAGTGGTGCATCTACCCCATGTACGACTACGCCCACGGACAATCGGATTCCATCGAGCGCGTTACGCATTCCATGTGCACGCTGGAATTCGAGGACCATCGGCCGCTTTACAACTGGTTCATCCAGCAGTTGGGTATTTTCCCGTCAGAGCAGACCGAGTTCGACCGTCTGAATCTCACCTACACGCTGTTGAGCAAACGCCGCCTGCTGCAACTGGTGCAGGAGGGCCGCGTAAAAGCCTGGGATGATCCCCGCATGCCGACCCTATCGGGAATCCGGCGGCGCGGCTATACACCCGAGGCGCTACGCAATTTCTGTGCGGCCGTAGGGGTCTCAAAAACTAGCGGCAAGACCGAGCTGGCCATGCTCGAACACTTCGTGCGCGAAGATCTGAACCGGCGCGCACCGCGTGCGATGGCCGTGCTGCGGCCATTGAAAGTCGTAATCGATAACTACCCGGAGAACCAAGTTGAAGAGATCGAGCTGGTAAACAATCCCGAAGATCCCGCCGCCGGGACGCGAAAAGTTCCGTTCTCTCGCGCGCTCTACATCGAGCAGGACGATTTCCGGGAAACCCCGCCGAAGCAGTATTTTCGCTTGTCGCCGGGACGCGAGGTGCGTCTGCGCGGAGGCTACTTCATCACCTGCACCAGCGTGGTGAAGGATGAGAAGGGCGAGGTCATCGAGGTTCACTGCACTTATGATCCGGCGACCCGGGGCGGAAATGCTCCGGACGGGCGCAAAGTGAAGGGGACGATCCACTGGGTTTCGGCCAGCCATGCGACCGGCGCTGAAGTGCGCCTCTACGATAATCTTTTCACCAAGGAAAATCCCAAACGAAACCGAAGAGGGACAGGATTTTACCTCGAACCTCAATCCGCATTCGCTGGAAGTGCTGACCGGTTGCAAACTCGAACCGTCGCTGGCGAATGCCGCCGCAGGAAGCCGGTATCAGTTCGAGCGTCTCGGGTACTTCTGCGTCGATCCCGATTCGACTCCCGGCAACCCGGTGTTCAACCGAACCGTGGCCCTGAGAGATACCTGGGCCAGGATCGAACGAGGACAACGCCCACCCCAGCCGACCGGGGAAAGGCACTAACCGGGGGGCGGGACGCTCCACACTCTGGCACGTCCCCTCGTCTGCACTTGCAACTTGCAATTGAAAATCCGAAACTTCTTCTGTGCTGCTTTACTACATCACCGATCGCAGCCAGTTTCATGGCACGAGTGCCGAGCGCCGGGCACAGCTTCTCGACCGCATTGCGCAGGCCGCCGAGGCCGGAGTTGACTGGATCCAGTTGCGTGAAAAAGATCTTGCCGCCCGCGCGCTCGCGCAGTTGGCCGAGGAGGCGTTGCGAAGGCTGGAGCCCCACGGCGGCCGCACGAAGCTATTGATCAACTCGCGGCTCGACATTGCGCTGGCTGTCGGCGCCCCCGGGGTACACCTTGCTTCCGACGATCTCGACGCTAGCGATGCGCGCATGATTGCCGGTCAGTTCCAGAGGCGAGACTTTCTGGTCGGCGTCTCTTGCCACACGGCGTCCGAAGTGCGGTTCGCGGCCGCTCAGGGAGCCGACTTCGTGGTGCTGGCTCCGATCTTCGAAAAAATCCTGGTTCGGCAGGGGATTGGCGATGCTTCAAGACTACCCGGCATTGGATGTGAAGCTCTAAGCGAGGCCAAGCGCGGCGCGAGCGTGCCGATATTGGGCTTGGGCGGCGTGAACCTTTCCAATGCCGTATCATGCCTCGCGGCGGGAGCCGCCGGGGTGGCCGCGATCCGCCTGTTTCAGCAAGGCAATTTGACGGAAACCGTTCGTCGCCTGCGCGCCTTGGAGAAGTCGCCGGCGCAAACCTAGAACTGGAGTGTGTCATCCTGAGCTGAGCGAAGGATCCCAGGGCACGGTTCCCACTCCGTGCCGCTCTGGGTTTTCCTGAACCTTTCTGCTTGGTGCCCCAGGTTCGCCCGCGTCGGGGTCCCCAGCGAGGCTCGGCTCGCTGGGGTGACTACACGGCCCGGCCCGGAGTGAGCCAGCGCAACAGCAGTTGCAAAATGGCAAGCAAAAGCGCTCCCCAGAATGCCGGACTGAATCCCTGCACGCTGAATCCCGAAACCAAGGTGAGACGTAAACAGCAGCATCAGGGCGTTGATAACCAGCAGAAACACGCCGAAAGTGACAATCGTGAGCGGAAAGGTAAGGATCTTCAAAACCAGGCCCAGCGTGGCGTTTACCAGTCCCATGACCAGCGCCGCTATCAGGGCGGGAACAAAGCCGCGCACGATGAATCCGGGAACAATGCGCGACACAACCAGCAGCAGCAATGCGCTGGTAATCCAGTGAATCAGCATTCGAGTCATATCGTTACGCCGGAGGTCCAGCCCAAGGGCTGAATCGCCCGCCTCCCGGTCTGCTAAGATATTGATGCGGAAACTACCCTAAACTGGAATCAACCTTGGGCCCGGCGTCGGCGCTCCCGTCCTGAGCCTTCGACTTTTCACCGAGCTTGGATTTTTGCTGCCCTGCCCGCTGCATGCGCTGAAGCCGTAACCGGCGTTCACCGGCGATCAGGGCGTGCAGATCGTATCCGTAGGGCCCTATGCCGCGGAACGTGCGCTCGTCGAACAAGCGCATGATGCCGCAGTCATTGCAAACCTGGTAGGAAAAATGGCCGTGTTCGTCTTCCGCTCTGACGGGCCAGCTCATATTGCTGTGCCAGCAGCCGCGCAGCACGAACGCCGCGGCCGAGGCCAACCCCGCCAACCCAATCCCCAAGGGGAAAGCCCAGTGAACGCGACGGCGCTTGCGCACCGGTGCCTCCGGGCTCTCTTGTGGTGCTTTGGTCTGGCTCTCCTCTTCACCCGGGCTTTTCATGTCTGCCTCCAGACCGGTTCCGAAGAAAAGTATATCCCGAAAAGCAGCCGGGCATTGGGACGCACCGGCAAGCGATTGGGGTTTGCTGGGATGACTAACCGCCGTCCTGGCCACGTCGCTCGACTTTCGGCAAAAAGCCTTGCAGACGAGCTGGTGCCCCAGGTTCGCCCGCTGTTGGCTAACCTGGGGTAGTTTCCCGCTTGGAGTCGAACTTACCGGCGACGACCTCCTCTCCCCCACGCATCTCACGTGCAGTACAATCGCCTTCGCTCCGGGATTTGTCGTGGGCGAAATCGGTTTGTTTCTGGAGAGTTGAAATGCTTCGTTCGCTTCTCATCTGCATATTAGCGGCATCAAGTATTGCCGCCAGCCAGGCCCAAACCCAACCGGCCGGCACTCCCGCCGAGGCACAGCCCAAGTCGATTAAGTCCTTCGACGTGTCACTGCTGGATCGCAGCGTCGATCCTTGCACGGATTTCTATCGCTTCGCTTGTGGCGGCTGGATGGAACGCAATCCGATTCCGCCGGACCAGGCGGTATGGGGGCGATTCAACGAACTGGCGGAGAATAATCTCATCATCGACCGCAAGATTCTCGAAAAGGCCGCCGCCGAACGTCCGAACCGGGACGCCAATCAGCAGAAGATCGGCGATTACTACGCTTCGTGCATGGACGAAGCGGCTATCGAGAAGAAAGGGTTGGAGCCGCTGCGTCCGGAGTTGGACCGCATCGCCGGGCTGCAAAGCAAAGCGGAGCTGCCGGGATACCTGGCTCACGCTCATTCCATTGGCGGCAATGCGTTCTTCGAATTCAGTTCCCAGCCGGATTACAAGGATGCCGGCATGGAGATCGCCGAGACCGATCAATCCGGACTTGGCCTGCCCGACCGTGATTACTATTTCAGAACCGACTCTAACTCGGTTGCCTTGCGCGAAAAATATGTTCGGCACATGCAGCGCATGTTGGAACTGGCCGGCCAGAAGCCCGAGGAAGCCGCAGCGAACGCGAAAGAAGTGATGGCGATCGAAACGGCGCTGGCAAAGGTTTCCATGGATCGAGTCAGTCGCCGCGATCCCGCACGGGTTTACCACGCCATGACGGTGGCCGATCTCAGTAAGCTGAGCTCCGCATTTGACTGGAACCGCTACATCGCTGCCAGGGGCGCGCCCAAGTTCGACGCTCTCAATGTGACCGTTCCCGAATTCGTGAAGGGCTTCAATGACGTGATTGCCAACGCGCAACTAGGCGACATCAAGACCTATCTGACGTGGCGCATGCTCTCAACAGCCGCATCGATGCTGCCGCGGGCTTTCGTGGACGAGAGATTTGATTTCTACGGCAAGACGCTGACCGGAGCCAAAGAGCTGCGGCCCCGCTGGAAGCGATGTGTCCGCTTTACCGATTCCGATCTTGGCGAAGCCCTTGGCAAGTCTTATGTGGAGGAGGCTTTCGGCGGCCAGAGCAAGCAGCGGGTTCTGAACATGGTCCACGCCCTCGAGCAAGCGCTCCAAAGCGACATCCGGGAGCTATCGTGGATGACCGCGGAAACCAAGAAGCAGGCGCTGACAAAGCTTGCCGGCGTCGAGAACAAGATTGGCTACCCGGACAAATGGCGCGACTATAGCTCGCTGAAGATTATTCGCGGCGATGCACTGGGCAATTCCACCCGCGCCAACGAATTTGAGACCCATCGGCAGCTTGCGAAAATCGGAACCCCGGTCGATCGCAGCGAGTGGAGCATGAGCCCGCCAACGGTCAATGCCTACTACAACCCGCAGGAGAACAACATCAATTTTCCAGCCGGCATCCTGCAACCGCCATTCTTCGACATGCGCGCCGACGATGCGGTGAACATGGGAGGCATCGGCGCCGTGATTGGCCACGAAATGACGCATGGCTTCGATGATCAGGGCCGCCAGTTCGACGCCAAGGGAAATCTGCGCGACTGGTGGACGGCCCAGGATGCCAAGGCCTTCGAAGAGCGTGCGCAGTGCTTTGTCGACCAGTACAGCAAGTACGCGCCGGTCGAAGGTGTTCATCTGAATGGCAAGCTGACCCTCGGCGAGAACGTGGCCGACAATGGCGGCGTTCGCCTCGCGCTGCTCGCGCTAAGGGCAATGTCCGGCATAAATGACCGGACAGTGGAGGGTTTCACTCCGGAGCAGCAGTTCTTTGTCAGCTTCGGGCAGATCTGGTGCGACAACGCCAGGCCGGAGGTGCTGCGGCTGCGCACACAGGTCGATCCTCACTCGCCGAACCAGTTTCGCGTGACCGGTGTGGTTTCCAATATGCCGGAGTTTCAAAAGGTGTTTGGCTGCAAGCCCGATTCGCCGATGGTGTCCCCGAAGCCGTGCCGGGTGTGGTGACGCCCGCGGCGAAACCGATTTAGCGCGTGCGGGTCGATTCCGCCTGCTCGTGGGCGTGATAGCTGGAGCGGACCAGCGGGCCGGATTCAACGTGACGGAAGCCCATCTTCAGCGCTTCGTCGCGCAGCAAGCGGAACTCCTGCGGAGTGTACATGCGTTTGATCGGCAGATGATCGCGCGAGGGCGCCAGGTATTGTCCAACGGTAAGGATATCGACTCCGCGCTCGGCCAAATCGCGGAAGACCTGCAGCAACTCATCGAAGTCCTCCCCAATACCGGCCATAACTCCGGTCTTGGTCACCATTCGCGGGTCGATCTCCTTGGCTCTGCGCAGCAACTCCAGCGAGCGCGGATAGCGGGCGCCCGAACGCGCCACGCGGTAGAGCCGCGGCACCGTCTCGGTATTGTGATTCAGAATATCGGGCTTGGCCTCCAGCACCACTCGAAGGCACTCGTCGTCACCCTGAAAGTCGGGGATCAGCACTTCGACACGGCATTCCGGAACGCGCTGCCGAATCTGGCGTATGGTTTCGGCAAAGACTCGCGCGCCCCCGAGATTGTCATCGTCGCGATTGACGCTTGTGACAACGGCAAACTTCAGGCCCAGGTTCTCGACGGCCTCGGCGACCCGGCGCGGTTCGTCGAAATCGATCGCCTCCGGTTTGCCCTTAGGGACGGCACAAAATCCGCAACGGCGCGTGCAAACTTCGCCCAAAAGCATGAAAGTTGCGGTGTGGTGGTTCCAGCACTCGCCGATGTTGGGGCATTGGGCCGACTCGCAGACCGTGTGCAGACTCAATCCACGAGCCAGCTTTTTGAGGTTGTGATAGTTCTCGCCCATTGGCGCGCGCGCCTTCAGCCACTCCGGCTTGGGAGCGGGTTTGCGCGGCGAGAGATCAATCTGCACGAACTCAGAGCTTGCCATCTAATCTACATTCTACGATGACACAGGGACGGCAGGCGACTCTACAAATCGAGCCTGCGAAAAGGAAGACTGGGCTCCGACGCGGAAGGTGGCGGTCGAGCCTCACCGTCCTTCGCGCAGCCGCGACGCCAAGCGGTAGGGCAGTCCCGCGCCGATGATCTTCTGCTGGGTTAGGTCGATGTCATAAGGGACGCGCCAGAAGGAAAACTGGTGCTTGTCCGAATCGTAAATGGCAAATGCGGCACGCCAGTCGCCGTCGCGGGGCTGACCGACGGAACCGGGGTTCACGAGATATCGCGTCTCATCCTCCAGCAGAACATCGCAGCGTTCGGCCTTGCCGCGTTTGAACGCATAACTGGGATGGATGACCTGAATCTTCGTTTCCCTGTGCTCCACGGCGCACTGGATATGGGTATGCCCAAAAAAAATAAGTTGCGCCCGGCTGTCGGCGAAAGCCGTGCGCGCCGAGAATTCGCTGAGAATGTAGCCATCCTCGTCCGCGGGAGAGCCATGTACGAATTGCGCGCCGGGGAGCGCGGGCTCGTAAATGGGGCCGACCGGCATTTCGCTTAACCAAGCCAGATTCTCCGGGGTGAGGCTGTTGCGAGTCCACCGCACGGCCTCGGCCGCGATCGGGTTGAAGGTTTCAACTTCCTTGGGGTCCAGCACGGCACGGTCATGGTTCCCACGCACGGCGAGACCGCCATAAGGACGGACGCGCCCGATCACCGCATTGGGGTCGGAGTTGTAGCCGACGGTGTCACCCAGGTTGACGAGCTGGTCCCAGCCTTCGGCCGCGCTAAGGCACGCATCGAGTGCTTCCAGATTGGAGTGGATATCACTGAGGATCAGCAGTCGCACATTTAGCTCGCAGCACGTTCGCCGCTACCGGCTCTCGCAGTTTATACCGTTTCCAAAGACTTCATACTGAAAGCAGCATACCGCAAGAAGCAGAGTCCGCACGGGTGCTTAATTTCGCGGCAGCCAGTCTTGCAATGCCGCAAGCGCGTGTTCGCACACCATCTGGTGTCGCATCTTTTTGTCGCGAATCTTTCGCCGCGTGGCTTCGTCGAGAGGCTCCAGCAGATCGAAGGTAATGTTGGCGGGCTGAAAGTGGCGAGCATCCGCATGGCAGATGTAATGCACCAACGAACCCAGGGCAGTTGCGCGTGGCGCCGCGACCGGTTGCCGGCCGGCAATCAGGGCGGCGGTGGCGATTCCGGCAAGCTGTCCGGTGGCAATCGATTCGACGTATCCCTCGACTCCGGAAATCTGCCCCGCAAAGAGCACGCGCCCGTGCCGCTTCATCTGTAGCGTGGGGAGAAGCAGAGCAGGCGCGTTGATGTAAGTGTTGCGATGGATCTGCCCGTAGCGCAGAAAGCGCGCATTCTCCAGACCGGGAATCAGCCGCAGCACGCGGGCCTGCTCGCCGAAGCGAAGATGGTTCTGGAAGCCGACCAGATTGTAGGAATCGGCGCGCAGATTCTCCTGCCTGAGCTGCACCACCGCGTAGGGCATCTTCCCGCTGCGCGGATCGCGCAGACCGACCGGCTTCATCGGTCCGAAGCGCAGTGTGTCGCGGCCTCGGCGCGCGATCTCCTCGATGGGAAGGCAGCCTTCGAAATAGTTGAGCCCCGAGCCCCTGGCAGACGCCATTTTTGCTTCTGTTGGGATGGCTTCCCACTCGTGACCGTCAACCGTTTGCGCCTCGATGAGCCCATCGAGAAAGCGGTTATATTCTTCGGGGTTCATCGGACAGTTAATGTAGTCCGCCGAGCCTTTGTCATAGCGCGCCGCCCGATAGACTTTTTCTTCATCGATCGAATCCGCTTCCACAATCGGGCTAATCGAATCGTAGAAAAACAAGCGCGCCGCACCGGAGTCCCCGACGGGCGCCGGGGTTGCGCCTGTTGGGGCAGAGACCTCCGTCTCCTCGGCGGCGAGCCGTTCGATTTCGCAAGCCAGCGCATCACTGGTGAGTGGCCCCGAAGCGACGATGGTGATCGCCGAATCTTCGTCGATGGCGGTGACTTCCTCGCGGTGAACGGTGATGAGCGGTTCACGCTCGATGGCCTCGGTCGCCGCGCGGGCAAAAGCCAGCCTGTCGACGGCCAGCGCGTGCCCGGCAGGAACAGCCGTTTGGCGTGCGAGTTCCATCAGCAGCGATCCGGCGCGCCGCATCTCCTCCTTGAGCAGCCAGGGCGCGCTGTTCTCCGAGTCCGACTTGAGCGAGTTCGAGCAGACAAGTTCGGCGAAGTCGCCGGTTTCGTGAGCCGGAGTTTTTTGCGCGGGCCGCATCTCGAACAGCTCGACGGCCACGCCGCGCCGTGCGCACTGCCACGCCGCTTCCGGGCCAGCCAGACCCGCGCCGATAATTTTGACGGTTTGAGTCATACCGCGACCTTTACGGAAGAAGCAATTGGCTGTACGGGACCACCGCCGATAATTTGGACAATTTGAGTCATGCCGCCCCCGGCCTTCGCACCTGCTTAGTCATGCGCCTCCGCTGTTGGCTGGCCGTGGCTCGCCATCTTCTCCAGTGCGGCGTCCTCGACCCGCATGGTGAGCCACTCGCGCATCAGCTTTGCCCCTAGCGATTGGTAAAACTCGATGGACGGCGTATTCCAATCCAGCACCTGCCAGACAAAGCGGCCGCAGTTTTCGCGCACGGCAAGCTGCGCCAAGTACAACAGCAGCCCCCGGCCGATGCCCTTGCCGCGGAATTCAGGATTGACGAAAAGGTCCTCCAGAAAAATTCCCGGACGGCCCTGAAAGGTCGAGTAGTTGTAAAAGTAAAGGGCAAACCCCACCGGCTTTTCGTCCCACTCGGCAATCACGCAACGGAACTTGGGTTCCGCTCCGAAGCCGTCGCGCAGCAGGTCCTGCTCGGTCGCAACCACGTCCCGCGACAGATGCTCGTATTCGGCCAGAGCCCGGATGAAGGTCAGTATAAGTGCAGCGTCACTCGCTTCGGCATGGCGGATTTTCAACATGCGGATCTCACATTCAAAGGCATTTCGGCTCCCTTGGGTGTTTGCATCAGTTTATCGCGCGCGAAACAAAAAAGCTCCGGCGCAAAAGCCGGAGCATTGAGTTACTCAGAGAAAAGCGTTGAACTCAGTCAGCCGCCGAAGTAGTGTGTCCCATCCCTGTGGCAGCGGCATTTAATTCTTCGACATACATCTCACGCATGCGGAACTTCTGTACCTTGCCGCTGATCGTGATGGGGAAGGAATCGACGAACTTGACCAGGCGCGGAATCTTGAAAGAGGCGATCTCGCCCTTGCAGAAATCCCTCACCCCCTCCTGCGTCAGTTCATGGCCCTTCCTCAGGATGATCCAGGCCATCACCTGCTCGCCGAACTTGACGTCGGGAACGCCCACCACCTGCACGTCGGCAATCGCCGGACAGGTGTGCAGGAACTCCTCGATCTCGCGCGGATAGATGTTTTCACCTCCGCGGATGATCATCTCCTTGATGCGGCCGGTAATGCGCACGTAGCCGTCTTCGTCCATGGTGGCCAGGTCGCCGGTGCTCAGCCAGCCTTTGGCATCGATGGTTTCGGCCGTCGCTTTCGGGTTGTTGTAATAGCTTTTCATCACCAGATAGCCGCGGGTGCGGAGTTCGCCGATGGCTCCGCGTGGCACAGTCTTGCCGGTCGCAACGTCGACGATCTTAACTTCGGTATGGGGCAACAGGCGGCCCACGGTCGTGACCCGGCGCTCCAGAGAGTCATCGGTGCGTGTCTGGGTTATCACCGGCGAAGCCTCGGTCAGCCCATATGCGATGGTCAGCTCATGCATGTGCATGACTTCCGTGACCTGGCGCATCAGCTCGATCGGGCACGACGAACCTGCCATGATGCCGGTGCGCAGCGAAGTCATGTCGAAGTCCTTGAATTGCGGAAGCTCAAGCTCGGCGATGAACATGGTGGGTACGCCGTAGAGTGCCGTGCACTGCTCGGCCTCAACCGTGCGCAACGTTGCCAGCGGATCAAAAAAATCGGCGGGAATCACCATCGCCGAGCCGTGTACGACGCAGTTCATGTTGCCCAGCACCATGCCAAAGCAGTGGTAGAACGGCACCGGAATGCACACCCTGTCCTGCTCGGTGAGCTTCATGCAATCGCCAATCAGCATGCCGTTGTTGACCACACTGTGATGGGTGAGCGTGGCACCCTTGGGGAACCCCGTGGTTCCCGACGTGTACTGGATGTTGATCGCTTCATGCGGCGACAGCGTGGCTTCGCGCGTCCTCAGTTGTTCGGTCGAAACCTGCTCGCCCATGGCCAGCAACTGTTTCCAGCTGAACATCGCCGAAGGCGCGGCTTCGCCACAGAAGACCAAGTTCTTCAGGTGCGGCAAACGTTGCGAGGAGAAATTTCCGGGAGAACTGGTGCGCGATTCCGGAGCTACGCTGAACAGCGTCTCGACGTAGTCGCAATCGCGAAAGCCGCTGATCAGCAGGAGCGTCTCGCATTCCGACTGCTGCAGCGCGTATTCCAGCTCGTGCGCCCGATAGCGCGGGTTCAGGTTGACGAGAATGGCGCCGATCTTGGCGGTGGCAAACTGCGCCAGTACCCATTCCGTGCAGTTGGTGGCCCACATGCCGACCCGCTGGCCCTTTTCGACTCCCAGCCCCATCAACCCCCGAGAGAGTCTCTCTACCTCCTGGCGAAGTTGACTCCAGGTAAACCTATCGCCGGTGTGCCGCATCACTAACGCGAGGCCATCAGGGTAACGTTCGGCGGAGCGGTCAAGCACCTGGCCGATGCAAAGATTTAACAACTCGGTACTGTCGGGACCTTTTGAATAGCTGATCGTGGGTTCATGGAAGGAAGTCAAGTTAAAAGCCCTCTTTGGTTGGGTATGAGAGAGATGAACGACAATACTGAATCTCTCTTATCGGACCCTGGAGGCACATTAGTCAACGTAATAGTTCTAATCGAACGATAAGAAAATGAGATGGCATTAGTTCCGCCTACTAAGCTGTTAAGCGGCTCTGGTAGAGCTTTTCCGGATAATGATTGCATTTCACCTCAACCCTGGTCGCAAACTGGTTTTGGCCCGGCCGCATATTCAATGTTTTCCCACCCTCGGAGGAAGCTTTATGGCAACTCATCGCATTTCCATTTCGCCCTCGCCTGCCTCGGTTTCCGTGCGCCGCGCCACCGTCGCGGACGTGGACGTCTGCGCGCGGATTTGTTTCGATGCCTTCACCGAAATCAGCAACCGGCACAGCTTTCCGCCCGATTTCCCCGACGCGGAGGTTGCCACTCAGGTACTCACGTTCATGTTCTCGCACCCGGGTTTTTACTGCATCGTTGCCGAACTGGACGGAAAGCCGGTAGGGAGCAGTTGCCTCGATGAGAGAAGCATGAACGTTGCCGGCATCGGTCCGGTCACGGTGGCGTCGGGGGTCCAGAACCGCACCGTAGGGCGCACGTTGATGCAGACGGTCATACAGCGGGCGGCCGAAAGGCGTTTCGCAGGAGTGCGCCTGGTGCAGGCGGCGTTTCACATCCGCTCGCTCGCGCTCTACGCCAGTCTCGGCTTTGTGGTGCGCGAACCGTTGGCAGTGCTCCAGGGCGCGCCGTTACGCAAGCGTTTCCCGGGAATTCAGGTCCGAAAAGCGAGTTCCGGGGATTTGCAGAACTGCAATGAGCTAAGCCACAGAGTGCATGGGCACGACCGTGCCGGCGAAGTCGTGGACGCGATTCACGAGGGCATAGCCGTGGTGGTGGAGCGCAATGGCGTCTTCACCGGATACGCCACCGATGTCGGATTCTTTGGGCACGCCGTAGGCGAAACCAATCTGGACATCCAGGCGCTGATCGGCAATGCGCAGCAATTCACCGGACCCGGAATTCTGGTGCCGACCCGCAATGCGTCCTTGTTCCATTGGTGCCTGGAGAACGGTCTGCGAATCACCCAACCGATGAACCTGATGAGCACGGGCTTGTACAACGAACCGGCGGGCGCATTCCTTCCCTCGATTTCGTTCTAGGGAAGGCGAAGGCGTCGCCATTCGTGCTCAGGGGTGGCGTCCCAGGTTCGCCCGATTTTTGGCTAACCTGGGGTAGTTCCTTGCCCGGCGAGCACGCGGTTTCATTTCTCGCTTCCGCCCGGCATCGCCAGTAGAACTTCGACCCGGTAGCCGGCTTCCGCTGCCGCCGACAAAGAACGCTCAAGCTGCCGCTCCAGTGAGATCACGGATTCCTTAGCGGCCAGAGAATCTCCGGCCATCCGCAGCAGCGCGGGCAGTGTCATCCACCAGAGAAAGCGTTCGAACGATTCCTTGACGAAGTATTGCTCGTCCTGGTAACGATGCACGCCAATCAACCACGCGACATCGGGATCGTGCAGCCAACTGATGGGCCCTCCGGCTGCCGGCAAAGTCGGTTTTCTTCCGGCGGGCACAGCCTCGACCGATGAAACCGCGGGGCGCGGGCCATCGGCGGCGTAGGCATGCGCGAAGCTGGCTCGAACCCTCGCGGCGGCCTGCCAGCGCGTTTCGTCGAGCCATCCAAGTTCGCGGAAGGCTTCGGCCATGGGCTCGCGCAAGCGCAACGTCTCGAAGGCCCTGGCTGCACCGCGGTTCGGATCGGTGGGACGCAGAAAAGCCCCAATGGCATTCATGACGGACCACGCCAGCACCGTGCCCCAGATGGCAATGGCTTCTTCGCTCGGCGAGTTCAGGGTTGGCAGGACTTCCCTCGCTGCCTTCGGCCATTTAGCCGCAAACTGGCGTTCCAGTTCGGGGATGTGCATGGCCGCTTCCAAATGCTGCTCGAAGGCTTCGAGCACGCTTTCGAGGTGCTGCCGCCAATCCGGCACCGGCACGCGCCGCAGATGGGCGTATTCCTCAACCGCCAGCATTGCTTGCACATGCTCCAGCAATGCCCGCAGATGTTTGCTTTGTGCCGGGGTTGCAACCTTGGCGTCGCGTCGATCGGAAGTTCCTGCGGCAATGGCTGCGAGGCGCTCGGCGGCCTCGGGGGTAAGCAGCGCGCGCAGGGCGTCGTGCGCAGGCTTCAGGCGCAGGTCGCGCAAGGCATCGTCCAGGCTGGCGACGCCGCGCCCGCCCAGCATTTCGCACAGCGCCGCCCAGGGATGAGCAGCGTCTTCGCGAAGATCGCGCCAATCGAGAAAGACGTGGTGCGTATAGGCCCCCAACTCGAGGCGCAGCCCGTTTTCGACCATGCGTCCGGCATGGTGCAGGTATTCAAGCCCGGTGATGGCGTCGCGGCAGGCGGCAAACATCGAAGGCTCGTTCTTCAGATCGAACCCTTCGCCCAGCGTACGCTGTCGCAGACGCTTGCTGCCATCCGGGTTCTTTTCCGCGCAGGCGCAAGAAACCCGAATCCAGCCTCGCGTGTCGGCGTAGCGATTGTTGTAGACCACCAGCGTGCGCTGATCGCCGAGCCGGTTGGAATAGGCGTAGACGTCTTCGTTCACTCTTCCATCGTCGGTGTAGAAGTCGTACAACAGGAACTCTTTCACGTCGGCAAACAACGCGCGCCGGTGCAGCAGCGGAGAGATTTCGCGCTCGTGGCGCGCCACCAGCCACTCGTCGGGCGTCTCCGAGTGATAGGCGCGGCGATACTCCATGCCGTAACGCTCGGTGAAACCTTCAATCTGGCCATGGCCGAACATCGGCAGTCCGGGGAGCGTGGCCAACAGGGTGCAGACCCCGAAATACTTGTCTCCCTTGCCGAACTGGTCGACCGCCGTGCGCTCGTCGGGGTTGTTCATGAAATTTACATAGCGCTTGAGCACCTCCGGGTCGAACTCAAGCGTATTTTTAATCACGCTGCGGTAGTTCGCGTTTTCTTCGTCGCGCAGCATGTTCATGAAGGCGCTGTTGTAGACGCGGTGCATGCCGAGCGTGCGAACGAAGTATCCCTCCAGCAGCCAGAAGGCCTCGGCCAGCAGCAGGGTTCCGGGAACCTCGGCGGCAACCCGGTCGACCAGTTCGCGCCAGAACTCGACCGGCATGGCGGCATCGAACTCCGGTTTGGTGAGCCCATACTCGGAGCGCGACGGAATGGCGCCGCCGGTGCCAGGAACCGGAAACCAGAGCCGCTGGTAATGCTGCTTGGTCAGCGTCATCGCGGCGTCGAAGCGAATGATCGGAAACAACCGGGCGACGTGGAGAATGGTCTGAATAACCGCTTCGCGCACTTCGGGCTTCAGGTAGTTGAGCTGCGCCGTGTCATTCCACGGGAAGCTGGTGCCATCGTTTCCGTGGTAGACGTAGCGCTGGTCGCCGCTCCAGCGGTCGACGCGCCGGAAGACCACGGCGGCATCGCTGCGGTCGTAATAGTGGTCGTCGATTTTGATCTCGACGCGCCCGTCGGTCGAGAGGTCGGGCCCCTCAAAGCTGTACGCCGGGTACGGCGGATAGGGCAACTGCACGAACCAATCCGGATGCTGAATCACCCAGCGCGAATCGATTCCCATGTGATTGGGAACCATGTCGCTGGCCAAACGGATGCCGCGCACGGCCGCCCGGTCGCGCAGGTTCACATAAGCGGATTCGCCGCCGAGATCCCCGGCAATGGTGTAATCGTCGAGCGAGTAGGCGGAAGCGGCGGCCTCCGGATTTCCGGTCAGCCGCTTGATCACCTGCGAGGCCCGGCTGCGCTCCCAAACCCCTATAAGCCACAGAGCATTGAAGCCGCGGCGTGCCATGATGTCTAATTCCTGGTCGGGAACCTGATCGAGAGTATGGATCGGACGCCGGTACGACTTGCCGAGCTGGTCGAGCCAGACGTAAACGCTCTTGGCGATCATCACCGTCCGGGGCATCCACTCCACATCCGCGCTGAAGCGCTCGTATTCGAATTCCTTACCGCCGAAGTCGGGAACGGCAGCGGCACTGGAATCACCGAACGTCGGTCCCATGCCGTCGTGAGGCGCGGGAGGATGGAAGCGCAGCCAGATGGCGGTCTGCTCTTCCTTCAGCACGTCGAGCGCGGCCAGCAGGCGTCGCACCATGTCTCCCAGCAGAGGGGCCCAGCGCTCGCGAATAAATGCAAGCTGTCCGTCCAGCGAGTCGGGAGAAGCCAGCGCCGGCGCGCGCAGCAGATCCACCAGGTTCTGGTTGTCAGGACCGAAGCGCGGGCGGGTTTCGAAGTACGCGCGCAGCCCCGCCGTGAGTTGTTTGTACGCCGTCGACTTGGCGAGGTCCTGGTCGGCAAACAGCTCGGAGAATGTCCGGAATGCGGGATTCAGGTTGGCGAGCCAGAGCATCATCAGCTCTTCCAAGGCAACCGCCCGATTGGGAACGCCGCCGGTAGAGCCTTGGAGCCAGTCCGTCGCGCGCTGCCGTTCGCGGTAAACCGCCACCGTGGGGAACTCCTCTGCAAATGCCAGCAGAGTACGATCGAGCGCTTCGCGTCCCAATCGCCCCTCGAACCAGGCGAGAGCGTCAACCACGCCGTTCGGATCGCGCTGCTGCCGGTAGAGCGCCACCATCGTATGCAGCACTTCGTCGATGAGCGCCATGGCGTTAAGCGCGCCTGGATTGACCGCCAGCTCCGGATGCAGTGCCGCATCTCGCACCACGTTCATGCGCTGAGCGAATCGCCTGCTGGCCGCAAGGTTGGCGAAAATCACGTTGCCGGTAACGGAGAACAGTTCCTCTCCGAACTGGTAGCGGTCGCGTGCATTCCTGGAAACGTGGAACTCAAAGGTTGGGAAAAGGGCAGTCATGTGCACCGATAATTGTACTTCCGAAGTTAGATGCGAGGGGCAATAGTCGCTTTGCGGCCAGTTCCATTTCGGTTCCAAGCGGCAGAATCCGTGCCCATTCAGCGTCTTCGGCAATTCGTTTCGTCGGAGTCCGATTAAGTTCGACCTGCCAAACGTTCGCCCGATTTTGGCTAACGTGGGGGTTGTTGACTACGTTACATGGCGAGGGCTACATGGCGCTGGGTGGCTCGTTCGGGCTAAACTATTCGAGCGTTGGTGGCCCACATTTGCCGCAGTTTAATGTGGGATCGAAGTGCTGTTGGCTAATGTGGGGCTCGAAGAGAAACGTCGTGAATGTCTCATGAACCGCTGCTCGGTACTCACGAATCGTAAGCGCACGGCAATCGCACTCGTGCATGCGGTATTTTTTTTCTTCGTCGCGCTCTCCGGGCTTTTCGGGCCGTCCAGGATTCCGCCGCTGACCATGGCGGTGGCGCGGCAATCGCATCTTGCTCCAGCGCTGGCGATCACGGCGGTGTACGTGCTGGTGACTGGCATCCTGACGTGGCTGGTTCGCCTGTCGGCGGCGCTCCGGGAAAAACTCTACTTCGCATTCTGTGCAACCAGCGCCGGAACCGGGTTGTTGCGTGCCCTGTTCGGCGATACTTCGCTGCATGCCGGAGCGTGCATACGGGCAATCATGCTCGCCTGCGCAATTGTGACCTGCACGATGATCTGGCGTTCGCATCCGGCGGCAATCTAGCAGCCTGAAATTTCAAGAACGGAGCTGGCATGGACCCCGGGAAAAAAGTCGAGCAGATTCTGAAGCGGTACCGAGTTGACCGTGGCAAAGGGTTTGATCTCTCGGACTACTCGCCCGGCGACACCGGCGGCTTTGATGGGGACTTCAAGCCGGACGCACAGAAGTTGCAGCAGCAGCAAACGCAGCAACTGACCGAACTGCAGGACAAACTCTATGCCCAGGATCACCGGGCGTTGCTGCTGATTTTCCAGGCGATGGATGCCGCCGGCAAAGACAGCACCATCAAGCACGTCATGTCCGGGGTGAATCCGCAGGGCTGCCAGGTGTTCTCCTTCAAAGCTCCTTCCACCGAAGAACTCGACCACGATTTTCTTTGGCGCACATCGCGCTGCCTTCCGCAGCGCGGAAACATTGGCATCTTCAATCGCTCCTATTACGAGGAGGTGCTGGTGGTGCGCGTGCATCCCGAGGTGTTGCAGAAAGAGCGCATCCCCGCCGAGCTGGTCTCCAAAAAAATCTGGAAGCACCGCTTCGAAGACATCGTCGCCTTCGAGCGCTATCTCACGCGCAATGGGATTGCCGTGCGCAAGTTCTTCCTGCACCTTTCCAGGGAGGAGCAGAGGGCGCGCTTTCTGCAGCGTCTGGAGGAGCCGGAAAAGAACTGGAAATTTTCCGCCGCCGATGTTCGGGAGCGGCAGCGCTGGGACGATTACCAGCATGCCTATGAGAATATGATTCGCCACACCGCGACGCGTCATGCGCCCTGGTTTGTGGTTCCCGCCGACCACAAGTGGTTCACGCGTCTGGTGGTTTCCTTCGTCGTCGTCGATGCCCTGAAGGAAATGAAGCTCGCGTATCCAACCGTGGATGCCACGGCGCGCAAGCAGCTGCAAGCGGCGAAGGCAGCGTTGCTGGCGGAGGGAAAACATTAGGCTTGGCAGGCTCGCCCCCGCGCTGCCTTCAAAACAGAGATGGAGGTTAAACTAAAACATGGGTTTTCTTGACACCATCCACGAAGACATTCAATCGGTCTTCGATCGCGATCCGGCGGCGACCTCCACGTTCAGTGTGCTGTTGTGCTATCCCGGGTTGCACGCCGTATGGTTCCACCACCTCAATCACTGGCTATGGAAAAACAACCACAAGTTCCTTTCGCGCTTTTGCTCGCAAGTGGCGCGCTTCTGGACCGGCATTGAGATTCACCCCGGCGCGCAGATCGGACACCGTCTGTTCATCGATCATGGCATGGGCGTGGTCATCGGCGAGACTGCGGTCATCGGCAACGACGTCACCCTCTACCAGAACGTGACGCTCGGCGGCACCGGCAAAGAGAAGGGCAAGCGGCATCCCACGCTGCGCGACGGCGTATTTGTCGGCAACAGCGCCAACGTTCTCGGAAACATCATCATTGGCGAGCACTCGCGCGTCGGCGCCGGTTCGGTGGTGCTGCGCGATGTCCCGCCCGATTCCACCGTTGTCGGCAATCCCGCGCACATCATCTACCGCGAGGGCAAGCGCGTCCTGATTACCGATCCGCACGATGTGCAAGACCCATTGTCGAACGTGATTATTGCGCTGGCGAAGGAAGTGAAACAACTCGAAGAACGGCTTGAACACCTGGATGGGCAGGTTGTGCAGGCTGCCCGCGATCTGGACGCCGTCCGCGGACTGACCGCCGAGGACGAAGAACGCGAGCAGTACCGGAGCGAGCAGAAATCGCTTTCCGAATACGTGAGCATGGGTGGAGGAATCTGATTTTTCGCGCGCCGCTCACCCGTATCGCCCGGCATGGACGCGCACGCCATGGGCATTGCCGCGCAGTTGCTTGGTGCCCCACGTTCGCCCGCAGTTGGCTAACGTGGGGTAGTTCGTCTCCAAGAGATGTGGGATACCAGCGGTCTTAAAGCAATACCAGAGATATTGTATTCTTGCTGCGTCATCGTGAGGAGGTTCGCCGGGCGAACCGACGTGACGATCTATGCATTTTCAGCGAGCGTCACCAGAAGGCCCGAAAAGCAAATACATGGACCCTCACATCGCATCCTAACCGCGCTAGGATTTCTTCCCGCGCCGGCTGCTCCCGCCATTCACTTTCCAGGCCGGCGCTTTGCCGGAGATGGAAGCGTCGAGCAATTGAATGGTGTGCATGGTTGGGATCGCGTGCCCTAGCTTGTCGAGTGATGCGCGTATCTGGAGTTGGCATCCGGGGTTGCCGGAGACGACGAGTTCGGCCTTGGTGGCGACAATGTTGCGCGCCTTGCGCTCGCCCAACTCGGCGGCGGTGCCCGGTTGCACAAGGTTGTAAATGCCCGCCGAACCACAGCAGATGGCGGCTTCGGCGACTTCCTGTATCTCCAGATTCGGGATGCCGGCGAGCAGTTTCCGCGGCTCTGTGCGAATACCCATGGCATGCTGCAAATGGCACGAGTCGTGATAGGCAACGCGCAGCGGCACCGGATGACGCGTCGCGCGCGGTTCCAGGCCGGCAAGCACCACGGTCACATCCTTGCACTTGGCGGAGAATCGCCGGGCGCGTTCGGCATAGATCGGATCGTCGGCCAGCAGTTCGCCGTAATCCTTGAGGTTGGAACCGCAGCCGGCGGCATTCACCGCGATCACGTCGACCTGCTCGCGCTCGAAGACCCGGATCATCTTGCGCGCCATCTTTAGGGCTTCCTTCTCTCTACCGGCGTGCATGCCCAAAGCGCCGCAGCAGCCCTGCGCTCGCGGAATGACAACCTCGCAACCTTCGGCGGCGAGCACGCGCGCCGTGGCCAGGTTAACATCGTCGAAAAACACTCGCTGCACGCATCCCAGGATGAGCCCCACCTTCAACCGTGGCGCACCTTGTGGCTTCACCCGCACCGGCAAGCGGTCAAACGCGGACTTCAGCGAGACCTCGGGCAGCAGAGCTTCCATCGCTTGCAGCTGCTCTGGAAGCAGTCGCAGCAGGCCGCTCCGGCGCAGCAGCCAGCGCAAGCCGGAGCGCTGATAAAGCCACATAGGCAGCAGCATGGCCCGCAAACGCGCCGGATGCGGGAACAGCGAAAAGATCAACCAGCGAAACAGCCGGTCCGCCAGCGGCCGCGGATAGTGGCGCTCCACCTGCGCGCGCGTCGACTCGATCAGCCGGTCGTACTTCACCCCCGAAGGGCACGCCGACACGCACGCCATGCAGCCGAGGCACTGGTCAAAGTGCTGCACGTAGGTCTGGTCCATGCGCTCGACATCGCCTTCCAGACCCATCTTCATCAGGTAAATGCGGCCGCGCGGCGAGTCCATCTCTTCGCGCCAGAGCAGATATGTGGGGCAAGTGGGTAGGCAAAAACCGCAGTGAACGCAGTCGTTGATCAGTTTTTCCTGCGGCGGGTGATGCGCATCGAAGACCTTGCAGTTTGCGGGCACACCGCCGGCAGGCTCGGGCGAAGCTAACCCCACGCTTCCCAGCGTCGCATCAGGCTCCCCAAGCTTCTTTTCCGCGGAATCGCCGGCGCTGGTGGTCGCCCCGCTCAGGTCATTCGGTTGGCTCATTCAAATTCCTCCGCTTGATGTCCCCGGTGGATCACGCAATGGTCCCTTGAAGTGTCATTCTGAGCCGGAGCGCAGCGGAGGCGAAGAATCTATGTATTTCGGCGCAGGAAAAATGCATAGATCCTTCGCTTCGCTCAGGATGACATCTTGAAACCACTAAATCCCTCCGACGAATCGGCCGGGGTTGAGAATGCCTTTGGGATCGAACTGTTGTTTCATGCGACGCATGGTGCCGAGCGCCGTGCCAGCATCTCCCCAGGGATCGAGCTGGCTGCGCAACTCATCGGAGGCATGCAGCACCACGACGGAACCGTGCCGGACGGCGGCCAACTGCCGCAGCTCGCGAACGATGGACAGCAACGCGTCGGTGGAACCATCGAGCCGCAACAGGCCGACACCAACCGCCTGCACCACGGCGCGCGCTCGAACCGCCAGTGGCTCCGCCAGCGATTGGGCGCGATCGACAAACAGCGCAACTTCGCTGGGCAGCACCGAGAAGCGGCAGATCGCCCCCGGAGACCCATCCCAAAGCGCGGTCGAGCTTTGCCATTGATTCTGCTCCGACGGCAGCAGGTTGCCGATCATGCGCCCGGCCCTCTGGGCTTGGTCTTCGACCGCGTTCTCGATGCCCTCGAAGCGAACATCGAGCGTGCACAGCGACGGTCCCGACGAGCGCATTTGCAAGCCGGTAAATGTGAGCACGGAATCGAGCAGCCCCAGCGCCGCCTTGTTCGCCGCCGCTATGGTCTCAAACTGGAAGCTGAGCGTCCGCTCCGTCTGCGGCAGCGGATGCAGCCGGAAAATGGCTTGCGTGATGATGCCCAGCGTCCCCAGCGATCCTGTTGCCAGCTTGGGCAGATCGTATCCGGCGACGTTTTTGACGACCTTTCCGCCGCTGCGCGCCAGGGTTCCGTCAGGAAGCGCCAGGGTTACACCGATGATGAGGTCGCGCAACGAGCCGAAGCGCACCCGCGAAGGTCCGTTGTCGTTGCCAGCGACGATTCCTCCGATGGTGGCACGCCCCGCACTGCCACTGGCAAAGAGCGGCTCGACCGCCAAGCGCTGTCCGTGCTCCGCCAATGTGCGTTGCAGGTCGGCGACGGTGCAGCCCGGCTCAACCGTGGCCGTCATGTCGCCCCATGCGTGCTCGATGACGCGATTCATCTTGCTCATCGAAACCACAACATCGAGTTCGCGCGGCGGAGCGCCCCAGCCTGTCTTAGTGCCGTTGCCGCGCGCAGCCACGGCAACCGAGTTCTCGTTGGCCCAGCGCAGAACAGCGGCCACCTGCTCGGCCGTCGAAGGCTCGGCGATCAGTCTCGGAACGCGGCCGCAGATAGCGTCCGACGCGGTAGCCTCGGCGGTCGAGGTGATGCCCTGCAATTCATTCCACGGGATCTGTCGCGATGGAGTTGAAATTCCTGCCATTAAAGCGCTTCCATAGTTGGTATAGCCGTTGATATCACCGCCGGACTCGGGGAAGCCCGGCTGCTTCGCGGGCATACCTTCCGCGAAACCGTCAGAAGAACTCCGCCACTCCGGCCAACTCCAACGGATGTGGTGTATACGGGCCGGTTTTTTCAGCGCACAGGCGAAGCCGCGGAAACACCTTGCCGGGATTGGCGAGGTGTTCGGGATCGAAGGCGCAGCGAACCAGTTGCATGGTGTCCAAGTCGGGTTCCGCGAACATCTCCCCCATGAACATCTTCTTTTCCTCGCCGACGCCATGTTCGCCGGTGATGGAACCGCCCGCCTTGATGCAGAGCCGCAGGATGTCGCCGGCCACCTGCTCGGCTAGATGCTCCTGGCCTTCAATGCGGCGATCGTAGAGCACCAGGGGATGCAGATTCCCGTCGCCCGCGTGGAAGACGTTGGCGACCCGCAACCCCGATTCACGGCTGAGCCGCGCAATCTCATTCATGATTTGCGGCAGCGCTGTTCGGGGAACGACTCCGTCCTGGACGATATAGTTCGGCGAAATGCGCCCCATGGCGGCGAAGGCGGCCTTGCGGCCTTTCCACACGGCGATGCGATCGGCCTCCGATTGCGCCAGCCGTATTTCCCAGGCGCCGCAGCGCGTGCAGATGTCGCTCACCTGCCGCATCAGGGTCTCGACCTCCGTCGCGGTGCCGTCCAATTCCACCAGCAGCAGTCCGCCGCAGTTGGGATACCCCGCATGGACGCTGGCTTCGGCAGCCTGTATGGCGAGGTTATCCATCATCTCGATGGCCGCCGGCAAAACGCCTGAGGCAATAACTTCGCTTACCGCTTCGCCGGCTTCGTTCGTCGAATTAAAGGCGGCCAGCAGAGTGGTAATGACCTCCGGACGCTTGACGATCCGCAAAATGATTCGCGTAACCACGCCCAGCGTTCCCTCCGAGCCGACAAACACCCCGGCCAGATCGTAGCCGGGTGCGTCGAGAGTCGAGCTGCCCAGATGTATCAGTTCGCCATCGGGCAGCACCACATCCATTCCCAGCACGTGCGTGGTGGTGAATCCGTATTTCAGACAGTGCGCGCCGCCGGAGTTCTCCGCCACGTTGCCTCCGATCGAGCACACCTGCTGCGAAGAGGGATCGGGCGCGTAGAAGTAGCCATAGGGAGCGACCTGCTGCGTAATAAAGGAATTGATGGCTCCCGGTTGAACCGTCACCCGCTGGTTAGGGATGTCAACCTCAAGGGTGCGGCTCATGCGCGCCAGGCTGAGCACCACACCGTCGGCCACCGGCAGCGCGCCGCCGCTCAAGCCGGTTCCGGAGCCGCGAGCGACAAAAGGAATCTTGTGCCGATGGCAGATGCGAACCACTGCCTGCACCTGCTCAGCGGTATCAGGCAGCAGAACAGCCGCGGGCATCACGCGGAAATTGGTCAGCCCATCGCACTCGTAGGTCTTTAGCTGGGTCGCATCGGTTATCAGGCCTCCCGAGCCAAGCGCGGCGCGAAACGCATCCAGTATCCGCCTGTCCATAACGTTGTTTCCTGATAGCTGGTCGCTGAACGGCCTCATCTCAGGCAGCGGTCACCCCGGCTCCGCCGGGACCAAAGAAGTGCCAATCAGGTTTTATAGATGCAGATAAGCGTGCGGCAGCACCCCTCCGGTCACCGAATAGCAGACCCGTTGGTGGCCCACAATTGCGAAGCCGCAGGTGGAGCTAATGTGGGGGGACCAGCCTCTTCTATGTGTGCTAAACGTGCATGAGGGGAAACGCGGAAGGGCCGTAAACGCAAGAAATCATGGAGCGGGAGACGGGATTTGAACCCGCGACTTCGACCTTGGCAAGGTCGCACTCTACCACTGAGTTACTCCCGCCCGATGTACTCGATTATAACGGGCCGTCCAATCGACCGTCAAACCCGCCGCTGTTGGCGTGCGACCAGTTCAGCCGACTGCTAGTGAACCACCGGAGCCCACTGCGGGTCCTGGGTGGCGTCCACCATCTGGCCGTCGCGCATGTGCAGAATGCGGTCGCCATAAGCGGCCGCCTCGGGGTTGTGGGTAATCATCAGCACGGTTTGCCCAAGATCCTGGTTGGAGCGGCGCAACATCGCGAGCACGATTTCAGAGTTCTTGGTATCGAGGTTGCCCGTGGGCTCGTCGGCGAGCACGATGGCCGGCTTGTTGATGAGTGCGCGGGCAAGCGCCACCCGCTGTTGCTCGCCGCCGCTCAACTCCGACGGCCGGTGATGAAGGCGCTTGTCGATCCCAAGCAGAGTGGTGACATGATCGAAATACGCCGCGTCCCCGGCAAGGCTCCCGCTGATTTCGCGCGCGATGTCGATGTTGCCGCGGGCGTCGAGTGTGGGCAGCAGGTTGTACTTCTGGAAAACGAAGCCGATCTTGCTCTTGCGCATGCGCGTCCGCTCGGCGTCGGAAAGCTTCGAGAAATTCACGCTATCGATCGTCACCTGCCCGGAATCGACTTGCGTGAGCCCGCCAAGGAGATAGAACAATGTTGACTTCCCACTGCCCGAGGGGCCCACAAGCGACACGAACTCCCCCCGCTCGATGGTCAGCGAAACGCCGCGCACGGCCGGAACTTCGACTTTGCCGACGCGGAAAGTTTTGTATACGTTGTCTACTTCAATGATGGCAGGCATGAATCCTTGATTCTACACGTGATCGCCCCCGCCCTAATCGCCATTGGCGCGTTTCAACCCGGTCGCGTCCGGCAGGGTGGCGCGCTTGGGACCGCGCTTGCGAACCAGGAGCAGGCGGATTCGCTCCAGCAGTTCAGCCGGGGAATACATCCCTTTCGGCAAAAAAATATCGGCCAGCGTGTCCTGATCGTAGATCTTGACCTGGCCGGAAAAAAGAATGACCGGAGTGGCCGGGGAGAGCTGCTTGACCCGCTCCACAAGGTCGTTGCCGCTCATGCCGGGCATGATCAGGTCGGTAAGCACCAGATCCACCCCGCCGCCGTTGAATGCCACCAGCGCCTGCTCCCCGCCGGTGCAGGCTATCACCCGGTAGCCTCTGGTTTCCAGGATCACCTTTCGAATCGAGAGCGACTGTTCGTGGTCATCGACGCAGAGAATCGTCTTCTTGACTTTCATAATTGATCGACTGCGCGCACTCTGCGCCGCTTTCCTAAAACCGGCAAACCAGCAACTCTGTTAAACCGATGTTACAGCAGGGAAGGAACAAATCCTACGAGCGAATCGCGAGAATGTAAAGTACCTCGTGAGTGAATAAAAAAAGAAATGCGCGGACGGCTTTCTGTCGCTGCGCACAAGTCGCAAATGTGATTGCACCACCTTGATCTCCAACAGAATCAGTCGGAAGTTTTTTTTCTGGAAGAACTTCGCTGTGCATTGGTTTACCAGAAGCAAACATTTCGCGCGTGACATGCCGTCCAGAACAGAAAAATTTGGGGTTAGCCGGGTGCCCCAGGTTCCGCGCCGCCATGAAACTCTTTTGAGACAATCCGCGCAGCTTTGGCTGACTGTGCCGCCTGTAGCGAAAGGCTATTTTGGCTGTTCGGCGCTAACCTGGGGTAGTTTCTTGAGCACCACTATGAGCGCCTTGCCCGTCACCTACAGACCCACCAGCGCCAGCATCTCCCGGCTATAGAGACCGTGAGCCTCGCCGTACAGAGGCTTTACGGCCGCTACAAACTGGTCGTGCTCTTTCGGCGTGAGCTCGATAATCTCGCCGCCTTCCTTGCGGATTGTCGCAGCCGCGTCCTCTTCCTCCCGGACGTGAAGTTCGCGCTGGAAGCTGACCGCATCTCGAACCGCCGCCATCATCTCGGTTTGCAGTTCGTTCGGCCATGCGTCAAACGACGTGCGATGAATGAAGATCGGCCGCGAGAGATAGAAGTGGTTGGTCACGGTGTGGAAGCGATGGTACTTGTGCACTCCGTAGGTGACCGTATTGAAAAACGGATTCTCCTGGGCGTCCAGCGTCCCGGCCTTGACCCCCGCAATCGCTTCGGTCAAATCCATGATGAGCGGTTTGGCGCCCAGCAGCTCGAATGTCCGTGCCTGAATTTTGCTGGGCAAAACCCTTATGCGCATGTCCTTCATGTCGGAGGGAACGCGGATCGGCCGCAGGAGATTAGAGACTTGCCTGAATCCGTTCTCGAAATAGCCGGCAATGCGATAGTTCATCCGCTCTTCGAGCTTGCCGGCGAGAAACTTGCCGAGCTCGCCGTCCATGGCGGCTCGCGCTTTTTCATTACTGTCGAAGATGAAAGGGAGATCGGCCATTCCCAACTCGGAAACGCGATCGGTAAAGTAGCTGCTCGATTGATAACCGAGCGTCAGCACCCCGTCCTCGACCAGCCAGAGGATGTCTTCGGCACGATAGCCGAGGTCCATAATGTTGTAGACGTACTTGACGTCCACGTCGCCGCCGAATTTTGCTTTCAGCCGTTCGCCGATCTTCTTCAGCGCCAGGCTGAAGCCGGTTGTCGGCGGCCCAAAACCACCCATACGAATCTGGATCGGCCTGCCCTTGGCGCTCGTGGGCACTTGCTCCCCCGCTGACGTATTGGCTGTGTTTTTCATGGCTCCCTTTTCCGAAATGGAAACAGCGTTTGAATGAAGCACTCCGCGTAGCTTTCAAGGCAATCTGTAGAGACACTTTAGCATTTGCCCGTGGACCCCGGCCCAGCTCACTTCCGGGCCGCCGACGCGCCGTGTCATAATTCCGAAGCTACACATCCGACCATTGCGGAGCGTTCTTTTATGGGTTCCAATTCTGGCGTCAAAATTCCCCGCGAACGTCTGCCTTACTCGGCGATTGTGGACCGTCCCAAGCGCAAGTTTCCCGGCGGGGCTCGGGTAGTGGTTTGGCCCATCGTCAACGTCGAAGATTGGGACATCAACCGGCCGATGCCGCGCGTGGTGATTCCGGCGCCCACCAATCTCGCCGTGCTTCCCGACATAGGCAACTGGGGATGGCATGAATACGGCATGCGCGTCGGCTTCTGGCGGATGAAGCAGGCGCTCGACAGCCGAGGCATACGCGCCTCTCTGTCCATCAATGGACGCGTCTGCGAAACCTATCCTCGCGTGGCGCAAGCTGCTCTCGATGCCAAGTGGGAGTTCGTGGGACACAACTACATACAGGTTCCTCTGCCCCGCGTGGAAGATCAGCCGGAGTCGATTCGCCAGACCATCGATGCCATCGAACGCTTCGCCGGATACCGTCCCAAGGGCTGGATGAGCCCGGGCTTCGCCCAGACCATGTCTACCGTCGATTACCTGGCAGCAGCCGGCATACGCTACATCTGCGATTGGGCGGTTGACGATCAGCCCTGCGATATCGCTACCACGCACGGCCCGATCGTAGCCATGCCTTATCCAATAGAGGTGAACGACGTCGTCCTGATGGCCGTCCAGCACCAACGCTCCGAGGTGCTGCTCGAGCGCATCCGCGACACCTTCGATCGGTTGTATGCCGAAGGCGCTGAGCAGCCTCGCGTCATGGCAATCGCCATCCATCCTTACCTCAGCGGCGTGCCCCATCGCATCAAGTATCTCGAACAGGGGCTCGATTACATTCGACAACACAAGGACGTGCTGTTCTGGACCGGCGAGCAACTGCTCGACTGGCACACGGCGAGCGCGGCGGCTGCCGCGAAGTTGAGGCGTTAAGGCGGCGTATGAGCCGCCTGCCGAAATCCTGAGCGAAGCGAAGGATCCCAGCACAGCGTGGGGCTCAGATGAAGCCGAAGGATTCCGTCAAAGAACCCAGAACGGCGCAGGTCGGGACAGTTTCCTGAGATGTTTCGCTACGCTCAACATGACATCCCCGCGAGAGGTTTGATTATGTTGAAGATTCCCGGGACGCCATACTGAAAGCTTTCCATCATGTCTTCCAGCGCAACGCCTCTCAAAACGGACCTGCCTCGCGTACCGCTTTCTGTGTACGCGGGGTTGGGGGGCGCCGTCCTGATCTGGGGTGCCACCTGGGCGATGACGAAGAGCGTACTGCACGACATCTCTCCCCTGAGCTTTGTCGCCTATCGCTTCCTCTCCGCGGCTCCGTTCATGGCCGCGCTCACCGTTCCCATTCGGCAGCCGCTGCTTCCTCTCCGTGGCGAGCGCCTGCCGCTGGCTCTGATCGGAATCGTGCAGATCGCCGCCAGTCAATTTTTCAGCACCGTGGGACTGCAATACGTCGCTTCGGGCCGCACCGTGGTCCTGATCTACACCATGCAGCTCTGGGCCCTGCCGCTGGCGTGGTTGATCAATCGTGAACCCATCGGCTGGCGGGCCTTGTGCGGAGGAGCGGTTGGTTTTGGGGGCTTGTTTCTGTTCTTCAACAGCCCGCCGGTGAACTGGCGCGATCCCCAGGTCGTGCTCGGCAACTGCCTCTGCGTCAGCGGCGGTTTGTGCTGGGCGCTGGGTGCCTGCCTCTATCGCCGCCGCAAGTGGCAGACGCCATTCTGGACGCAAACTTTCTGGCAGGTGCTGTGGACCGCCATCACGGTTGGGCCTCTGTTACTGGGACCGCAGCGTGCCACGGTTTGGACCGGGCCCGTTGTGGCCATGATTGCCTACAACGCTATCGGCTGCACGGCGCTGGCCTGGTGGTGGTGGGGCAAAGCGCTATCGGTCATGCCGGTCGCGCGCGCCGGACAAATCGTCACCTTGGTCCCGGTGCTTGCCGTCATCATCGGCGTGCTTTGGGCAGGCGAACCCATGACGACCGGCATCGCAGTGAGCGTTGTTCTCATCTGTCTGGGAATCGTTCTGGCCTTGCGCGGCCGGCAGCCCGCGCTCGTTCGCTAACATTCTCTTGCCCCATGTGCAGTTCTGCAGCGAGCTTCACCTTGAGATTCTCTGCCCTGACCGCCGAAATGTCGGGCTTGCCCGGGGTAGAATTTGCCGGGTGCCCCCGTCGATTCGATGACCACGTCGGCGCCTCGACCGTCGGTGGCTTCCATCACCACGCGTTCGGCTTCCGCTTTTCAGCTTTGAACTTGGCAACACCATTCCCGGGCAGTACAATTCGAGCGATTAACAGCCACAAGGAGAATCTGGATGAGATGCACTGCTCTGATCAGTGTCCTTTTTTTAGCTATGTTCAGCTTTGTTTATCCAGCGGCAAGTTTCGCGCAGGGTCCCGTGGTTAAACCTGAATCAGTTGGTTTTTCTGGCGAACGTCTTCAGCGTTTCGGTGTAGTTTTAAAGCAGGAGATCGCGAAGGGCAGCTTTCCCGGCGCGGTAGTATTGATAGCCCGCGACGGCAAGATCGTCCACTACGAAGCCTATGGCTCCCTGGATCCGAATAAGACAAAGCCCATGCCAAAGGATGCCCGCTTCCGCATCGCATCCATGACCAAGCCGATCGTAGCGACGGCGGCGATGATGATGGTGGAGCAAGGCAAGTTCTTGCTGGTCGATCCAATTTCCAAATACCTGCCTGAATTCAAAAACATGATGGTGTCGGTAAAGAAGGCTGACGGCTCCGGTTACGAACTCGTGCCCGCTGCCCGGCCAATCACCATCCAGGACCTGATGAGGCATACATCTGGATTCACCTATGGTTCCGGATTGGATGCTTCGCGCGCTGCAATTAAAGATGCGTACTTTAAAGGGAGAATCGAGCAGATCGGCGGCGGAATAAGCGGCGACGAAATGCTGAAAAACCTGGCCAAGATCCCATTGGTCAATCAGCCTGGCACGACCTTTGAGTACAGCGTTTCCATGGATGTGATGGGGCTTCTTTTGGAACGGGTAACAGGCAAGCCGCTGGACATACTCGTCAACGAGATGGTGCTCAAGCCCCTCAAGATGAACGATACGACCTTCAGGCTGTCTCGTGACAAGTTTCCCGTTGGTCGCCGATCCCTTGGATTCAGACCCTCAGAAAGCGACCGATTGGTGGAAGTCATTCCCGCCTTTCGAGGATATGACAGGACGCTATCTCATGGCTGGCTCCGGGCTAATCTCCACTGCTGCGGATTATTTCCGGTTCAGTCAGATGATCTTGAACGGCGGACAACTTGACGGGGTTCGCCTGCTCAGTCCGAAGACCGTGGAACTTATGCTCTCCAACCATCTCCAGGGCATGGCCAACTCTCCGGCCCCGATGACAGGTCCCGGCTACGGCTTCGGGCTGGGTTTCGCGGTTCGTTTAGGCACCGGCATGGCGGTTGTGCCTGGTAGTAAAGGAGATGCTAATTGGTCGGGTGCGGGAGGAACTACCTTCACCATCGACCCGAAGGAGCACATTGTCGGAGTCTTCATGGCCGCCGCTCCGACGGATCGAGTCGCAAAGCGGCTCCTATTCAAAGACGTGCTCTATGGCGCCTTGGTGAAATAGAACATGCGGTGTGGTCCTGATACTGAAGGCCGAGTTTACACTCGGCCTTTTTTCATAACGGGTAGAAATGCGGACTCTGGATGATCTGAAGCCGGGTTTTCTTACGAAGCGGACCCTCGATATGGCATCTATTCGAGGGAGAGTCGAGCCGCTTCGAGAGCTTCGGGGTTGCCGATGTCATCGACTGAGGAAACATGGGATTGCCAGTACCTCGCGATCACCAGCCCCCCAGTGACTCGGCCCGGCAAATCGTAACCGGCGATTCCGGCGGGGCCGCTTTGTGAGAGAATACGAGTCCCGAGCAAACATCGCCGGTGGCTATCTTCATAATATCTATTTCATCGCGGATTAACGCGTGGCTGAAAGCATCGGATGACGACCAGTCCTAAACTGCTCTTTCTAAGAAATTTTTTGAAGCACCCGGCCACCTTGGGATCTGTCGTCCCAAGCTCCAGATTTCTCACCGAACGCCTGCTGCGGAGAGTGGACTTCCAACGCGCGCGGGTGATCGTCGAATACGGGCCGGGGATCGGCAACATCAGCACGGCGATCGTGCGAAATATGCATCGCGATGCCTGTTGCGTTCTCATCGAGGTCAATCCGGACTTCGTGCTGCATCTCCGTCGCGTCTTCGAGGGCGACAGGCGCGTTCGAGTCTTCCATGGGTCCGCCGCGACCGTCGAAGAGATCGTCCAGAACCTGGGATTCGAAGCAGCGGATTACGTCATCTCCGGCATTCCGTTCAGCACCATGCCCGAGGAGCTGCGTTTCTCGATTCTAGCGGCGTCCAATCGTGTCCTGCACAAGGATGGCCGCCTGCTTGTCTATCAATTTACCCGCACCGTCCTGCCACATCTGACTTCGGTTTTCGCTTCTGTCGACGAAGAGTTCGAGCCGCGTAACGTTCTCCCCGCGCGCCTCTTCTACTGCCGGCCGAGGCCGTCGAACGGAGCATCCGCCCTCGCACCCGACGACGGGCGAGAATCCGACGCAGGTCGCCTGGGCTTGTTTCAAAAATAGTCGCCTTGAGGGGCGTGGCTTTGTAGGCTGCTGAAAAATCCCTTTTTAAAGTGTCATCCTGAGCAGAGCCGGGGCCCCCGGCAGACGCTGTGTTTGCGTCTGTTGGGGTGGTCGAAGCGCAGCCGAAGAATCTGCTTTTACACGTTAGGGACGGCAGTTTTTAGTGAGAAGGCGATGTTTCACCAATTATGCTCTGCGGGCAACTGAAGCGATTTCCGCACGGCAGCGGCCTAGCGCACATTTCTGGCGCGAAAGACTCGATATGCGGCAACGAATCCGATAACCAATGGCCCAAGCACTATCCACCACATAAGCCAATCCCAAGTTCGCCAGCTCGGCGCTGGCGAAAAGACGCTCCCAAGAGCAGCAATACCTGCACAGGAAAACACTAGAAAGGCTCGTTTCAACCCCGGGCTTTGCAATCCATGTGGAAATACAACTCCAGACCAAATTGCAACGAGGCCGAGGCAGCCGCCGATGACCGTCCAACTATGCTTTGTAGCTTCCCAGAGTTCAGTTGCGTTACGAGTGGTGAGCGCCGTGAGCAGACTCATCAGCAACGCGGAAACACCCATGATGAGAAAGGCCGTTACTGGAATAAGTGCGACCAAGGCCGCAACTGCCCACAATAACGATGCGAAGTCGTCACGCTCCATAACATTCACTCAGATGAAGTTACCGAAGTGCGCCAGCAAGCAATTATGCCGCAGCCCTGCATCTTCATGCCAGTAGTTGGCGTAAACAGGCACAGGCGTTCTCACCACTTACACGCGCATTTTTTGAGTCATAGCATCTTGCACTGTCATCCTGAGCGGAGTTCGGCGGTGCCGAACGGAGTCGAAGGACCCCTATCGCCATACCACCCTCGGCTCAAATCCTCCCACCTTGGGTTTACACGCTCGATGAGCCAAATCTTTTTGCGCCGCGACCAGCCCTTCAGTTGCTTCTCCCGATTGATCGCGGTGCGGATATCATCGAAGCTCTCGAAGTAAATGAGGCGATTCACTTCGTATCGTTTGGTAAATCCCTCCATCTCGCCTTGCTTGTGTTGCCAGATGCGTTTGAGAAGATTGTTAGTCACGCCAACGTAAAGCGTACCGGATATGCTGGCGGCGATGTACACGTAGAAGCGCCTGTTGGTTGCGGCCATAGGGGTCCCTCGACTTCGCTTCGCTCCGCTCGGGATGACAATAGCAATTTTAATTGGCTCGCACTGGCGCTAACAGGCGATTACACCAAAAACTTGCCAAAACGGGACCTCCTGGCAGGGCCGTTAGTGTAACGGCGATTTTTCACCAATCGAGGTTCGGGGCGATAATACACGGATGGCGAATGTCTCCAGCCTTCCCAACTTGCATGATGGCTACTTCGATGGCGTGTGGCTTTCGGACAATAAACGTGCTTGCCTCTTCGTCCGAACGGTGGGCGAGGAACGATCTACGATTTTGCTGACTGACGTTGCGACACTCAACATTCGGAATCTCAGGCAAGGGAACATCATTTTCGACGTTGTAATCACGGCGTCACACGCACTGACGGTTTCCGACATTGAGCAGGCTTACGACCTCAAGAGTGAGGACGAGGACAAGGCACAGAAGCTTCTCAACAAGGCACGACAAGAAGGGCTGTCTGCCCTTGCAATCAGTTCATCGTACGGAGCGGAAGGCGACGTACTTTTTCGTAACATCGAAGTCGCTCCCGGCCACGTCTTGGCAAATAGCACGTGGACTTAATTCCAATGATTGTCGCTAACAGGCGATTACACTTGTTTGCTCTGAAAAAGCAGAAAAACATCCGCTCCACCCGTACCGAAATTGTGAAAATATAGCGGCCAGACATCAAATCAACCGACGAAGACCGAATCCTGTTCGCGTCGCATGTCGCTATGTCGCGTTTGCTATTAGCTCCCATCTCATCTTTCTTCCTCAGTTTCAAGAGGCAATGCGGTACCGGAATGTTTACCATTTTGTCTCTCCTTCTCCACTCCAACTGTGTACTACCTTTTGGTCATCGCCTTTGTGACCGTTTCTAGGGCCCTGCCTTCATAACGGCCTCCGCTCTCACCGTTATCGGACATAGATCGCGTGCAGAGAAGATCAAAGTAGACGCATTTAAGAGCCATTTTCCGTCCCAAAAATGTGTCTTCTCGCCGTAAATTCTTTGCCATCTTCTCCCGTTTTGGCACTTGGACCACGTCTTGCGGCAGGCTTTGCTTGACTTTAGCTTTGCGGCCAGCACTAATAATTCTCGATATTCTTAAAGCTACTTACGACCGCGGAATCCGCGCTGGGAGCGGTCTCCGGGTTGCATGGTTGTGTCCAATGCGGCTGTGTTAGCAGCTTGCGAAAGATGTGGATCGAGCCAAGGGCCCCGGGGGGATCATGCAGGGGAATCGCAGGAGCAGTGGGCTCCGTCGTTCGCTGTGGGCCATGGTAATCATGCTGTGGGCAGCCACAGCCGCGGCCGATCAGAAGTTAGCAGCGGATATCCCGCTCGGTGCTCCACCGCAATCGCTCGCCGTCGACCCCGTAACCAACAAGATTTTCGTCACGTCGAACAACTCAATCAGCACGAACCCGGGCAGCGTGTATGTGATTGATGCCGTCACCCGTGCTCTCGTGACCGTCGTGCCAGTTGGCGTCAGCCCGGGCAGCGGGCCCAACGGAATTGCGGTGGACACCCAGACCCATAAGGTCTACGTTGCCAACTATGGCAGCAATACCGTCAGCGTTATCGACGGCCTGACCTATGCGGTGCACTCGGTGACGGTCGGAAATGGGCCCATCAATCTTGCAGTCAACGAAATCACGAGCACCGTCTACGTAACCAACTATCTCGGCAATACAGTCAGCGCAATCAATTGCTCGACCACTCCCGAGACTGTGACGACCATCAACACCGGACACGGACCCCGCTGGTTGGCCGTAAATCCGGTTAAGAACAAGGTCTACGTTGCGAACCAGGATGGCACGGTGACCGCCATCGACGGCGCATCAAAGACCGCAACGTCAATCGCCGTCGGCGCGAATCTGAGTCTGAGTCAGATAGCGGTCAACACCCAGACAAATACAATCTACGTCGGCAACAACACGCTGTACCACACTGGCACAGCCGTGATCGCCGGGGCGACGAATACCGTCACTACTACGGTCGCCGGCAGCTCATCGTGGGGAGTAGCCGTAAACTCCGTCACGAACAAGATTTTCGTTACGAATAACTTCAATGACCCCGATGACGGCTATGACGACGATACCGTGACGGTGATCGACGGAAGCAGCAACAGCGCCAGTGTGATTCCCTCGCCGGGCGATCCCCAAAGCGTTGCGATCAACCCGGTCAACAACCGGGTGTATGTCGCGAATTATGAAAGTAACGCGGTAACGGTTATCGACGGAACGACCAACCAGGCATGGGCCATCGCGGTTGGTTTGAATCCCTCTGCCATTGCCGTCAGCACGAACCCGAACCTGGTATTCGTCGCCAACAGGGGTTCGAACAGCCTCAGTGTGATCGACCCAAGTCAGCCTTTTCAAACCGCGCCTCCTACGGTTGCCATCATCTCTCCATCCAACGGGGACGTGGTCTCACATACGGTCACGATTCAGGCAACTGCATCGGCCGGTCTTGCACTGGCAGGAGTTCAGTTTCAGCTCGATGGCGTCAATTTTGGTGCGCAGGTTACGTCGCCGCCCTATGCGATCTCGTGGGACACCACTCAAACCACGGACGCGAGCCACACCATTACGGCCGTGGCGAAAGATAGCGCCGGAAGCACTTCGCCGCCCAGCTCAGTGACCGTGACGGTGGCCAATGGTGCTGCTGGTTTTGCCTTCACCCCGCAGACGAATAGCTCCACATCTTCAACCGTAATGCCGGGCACAACGGCCGTCTATCTTCTCAGCTTACTGTCGGGTGCATCCTTCAGCGGCACCGTCTCGTTCACCTGCTCTGGAGCGCCTTCGGGGGCGGCGTGTTACGTATTGCCGGCTTCGCTGTCCATCTCCGCCAATAGCACCGTACCGCTAACCGTAACAGTGACGACCGTGGCCCAGTCCGCCAGCTTAGCTCAACCCAGAAGGCGGCGCGCTCCGTTTGCTTTTGCGCTGACGTTGCTGGCGCCACTTGCCTTGGCCGCATGGCACGGGCGTCGACGCCGCAAGGCCATTGGGCGGTGGGTGATCGGCGCACTCTTGGCGCTCATGATGGCGATGTCTTCCTGCGGTGGAGGAGGCGGCGCTCCACCGCCAAATTCGTCCTCCGTGAACAAAAGTGCGGGCACTCCGGCCGGAAGCTACACGTTGACGATTACGGGCACAAATGGCACCTTTTCGCGCAGTATTAACCTCACTTTGATCGTGACCTAATGTCCGATAACGGTGAACCTGGTTGGCGTGTAACCGGCTCTCACTCGTGAAAGATACCTTTCGCGATACTACTCGCAGGACGGAAAAGTGATCGCGTTGCTATTGCCTTTAAAATAAATAGCCCAAAAGGGGTGAATTCCTGATTTACGACTGCGGGTAAAGCAAGAGATACTATCTTTAGAAGCTCGTGACAGGACTAGACTCCAAGCAAAACGATCTCGCGCGGAAAAGCCTTGATTCGCCCGCCCCGCCTGCCTCCCCGGACGGGAGGTTCCGGCCCGGCATCCGTCCGACGATGCTCGTTCCGCTGATCGTCGCCTGTGCCCTTTTCATGGAACACGTCGACGCAACGGTCATCACGACATCGCTGCCGATGATTGCCCGCGACCTGGGCGTGGCTCCGATCGTGCTGAAGCTGGGATTGACCTCCTACCTGGTAAGCCTGGCTGTTTTTATCCCGATATCGGGCTGGCTCACCGACCGTATTGGCGGGCGGATCGTGTTCTGCTCGGCGATAACTATGTTCATGGTCAGCTCCATGCTCTGTGGAATGGCGCACTCTTTTGGTTTCTTCGTGGCGGCGCGCTTTCTGCAAGGCATAGGCGGGGCCATGATGGTTCCGGTGGGGCGGATTGTGATTGTGCGGACGGTGGGCCGCGATGAGCTGGTGACGGCGCTCAACTACCTCACGGTTCCTGCCTTGCTTGGGCCGCTGTGTGGGCCGCCGCTGGGCGGCTTTATCACCACCTACTGGCATTGGCGCTGGATCTTCTTCATCAACGTTCCGATCAGCATCCTGGGTATTTTTCTGGCACTGCGCTTTATGGAAAACGTGCGCGAGGAGGAAGTGGCGCCGCTGGACACGTCGGGGTTCGTGCTGTCGGCGATCGGCTTGTCGGTGTTGATGTTCGGGCTGAGCGCAATTACCGAAGCAGACGTGGTGCCAAGGATGCTGGCCGCCGCCTGCGTCGTCTTTGGCGCGGCGGTCACCTATATCTATTACCGTCTGGCCCGGCGCAAACAGAGGCCGCTGCTGGAATTCGATCTGTTGAAGATCCCAACCTTCTGGGTTGGAGTTGGCGGAGGCTCGCTGTTTCGCATTGGCATTGGCGCGATGGCCCTGCTGCTGCCGCTGCTGCTGCAATTGGGATTCGGGCTGACGCCTTTGCAATCGGGGATGCTGACCTGCGCCTCGGCCATAGGGGCCTTGTTCATTAAGACCATCATTAAACTGTTTCTGCGCCTGTACGGCTTCCGCAGATTGCTGCTGGTCAATAGCATATTCGCCTCGGCGACGGTCGCCGTCGTCGGACTGTTTACGGCGCACACGGCTCATTGGCTGATCTTTGCCGTGCTGGTGATTACCGGGTGCTTCCGCTCGATGCAGTTTACCGCCCTGAACGCGATTACCTACGCAGAGATACCGGACCACCGGGTCAGCGCCGCCACCAGCATGTTTGCCACCGTGCAGCAGCTCTCACTGGGCGTGGGCGTAACCATGGGGGCCTTCGCCTTGCAGGCCTCGAATTACCTTCAAGGCCACTCCAAAATCGTCGCCGGCGATTTCTGGCCGGCTTTTCTTGTCCTGGGATTCATCGCCATGACGTCGGGCTACTCGGTTTTTAAGCTGCCTCCCAACGCGGGGGCGGATATGGCCGGACGAAGCCAGCCCAAACCGGAGCTGGAGACTGTCGGCATGGAGCAGAACGCGGAGTAGGACTCATCGACCGCGAAGGAAACCACATCTGCCAAAAGCGACAGATATGGGGCACCAGGCAATTATTCGAGAGCTGGGCCGCCTTTCAAGACGAAACCCCAAGCCGAGGCTCAGGGTTCCAATGGGGGTAGGAATTCAGAAGCAAATTACAGCTATTCTCGAAGCGTGGAACAATAGAGTCTGGTCAAAAGTGAACACTTGGCATTTTATTTCGGGCATAGGTACGTCTATATCGTGTCACTGCAATTTCGAAACCCTACGCCTCAAGAAGGTATTTAGAAATGCATTTCGCGTTCTTGTTGCGACTCGTCCACTCGCGAAGCTGAACTGAGCGGATGAATTGATCGGGTCGCAGCTTGAATTCGCGAACGGCCTGCTCGAATTCAGTGATGATCGTTCGGGACTTCATGCGTTCGAGTGTGCTTTTCTGAAGACGGAGCAGCCCCACATTAGCTCCGCCTGCGGCTACGCAAATGTGGGCCACCTGCGTTCTTCAGCAGCCTTCTGGTGTTGTGTCCCGGAAAAAGCTGCCATAACTAATCCCCGGAGTGTCATGTTGAGCGTAGCGAAACATCCCATGAACCTGCCCCACTCTGCACCGTTTGGGAATTTGGCTGAAATCCTTCGGCTGCAATTCAGCTACACGCTGTGCAGGGATTCTTCGTTCGCTGCGCTCGCTCAGAATGACACCTCAAGGGTTATTGCGCGAACTTTGGGACGCCACACTAACCCGAAGTAATTTGGACGCTGGATCGGGCAGGTCCCATATTTGATCACTCGTCAAAACAGCGCGCCCTGCAAAACGATGCGCGCAGTCGTAAAGTAGATGATCAGGCCGGTGACATCAACCAGGGTAGCCACAAGTGGGGCAGAGCTGGTGGCCGGATCGGCGCCAAAGCGGCGCAAGATAAACGGCAGCATGCTACCGGCGATGGTGCCGAATCCGACAACCCCGATCAAACTCAACCAGACAGTGATCGCGACCAGCAGGTAATGCGGTCCGTAGTTTGTGAAATGCAACCACTCCCACAGCACGATACGGACGAATCCGATCGCCCCGAGGAATGCGCCCAGGCTCAAGCCAAGAAAAATCTCACGCGCACACACCTTCCACCAGTCACGGATGCCCACCTCGCGCAGCGCGAGGGAGCGGATAAGCAACGACGTCGCCTGGGAACCGGAATTCCCCCCGCTACTAATGATGAGCGGGACAAAGAGCGCAAGCACAACGGCCTTTGCGATCTCGCCTTCGAAATGGCTCATCGCCGTTGCTGTAAGCATCTCGCCGAGGAACAGAAGCGCCAGCCAGCCGCCCCGCTTGCGCAGCATTCCCCGGAACCGCACGCTGAAGTAAGGCGCTTCGAGGGCCTCCATTCCACCGAATTTCTGGATCTCTCGCGTCGCCGCTACCCGGGCAATATCCATCACATCATCGAAGGTAAGGATGCCGAGCATTTTCCGGTTTGCGTCCACCACCGGCAGCGCCACACGATCGTACTTCTCAAACAGCGCGAGGGCATCGTCAAGCGTATCGGAATCCTTAACCATCACCAGCACGTCATCGGAAATCTCGCAAACAGGTTGTTGGGGATCGGCCATCACCAGCGAGGAAAGCTTCAGTTCGTCTATCAATGTTCCGTCGGACCCAACGATGTAAACGAGATTGAGAGTCTCCTTGCCGCGGCCGTTTCGTCGTATTTCCGAAAGTGCCTCGGCGGAGCTCATGCTGGCCCGCAATGAGATATATTCCGGGGTTACGTAGCGCCCGGCCAGATTCGGTCCGTATTCCGCAAATCGCTCAGTTACCGCACGTTCAGCGGCGGTCAGTTCCTTCACCAGCTTTTGCCATGAGGCCTCCGGCAGCTCGTCCAGAAGGCGCATGCGGTCGTCCGGCTCCATGCCGTCGACGATCCGGAGCATCTCATCGCGCGGCCTCAGATGCAGCAGGACAAATTGGTCGTAATAAGGAAGATATGGCAGGACGGCGGCGGCCACCGGAGGGGACAGCAGCTTGAAGAGACTGCGCTGATGCCGTTGGGAGAGCTGAGCAAAAGAGAAAGCCGCATCCGAGGGATGCAGGTTCTCAAGGGTGGAGAGAGCGTCCGCCCATCTTTCAGCACGGACCAGATCTTGCAGCGTTGGCGTTTGCGCAATTCGAGCATTGAGCACGCTTCGCCTCCTGGCAGGTTCGCAAACTCCACCTCAGGTTACATGAGAAGATTGCATACCGAACCGTCGACAATCCGAGAGCATCTTTGTGCAGGCATACACCGTACGCGTGTGTGGCATAGGGACACTCAAACGCTCTCCCAACTCAAGTACCGCACCTACCACCGCTTCAAGCTCCAACGGGCGTCCCGCCTCAAGGTCCTGAAGCATCGAGGTCTTATGTTCGCCAACCTTTTCGACGCCGGCGATCCGCTGTTCAATAGAGATCGGCAATTCCATGCCCAAGCGGGAGGCCACCATTTCCGCTTCCTGCATAACATTCCGGACGAGCGCTGACACCTCCGGGTCACGCACCATTTGAATCATCGTGGCACCCGTCAGCGCGCTGATTGGATTGAAAGCAACGTTCCCGAGGATCTTCACCCAGATGTCATGGCGAATCCGCGTCGTGATGGGACAACGAAGTCCGGCGCCAATCAGGGTTTCCGCAATCCGGCGGCAGCGTTCCGACCGCGTCCCATCGGGTTCACCCAACGAAATTCGGTTGCCTTCGTCGTGCCGGATCACTCCAGGTCTTAATATCTCGGTCGCAAAATAAGCCAGAGAGCCAACCACGCGGCGGGGTTCGATGGCCGCGGAAACCACTCCGCCCGGATCGACCCGTTCCAGCCGCATTCCTTCGTGTTGGCCGGCACAGCCCTGGAAGTACCACCAGGGAACGCCGTTTTGCATTGTGACTACGGTTGTATCGTCAGCGAGGACGGGCCGCAGTTGCGGAGCAAGTTGCGGCAGGCTGTGTGCCTTAACCGTGAGCAGAACAACATCCACTGGGCCAATTTCGTCGAGGTTGCCAGAGACTTTCGGCTGAGCTTCAAAGTCTCCATCGATGCTCTGCACTCGAATCCCATGTTCTTGCATGGCCCGAAGATGCGGCCCGCGCGCAAATAACGTGACATCCAGTTCCGCGCGCGCCATACGCGCACCAATGTAAGCTCCAATGGCGCCGGCACCCGCGATCAGGAACTTCATGCCACATCACCAAGAATTGCAGCGGCCACCGCGCCGCGTTGAATCTTTCCAGTGGCCGTACGTGGTATGCGCTCGACGATGTGCACTTTCTTTGGCGATTCAAAGGCCGCCAGATGCTCCCGGCAGTGTTTCAGTATGGCTGATTCACTCTCTGGCTCGCGCAGGACGACTGCCGCGGCAACCTCTTCCCCCAACACAGGGTGCGGGAACCCGAATGTGACCGCCTCTGCGATTGCAGGGTGCTTAAGCAGGACTTGGTCGATCTGGTGTGGAGCGATCTTCTCGCCTGCCCGGTTTATCAACTCCTTGAGCCGGGCGGTTAGATGCAGGTAACGGTCAGCATCCAGGAATCCTTGATCTCCGGTACGAAACCACCCGCTCGCAAACGACTTGGCGTTCGCCTCGGGGTTGTTCTCGTAACCCAGAAAAACGTTTGGCCCCTGAATGACAACTTCGCCTCTCTCGCCCGCTTCAAGATGGTTGCCCTGCTCGTCCATGATGCTGATTCGGACGGAGCCAGCCGCCGGTCCGACCGACCCTGGCCTGCGGAGCCGAGGAGGTAGGGGGTTCGAAGCCATCTGGTGCGCTGCTTCCGTCATTCCATAGGCTTCGATCATCGGGACGCCAAACACTTCCTCCACCTGGTGCATGACTTCCGGAGATAGATGTGTACTCGCCGAGCGGACGAATCGTAAAGTCCCAGGTCGCAGCGAGCTCTCGACGCGGGAGGCTCTCTCCAACAGGAGCTGATGAATGGTAGGCACGGCGGTGTACCAAGTCAGGCGATACTCCCGAACCATGCGCCAGAAAGCCAGCGGATTGAACTTTGTTGGAACCACAACGGTGCCGCCGGAAAATAGTGGTGCCAGCGTTGAGGCCACCAACCCGTGGATGTGGAATAGCGGCATAACGCACAGAGCAACATCGTTGGGGGTAAGCGCGTAGGCGTCCGCGATGTTCGCGGCCGATACTGTCAGGTTCGCGTGTTGAAGGGGTACACGCTTTGGCTGTCCTGTGCTTCCGCTCGTGTGCAGAATCAATGCAACGTCCTCGGCTGAGGGCGAGGTTGCCGAGACGCGATTCGGAGCACCTTCCAGGGAGACCACCCCATCTCCGCCCTGCGTCACTGTGAGCACTGGAATCCCACTTCCAGCGGCTCGCCGTGCCTCTTCGGCGCCATGCGCGGGGCAGATCAGCAGACGGGCAGCGGTGTCCTTCAGGAAAAACTCGAACTCCTCGCATCGATAGCCGGGGTTCAGCGGTGCGGCGGTCCCGACGAGAGAGGCTGCCAGAAACGTGACAATTGCCGGCAAACCGTTCGGCAGCGCCATTGCCACCCGATCGCCGCGGCGGATCCCCGCGCTAGCCAGAGCATCGGCCATCGCCAGGACTTGCTGCCTGAGAGAATCATAGGTGATCCGGATATCCAGCTCCGGAACAATAATCGCGGTGCTCTCACCGTCGCCGCGCTGTAATAGATCGCATAAAGTGACCGCAGGTTTCATCCCAGGCCGTTCTCCTGTACTTCCGGCCCGGGTTACCAAAGCCAGAGTGTTTAGTTTGTGAGTTGCAAAACAAGCGTCAGAAGTTGGATATCAATTCAAAAGCGGCAGGTGGAGCAGGGTACACGAAAGAGCCTGTTCCCGGACTCGCCATTGAATCGGCATAGGTCTCAAGCACCATTTTTTGCCAACAGCGGGAACCACGGCGAACGCTGCTCGGACTCCAACACGACCGGTTTCATGTTGTCGGTCAGGCGGCAATATGCGGGTATAGGACCGAGGCTCGTGGTTCGCGCTACCAGCCTCAGCCTGCTGAGAGGAGCCCCGCGGTTTTCCGATTATGCCGCGTCTCGCGTCAGGCGCACTGCGGCCTCTCTGCGCGTTATCTCCTCGCGCTGGCGTTGGATGGTTTTTGCTGCCAGCGGTTTGAGCCATAGCAGAGCCATGAACGCGGCCACGACATCGCAGGCGATCATCACCCAGAAGATGGGCACCCACGAGCCGGTCTTGGCACTGGCGAGCGCCGCCACCGGACCGGCAAAAATGGATGCGACCCCTTTTGCCGTGTAAACAATTCCGTAGTTCGTTGTCGCCCAGGTCTTGCCAAACAAGTCGCCGGTGATCGCCGGGAACAGCGAGAAAATCTCGCCCCAGGCGAAGAACGCGAGCCCGGAGAGCAGGATAAACCAGACGGGCCTGGAGATGAACTGGAGCAGCAGGAACACCGCGATAGCCTCCAGCATGAAGGCTATGAACATGGTAGTTTCGCGGCCAATGTGGTCTGAAACCCAACCCCAGAAGGGGCGTGTGAGCCCGTTCAAAACCCGATTCACCTCAATGGCCAGCACCAGCGCCGTCATGCCGAACGCGACAATCACCTTGTCGACGTGATAGTAGGTGGCTATGGGGCTGAGCTGGGCGGTGACCACCAGGCCGCCAAAGGCGAGGATGGTCATCATTACATAAATGAGCCAGAAAGATCCGGTGCGCACCATTTCCGCCGGCGTGCAATCGATAGCGGCGGCGTGCACGTTGCGGGCCTGTAGCAGGGCCTTCTTTTCTTCCCACCCTGGGGGTGACCAGCCTTCCGGCGGTCTTACGATGAAAGCCGCCGCGACCAGCACAACGATGCCCTGAATGATTCCCCAAGTCACGAGCGTGTGCGCATAACCCGATGTCTTTATCATCTTGGCAATGGGCGCGACCGTCAGCGCAGTGCCAACACCGTAGGCGCCGGCGGTGAGCCCCACGCACAGGCCACGATAGTCGGGGAACCATTTCAGCGCATTGCCGATTGTCCCGCCGTAAACGACGCCTGCGCCGACACCGCCCAGCGTGTAGTAAACGATGAGTTCCCGCACGCTCAGAGCCCGGCCGGCTCCTATCCAACCGATCCCGACCAGCACGCCACCTATTGCGATCATCACCCGCGGCCCAATCCGGTCGACCAGATAACCTTCGAACGGCACCAGCCAGGTCTCCGCCAGAACGAACGCGGCAAAAGCAACCTGCACCGCCGCGAGCGTCGTGTGCAGGCTAACGGTGAGAGGTTTTGTAAATAAGGTCCAAGCGTACTGCAGGTTGGCAATTGCCATCATGGCAACGATGCCAGCCAGCAACTGCACCCAGCGATTCACCACGCGCGGGTTCAGAGGAACCTCGCGAACAGAGGTAGCCATGATCTAAACTCCCCGGGGTGGCCTTTCGCTTCGACTCGACAATCCGTATCTCATCCCTGCGCCACCCGCATGAGCAGAGAGAGATGGGAACACACGATTCCGCGTTGTCCCGAGGGACGTAGATTAAGCAGCGATAGTTTAAGCGGCCTTTTCGTCCTCTCCTTCAACCTCCTTACGGAAAGGAATAACGCCCGGAACCAGCCACTTCTCCCACATTTCGTCCACCTTGCTCTGGAAGTACTCGATATCCTCTTCGATGAAATGCGCGAACCTTCCCTGTTTCAGCAAGTAGTCTCGAACGGGCTGCCGTTTGATTTTGCCCCTCGCGATCAAATCTGTCCTGCCGGTAAGCTTCAGGACGCCTTCTTTAACTTCATACAACGGCCAGACCCCGGTGTTAACCGCCAGTTCGCCCGAGTTCATGCGAGATCATGGGGTCGTAATCCCAGCCTTTCGGGCAGGGATCGAGCGAGTGAATGAAAGTGGGGCCGCCGATCGCCAGCGCCTTGCGGACGGTGTTCATGGCATGCAAACCGTAGGACATGCAAACCGTAGCGACGTATTTGCACGTCGGGTGACCGGCCGCCATCATTCCCGCCATGTTCTTCTTCCAGCGATGATGCATGATGCGTTTCATTTTGCCGGGAGGGCTGAAGGTGGTATGCGCACCATAAGGCGTGCTGCCGGAAAGCTGAATATCCGTATTGGCGTACGATTCGTTGTCGTACATCAGGATCAGGAGGTTGTAATCGGGATGGGTCAGAGCGGCGGAGATGGCCGACAACCCCATGTCCGCTCCGCCTCCGTCGCCGCAGAAGGCAATCACGTTGATGGGTTCATTTTTCATCTTGCCTTTGCGCATCAACGCCTTCAATCCCGCCGCGGTGCCCAGCGCGGCCGAACCGCTGCTGCCCAGTTGCGTGTGCATCCAGGGGAGAACCCAGGACGTGCTGTAGTACGTTGTGTTCGCCACGTACATGCAACCGGTGCTGCCGAGGACAATTGTTCTCGGGCCCGCCGCTTTTGCCATCATCTTCATCACCAGTGCCGACTCGCAGCCCTGGCATGTCCGGTGCCCCGATGTGAAGTACTCCTCCAGCGGAAGCTTCTTTACGCTCTTGAAGGGGTCCAGTTTCTGAGTGGGATCAATGTTTACAAGCGTGCTCATTTCTTGCGCATCCTTTCTGCCGGCTGCGGCGTCGCATGACGTTACTCACGCAAGCCGATCCATTGCGTCAGCGGCTGCGATATTCCTTCCGCGGCCTGATAGGTAATATCGGACATTCTTTTCTACGTCCGGGACGGTCACCTCGCGTCCTCCGAGGCCGCAGATGAAACCCAACACGGGCAGTTTCGGCCCCGGTGCCGAGAACATTGCGCCACGAATCTCGGTAGCAAGCACTCCGCTCATGTAGGGCGACCCAAAGGAGAAGTCGCGGTCGATGACACCAACGGCGGAGAATCGACCAAGGCACTTGGCTATCTCCTCGGCGGCGAACGGGCGGAACCACCGCAGGCGCACAAAGCCCACTTTCTTTCCTTCGTGGCGCATTTGCCGAATAGCCACTTTGACCGGAGTGGAAAGCGTTCCCATGCCCATCAGCACCACGTCGGCATCGTCGGTCTGATACTCCTCGAAGAACGGATTTCCGTAGTCTCGCCCGAAGATCCGCGCAAACTCCTCATAGGCCTCGCGGATAACGCCCGACGAACGTTCCATCGCGGCAGCGTTCTGACGGCGGATCTCCATCAGCCAGTCCTCGTTTGCCTGAGGTGCCACGGTGATGGGATTGTCGGGGTGGAGCAGCAGATCGGCACGGTTATAGCGCGGCAGGAAGGCGTCGACCTGTTCCCGCGGCGGGATCTTAACCAGCCCTTGCGAGTGAGTAAGAAAAGCGCCATCGCAACTAATGGCGCACGGCAGAAAGATGCGGCGGTCCTCGGCGACACGGTACGCGATCAGCGCCGTGTCGAGAGCCTCCTGCGCATTGTCTACCCACACCAGTTGCCAACCAAGATCGCGTACGGCAAGCGCGTCATTGTGCTCGACGCCGAACGCGCCGGGATCGTCCAAGGCGCGATTGCCGACCATGGCGACCATGGGAATGCGCAGAGCCGGCGTAACGGTCAGCGCTTCAAAGGCGTACATCCAACCCACGCCGCTGCTGCCGCAAAAGACGCGCGCGCCGACGGCGGAGGCATGTTTCACGATCTCGAACTGCGAATGTTCGCTTTCCGCCACGATGTATTCGCAATCCATCTCTCCGTTGGCCACGAGCTTGGCGACGTACTGCATCACCGTGTCGTAGGGGCGGATAGGATAAGCCGTGATCACGTCTACGTCCGCAAGTTTGCAGGCGACCGCAATTGCTTCGCTGCCGGTGATCAGGGCAGTATGTTCGCCGGTTGGTTGCTGTGCGACGACTGCCAATTGTGCCATAACTTCTTTCCTCCTGATGCCTGCCAGAGCCGGCGAATCCGGCTAGGCGGCATCCTTGGCGATATCCAGCATTTCGGGCACCTGCTCTTCGTACTGGCCGCGGTAACGGAACCCGTGCGAGCGCTCCGGACGCTGTTCGATCTTTGTTGCGAGCCAGGCCTTGTAAGCTTCTTTGTCCTTCTTCCACGCCTCCCACTGGCTGGCGTTATCCTGGAAGGCCGTTTCGTTGACCATCGTCACGCAGTCGGGAACCGGGCAGACGGCTTCGCACACGCCACAGCCGCAGCAGGCTTGCATGTTGGCGTCATATAGACCGTCGGGAGTGACGTCGAAGCAGGAGTCGGGACATTGCAGCCAGCAAAGCGTGCACTTGATACACGTCGAGAAGTCCACCACCGGGCGCATGGTGCGGGTGCTGAACTTCTTGAACGTCGGATTGCGCTCGGGCCGGAAGCCGCCGTCCGCGTGAGTTTGCGGATCCTCGAAGCCGTGGCCGAGAGGAATGCTGGGAATTACCACACCGTCCTGCATCTCCGTCCACTTCGGCATTTCGAAACTGTAGGGCGTTTCCGGGTTCCCCTGGTTGGGCTGAATGGTGGTCGTCGTCGTACGTTCATAAGAGCGCGCCGCGGAGGCGACCTTCAGGTCATCCTTCCACTCGTCCATGATCGTTTTTTGAACCGATTCCAGGCTGAATAGCTCAGGTAAGACCTTCGCAATCGCGCCCAGAATGCGGACATCGGTGTGATCGTCCTTATAAACCCACAAGCCCGAGAAGCTCGGAATCGCCTTCAGGATGGCCAGCCGGTAGGGGAACTCCTTGTGGTGTGCCATGCCGATGAGGGTCTCGGGATTCTCGCGCGAGGTAACGATCAACGTGCCGTCGGGTCTGAGCAACCGGTTAATGGGTTGCAATCCGTACCAGGCCCACGACTCCACTCCCTTGCAGAGCGTGTCGTCGACCGCGATCGTGATGTCCACCTCTTTCGGTTCGTACTTCGCCTTTCCCTCTTCGAGCGTCTCGTCGTCGGTGGCGACGATGGCGAAGTTCTTGGCGGGAATGCCGTTGCGCTCCGGGCTGTCGCCGTATCGCCCGAAGGAGATGCCCGGCTTGCCCTCTCATGCGCCGCCAGAACAATTGCGCGGCTGATGTTCTTGGCCAGAGTTTTCTGGAATATTCCACGATAGACAATCTCGACCGCGAATAGCCGGCCCATTGGGAACCTCCGTTCTAAAGCTTCTTCATCACTATCCTTTCGATCTCCTCGATGTGACGGCGCATGGCGGATTCGGCGGCCTTGGCGTCATGCTTCTTCAGTGCGGCCAGAATCCGTTTGTGGCCGGCAAGCGATTTCTGCAAACGTCCGTCTACTTGCAAAGATCGCTCGCGCGTTTCCCGCAGCAGATCCATCAGAACGTCCAGCACCTTCAGCACCACGGTGTTCTTGCCTGCCAAAGCGATGCTGTAGTGGAACTCCGCGTCTTCTTCGATCGCCGGCTCACCGCGCCGTGCTTTCAGCTCCTGACGTTTTACGATGTCTTCCATTTCAATCAGATCGTCGTCCGATGCATTTCCGGCGGCTCGCGCCGCCAACGCCGGCTCGAGTATCCTGCGGACATCGAGCAGTTCACTGACCGACTTGCGCCGCTGCATCAGTACATTCGAAATAGGAACGACCAATGCGGCGGATGGTTCGCACACCACGGTTCCTACGCCTTGACGCGGCTCGACCAGCCCCATCAGTTCGAGACTCCGGATCGCATCCCGTACCGAGCTGCGGCTGACTCTGAAGATTTCGACCAACCGGCGCTCGGGAGGTAACTTTTCTCCGGGGCGCAGTTCCTCTGCGATGAATCGCTCGATTCGCTTGGCGACCTCTTCGTAGATCCTGCTCCGGCGTATGCCATCAACTTCTGCGTTGAGCCCGGCCAAAGCTCCCTCCGTCATTGGACCAGTGATCGGACCAATCTGTGGATCAGTAACCATCGACTCAATTGACGTGGGAGGGGTTGCCAAGGAAGCGACTAAATCGAGAGCTGTCACGAGCTGGGCAGCAACAATCCGGCATCCCGCGTAGCTGGATATTGATCGCGTGTTGGTACAGGATTTGCCGGCCTGCCGAAAAACAAGGTTGAACCTGGAATCTCAAAGTGGCCCGACACGCGCGTTTGGCTGAATTGACTTAAAATTACCTTAGGCACGGCGTCCCGCGAATTTGGGTATGCATCACGACTCGTGAGGAGCTGAGGTTATGAGTACGCTCGTTGTCTTCGGATGCCTGGCGGCAGGATTGTTCGCAGTTCTGATGTTCGGCTTTCTCCTTCCTCTTCGTCGATCGCAAAACCTTGAGCGCAAAGCGCGCGAGATGGGCTTTAAGTTCGTCGAGTTGGCTAAGCCTTTCGAGGGTACCAATGTCCAGGGACTCTCCGTACTTGAGGACGGCTCCGCAACATTTGTGGACAATCTTCTTGAACGCAACATCGGCGAATGCCGGTGTCTTATCTTCGACGTGCCGCTGGTGGACGACTCCGCGAGCCTGGTCACGACGATGGCCGCCTTTCGCCTCTCCTGTCTTCATCTGCCTGTCTTCCAGGTCGGAGGAAAGAATGTTATTGGAAGGATGGTGGAGCGGGCCGAGCAGGCCATGGGTAAGAAGGTGATTGAGTTCAGCGCCGACCGCGAATTCACCAAGCACTTCTCAATCCACTGTTCGGATCAGGGCGAGGTGCGTACATTCCTTACGCCTGCGAAGGTCGCGTTCCTTCGAGATCATGCCGCACACTACCGTGTCGAAAGCAGCCCCGACTGGCTTTTCATCTACCGTCCGGGCGTTAAGGTTGAGACGGCGCACCTACAGGAGTTCGCCGATGTGACGAGTTCGATCGCCTCGGCTATGCTTTCCATTCAGCCGACGCCATTTCCGGCCACAGCTTAGAGAGGGTCCGCACGAGGCTTTCAATATCGGATGCGGCTTCGCGGTCCGATCATGGACAACTTTGACGTTAAGAGCACGATTCTGGTGATACACCTGCGGCGTGAGCGAAGTGGTTTCGTTCCCGGCTTTTGACGAAACCGCGCATGTCATGGTGTTTTGTAAACCCTTCAATTCAGAGTTCCGATTCGCGTACTTCCCCGAAAGTGACAAATGCGCCAATGCAGTATGGGGCGAGATTCGGGACGAGGTCGACGCGTGGAAGCGTACGTTTCGAATAGCGTTGACTTACCGAGGTCAGAGCTACAAAATAGTGCGTTACGAGAACTAATCTTAGACGTTCGCAAGTGGGGAAATTGTGATTCCAGCCGAAGGTCCGCCTGCGCTCCCCAACTCATTCTTCCGTTTAAAAGATTCACAGTTTGGCTCGTACTCGACGAGTAAAGCCGCAACGGAGGTGGAGTGTTGAGTGGAGTCGTTGTTCAGGTCGTAATCAACGGGATTCTAGTAGGCGGCTTCTACGCGCTCATGGGCATGGGCCTGAATGTGATATTTGGCGTCATGAAGATTGTCAACTTTTGCCAGGGCGAATTGTTGATGGTTGGCATGTATCTGACCTATCTATTCACCAGCACTCTCGGCCTTGATCCTTACCTGTCGTTGCCGCTGGTTGTCATCATTATGATGTGTCTGGGAGCCCTCATCCAGCAAGGCCTAATCACGCCATTGCTTGGCGCAGCAAATGATTCCAACCTTATCTTCATGACGGTTGGCCTGATGATGCTGATGCAGAATCTGGCCCTGGTGCTATTTAAGTCCGACTACAGAACGGTACAAACCGGATATTCGCTGAAAAACATCCATTTGCTCGGGCAAGTGGTCAGCCTGCCGAAGCTGATCAGCTTCTGCGTCCTCATCTTCGTGACGTTCATGTTGTATGCGTTCCTGATGAAGTCTGAAACCGGCAAACAAATTCGAGCTACTTCGCAAAATCCCATCGGGGCGCGGTTGGTAGGGATCAACATCAATCGGATGTACATTCTTTCGTACGCAATTGGCGCGGCCCTGGCCGGAATCGCCGGTACCTTGTTGTTGCCCTTCTACTACGTCTTTCCGATGGTTGGTGCGACTTTCACCCTGCGCGCTTTTGTGGTGGTAGTCCTCGGCGGGCTTGGAAGCATCAAGGGCGCCTTCGTGGGGGGAATTGTGCTGGGCCTGCTGGAAACCATGGGCGCGTTCGTGGTGGGACCGCAGTTCAAGGACTCGGTCGTGTTTCTGACCTTCCTCGCGATCTTGATATTGCGCCAACATCTTGTGTCGAGGGCGAGGTGACCGGGTGGGACGTCTGCGATCATTCCGTGTCGAGTTTTTCCTGTTGGCGGTTCTGCTGCTGGTTCCTTTCTTCATTGCCGCGCCGTACATCCTGCACGTGTTCATCATGCTGTTCTTTGTGGCCATGCTCGCAGTTGCATGGAACATTCTCGGTGGACTGACTGGTCAATTCTCTCTGGGCCATGCCGCTTTTATGGCAATTGGGGCTTATGCGTCCACGCTGTTATTGATCAAGTTTAACGTGACTCCCTGGATTGGCATGATCGTTGGGGGAACTCTCGCTGGTGTAACAGCAGCCATCATTTTCTATCCATGCTTTGTCCTCAAGGGACCTTATTTCGCACTGGCGACAATTGCTTTCGCCGAGACGTTCCGCAATCTGTTTACGAATTGGGAGATGGTTGGCAAGGCACAAGGCATTCTTCTGCCAATGGTCGATCGGACCTGGTATAACTTCCATTTTTCCGGCAAGTTGCATTACTACTACATTGGGCTGGGAATGCTATTTGTTATCTACGGAAGCTTTGCCATCCTGGAGCACTCCCGTCTCGGTTATGCCTTCAAGTGCATACGGGAAGACGAGGACACCGCCAACGCAATTGGCATTAATGTGGTCAAGTACAAGCTCTTGGCTGTCTTCCTGAGCGCGGCTTTCACCGCTGTTGCCGGAGCGTTCTATGCACAGTACGTTCGCTACATAGAGCCTGACCTCATGCTGGGCGGCTTTTCCATCGAGATCGTACTACCGGCGATCATCGGCGGAATCGGAACCGTCGGCGGCCCGCTGCTCGGCGCTTTCATTCTGATGCCCATCTCGGAATACCTTCGCGTCATGCTCGGAAACATGATTCCGGGCGGCCATCTGATCGCTTACGCCATTCTCCTCATTGTGATCATACGGGTAAAGCCCTTGGGCCTGGTGGATTGGCTGAATGGCCTGAAGTGGTATCGGCGGCTAAGCGGAGCAAAGCTCGGCGTGGCTGAGGCGGTGAAGAAATGATGTTACAGATTAAGAATGTATCGAAAGTCTTTCGCGGACTTCAAGCACTGAACGATGTGACTTTCTCGGTGGAGGAGAAACAGATAGTGGGTCTGATCGGCCCGAACGGCGCGGGCAAGACCACGCTCTTCAACGTGATCAGCGGTTTCTACCAGCCTTCCGGCGGACACGTCGTATACAAGGGCGAGGACGTGACGACGCTGCAGCCATTCCAGCGCTGTGCGCGCGGCATGGCGCGTACCTTTCAGATCATGAGGCCGCTGCCCTACATGTCGGTTTTGGACAATGTCATCGCCGGCTCGATGTTCGGGCGGCATGGCTCGCCGAACGTCGCCGTGGCGGGACCACACGCCCTTGGCATACTGGAATTCGCGGGGCTGCTAAAGAAGCAGAACGTGCTGGCCAAGGAGCTTGGAACCGCCGACCGCAAGCGCCTGGAGTTGGCGCGCGCTCTGGCGGCCACGCCCGACCTGCTGCTGCTCGATGAGGTCATGTCCGGCCTCAACCACACGGAAACTGAAGAGTGCGTTGCGTTGATCCGGGAAATCAACAAGTCCGGGGTGACGATTCTGCTCATTGAGCACATTATGAAGGCCGTGGTAACGCTCTGCGAAAGGATCGTCGTGCTCCACCACGGCGAAAAGATTGCCGAAGGTTCTGTGGACGCCGTCATGAACGACCAGACCGTAATTGACATTTACCTCGGGAAGGACGATGACAAGGCCGCTACAAGTACAATCCATTAACGTCGCGTACGGCGAGATCCAGGCGCTGTGGGATGTGAGCTTTGAAGCTGACGCCGGGGAAATCATCTCCGTTGTCGGCGCCAATGGCGCCGGCAAGACAACGTTGGTGCGCACCATTTCCGGCATTCTCCATCCCAGCGGAGGAAAGATCTTCTATGACGGGGAAGATATTACCCGCATGGCGACCTACGACATTCTTGCCAGAGGTATCGTCCACGTTCCTGAAGGCCGGCAACTGTTTCATGACATGACAGTGCAGGAGAATCTGGACCTGGGGGCCTTTTCCAAGCAAGCCAAGAACCAGTTTCGGGAAAACCTGCAGAAAGTGTTCGCCATGTTTCCCCGGCTGGAAGAACGCAAGTATCAACTCGCCGGGACACTCAGCGGCGGCGAACAGCAGATGCTCGCCATCGGCCGAGGGTTGATGTCGATTCCGAAGTGCATAATGTTCGACGAGCCTTCGCTGGGAATAGCACCCAACCTCGTCGAGCAGATTCTGGCTGTAGTCCAACAGATCGCTAACGAAGGTATTACAGTCATTTTGGTCGAACAGGAAGTAAAGAAGGCTCTCAAGATCAGTGCCCGCGGCTATGTGATCGAGAGCGGCAGACTGGTAATGAGAGGAAAGAGTCAGGAACTGCTGGCTGACCCGGATTTCCAGCGCGCGTATCTCGGATTGTAAGAACAGGGCATATCTTCGGCAAACGGATGCATGGCATCCACTAGAACTCTATCGTTGTTTCAAGGAGGACAGGAATGATAACGAAACGGAAAGTAATCTGCGTCGTAGTTGCTGTTGTATTTAGTATCGCGATGCTCGGAGGTTGTGATTCCGGCTCAAACAAAGGCGCATCCGACAAAATCATAATTGGCGCAGTCTATCCCTTGACCGGCGCCGTGGCCTCGACGGGGCAGAACATCAAGAAAGGCATCGACTTGGCGGTCGAGGATATCAATGCCTCCGGTGGAGTCCTGGGAAAGAAACTTGAAATCGTTTACGGCGACACCCAGGGCGACCCGAAGATCGGCATGTCGGAAGCCGAACGACTGATGACCCAGGGCAATGTTCCCGTGATGCTGGGCGCCTATCAGAGCGGCGTCACCGAAGTGATTTCGCAAGTGGCGGAAAAGAACTCCACACCGCTGCTTTCGGCTATTTCCACGGCTGACGTATTGACTACTCGCGGCTACAAGTATTTCTTCCGTATGGCCCCGACCAACATGATGTATCTGCGCGACATGGTGCAGTACGTGGTCGATTGGAACGCGAAGTCGCATTCGAATCTCAAGACTGTGGCGATTATCGCCGACAACACCCTGCTTGGTCAGGAGACCGCCAAATGGGGCAAGTATTGGGCGGATAAACAGGGCCTTAACGTGATCAAGGTGATTCTGTACACCCGCGATGCGGCCGATCTCTCCTCGGAGGTCGTCACCTTAAAATCCGTAAAACCCGACATTCTTATGGTCGATCCCTACGTCTCCGACGCCATCCTGCTCGTCAAGACGATGCACGAACAGGGGTTCAAGCCCAAGATCATGATCTCCAAGGCGACCGGCGTCATCGATCCGAACTTTTTGAAGAACTTAAAGTCGCAGGCGGAGGGCATTACCACGGCGGTCGAATGGAACAAGGGAATGTCCAAGGGCAAGGACATCAACAAGAAGTTTGAAGCGAAGTACGGCATCCCGATGAACGGCCATTCAGCCGAGGCTTATACCGCGGCCTGGGTGCTTAAGACCGCCATCGACCAAGCCGGCGAAGCGAATCGCGATAAGATTCGCAATGCTCTGGCGAACCTCAAGATCGAGAAGAAATTCCCTAACGGCCCGGAGATCATGCTTCCCTATGACAAAATCTCCTTTGAGGCCATTGAACTTGCAGGACAAAAACATCTCAACTTGAACGTGAATGCCACTCTGGGCATCGCTCAAATTAAGGGCGACGAGTACAAGACAGTGTGGCCATTCTCAGTAGCTGAGGTTCAGCCGGTTGTTCCACTACCCTGGTAGAAAGAAAAATGCGGCGGTAGCTTCCGAAGCTCCGCCGCATTTCATCATTCCTTAGAATGGGAATGGTTTTAGTGAGATCCACGCAAAGCTGGTTCTGCTTCAAGCTGGAATGCTTCTTTCGGCAACTCCATTATCTTCAAATAGCCGGCAGCATACCCCGCGATACTCTTTTCCATGTAGTCAGTCCGTAGTTTCTCCGCTGGGGTATGGATCAACTGCTCCTGACCAGCAGCATAGCCAATCGCAGGCTTGCGATCTTCGGCGGCGACTTTTGACAGATCGGTACCGAAGTACCAATAGCGATACCTGACTTCTTGACCAACAGCTTCCAGACCCGCAGCCATAGCCTGAACGAACGGATGTTCTCTTGGAGTCTTCCATGCTTTCTTCTTGTTGGCGATCTTAACCGACTTGCCGGTATAGAATTTCTGGACTACCTCCGCTATTTTCACCTCAGCCTTGAATTCCGGATCTTCCCTGGAAAGGTCATCGATGATGTCCTGCAACTCTTGGATACAGCTCTCAGGCGTCTCGCCAGGTACAAAGCGGCGGTCAAAGTTCATATCGCAGCGCTCTGGAACAATGCACAGCTCTCCAGGGCTAGCCTTGATAATTGTCATTGCGATACTGGACTTCCCGAGATCCGGATCCGACGGAAAGTTGTTGGGCAGCACGTTGGCTACCTTGTCAATAAACTTGTTCGCCTTATACACCGCGTTGATTCCCAACCAAGGCGCGCTGCCGTGGCAGATCTTTCCGTATACGCTAACGACGGGCTCAACTCGGCCGCGATGCCCCAACGCGATATCAAGGGATGATGGTTCACAAGACACGGCGGCATCGTATTCTATTTGCAACTTCTTGAAAGTATCGTCGATCAGCTGGATAGTCCCAACCTGATCACCAGGCTCTTCGAGGCAAACGGCAGTAACAATATACTTGCCATTCAAGGCTAGACCTTCACTCCGTAGTTGCAAGAGAAGCTTACCGGCGTAAATAACGCAGGCCAGACTGCCTTTCAGATCCGCAACGCCTCTTCCATGAATGACTTCGGCCCGTTCCTTCCTGGTGGCATCCCGGTTATCTATCTCCCCAACATCGATATCGGCCCCATAGGGATCGTATCCGCCCCACAGCGACAACTCACCAGGAGGCACATGGTCCATATGGCCGTTATAGACAATCGCCGGACCGGGTTGGTCGCCGTTGATAATGCCAACCACATTACCCCAGTCATCACGAAACACCTGGTCGTACCCGATCTTCTTCATCTCTGCGAGTAGAAGGTCTGCAACGCCTTTTTCGCTTCCCCCCAAGGAGGGACAACGCACGAGGCGTTGCGTGAACTCAACAGCTTCCGGTCGCAGCCGATTTGCGAACTGCACCACCTTCTGATATCGCTCCACGTCAATCTCCTATCAGGCGATAATGCTTCGCCGTTCTGCTGTTGGCTTTACCTGCACTCTTCAGACTAAATAGCGGAACACGGCAATAGCCCGCATCACTAACGCTGTTGCGTCACCGCATCATGCATGGCGGCAAAGAATTCCGCCCCGTTCTGCATCACCTTATCGTCCACGTCGAAACAATTACTGTGGTGACCGCCCCCGATTGGGGTCCCCAGCAGAATCTCCATCGCCTTGCCGCCGCGCTGCTGCACGCGCTGCATGAAGACACACATATCTTCGGAGCCGTTGGTCGAACAAGCGGGCACGACTTCCTTCACCGAAGGCAGCGAACTCGCTACCTTATTCCCGAGTTCGATCAATTCGTGCGAGTTCACCGCGGTCACGGTACTGGTTGCGGGTTTTATCTCCAGTCCGAGATCGTACATTTTGGCCGCGCCGTGCAGCACGTCCATGGCCCTGCCGACCATGTACTCGTTGACTTCATTGGTGACCCCGCGCGTCTCCATGCGGAAGTAAGCCTTTTCCGGAATGATGTTCCAGGTCGTGCCTGCCTGCATGACACCGACATTGACGCGCGATGCGCCGGTGCCGTGTCTGGAGATGGCATACAAGTTGGTAATCGCAGCGCACGCCCCAAGCAGAGCATTCTTGCCGAGATCCGGCCGTACCGCGGCATGCGAGGCGCGCCCGGTGTAGGTGACCTCAAAGCGATTCATCGCCATCCAATCGAATACATTGAGGCCGATTTTGCCCGTTTCTTTCACATTGATGCCGACGTGCGCGCCAAACAGGTAGTCAACATCGTCGACGACCCCCATGGGCACCATGGTTACGGCGCCGCCAAGATTCTCTTCGTTTGGCTGAAAGATAAGCTTGACAGTGCCCTTCACTTTGTCCTGGTTCTCGGCAAAGTAGCGCGCCATGAGCAATCCGAGTGCGGTATGAGCGTCATGCCCGCACATGTGGGCATAGCCCTTGTTCTGCGAGACATACCCTCCGGCGACAGGCGGGTGCGACGGATCGCTCGACTCCAGGATCTCAAGCGAATCGATGTCAAAGCGGAACGCGACCGTCGGGCCGGGCTTCGCGCCTTTCAGAGTTCCGACTACTCCGGTAAAGCCGCCTTTGGCCGGCGCAATGAACTTTTCTTTGATGCCGGCTTTGAGTGCCCTTTCATACTCGGCCTGCAGGGTTGCATCGTCGGGCACGACAAGCCGCTTACTTTCGTCAATGATCTCTTTGCCCAATTGCAGGCTGTAGCCCCAATCAAAGAGCTTTTCCGCCACGAAGCCCGTAGAGTAGAACTCCAACCAAGCCGGTTGCGGGTTGCGGTGCAACTGATGGCGCCATTGCGATGCTTCCTCGAAATGGCTGGCAATGCACTCTTCCGGTTTATGATCCGCACATGCTTTCATTTGCATTCACGCTCGCTTGAAATTGTTTCTCAAACCCGCTGCGCCTGGCGGAAGTGAGGAGACTGAGCTGTACCGCGGCCACGAAGTTGACGCGAGACTCCGAGCAAGATTCCCTGAGTGTGCTGCTGTCCAGGCGAGGAGGAACGCGCGAAATGTTCCTCTCCCGCCGCAGTCCGCGAACCTACCCTCGCCTGCCGACCAAAATCAATGAGTGCCCACTGCTGTTGAGCCCGCTGGAGATGACTCCATGCCTTCTATGGCGCGGATCTTCCGTTCGATCCCAGCTGGTGTTCTGGTAGCCAAGCTAACGACCACGAACACTATCATGTTAACCACCAGTGCGGCGAAACCCGCGTTGAGGTGGAGTCCCCAAATAGGCAGCGGATCAAGCTTGTTGAGGATCATGTAAAAAACCATGAACTCACCCACAAGCAGGCCGGCAAAAGATGCGATCTTGGTGCTCGATTTCCAGAATAAACCTAGGACAATCATCGGGAAGAACTGGGTTACGCCGGAGTATCCGGTGAGCAGCAAGTTGACAAGCATGTTGGGAAGGAAGATCGCCAACGCCAGCGCGATACCTGTCAAAACCAAAACAACGACCCTGGCAAGCCTGTTTTGGAATTGCGGAGTGGTATCTCTGCCTATCGTCCGGCAATAGATATTGCGCGAAAAAATCATCGATGTAGACAAGATGAGGTCGGCGGCCGGAATCATACAGGCCAGTGCGCCGGCGCCGCCCACGAGGCCCAGTGCCCAGCCCGGAAGTACTTGACGGACGAGGGCCATGAAAGCCATGTCGGGCGTCTTAAGGGCTGGAACAATGATCAGCAAGGCGGTAAACCCGACCAGCATCGGGAATAGCATGCAAATCTGATATAGGGGCAAGAAGACCGCATTGTGCCGTAGGACGTTGGGGCTCTTGGCGCTGAAACTATTTCCCGTGAGGTGGGGCCACATATAGAAACCCAAGCCCGTGAGTGCGAGGGTTGACATCATCCAGCTCACATCGAGATTCTTGGTCCCGCCTGGCACCGTCAAATATCCGGGTTTAGCGGCGTCCAACGCCGCAAACATGCCACCGACGCTGCCGTAGAAATGGATAGGCAAATAGATGCCAAAAAAGGCCACTGCCAAAATCATGACTACATCTTTTATGGCGGCTGTGGCTGCAACGCCTTTGAGTCCGCTCAAAAAAACGAAGGCGGCAACCATCGTGAAGGCCATAATCATGGCCGGCACCCTGGTGATAAGCCCGTAGGAGCAGGTCTCGATAATCAAGCCGAGGCCGGTGAGCTGAAGCTGCAGATAGGGCAGCAGGAAACATACGCCAACACAGGCGGTAAGAATGCCCAGCGCACGACTCTCATAGAGATGTTCCACCAGATCGGGTTGAGTCATCAATCCGTGGCGGCGGCCGATGGGAGACATCGCCGGCAGCACATAGTAGCCGACCACGTACGCCAGACAACAATAGCCCAATATATAAAAGGTGGGGCCGCCTCGGGCGTAAGCCCAGCCGCTGCCGCCTAAAAAGGCAAAGGCAGTATAGATCTCACCCGCCAGAATAAACCAGTTCAGCCAGCGGCCAAAGTTACGGCCACCAACCGCCCATTGTTCCAGCGTCATCTTTTGCTTTATGCCGGGGACCATGCCAACGACAGTGGCTCCGACAACAAAGATAAGAATTACCCCAAGGGCAATTACTTGGTTCGTCATTACTCCCACCAGCCTTTCGCTCTCAATCCCGATTGTGCTTGGAGTCGATGTTGTAGAGTCCTAAAAGACAGACGAAGGTTACGGGGATACCGGCAACCAACCAAAAGGCCAGGAAGGGAAGGCCGAGAACTATTGGCCTCACCCTATTGACAAAGGGAATCATCCCTATGATCCATGCGAATGGAATCAGGGTTAACACAACTTTTATTGGATTCATAATCTCGCCTCACGCCCGAGGTTCCCTTGTTCAATCCACAAAACGATTATCGGACCTAATTCAGAAGCATTTTGGCCTGAACTCTATTTGAACTGAGCTCTTTCTGTCCGCCTTGGTCAATTGCACTCGTAGCTCTCGCAAACAATTTCCCGAGGCATCGAGGCAATGACACCGTTTCAGGCTGAATCAAAGGAATTGACAGAGATTACCCCCGACGATAAGACTTGTCAATTCTGACTTTCGGGAAATCGGAGCAGCGCCACGCTCTCGAAGGTCTCAATGAAAGAAGAAATAGGTTGTTTTTCAAGGGAAGCCGAAGCATAATCGCCAAGGCTGGGACAAAACGGAACTCCCGGACAAACCAACAAATATAAGGAATAGCACGACCGCGCGCGATTTTCCCCGCCTGGTCCCTCAGCCTGCACTCGCGCTTAACCTGTTTATGAGGTCCGACAGATGCCTACTTTCAGAGACATACGACGAAGTGAGAGGGCGCTTACCGAGATTCAGGCCCGGGACATTCTGGCGCGTTCGGATCACGGCGTGCTGGCTACCCTGGGAGCCGATGGATGGCCTTACGCAGTCCCCGTGAACCACGTATTATCCGGCGACGTGGTCTACATTCACTGCGCCGTCGAGGGACACAAACTCGAGAACATTGCCCATGAAGAGCGGGTTTCCTACTGCGCCGTGGTGGACGCCAAGGTTTTACCGGCCCAGTTGACCACCCTTTATGAAAGCGCCATTGTATTTGGCCGGGCGGCTCTGGTGGCGGATCCCACGGAAAAACGGCGAGCTCTGGAACTTCTGGCCGTGCGTTTCTGCGGATCGGTGACGCCCGAGGCGGAAAAGGCCATCGCCACTTCCGGCGCCCGAACGGTCGTGGTGCGCATCCGTCTTGAACGAATCACCGGCAAGGCCCATTACCCCGGCTGAGTTCGCGCTCGAAGCTTCAAAGCCGATTTATCCCATCGTCGAGCTCCAGCGCGAATTGCCCCCTCTGTCCATTAGGTCACTAACCATGCAGGCACGAGCATTGGTGTGAGCGACGCCTGAACCCCGTCTCGGATCAGGAGCCATCCGGCGCACTCCCAGGACTTACGGTTCGCTTTTTTGGCCCCGGACGAGCCATTTAGAATAGCGACTTGCAGACGAATCGCACATCGCTGTGGAGCCGCAAGCCACTCGCTGGAATGGTCGCTTCGGAAGTGGCGATTACAGTCTCGATTGAGCTGCTGGCACGAAGAGCGGACCTGTCGTTGGGTTCGATTCTGGTGTATCGCTCACTGCTGGCGCTGGTGTTGCTGGCGATCATCGTGCGACCCGTGCGGGCTGAGTGGCTGCCACGCTCTCCATGGGTGGCGCTGCTGCGCGTGTTGACCGGCGGGCTAACCTTCGTCGGCTGGTTCGGCGCGATCGCTCTGCTAAGCGGGCGGGTGACTCAAGCGGTGTTGCTGCTGGATGCTTTGATATTGGCGTATGTGCGGGGCGAGCGGCAGAGATATGAGCGGCGTACATTGCTGGTTCTGGCCACAGCGCTAATCTTGTTCGCCGTGCAGGCGGTGCGTGAGCCAGGCACGGTGTTGAACGCTCGGCAGGGCATTCTGTTTCTACTGATTGCATTGGGCTCGCGCGCGGCACCTATAAGGTGTGGGAATTAGCACAGGGGAAAGGTGAACATTTGTTCTGGTTGATTGCTCCGGCGTTGGTGGGCGGCGCGCTGGGTGGAGTGTTCCTTGCCTTTGCGCCGCGAGCCCATGGTGGACTGCAGTCGCTTTCGCCGCAGATGTGGTTCGTGATGCTGCTGGTGGCGATGGTCGGGCTCACTGGTTACTTCTACATGAACCAAGTGATGTCGATGCTGGGCGCCTTCTACACACGCGTGGTGGAGTTGTGGCAAGTGCCGATGCTGTGGGCAATCCATCTATTCACTGAGCACGCACACCTGGAATGGACGCAGGGAGCGATGTCGGCGCTGGTTGCGAGCGCCTCTGCTTATACATATCTTCGACACAAGAAGCGTCGGCTCAAGTGACTGCATGGCAAGCGACTCGCTAAACAGTCCAGCAACCTACCGGCGTGCTGCCTTCGTCGAATGTTTGTTGTTTCCCATTAACTGCCTCCGAGCGAAGGTTGGGACGACTTTCGCCCGACTGACTTCTATGTCCACTGTGTCCTGAGTGACCGCCGCTGCTGTGCGCGCCGCCACCGCTGGGGTGACCGCAACCAGCAACTCCGGCCAGCAGCACGAATCAACAAATTCATGGACACTGCTTCCACTCGCGCCAGCCCGCAACACTTCACTTCAGTGCACCGTCATAGTGACTCCGATTGAGTGGGACAGTGATCCTGAAGTGGCGGTGATCATCATCTGCCCGGCGCCGGATGGAGTCGATATGCTGGGCCCCGAACCCGACATGCCGCTACCGCAGGCTGACATCATAATGGCTAGCCAGAGAATGCTCATCATCGCAACCGCTCCGACGCCGACGATGTGCTTACGGTGCGCCCATCCCAAACCTGTCCCAAACCAGCCCATGCCGATGAGAACTGCTGAAACCAAGCTGAACAGAAGCTCACGCGAAGTCCCTTGTGGTGGCATGGTCATTCCGAAGATTCCCACGGGCGTGGATGTGTTGGTGGAAACCGTCACAGTCGTACTCGCCATTGCACCCGGCGCCGGCGTGACCGTGGAAGGCGCGAACAAGCACGATGTGCCTGGAGGCGTTCCGGAGCAGGCGAATGTAACGGGTGCGCTAAAGCCCATCAACGTATTCACGCTCACGACCACGGTCGCCGTTTGCCCGGCGGTGACGGAAACAGTTGTCGGCGCGGCTACGAGTGCGAAGTCACCTCCAGGCGAGCCTGCAGAGGCCGGAGAGATTGCACCGAAAAGCCCGCTTCTTTCTCCGTTGGGGCCGGCACTGAAGTACAACGTGTTGGGATCGCCGGTGCCATTTTGTCCGAAAATCATATCCCAAAGACCCGGATTCGCGATTGCGCTGCCGCTTGCATTCTTGAGCTGACCTTTGAAAGCGTAGCTGTTGGCGTCAAACGCATTGATCGTGCCATCGCCGAAATTTCCAATCAACAAAGCTCCGCCAAATGCGCCGAACCCGGCTGGGAGCGAGCGTCGCGCCCCAGGGAGCATTGAGCGTACCACCGGTCGCAACACGCTTGATCAGGACGCCGGTCGTGTCAAAGACGTTGACGATGCCGTTGCTGGCGCCTTCCAGCGCCGGACCGCCGCCGGGTCGCTGGAGAGCGTAATCAATGAACACCTGATTCTTCAGTACATGGATGCCGTAAGGCGCGTAGCCAGCGGGAAGGGTCGTGTCGCTGAAATTGCCGGTGAGCGCAACGGACGCAAACGTCTTGTTGAACACATCGACCGTTCCCATGCCGAAGTTGGCCGCCAGCAGCATGTTTGTGGAGCCGTTGTTGACCAGCGCGAGACCGGTGTAAACAGCGCCGGCGGCGGAATTGTCCACGGCCCCCACGGCATTGGTCAAATTCGCGTTCCATCCCGCAATGGTCCCGTCGGTGGTTGCAAACAGAAATGTCGCCGCAAGTCCGTTGCTCAGTATGAAGTCCGTGCTCGAGGAATTAAAAACAATCCCCGTGGGATGGCCGGCGGCAGAACTTCCGGTCCTGCCGGGAATGCCGACATCGAACTGCTTCTTTCCCGCCGCGTCATACACTTCAGAGACTCCGCCGCCCTGGCTGTTAACCCAGAACGGAGTGTTCTGCCCAATTGCGATGCCCCAGCCATTGATTAGAGTCGGATCGGTATTCCCGGCAATGATCGATCCATCGGACACGAGATTGATTTGTTGATAGCTGTTCACGGATTGCCCATGCGCCAAGGCGCACCAGCCTGCCACCAAAAGAACCGTGAGGAGCGAACGCAAAGCGCTGATACGGAACGTAACAGCGGACAGGTTTGCCACACAATTGAAAAACGACGTCATTGGAATACTCCAGCATCTTTACTGATTGGCCTTGTTAGTTCCGAAAGGCGCTTTGAGCTGTTCGAGCATTTCTAGCGCCTTTGCACGCGACGACTGTGAACGATACGGAAGCGAGTTGGTGGTAATTGGAATACAGACGCTTGAAAATTCAAAAATGTTGCTCGAGTCGGCTCGTAAACCTGGTGCTTACAACTCCGGCCCACGGCAATACTTTTTGGCTCCCAACACTCTGCTAAATATCGTTTAACGATAGTGTGTGGCAACCTTCCTTTGCGACGCTGAGTCTCAAGTCACATATAGTCGCCTTTCGAAACATCGCCCGTCCTTGGAGGTCCCATGTTTGACGGTTTCATCACTGAGTGGCCCGTGCTCAAACAAATCCGCACTGCTGCCTGGAAAGGCACCGGCGAGGAGGCGATGAGCAAGCAGACCAAGCAGCTCTCTCCCAAGATCCGAGACGCCCAGGTAAGCCGCTCGGTTTGCCCATACTGCGGCGTAGGCTGCGGGCAACTGGTCTTCCACCAGGAAGGCAAGCTGGTGGCGATTGAAGGCGATCCGACTTCTCCGGTTTCACGCGGGCATCTCTGCCCCAAGGGCGCCGATACATTCCAGCTTCACACGCATCCCGCACGCCTCGCCAAGGTGAAATATCGGCGGCCATATTCGCGGACTTGGGAGGAAATCTCCCTGGAGACGGCGATGGACATGATCGCTGATCGCGTGTGGGAGTCGCGTGAGCGTACCTTCGTTGAAAAAGATGATGGCGCCTCAGTGATGCACACGCTGGGCATCTGCCACTTGGGCGGGGCTACTCTCGATGTGGAGGAGAACTACCTGATCCGCAAGCTGTTCACCGGCGGGCTGGGGATGAGTTGCATCAGCAATCAGGCCCGTATATGACACAGCTCGACGGTGCCCGGTCTGGGCACCTCATTCGGACGTGGCGGCGCCACCACGGCTCAGCAGGATCTTTCCAACGCAGACGCAATCCTGATCATGGGATCGAACATGGCGGAGAACCATCCGGTTGGGTTCCAGTGGGTCATCGAGGCGCGGGAAAAGAACGGGGCGAAGATCATTCACGTCGACCCGCGCTTTACGCGCACCTCTGCCATGGCGGACATGTGGTTGCCGCTCCGGGCAGGAACGGATGTGTTGTTCCTGGGCGGCCTCATCAACTACGTTCTGACTCACAACAAAGATTTCCGCGAATACGTCGTAGCGTATACCAACGCGCCTACGATTCTGCGGGAAGACTTCCGGGACACGGAAGATCTCAATGGCCTCTTCTCCGGTTGGGATGCGGAGAAGAAACAGTACGACCCCACTTCATGGCTGTACGAAGGTTCACCGCAGAAGGGTACGCTCTTCGCGGGCCCCATTGCCGGACATGAGGAGCAGTCGGGCGGCCATGGCAAAGACCGTGGCGGAGAGGCCGGCGAGCTGCGCGAGCATGAGTCCGATCCCACGCTGCAGCATCCACGCTGCGTGTATCAGGTGCTGAAGAAGCACTTCTCACGCTACACGCCGGAGATGGTGGAACAGTACTGCGGCATCCCCAAAAATCTATTCTTGAAGGTGGCCGAGGCTTACTGCTCTGCTTCGGGTCCGGAGAAGACGGGCACCATTTGCTACGCCGTGGGGTGGACGCAGCACTCGAACGGCGTACAGATTATTCGCGCTGCCGCTATTCTGCAATTGCTGCTGGGAAACGTGGGACGACCCGGTGGCGGGGTACTCGCGTTGCGCGGTCACGCCTCTATTCAGGGGTCTACGGACGTGGCCACGCTCTACGATATTTTGCCGGGATACCTGCCCACCCCCATGTTCAAAAAGGATGCGAATACGCTGAAGGATTACATCACCAAGCACCGTGCTAAGACGGGTTGGTGGGCAAATTTCGATAAGTACATCGTTAGTTTTCTCAAGTCGTATTATGGCGAAGCCGCAACCAAGGAGAACGATTTTTGTTTCGATTGGCTGCCGCGCGTTACGGGCGACCATTCGCACTTCGGTTTTTGGCTGGACATGATGGACGGCAAAGTCGAAGGGCTGTTCATCATGGGTCAGAACCCGGCGGTAGGTGCTCCCAACGGACGTTTGGAACGCAAGGCGCTGGCCAAATTGAAGTGGCTGGTCGTCCGCGACCTGGTTGAGACCGAGCCAGCCTCCTTCTGGTACAACTCACCCGAAGTCGAGCGCGGTGAACTCAATCCGGACACCATTGCAACCGAAGTCTTCCTGATGCCCGCCGCGGGAGTACCAGAGAAGAGCGGCACCTTCGTCAACACGCAACGCCTGCTGCAGTTCCATAACAAAGGTCCGGAGCCGCCCGGAGATTCACGCAGCGAAACCTGGTTCATGTATCACCTGGGGCGGCGGCTTAAAGCCAAAGCCGCGAACGATCCGCGACCTCGCAACGCTCCGCTGAACGCCCTCACCTGGAGCTACTCGACACATGGGCCGCAGGCTGAACCCGATGCGGAAGAAGTGCTGATGGAGATCAACGGTTGGACGGTCGCCGATCACAAGCTGGTCGCGGGCTATAGAGACCTGAAAGCCGATGGCTCGACGGCGTGCGGTGCCTGGATATACTCCGGGTGCTTCCCTGACCGGAGCAAGAACATGGCGAACACACGGGAGCCCCGCGACCTGTATGGACATGGGTGGGGTTACGCATGGCCTTCCGATCGGCGCATCATCTACAACCGGGCTTCGGCACGACCCGATGGCAAGCCGTGGAGCGAGCGCAAGAAGTTGATCTGGTGGGACGAGCAGAAAAGAGAGTGGACTGGACTCGACAATCCTGACTTCACCAAGGACAAACCTCCAAACTATCAGCCTCCTAAGGACGCCGAAGGCGATGCTGCGCTCGCGGGCGATAAGCCTTTTATTCTGCACCCGGATGGAGTGGGGTGGATCTACGTCAGCAGCGGATTGAAGGATGGACCGTTACCTACGCATTACGAGCCGCTGGAGTCACTCTTTTCCAATCCGCTCTATCCAAGCCAAAACACCGATCCGGCGACTCTTAAACGCGAGCGGCCCGACAATCGATACGCGCCTCAGGCCGACCCGCGGTTCCCGTACGTGCTTACAACTTATCGCTTGACTGAGCATCACACGGCTGGCGGAATGAGCCGCACGCTCAGCCATCTTGCAGAGCTGCAGCCTGAACTATTCTGCGAAGTCTCGCCTCAATTGGCAGCCGAGCTTGGCTTGCGCCATGGTGAGTACGCGACCATTACCACCATGCGCGCCATTATCGAGGCGCGCGTCATGGTCACTAACCGTATCAAGCCGGTACAGGTAGCTGGCCGTACTGTCCACCAAATAGGCATCCCCTATCACTTCGGCACGAATGGCCTGGTCAAAGGCGACGTTGTCAATGATCTGCTTCCCATCTCGGAAGAGCCCAACGTGCGGATCATGGAAACCAAAGCTTTGCTGTGCGATATCCGGCCAGGTCGGCGTCCCCAGGGCCAGCAGGCATTGGACGAACTCAGAGCAAAAACGGAGCAGGCTGCATGAGCACAGAATTGGCATCATCACCCACAAACGGACACCGCACCACCGCATTCCTGACCGACTCCACACTGTGCATCGGCTGCAAGGCTTGCGAAGTCGCCTGCAAGGAATGGAACGGGGTTTCAGCCGATGGATTCGACTGGTCAGGATTTTCCTACGACAACACCGGCTCGGTGGGACACTCGACGTGGCGCCACGTGAAGTTCGTCGAGCACGAGCCGAAACCAGGATTCGGCGGCAACGCCGGCGACCTGAGTTCGTGGGCGTTTTCGTCGGACGTCTGCAAACACTGCGAGGTGGCCGGGTGCCTGGAGGCGTGCCCCACGGGCGCAATTGTGCGCACGGAGTTCGGTGGCGTCTTCGTGCAGCCGGATGTCTGTAACGGATGCGCGTATTGCGTGGTGGCGTGTCCCTTTGGCGTGGTTCAGAGGAATAAGGAAGATGGGCGGGCTTTCAAGTGCACGTTCTGCTACGACCGGCAGAAAGCTGGACTGCAACCTGCGTGCGCCAAGGCGTGCCCGACAGAGTCGATCAAGTTCGGTGAGATTAACGAACTCAAACTGGTCGCCCAGGAGCGTGTCCGCGAGTTGAAGTCGCGCGGCATGGAAGACGCCACGCTCTATGATCCAACGGAAACCAGTGTCAAGGGCCTGCACGCGTTCTTTATTGTGCGTGGCGATCCGCGGCAGTATAACCTGCCACCCAAACCGGAGGTGCCCACCGTCTTCTTGCGTGCGGGGTGGACATCGGCCGCCATAGGGTCAGGTCTGTTTGTCGCTGGGGCGCTGTTCGCCTTCATGACTTCGCGAGGCCAGAGTAACAGGAGGGCGTCGCGATGAGCGCATTACCCGGAGAGCACAAATCACGCATCCCCGATGCGGGTAGCGAGGGCCGGCTGCTGGAAATCCGGCAGGAAGCCGAGAAACGGGGAATCGTATCCGGACAAGGCATCCGTCCGGCGGGCGCGCCATTTCCGCAGGCGTCTGTCGAGACAGGCTATTACGGTATTCACCTGCTGAAAGAGCCGCAGTGGACACCGGAGATTCCGCTCTACTTCTTTGTCGGCGGGGCGGCAGGATCGGCGGCGGTAATCGGCGCCATGGCCGAATGGCTCGGCAAAGATCGCGAACTGGCGCGGCATGCGCGCTGGCTGGCCTTCGGCGGAGCCATGGTCTCAAGTGCGCTGCTAACCCACGACTTGGGTAGACCGTCTCGCTTTCTAAACATGCTGCGTGTCTTCAAAGTCCAGAGCCCAATGTCCATGGGCGCCTGGACGCTGGCAGCGTTTGGCGGTGCGTCAGCGGCTGCCGTATTCGCCAAGGCCGCTGAACGGCGCTTCGGCAGCAAGCTTCCAATCAGCGTCATCGGCAACTTTGGCCAGTTCTTCTCAGCGTTGTTCGGACTGCCATTCCACAACTACACGGGCGTGTTGATTGGAGCGACTGCGATTCCGGTGTGGAACAAGAACATCGATACATTGCCAATTCACTTCGGCATGTCGGGCGTGCAGGCGGGAGTTTCGATTCTGGAACTACTTGGCCACTCTGACAGTCGCGCGCTGAACAGCTTGGGAATCGGAAGCGCAATCTACGAGTGCCTGGAAGGCTTCAACCTTGAGAGCCGCTCGGAACCAGCGTTAAAGCCGCTGAAACATGGTGCTAGTGGATGGGTCACTCGAACTGGCGGCGTGATGTCGGGCCCGCTGCCGTTGGCATTGCGCTTAATCGCAGGTAGCTCCGGCGGTGTCCGCTCGCGTAGCTTGCGGCGCTGGGCCGCGCTGTGTGGTATCGCGGGTTCTTTGCTGACGCGTTACGGTTGGGTACACGCTGGACGCTGCTCCGCACGCGATTGGCGACTTCCGTTAGAAATCCCTGCGGTGCCCACCGCGATTAGAGAACACCCGCAGCCTAAGCTGGAGGCAGCTTCATAAGCTGCGAATGCGGCAAGTAACCATAAAAGCATAATTGCGCTACTGCCACTAACTTCTTCCGGAGTGTCATGTTGAGCGTAGCGAAACATCCCATGAAAACTGCCCCAACCCGCGCCGCTCTGAGTTTTTTGTAACGTCCTTCGGCTGCGTTTCAGCTCCGCGCCGTGCTGGGATTCTTCGCTGCGCTCAGAATGACACCTCAAAAGTTATTGCGCGAACTTCTGGGACGTCACACTAAGCGACATCAATCATCGTTTCTTTTTTCAACGTCTAGCAGGAACATGGTTGCGTCGATTTCCGCGAGCAGGGTTTGCTCTGGGTTGTCGAGTCGAATCTCGGCACGTGCGGTCATCAGGCGGCGACGCCGCGCCAGGGTCCATCCACGAATGATCAATTTCGCCCCAATGGGAACGGGCTGCCGAAAACGTGTATCCGCGCGCGCGGTGACTCCATGCAGCCCCTGGAAGTGAACTGCCCAGCCAAGCGCTTCGTCCATCAATGCAAAAGTAACTCCGCCATGCATCATTCCCGGCCAGCCGGCATGATCGACATGCGCGGTATAGAGGGCGCGGCTGCCGTGAGGCCCGTCTTGAAAAAATGGGACGTGCAGCCCGCCGGGATTCTCGGGACCGCAAACATAGCAAAGCCTCGTTTTCGAGTTCGCGCTAACTGCTGAGGACTGTGACGACATGAATTCCTTCTTCTTGAGTGATCGTTTCCGAGCACTACGGGATAATTCTCAATACTCCAGCGTCAGTTCCATCTTGAGGTTGTCCCGATGCACCGTGTAGCGATCGTCAGGGCAGCGCTCGGTGACCCGAAACCCTGCCTTTTCGTACAGGCCCCGGGACTGCGGCAAGTCGTCGACTGTCCAGAGGAATATTTTGCTGAAGCGGCGCTCCAGGCACCATTCGAGAGCGGCAGAGAGCAGCGCCTTTCCCGCACCGCATCCATGATATGCCGGGTCCACGATGAAGAATCGAAGCTGTGGGCCGATCATAGAGATCGAGCCAACCAGCATGCCGTCGATGTGGGCCGACAACACCAGGTCCTTCCGCGGATCATAGTGCTCGATAAATTCGCTGAACTCGCGCGCAATCAAAATCTCGAAGGGCGACCCTGAGCCCCACGCTGTTGCGTAATAGCGTCCGTGGAACTCAGCGACCCGGCCGATCAGTCCAGGCTCGTATCCACAGTGGATTTCAATACTTGGCGGCTTGGATGGCATCGCGCAACTCATCATTTCTTATCTGCTCCTGCATCCCGCATCGTTTCCGGATCGCACAGGGGAACGAACTAAGCGGGGCAAACGACCCCACGTTAGCCCAACAACGGGGCGGAACGTGGGGCACCCGACGACGTTTCCATCCCACATTAGCCAACGGCGGGCAAATGTGGGCCACCACAAAACTGTTCATTTCTTCTTGCCCGCTCCCTTCACGAAATCGCGGCGTTTGCGGGCGCGGCTTTTGATCCAGATGGGCGTGCCGGTGAATTTGAATTCGTCGCGGATCTGGTTCTGCAAAAATCGCTCGTAGGAGAAGTGCAGCTTCACGTCCTTGTCGGTAAAGAGAATGAAGGTGGGCGGGGAGATGGCCGCCTGGGTCATGTAGTAGACCTTCACCTTGCGCGAAGCCGGGACGGTGGCGCGGTCGAAGTCGATCTTGCGCAGGAAGCGGTTCATTTCGCCGGTGGTGACGCGCTTGCGACGCTCGCGGGCGACCAGCTCGATCATGGGGAAGATCTTTTCCACGCCGCGGCCGGTGCTGGCCGAGACGAACAGGAAGGGAACGTAGTCGAGGAACTTGAGGACGTTGCGCGCCTGCTCTTCGAAGACGCGACGGTCGGCCGGTGGGCCTTCGCCGCGCGCGTCGGAATGAGTCACCAGGTCCCACTTGTTGACCACGAGGATGAGCGAGCGGCCCGACTCGTGAGCGTAGCCCGCGATGTTGGCGTCGAGCGCCGAAACCCCTTCGGTGGCGTCGATCATCATCAGCACGATGTCGGCGGCTTCCAGCGCCTTGCGGGCCATCACCACGGAGAGCTTCTCGGCCATCAACTTGGTTTTGCCCTTGCGGCGGATTCCGGCGGTGTCGACAAAGCGATACTTGAATCCGTCGCGCTCCACGAGCTCGTCGATGGAGTCGCGAGTGGTGCCCGCCACAGGCGAGACAATGGCGCGCGAAGTTCCCGTCATCTGGTTCAGCAAAGTCGATTTGCCGACGTTGGGACGGCCGATGATGGCAACCTTGATTTCGTCGGGACGCGATTCGGGTTTTTCATCTTCAACCGGCGACTCACCTTCGTCCGTGATCTCTTCCTCGGTCTCCACCGCGGGCGAATCTGGGGAAGCGGCTTCGTCCTCCCACGCCGGAGGCGCCAAAGACCGGCTTCGCCGGGAGCGACGGGCCGCAGGCTCGGGCTCACTGGCCACCGTGGGGATTGCCTTCACGACCTCCTCAAGCAGCTCGGCAACGCCATCGCCATGTTCGGCTGAAACCGGCAACACGTTGCGGATGCCCAGGCGGCGGAACTCGTCGACCAACGTGTCCTGCTTGGGCGAATCGACTTTGTTTACCGCCAGGAACAGCGGTTTGCCGGTGCGCTGAAGCAGACGTGCCAGTTCCATGTCAGGCCCGGTGATGGCGGCCCGTCCATCGACAACCATGACGATGGCGGCCGCTTCTTCCAGGGCGAAGCGGGCCTGGCGAAAGATCTCGGCCGGAATAAATTCCTTGTCGTCCGGAAGGATGCCGCCGGTATCGACCACGCGGAAACGGCGTCCAAGCCAGACGGCCTCGGCATAAAGGCGGTCGCGGGTAATGCCCGGCTCGTCGCCGACGATGGCCCGGCGTGCTCCGACAATGCGGTTAAACAGCGTGGATTTGCCTACGTTTGGCCGGCCAACAATGGCCAACAGGCCCGAAGTCGAGATGGAATTAACGGTCATTAGCCTCTTGAACGACTGTACATCACAGGCCGAGGTTCTTACCCCTGGCCAGCCAGGAATGAGGACGCGAAGAACTTTGCTCTAGGGGCTATTATATGGGTCAGTGTCCGGTCCTCCCCAACAAGCCGCTGGTTCGCCATTCCCCGCCGGTGAAGTGCGCTCGACGCCGCAGGCGGTTTCGCTACCGGCGACAGCCTCCCTGCACAATTTTTTCGGCCCAGGAGGACTGCTTTCGCGGACGCATCCGGCCTATGAGTTTCGCCGCGGGCAGCTAAGCATGGCGCAGGCCATCGAGCAGGCGCTGGAAGAGCGGCGACACCTGATTGTCGAGGCCGGGACGGGCACGGGCAAGACGCTCGCCTACCTGCTGCCCGTGCTCCGATCCGGCAAGCGTGTCATCATCTCCACCGGAACCAAGACGTTACAGGAGCAGCTCTTCTATAAAGATGTTCCCTTTCTGGAAGAGGCGCTGTTTGCCTCCCCCGGAACCCCGGCGCAAGCGGCGGCGGGGGAAAAACAGGGCACACCTACAGGGCAAGGCGAACGGCGGCTGCGGGTTTGCTACATGAAGGGCCGCAATAATTATCTCTGCCGTAAGAAGCTCTACGACCTTTCCGACGCGCCGATACTGACCGGGCTGGAGGAAATCGAGCACTATCGCGCCATCAGCGAGTGGGAGAAGACCACCGCGACGGGAGACCGCGCGGAGTTGGCGGCGCTGCCTGAAAACGGTCAATTGTGGCCTCGGCTGGACGCGCGCGCGGAGAACTGCATCGGCTCGAAGTGCGCTCAGTGGGATCGTTGTTTCATCACAGAGATGCGGAGGCGCGGCGCGGAGAGCGATGTGGTGATCGTCAACCATCATTTGTTCTTCGCCGACCTGGCGGTGAAGCAGGCAGCCGACCGCGCGCCCGACGCCGGCGTTCTGCCCGAGGCCGGGGTGGTGATTTTTGACGAGGCTCACGAGCTGGAAGAAGTGGCCAGCAGCTACTTTGGCATCACCGTCAGCGATTTGCGGGTGCAAGACCTGCTGCGCGACGTGGAGCGGATGGTGCAGCAGCACAAGCTCGCGGCACCGGCTTTGCTGGCGGCGGCAACCCGTGTCCACGAGCGCTCGCAGGTGTTCTTTTCCACGCTTCCGCCGGGCGAGGGCCGATTCGAGTTTCAAAACCGCGGTGAATTTCTGGAGGAAAACGGCGACGAATTTTTGTCGTTTCAGGCCGCGCTGGCGCAGCTCGCGCTGGCCTTGCAGGGCGTCGCCAATAAGCCCGACGAGGTCTTCCGGTTGGGTCGCCGCGCCGAAGAACTGCGCGTGCAACTCGGCTTCCTGCTGGAGGCGACCGATCCCAACACGGTTTTCTGGATTGAGCGGCGGACGGCCTCGGGAGGCGGACGAATGGTCCCGGATGCCCGCGATGCTTCCGGCACGGGGAAGGCGGTGCGAGGGCGCAGCCATGCCGCTCGTGGCGGGCGGCAACAGCACGTTTTTTTGCAGGCCACGCCGATCGATGTATCGCAGATTCTGCGGCAGACGCTCTTCGAGCAGGTGGAGACCGCCGTGCTCACTTCGGCCACGCTGGCGGTCAACGGCACATTCGACTATATCCGCGAGCGGTTGGGGATCGGGAACGCCCGCGAACTGGTGGTTGCCTCGCACTTCGATTATGAGAGCCAGGCCCTGCTCTACGTTCCGCCGGACCTGCCCGACCCGCGCGAACCGGGTTTTGCCGAGCAGGCCGCCACCCGCATACGGCAGGTGCTGGAGATAACGCGTGGCCGTGCGTTCTGCCTTTTTACCAGTCACGCACAGATGAACCAGGTACACGACCGGCTTCTGGGAGAGCTCGAATACGCCGTGCTGCTGCAGGGCACGGCCCCGAAAAACGCGCTGCTGGAGCAGTTCCGCGCCACCCCGAACGCGGTGCTGTTCGCCACTGCCTCGTTCTGGCAGGGAGTGGACGTGCAAGGAGACCAGTTGAGCTGCGTGATCATCGACCGCCTGCCATTTGCCGTCCCCAACGATCCGATTACTGCCGCCCGCATTCGCGCCATCGACGAGGCCGGGGGCAACGCCTTTATGCAATACCAGGTGCCCTCCGCGGTGATCTCCCTGAAGCAGGGCTTCGGGCGCCTGATTCGCTCGCTGCATGATCGTGGGCTGCTGGTGCTGCTCGACAATCGCATCCTGAAGAAACGGTACGGGCGCGTCTTTCTGAACAGTCTGCCGAGCTACGGACAGACCACGGACTTGCGCGCGGTTGCTGCTTTCTTTGGCTGCGATTGGAGCGAGTTAGAATAGTGGTATGCACTCCCGTGCGGCGGATGCCAGCGCACTCTGAGGGACCATGTACGAAGTGACTGTCGAAGATACGTTTGCCGCAGGCCACTACCTGCGCAATTACAAGGGAAAATGCGAGAACCCGCATGGCCACAACTATCGCGTTCGCGTAACCCTTGCCGGCCAGGAACTCGACCAGGCCGGACTGCTGCTCGACTTTAAGGATTTGAAGCGGGTGATGAAGCCGGTGATCGACTACCTGGATCACCGCATGATGAATGACCTGGAGCCCTTCACCACCTTGAATCCGTCGGCCGAAAACCTGGCGAAGTATTTCTTTGACCAGACGAACGAACACCTGAAGCAGCATACGAACGGCCGCGTGGTGATCAAGCGGGTGACCATCTGGGAGACGGACACCTCCATCGCAACCTATTACGAGTGAGCTGAAAAGTGCATTTGGTTTCGCCGAATTTGCCGGCGGGGCGCCGGCAGGTAGACAGATGCAGATCATCGAAATCTACAAGTCGGTGCAGGGTGAGTCGTCGTTTACCGGACTGCCCTGCGTCTTTGTGCGGCTTGCCGGATGCAATCTGCGCTGCCACTGGTGCGATAGCGAGTACACCTTCAAGGGCGGAACAAAGATGTCGAATGAGGAGGTCGCCGCGGAGGTGCGGAGGCTGATGCCGGGCGACGGGCTGGTCGAGATCACCGGCGGCGAGCCGCTCTTGCAGGAACGCGAATTGATTCCGCTGATGAAGCAGTTGGTTGAAGGCGGTTACACTTTGCTGCTGGAAACCAGCGGCGAGCGTCCCTTGCATCGGGTGCCTCCGGCGGTGTTCAAGATTGTCGATGTGAAGTGTCCGGACTCGGGTGAAGGCGAAAGCTTCCGACTTGAAAACCTCGGAGCGATTTCGAAGCGGGATGAAATTAAGTTCGTGATTGCCTCGCGGACAGACTACGAATTCGCGCGCGAGTTCACGCTCGGCCATGAACTTTGGCAGACGGTTGGCAATGTTATTTTTTCACCGGCTTTCCGCAAACAGGCGACGGGCACTCGCGACGCCGCCAATTGCCTTGTCGACCCGCGGGATCTGGCGGAGTGGATACTGCAAGACGGCCTGCGCGTGCGGCTTGGCTTACAGATTCACAAGTTCATCTGGGACCCAGCGTTAAAGGGCGTTTAGCCAGGACTCCTTGTTGTCGTCCCAGGCGTACTGAGCCGCCGCGTTTGGTGTCATGCTGAACGCAGTGAAGCATCCCGGTACCGCGCGGGGCTGAAATGCAGCCGAAGGATTTCATCAAAAATCCAAAGCGGCGCGGCTGGGACGGTTTTCCGGGGATGCTTCGCTGCGCTCAGCATGACATCCTAAGTTATGTCACAAGATTTAAGGACAGGACACTAGGACAACATGGTGCAAAACAAGTCTGTCGTGGTGCTGAGCGGTGGCATGGATTCCTGCGTTTGCGCGGTGCTGGCGGTGCGGGATTTCGACGCCGGCAATGTCGCCGCGCTGCACGTGAGTTACGGCCAGAGGACGGAAGCGCGCGAGCAGCAGGCTTTCCGGGAGATTTGCGACCGGCTGGGGATCCGGCAGCGGCTGACGGTGCGCAACCAGGCACTGGGCCAGATCGGCGGTTCGGCCCTCACCGACTCCAGCGTTGCCGTGCCCGTGGCCGGGACGGAGATTGGGCAGCAGATCCCAATTACATATGTGCCGTTTCGCAACGCGCACTTCCTTGCGGTAGCGGTAAGCTGGGCCGAGGTGATCGGCGCGGAAAAGATTTATATCGGCGCCGTCGAGCAGGACAGCTCGGGGTACCCCGATTGCCGTCCCGAATACTACGAAGCGTTCAACAGTGTGATCCGCGCCGGAACCAAGGAAGGCCGAATCCGGATCGTGACGCCGCTGATCGCCATGCGCAAGGCGGAAATCGTTGCGCTCGGCTTGCGGCTGGGCGCGCCCTTCGAGCTGACGTGGTCGTGCTACAGCGGCCAGCGCCGGGCATGCGGAGTGTGCGAAAGCTGCGTCTTGCGGCTGCGCGCCTTCGAAGCCGCAGGCATGGAAGACCCCATACCATATCAGTCAGGCGCGCCGGCGGAGACAGAGCGATCGTAATGTAAAGAACTGCCCCACCCAAGCTTCGCTTGAATGGGGCACCCCGTATATTCTATGTGCCAGGGAGGTCGAGTCCGGGGTAGTATCTCTCCAGCATGAAGCTCTCGAGCCAAGAACAGTTGTTATCGTTTTGCCAGGCGCGCCAGGCGGTTGAGAACCAGGCCAAGCGATTCAAGGCGACGGCCACGGAAAAGGTTTCGCTGAACCGCTCGCTCGCCCGGTTCCTGGCGATGCCGATTTACGCCGACCGTGATTTTCCACCATTTCCGCGTGCCACGCGCGACGGATTCGCGGTGCGATCCGCCGACTTGGCGGCGTTTCCGGCCCGCCTGAAAATCGTTGGCGAAATCAAGGCCGGAGCCGAGCCGGAGTCGATGACGCGAAAGCTGCATCCTGGCGAAGCTTTCGCGATTATGACCGGCGCGCCCGTTCCCATCGAGGCCAATGCCGTGCTGATGCTGGAGCACACCCGGCGCTGCCCTGATGGCAGCAACATCGAAGTTCTGCGGGCGGTGTCTGCCGGGGAAAACATTGTTCCCCGGGGCGCCGAGGCCGGTGAGGGCCAACTGCTGTTCGAAGCTGGGACGCGGTTAACCCCGACTGGCATAGCCGTTGCCGCGTCGGCGGGCTACACCACGGTCACCGTCTTCCGTCGCCCGCAAGTGGCGATGCTAGCCACCGGCGACGAGATTGTTCCGGCCCACACTTTTCCCGGTCCCAGCCAGATTCGCGACTCCAATCTGCATTCGCTCGGGGCACAGATCGAGTTGGCCGGCGGAGAACCTGTCCCGCTGCCGATTGCACCCGATCATCCCCGCGAGTTGCGCGAGTTGATTGGCGAGGCCTTGCAGTACGATCTCGCGCTGTTTTCAGGCGGGGTCTCGATGGGCAAGTACGACTTGGTGGAAGAGGTGTTGAAAGAGTTCAAGGCTGAGTTCTACTTCACCGGAGCGCGGATTCAGCCAGGCAAGCCCATCGTCTTCGGCGAAGCCGAGGCGCCTGTCAAACGGGGGCGTAAGCGTTCCGCGAGGCATGAAGCGGCGGCAGTTCGCCGCGTGCCGTTTTTCGGTCTGCCGGGAAATCCGGTATCGACGCTCGTTACCTTTGAACTGTTTGTCGCTCCGGCGCTGCGCGCTCTCGCCGGAGGCGAACCCGCTCCGCTGCTGTTCGCTTCGGCGCGGCTGAAAACCGAGCTGCGAACACCTGTCGGACTGACGCGGTTTTTGCCGGCAAGGATGAGTGGAGGACCGGGAAACATCGAGGTGGAATATCTGAGCTGGCAAGGTTCCGGCGATCTGGTTTGCGCCTCGCACGCCAACTGCTACCTGGTGTTTCCCGACGATCGTGAACGGCTCAACGCCGGGGAAGAGGTCAGCGTTCTGATTTTCGGCACCGAATTACGATGAATAGAACTTTCGTCCATGGCCGGAAACTCGACTGGATTCGCGAAAGGATTCGATGAAGAGCAAGCTCTCGCATTACGACTCCCAGGGCCGCGCCCGTATGGTCGACGTCTCCGAAAAGTCGCCGACGAAGCGAACCGCCGTGGCTACGGCGATGGTCAGGATGAGCCCCAAGGTGTTGGCGGCTCTGCCGGAAAATCCGAAGGGCGACCCCTTCGAGGTGGCCCGCGTGGCCGGGATCATGGCGGCCAAACGCACGTCGGAGCTAGTCCCAATGTGTCATCCGATCCCGCTCTCGCACGTTGATGTGCAACTGGAGCTGTGCGAGAATGGCGTCCGCATTTGCTCGATGGCCACGACAACCGCCGTGACGGGCGTCGAAATGGAGGCCATGACGGCGGCTTGCATCGCGGCCTTGACCGTATACGATATGTGCAAGGCGCTGGACAAAGGCATAGAGATTCGCGAAGTTGTCCTCGAAAGAAAGAGCGGCGGTAAGAGCGGCCGCTACCTGCGGCCCGGCAAAATCTAGGGAACCATGACGACTGCTATCAAAATCCTGGTGATCGATGACAACCCCATGATCCGAGGGTTGGTTGGCCAGGGGCTCGAGTCATTCGGCAACATCCAGGTGGCTGCCGATGGCGCCGAAGCGCTTCAGCAGCTCGATACAGCCACACCCGACTTGGTGATTGTCGATGCCGAATTGGGGTCGGGCGGCGATCCATCGCTGCTCAAAGAACTTCGCCGCCGGCTCACGGCACCGCTGATTCTGCTTACGGCCAGGGACAGCAGCGGCGAGTCCCAACGGTCGTTCGATGAAGGCTCCGACGAGATCGTCGAAAAACCCTTTTTGATCCGCGACCTGCAAAGCCGCGTGCGGCGCATCGTGGAGCGCATCAACCTGGAGCGCCTGATCCGCCCGGTGGACGGCAACTCCGTGCGTGGGACGCTAGCGCAGATGAGCGTTACCGACCTGGTGCAATCGCTGGAGATGGGCCGCAAGAGTTGCTGCTTGGCACTGACCGGCATTCCGGCTGGAAGCAGAAGAGCGGCGACGGATCGGTCGTCGGGCAGTCAACAGCGCTGCGAAATGTATTTTGCGGAAGGGCAACTGGTGCATGCCGCAAGCGGCTGGGTGCTTGGCGACGATGCGGTTTACGACGCGCTCCGCTGGAGTGGCGGGGGAACCTTCGAAATCGACTTCACGGCCACCACCGATCTGCGGACCACAACGCGATCTACCCAGGCGTTGCTGATGGAAGGCATGCGCCTGCTCGACGAAGCCAACCGCGACGCCTCCGGCGCAGAGTGCGAAGACCCTCACGCCGAGGGCGATCCCGCGTAAATCGATGCCAGCCTTCCACAAGGTTTTGTTGCTCTACAACCCGGTGGCTGGACGTGACCGCTCCACACGCAAACGGGAGATGCTCTCGGCCGCGCAGGTTTTTCGCGACGCCGGCGTCGAGGTCGAACTGGAGCCGACGCGCGCCAAGGGAGAAGGCGGCCAACAGGCGAAAGCAGCCCTCGATCGCGGCTTCGACGCGATCTTCGCCTGCGGCGGCGACGGAACGGTTTTCGACGTTCTGCAAGGCATGGTGCACGGACCCGAGCAAGTGTCGCTCGGCGTGTTGCCGTTGGGAACCGCGAACGTGCTGGCCTCGGATCTCGGGCTTCCCGGCGACCTCGAAGCCGCTGCCCGTGCCACGCTCGCTTATGTGCCGCGACGTATAGCCGTCGGGCAACTGCGCTGGAATCGAATGCCGGATGAGGAAGAAGCGCGAACCGCATACTTTTCGGTTGCCGCCGGAGTGGGGGTTCACGCCGAGCTCATTTACAATGCAACCGGACTGCTCAAGCGGCGCAGCGGTTTCGCCGCCTACTACCTCGCGGGATTTTCGTTGCTGGTGTCGCATAACTTTACGCCGTTCTCCGCCGAGATAACTTTGCCGGACGGAAGCCGGCGGCGGGAAGAGCTGCTTGAACTGGTCGGCATGAGGGTGAGTTCGTTCGGCAGATGGCTGAGCCGTTGGCGTCCGGGCGGAGCGCTCGGGCATGATTACCTGCAACTGATTACCTTGAAGCCGAGCCGCCGCCTGGCGATGTTTCGCTACGTGCTTTCGGCGATCATCCGCGGCGCCGGTCCGGAATCGAAGAGCCGTTCGGCCCAGGTCGAATTTGTCCGCGCCCTGTGTGTCCGCTTCCGCGCGATCGACACCAGCCCGACGGCCCGCCTGCGCACGCAAGCCGACGGCGAGGCGTTGAGTGGCCTGCCGATCGAGATGTCCATCGTGCCGCATGCTCTGACGCTGCTGATGCCGCCGTCATCGTGATTTGAGATCGAGGAAGCGAGTGCCCTGTTCTTCAAATTTGTGCGATAACTCTCACTATGTCATTCTGAGCGACCACCAGGAGCGAAGAATCCCAGCGCAGCGCGGGCCTGAGACGCAGCCGCGGGATTTCATCACAAACCCTTGGAGCGGCGCAGGGTAGGACGGTTCCCTGGGATGCTTCGCTACGCTCAGCATGACACTCAACAATTGCTGGAGCAGTCATACTTATCGGAGGGCCGTGGAACCAATCACTCATTTTCTGACCGGAGCATGCCTGGCGCGCCTGGGGTTTAACCGCAAGACGGCGCTGGCGACGCTGACCATGACGTTGGCAGCCGAGGCTCCCGATATCGACATCGTCTCATATGTGAATGGGTCCGTCTCCGGTTTCGTCTGCCATCGCGGGGCGACGCATACGGTGTGGGGAATTCCTCTGGTGTCGGCCGTGGTGCTCGCCCTGGTCTTCTCCGGACACTGCTTACAGCAATGGTGGCGGCGACGGCGGGGACGCATGGCAGATGGGTCGACGCCACGCTGGGGGCTGCTCTACGGGTTTGCCTGCGTCGCCGGTTACAGCCACCTGCTGCTCGACTTCACCAACAACTATGGTTTGCGGCCCCTGTGGCCGTGGTGGCCGAAGTGGTATGCGTGGGATATCGTCTTCATCATCGAGCCGCTGCTGCTGATGTTTCTGATCGGCGGACTGGCCTTGCCGTCCCTGTTTGCGCTAGTGAACCGGGAGATTGGAGCGCGCGAAAGCGGTCCGCGCGGCAGAGTGGGAGCCGCCGTCGCCCTCATCCTGATGGTGTTGCTGTGGGGAGTGCGCGATTACGAGCATCGGCGGGCCGTCAATGCGATGGATGCTCTAAACTATCTGGGAAAAATTCCCGTGGGCGTTTCCGCCTTTCCTTACATGATGAATCCGTTCCGCTGGTACGGCGTGGTCGATACCGGCGAGCACTACCTCGCCATGGAGGTCGATTCGCTCGCTCCGGCGGTTGACCCGCAGGGGCGTGCCCGCGTCTATTCGAAATCCGAATGGACCCCTGCCGGCAATGCCGCCCGCGACACCCGCCTGGGCCGCGCGTATCTGGATTGGGCACGGTATCCGCTGATTGAAACCGAGAAGCTCGACGGAGCCTCGCCCGGATTCCTGGTCCGGTTTCGCGACCTGCGGTTCGTCTACCCGGACTCGCGGCGCTCGGTCATGGGCGCATACGTTCTGCTTTCTCCCACTCTCCAGGTTGAAGACGCGAGCGTTGGGGTGCGCAATGTACCGGCCGCCAAGCGATGAAAGGTGAGGCGACGTATCTATCTCAAAATCTACTTTCGAAGACCTGATCGCCGGCTATGCGATCTCGACCGGCTGGCGGGTGCGTGCGCGACGGCGGCGCAGAACCATGGCAACGACGACGATTGAGAGCGCGGCGACCACGGCGAGAGCTATCGGCCAGTGGCGCATGATCACCGTCTGGAAAACGTCGACGATCTGCGGGCCGAAGATGATGGTGAGCACCGTCAACAGCGTGAAGCGCGCCAGTCGGCCGGCGAAGATGGAGATGCAAAACCGTATCCAGCTCATCTCGGCAACACCGGCGCAAAGTACGAAAATTTTGAATGGCGTCGGCGGCGGCAACATGGAAGGAATGATCAGCGCCCACATGCCGAAGCGTTCCACTCTCGCGTGGAAGATATCGAAGCGCTGTTTTCCGAAGCGTTTCGTGACGAAGGCTTCCCCGCCTTTGTATCCGATAATGTAGGGCACTAGGCTTCCGAGCGTGGAGCCGATTGCGCCCATCAGGATGCAAGGCACGATCTGGGCGCGATTCGTATAAGCGTAGTATGCCAACAACACGTCAATAGGAATGCCAAACGCCGCCGCATCTACCGCAGTCAGAAAGAAAATTGCCCACGGCCCGCCCAGGGGAGCGAGCAGGTGCAGGATGAAACCTTTGTACGACGCGAAAAAATGCTTCAAAAACTCACCTGTTCGGCACGGAAAAACGCGGTCACGCTGGCGTAAGACAGAGGCAGACGGGCAGGTTCGACCTGTGCATCAACCCTTTGATTCTACTGGTTAAAGAGTGCTCCTGTCGATGTCTTTGCCGGTGAGGAGCATGGCTCGTCCGCGCTCCACCAAACTACGCTCTCGCGACCCGGAATTCCAGGGACGGCCGATTGCACCCGGGTTTTCCACAGTGATCCACAGTCTTGGGCTTGACTCGCCGGGAGCGCAAGCGTAGCCTCTTGCGATGTTGCAGCGCGACAATTATAGGGGCTGAGCGGGGTCGTTGTTTCCGATGCCGAAAAAGGGAGTTGGTGTATATGCCTTCCGCAATCCTCTGCGTGGATGATAACCAATCAGCATTGCATGCCCGTAAGCTGGTGCTGGAGAGTGCGGGACATCAGGTGCAGACCGCCGTTACCGCGACGGCTGCCCGCGAATTGATGGTCAACCGGCAGTTTGATCTGGCGATCATCGATTACTATCTGGAAGGAATCAACGGTGATCAACTGGCAGCCGAGCTGAAAGCATTTTGCTCCGGCATAGCCGTGATCCTGCTTTCCGGAGCAGATGGCCTTAAGGATCTCCATCATGTGGACAGTTTCGTGCACAAGTGTGACGGCCCGAGGGCGCTGCTTAAAGAGGTCGCGCGGCTGGCGAGTGAGGCTTGAGGCTGCTGAGGCATGGAGACTTTTGAATCCACTACCCTAGCGTCGTGTCCCGCAAATACCTGCCATAACTAACTCCCTCGGAGTGTCATGTTGAGCGTAGCGAAACATCCCATGAAAACTGCTTCAACCAGCGCCGTGCCGGGCTTTCTTGAAGTCCTTCGACTGCGTCTCAGCTCCGCGCCGTGCTGGGATTCTTCGCTGCGCTCAGAATGACACCTCAAAAGTTATTGCGCGAACTTCTGGGAACCGCGCTAGCCGTTCTCGGTAGTCTTGCCGTCAAGTTTGCGCACGCGGGGCGGACCAAGCGACAAATCCTCCAACAATTCACGGATCGTGCGGCGGAAGACGGGGTGCCGGACCGCGGGAGCGATTTCCGCGAGAGCTTGCAGCACAAAGCGCCGTTCGTGCATGGCGGGATGAGGGATCGTCAGGCTGGGCACGTTCACCACGGACGAACCGAACAGCAGGATGTCGATGTCGATGGTGCGCGGGCCCTTGGCTACGGTTCGCTTACGTCCGAGTGCCTGCTCGATTGCCATTGCCGCCGCCAGCAATTGGCGCGGCATCTTTTCGGTACGCAGCATCACCGCGCAATTCAGAAACCAGGGTTGATGGAGATCGCCGACCGGCTCGGTTTCGTAAAAACTGGATACGGCGGCCACCTCGCCGATCGAACGCAGCCGTTCGATCGCCTCTTGCAGGTTGCGCGCCCGATCGCCCATATTTGAGCCGAGCGAAAGATAAACTGTCTTTTCCATCCTGAAAACAACATGCTCCCACTGGAGGTGTCACTCTGAGCGACCACAGAGAGCGAAGAATTTGCTTTGTTTGAGGTGCGAGAAAGCAGATCCTTCGCTTCGCTCAGGATGACACCTCAAAAAGGGCCCGGGCCATGCCAGCCAACTATGGCGGCACAATCAGGCTTGAGGCGTTCCCGTTGACCAAGCCCGGTTTCTGCACCGCTGCCGGAAACTGTTCCGCCAGATACGACAGGAAAGCCCGCGAGCGTGGCCGTCCGGTGGTGCGCACCTGCGCCGTGCGGACCAAAAACACCAGCGCCTTGAGAATATCGGAGTCCTTCAGGGAAGAATGGCCCAGCTTCTGCGCCTCCAACTTACGGTACTGGTCGATTCTATTTTGCAGCTCCGCGGCAACCGTCTGATGAATCGGATTCGTGGTCGATTCGTTGTAGATGATGCCGGAACCTGCCAGCCGTTCGTAGCTGCGAGCTAGAGCCGTCAGGGCGCCACTGAGGTCACGATCGGTCCAGTCGCGGTGCAGGCCGCCCAGGCGAGTCAGCTCATAGAGCAGGCCACCAATCAGCGGCTCGCGCTCGTAGTAGAAGCGCTGCCCGATTTCCACCTTGGGGAACAGTTCCTCGCCTGCAAGTTGCTCCGGGGTGCGGGTCTTCTCCCTTGCGCGGGCCTGTTGCAGGTAGGAGCAGTCCTCGGGGCAATCGAGGGTCGTTTCACGCTGTTCACCGCAGCACTGCGGGCAGATGCGCCCATGAATGGCTGGACAGAAGCGTTTTTCTTTCCGGTTGTGGCAGATCTCGCAGCTCACGAAAGCCTCTCTCGAAGCTATTATTGCACTGTGCCCCGGCGAACTCCATGGTTCGTCGTCCGCGAAACACCGCATCCGTAAACGGCGCCCGGCGCCGGGGTGGCTGAATTCGTTTATTCTTGTGTAGGAAGTAGACGGCCTAAATAACGTGGCAGACATTCACAAACCGAGCGCCTGGGATCGAGTGTGTTCCTATCTGTTTCGCGATCCACTGATTTATCTGTACACGATCGTGCTGGGCACTGTTTCCCTGCTGTGTTCGATCTTCGATGGCGGTGGACGCGTGCAGCACTGGCTGGCGCGGACGTGGTCACGGCTGATCCTAAAGACGGCGAGCTGCCCGGTGACCATTGTCGGCGCTGAGCATTGGGAGGGTTCGCCCGCTTGCGTCTACGCCGTAAACCACATTTCGGCCCTGGACATTCCGGTGCTCTACGAGGCGCTGCCGTTTCAATTCCGCATCATGGCCAAGAAGGAGCTGTTCCGGTACCCGTTCCTGGGGTGGCATTTGCGGCGTTCGGGGCAGATTCCAATTGAGCGCGAGAATGCACGTTCGTCGCTGCGCAGCCTGATTGCGGCCAGCAAGACGGTGCAGTCGGGCATGCCTCTGGTGGTGTTTCCCGAAGGGGGACGCTCGGCGGACGGGCGGGTGAAGCCGTTTCTCGGCGGTGCATTTTATGTGGCCATCAAAGCCGGGGTGCCAGTGGTGCCGATGGCGATTGTGGGCAGCTTTGAGGCGGCGCCGATGAACTGCTATGTGATCAAGCCGCGTCCGTTGGCACTGGTGGTGGGGAAGCCGATTTCCACCAAGGAATTCACGCCGCGCGCCATGGATCAGCTTGCGGCAATTACGCAAAAGGCGGTCGAAGACCTGTACTACTCTCGCTCCGAAGTGTGCGATCCGAGGCCGCCGGGAACACAGCCGGCAACGATAACTCCGGCGGAGAGCTAGGGGAAAAGGACGCCCTATGCAACCACGCATCGCTATTCCGTTTCCTTATTTCGACCAGGCCTGGGCCTCCCGCACGCTGCCGGAGTATGTGAACGCGATCAGGCTGGCGGGCGGAGAACCGCTTGTCATCGCCCATTCGTCCACGCCGGCACTGGCCGCGCAGCTGGTAAAGACGTGCGCCGCCGTTGTGTTGCCGGGCAGTCCGGCTGACCTGGACCCCCAGAAGTACGGCGAGGCGCGAGATCCGCGCACCGCCGCGGCCGATCCTGCCCGCGACATGCTCGATGAAACACTGTTGCAGGATGCGCATGCGATGCGCAAGCCGATACTCGGCGTCTGTTATGGTATTCAGTCGTTGAACGTCTGGCGCAGCGGAACGCTGGTTCAGCACATCGAGTCAGAGGTGCTCCACCAGCGGCCCGAAGGCGCACCGGCGGGAACCGTCATCAGCCACGATGCGGTCGTGCCGAGGAAGTCGCGGCTTGGCGAAATCCTTGCCAGCCATGTTGCGGAAGTCTCCGGCGAACTCAAGTTTACGGTCAACTCATATCACCATCAGTCGGTGGGGCGTCCGGGGGACGGCCTTCGCATCGTCGCGCGTTCGCCGCGGGATGGCATCATCGAGGCCGTCGAGAACGACTCCGAAGATCATTTCGTCATCGGCGTGCAGTGGCACCCCGAACGCAACTACCATCAGGACGCCTGCTCGCGGGCGATCTTCGCCGCTCTGGTTGAGGCTGCGCGCCAATGGCACGAGCGCATGGCGCGGGGCTACCGCGACTTCGAGACGGCTGCTCAGGGGATATAGTTCGCCGGGGTCTCCGGCAGGCGAAAGCCACGAAGCCATTATGTCCATCACACTTGATCTGCAAGGGAAAGTGGCGCTGATTACCGGCGGGTCGCGCGGCATCGGCGCAGCCTGCGTCCGCCTGTTCAGGCAGGCCGGAGCAAACGTTGTCTTCAGCTACCAGAGGTCGCGCGCGCTGGCCGAAGAACTGGTCCGGGAATGCGGCGGGGAGGGTTGCGCCGCGTTTCAGGCCTCGCTCGATGCCGGGGCGCAGAGCGAAGCGCAGTTGGTACGCTCGACGGTGGAGCGCTTTGGCCGGCTCGATGTGCTGGTGGTGAATCACGGGGTTTGGCCGCCGCGGGAGATGCCGGTTGACGAAATGAGCCGCGAGCAATGGCGCTCGACCATCGCCTGCAACCTGGACAGTGTTTTCGAACTGGTCAAACACGCGGTCGCCGCAATGAAGGCGGGGACGAACCAGCAGGGAGGACAGATCGTGCTGGTGAGTTCAACGGCCGGGCAGCGCGGCGAGGCCTTCCATTGCGATTACGCGGCCAGCAAGGGCGCTGTCATCAGCATGGTGAAAGGCCTTTCGACCGAACTGGCCAGCCATGGCATCCGCATCAACTGCGTCGCTCCCGGGTGGGTGAACACCGATATGGCCGCGCCGGCCCTGAACGATCCGGCAATGCGCGGCCGCGTGTTTGGGGCAATTCCGCTCGGACGCGTCGCCAAGCCGGAGGAGATTGCCGCTCCCATACTTTTCCTGTGTACGGCGCATGCAGGCTTCATTACCGGGGAAATCTTTAACGTGAACGGTGGCGCGGTGCTGGTGGGATAGATTCGGGCGGCCATGGCGCCCTCCGCCGGCATCAGAGATTCAGGGGAGGAAATCGGCTTGAAGAAGCGCGTCGCACTATTGATCCTGAGTCTCTGTGTTCTGACGTCGAGTTTGCCGGCCATGGCGCAGACGGCGCCAAGTGCAACGGCGGCGCCCGAGGCAAGCACGCAAAAGGCGCGTGCGCTGCTGGACAAGATGATCGCCGCTCTGGGCGGTCAGGCGTTTCTCAATTACGCCACTTTCACCGAGCAAGGCCGCGTTTACACCTTCTATCAGGGGCGTCCGAATGGCACCGGGGTCGAGTTCTGGTACTTCTGGCAGTATCCCGACAAAGACCGGACGGAGATCGGCAAGAAGCGCGACATTGTCCTGTTTCACGGCGGCGACCACGGATACGAGACAACCTACAAAGGAACGGCGGGGCTTGGCGAAAAGGAGATGCAGGGTTACCTGCGCAGTCACGCCCACTCGATGAACACAGTATTGCGGCAATGGTTGAAGGATCCAGACACACTGCTGCTCTACGCCGGGACCGGCATTGCCGACAACCGCATGGTCGAGCAGATAACGGTGGTCAACCCGAAGAACGAGTCGGTGACTATCGCCGTGGACCCGACAAACTACCTGCCCATCAAAAAGTCGTTCACCTACCGTGACCCCATCGATAACCTGAAGAGCGAAGAAACTGAGACCTACGGGAACTATCGTCTGGAGCAGGGAATAATGACCGCCCACAGCATCGTGAACGGCAAGAACGGCGAGATGGTTGCACAGCGCTTTCTGACCAAGGTCGAATACAACCCGCCGTTGAAAGCCTCCCTGTTTGACGCAACTGCGACCTACGATCCGGCGGCCCATCCGGCAGCCCAAAAGGGCAAACGCTAGGGCGGCTTCTGGAAAGAGAATACCCAGCCCTTTCGTACCCTTCCGTGTCCGGAGCTCCACGACTGTTGCACATTTACCACACTATAGCTTCGGGATTTCCTTGTAATCTACTAGCAGCCAATTGGTTATTTCTGAAGAGTGAGCTTCGAACAGACAATTCGCTCGGCGATTGAATTCAGCGGCGTCGGCCTGCACAGCGGCGCGCCGGTGCGAATGAGAATTCTGCCGGCGCCTGCCGGTTCCGGAATTGTTTTTCGGCGGGTCGACCTCGACGGTTTTATCGTGGAGGCCGTCGGGAGAAACGTTGCCAAGGTCAGCTACGCCACCAGCCTGATGAAGAAAGGCGTGCTGATTTCCACCACCGAGCACCTGCTTTCGGCCTTCCTTGGATTGGGTCTGGACAATGCGATAGTCGAACTCGACAGCCTGGAGCTGCCGATCCTGGATGGCAGTGCTCGGCCAGTTGTGGAAGCGGTTCTGGGCGCTGGTCTGCGCCGGCAGCGCCGCAAACGCGTTTACATGTGCATACGGCAAGAGGTTGAGGTGCGCGACGGTGGCAAATCCATCGCCGTTTATCCCGCCGACAGCTACCGAATCCACTACCGCATCGACTTCCCGCATCCGCTGATCGGCCTTCAGGAGTTTACCGTCGAGCTCAGCAATGGGAGTTACGTCCGGCAGATAGCGCCTGCCAGGACCTTCGGGTTTCTGCGCGACGAAGCTGCGCTGCGCAACATGGGTCTGATCCGCGGCGCGTCGGAAGAGAACGCGATCGTGCTGACCAACGAAGGCATCAAGAATCCTCCGCTCCGTTTCCCCGACGAGTTCGTGCGCCACAAGGTTCTGGACCTGATCGGCGACCTGGCGTTGCTGGGGCATCCGCTTTTGGGACGCATCGAAGCCGACCGTGCCGGGCACGCCATGCATGCCGCGCTGGTTTCACGGCTGCTGCGCGACCATTCTTTGTGGGAGTTCGCCACGCTGCCGGCAGGAGACCAGGAGCCGGTTCGCGCCGATGAGCTCAGCGGTGCAATCGTCTAAGAGACTGCGGAACTTTCCTGTCTATACTCCCGGCAATAATGCAATATCCGCTGCTCCCTTAGCTCCGTTCATGTAGTCCGGGATTCCCAGGAGGTGAAGCATGGTGTGGAGCATATTCTGGAAGTGATAGGTGGCGCTCGCCGTCGAGCCCGCGATTACGTTGGGGCCAATCATTACGAACGCGACATGTCCGCCGCAACCGGAAGACTTAGTCGGAGAACAGGCATTGTCGCTGGATTTATCGCCGGATTTCCCTTGTACCCTGCCTTCGTCGAAGGTGACGATCAGGATTCCATCCCCACCGGGCTGGAAGGGGGCCGAGGAGAGCAGCGTCCCGGGACCAGGCCCGATGTTCGTCTTGATCCACTTATCCGCCGTGGACAACAGAGCGCTGGCGCTCTGCGATCCAGTCCCCTCAGCATCGTCGTGGAGATTGGGGACGATATAGCCAAAGTTCGGCAGAGCGTCTTGCCCCAAATCCACGCCAAGCTGAGTAAAGGGGCACATGTTGTCCTGCTGGCTCGATGAGTCGGCGACATCGGAGTACCACTTGAAGGGGTTATGGTGAGCCGTGTAATTACCCGAGCTTCCTCCCATATAGCCGCAGTGTGGCATGCCCTCGAAATAGCCGCGCCAGGTTTTGTTCGCATTGTTCAGGGCGCGGACGATGTTGTCTCCCTTAATCACGCCAGCGTGGGCGCAAGCGGAGCCGGTGCAATCGTAGGGTTTCCCTTTCCAACTCGCGCCAGAGGTGTTGAACAGGTAGGACAACAATGAGCCGTGGGAGTTGGCATAGAAGTGCAAGGCCACACCGTTCGCCGCCGCCAGAGTGCAGAGATTAGGCATGCCGGAGGAAGAGCAGTTGGTCGCGCCTCCAGCGGAAAACACCTGCGAGTAACCCTGGTTCTCCAACATGATGACGAAGACATGGTCCGAGCTGGGAAAGCCGGCCGGCGTGATTGAAGGTGTGCCGGTTGAATCGACCGCAGAGCTTCCGGATGAACCGGTTGCGGAAGGAGTCGCGGAAGGAGAAGATGCTCCATCCACAGCAGTGGAATCGGAGCCTCCTCCAGAGCTGCCACCCTGAGTGCCTGAATTCAGAGGGGCGCCTGCCTGAGTGGAGCTTGAGGCTCCAGCCGATCCGCCAGATCCGCACATGCAAAGACATAAAATGAGTGCGGTAAGCAGGAACATGCCGACGAGTCTTTGGAACACGCTGTACTGGTTTTGGAAAATCGCCATCGGTTCTCTTTACGAAATAGTAAACATCCGTTCAGGTTCAGAGTGTTGCACCTGCTCCGGAGTTGCCCCGGTTCTCGGGAGCGACACGGGGACGGTGCCAAAACAGGGTATGCCGCTCCATTAGAAAGAGTTATGTACGCGCGGAGAGACGTATGGTCAGACTGGGCTAAGCGGTCAAAAACTCGTTACCAGGCGAAGGAAATAGCTTCGTGGAGGTGCTACGGCGTTGCCGGAAAACAGACCTCCGAAGTCGATCAGGTTGAGACGGTTATTCAAATTCTGCACGTCGGCCTGCAATCGCACTGTGTAGTTCTCCCGCTTGTAGACCTCGGCCCCGAAGGAAGCATTGAGCGAAAGAAGAGGCTTGATGCGCCCACGATCGAAATTGATGCGGTTCACAACCTGTTGTCCGTATTGCGCGACCGCATCCTGATAGGTACCCTCAAACTCAAACGGCAATCCGCTGCCGTACTCGCCTCCCCCGGCGACCCAAAAGCGCGGGGTAAGCTGATAGCGGATGCGTGTGCGCAGGGTGTTCCGCTGATCCTGCGAATCGGGAAAATGACCGGTCAGTTGGGTCGTCGCGCTGATGGCAGCGTTCCCCAGAAGCAGACCGCCGATTACGGGGAACCACGCATTCCCAACGGCGTAGGAGTAGCTGGCAAAACCCGAAAATCGTCCCCAGCGCGGAACCTCGATCTTGGCTTCCGCCCCATAGATAATGGCTTTCTGAAAGGCAATGGGGAAGCTCACCGCGGTATTCAGAATCTGATCGTCGTCGGCGAAATTGTTCACCTGCCGGCGGAAGTAGTTGACGTCCAGCCGGAGTTTCCTGGAGAACCCTTTCGTGAAGCCCACCTCATAGTAATTGCCGTGAGAAGGCTCGACCGGGAGCCGCAGAACGCTGGGGTTCAGAGACTGCACGGCCGGAGAACTCGATAGCAGAATGTTCTCGAATGATGGTGTTTGGAAGACTCGATCGTAGGAGGCGTGAAGAATGAGATCAAGCGAGGGAAAGTAACGCGCGACCGAAAGGCGCGGACTCACCGCGTTCTGATTCACCAGCAACTGGTAGTGGTCCCATCTGAGCCCGGCATTGACCGTCCACTTGCCGAGCCGTATGGCATCCTGGACAAAAGCCGATTGCTCAAGACTCGGACGGCTGCCGGCAAAGGCAAAGGTGGCGGGCGTGCCGTCCTCGAAGCGCGTGGGGTCGGTGATCACATCGCTGAAGTTTTCGTGCAAGAACAAAACGTCCGACTCGACGCCTGCTTTCCACTCGTGCCTGCCATGATGGATGGAAATGCTTCCGTTGAAGTATCCCTCTTTGAAGTCATTGTGCTGGAATGCAATGACGGGCGTCGAGAGCGGATTGGAGAATAGGTCATTGGAGTTATCGCGGACCATTCCCCGCAGTTTGCCTATCGCATTGGATGAAAAAATGTGCTGGTAGGAGATGATCCCCATGGTTTCAAAGTTGTCGCCGTTCTGGAGCTGACCCGCAGCCTGTTGCAACTGTTCGTTGGGGACTTGATAGCGCGAGAATGCACGGCGGACAATCAGGCTCAAGCGGTCTTTCGGCGTGAGTTCGCGCTCGTAGTTCAGCGACAAACTTCCGATCATGCCCTTGTTCGTGTAATTCTCAGGAACCACCGGGTTCAGATAATGGCTCGTCATGTTCCCGGTGGCGCTCACGCCAAGCGTATTCTGCCGCCATGAGTATTGAGCCTGGCCATAGCTCCCGGCCGTATCAAAGCTGCCGCCGGAAAAACCTAGTTGTCCGCGAAACCCCGGCTGCGCCGCCCGGAGTGTGTTGACCTCAACGACGCCGCCCATCTTTCTGCCAAATTCCGCAGGAATGCCGGCGGTATAAATCTTGAGGGACTCGACGTCGTCGGCTTCGATTTCCGGCCCGAACGCCGGCGAGCGATTATCGGTGAGCGGAATCCCGTCAATCACGAATTGCGTCTGGTATTCCGATCCGCGGGGGTGGAGCACCGCATTGCCTTCGTAAAGCCAGCCGGGTTGCGAGTTGACCAAATCCTGCAGGGAGCGGCCGGGCAGCGAGGCCGGTCGATTTTGAATGGTGTCTGAGCCGATCTGATTCACGGAACCGGCGCGATAAGGATCAATCAGTGTCTCGGAATCGCTGACCGTCACCGAGGTTTCGACTGGGGCTAGCGTAAGGTGAAAATCGAGATTCGAGGGAACCGCCGAGCGAATGTCCACCGCCTCGGAAACCGGAGCAAAGCCCTCCCGCTGGATCTGAACCTGGTAAATTCCGTAAGGCAGCCGCTTGGCAATAAGGGTGCCGTCCGCGTCCGTGGAAAGTGCGTTCCGGTATTGATTTGCCTCACTCAGCAACTCAACCGTACACTTGACGCCGAGACCGGATGGGTCGGTCACCTTCAGACGCAATTCGCCGTCGTTGCTCTGGGCAGCAGCAGAGAGCGCACAAAGGAACAACACAGCCAGACATCGTCTCATCCAGGTTTGGTCCCGTGGGTCTGCTGCCGTGGGCGGCCGACGGCTGTCGGAACATCGATTCAGGTTGTTGTCGGACGAATGCTCACAGGCAAGCCCGCCGTGCGCGGGCGACGACCGGGTGAATGCGCAGCCTCCACCCGGCAGAGACTCCACTGACGGTTAGAGTGCGGTGGCGGAGTAGAGAGTTGTACCCGCACGGCAGCCCCTTGGTGGCAGGATTGCCGCTAACGCCGCCGTCTGGCAAGCCTGGCAGGGAGGCACGGACCCTCAAGAGTGAGCAATTGTGAACAGATTTGCCCGCCGCCGACGTGAGATTGTTTTGAGTAGGCTGCGGAAACCGCGGTGCAAGCCGGAGACCAGGGTCGCGGGCAGGTGTTGCGGTAGAACGAGTGCCGCCGCCGATGAATTCCACCTAGTCGAATCTTATCGAGAGCGTCCATCGATCATTTAGGAGACCAAATAGTGCGTTCAGAAATCCTTTCAGAAACTTTAGGTACTCAAAATCGCTTCGCGTTCTGTCATATGATTTTCAAAGCGATTCGCAAGCTTCACAAGCCCAGCACCCGCATTCAAGATACGGCTAATGATGCGCTCCAACGGCTTGCGGGCTTGGAGCAGCAAAAAGTGTTGGCGAATGCGGGAGACGAGAACAAGCCGGCGGTACTTGATGTGAAACCGAAACGGGGTGCGATCAAGACCATGGCAGGAGCGGTACCTGAGTCACTGGCCAGCGCACTCAATCCTCTGGATGGAGCGGCGATCGCTCCCGCTGAATTAATCCAAAAGGCTTCGTAAGAGCGGGCGGGAGCTTGGCAAACAGCGATCTGGCTCGCGCCTGTGGCGTTGGACGACAGTTTCAGGTAAAAGGGATACAAATGACAAACTCGAAGCTGCAAGCAGCGCTTGACGAACTGGAGCGGCTACACCGGACCGTTAAGGAATTCGAAGCACGAAATGGCACGCTGCCGAATCCAGACAGTGACGCGGGCCGCGCACTTTCTTCACTGGAAGCCTTTGACAAGGAATTTGGCAAGTTGAATATCGCCAAACTAATCAAATCCAGGTAGCCGCGAATCGCTGAACGGTAGGAATCGGGGCGCGAGCGCGGGCCTCGTTCAAGACTCGACGCCGGAGTTTGCAGCATGCAGAATTAAAGCATGCCTCCCGTCCTGAGCGTCAGTTTACTCAGCGCCAACTCCAGTTCTTTGATGGCTTGTTCCAATTCCGGATGTTTTTCCAGTCGGTCGCGGAGACCCTTCAGGATGCTATGGGCCTCAGCGACGTGCTCGATTGCAGCCAAGTGCGGCTGTTTTGGAGCCGAATCGGGAGTTTCGCCCGTCATACCAGCCTCCATTCTCGATGTTTCGGGGTTTACAAGGCCAAAGCAAAGGGCCGCTGCTTTGCGGCAGCGGCCCAAAAAGCCTTGCTACGAAGGCATTTCTTTTCGCATCTTTTTGCGGGCGCGTTTTCGCGCCAAGGCTTGCTTGAGGCGGCGTTTCTCACCGGGTTTCAGGTAGTAGGAGTGACGCTTCACTTCTTTGATGATGTCTTCCGTCTGAACCTTGCGCTTGAAACGACGTAATGCATTTTCAATCGATTCACCATCTTGCAATCGAACTTCCGCCAAGTGTCGTCACCTCCCATCTGACCAACAGTGGACACTAAAGCTTACCTCAGCCGGGGCATAAGAGTAAACTACTGGAAGACACAACAAAACCGAGGGAGCCATATGTCGGCAAAGAACGGCGACAAAGCCCAATTCCACCGTGTACGGAAACAGAACATTCTCCGCCGCGAGCGGAATCGCATTCTCCGCGAAGCCTTAGCACAACCTGTGAGTGTTTCAAGCACGACACCGCAGCCCAAATCTTCTCCCAAATAGACGGGTGAGAATGCCACGCACCGGCGATAACCATGGTTACGGGAAAGGCTGATGGAGCAGAAATTCTTAGTTGATTCAGCGGACGAGCACTTTACGGACGAACAGAGCTTCCGGCTCAAACTGCCTGATTTGGCGCATCTGGTGGACTCGCAGCTGCCACGGCGATCACTCACACCCGAGAATTGCGCCTTCGAGTATGCACACAGGGGACGGCTCAAGAATTCGTTGGGGCAGGTGTGCATTTTTCAAGCCAGTTTCAGTCTTAAACACAATCCCGGGTCTCATGCAAAAGTCGAGCTAGTCGAAGCCCTGGATGGGGACGGGGCAGAACGCTTCGCAAAGACCGTGTTTCGCTATGAGCGGGACGCCGAAGAGTGAAATCCAGCCGCAACCAGTACTGGCAGGGATGAAGCGACTGCGACGCCAGCATTGTCCCCTGTTGTGAGCAGGGTCGGGGACAACTCCTTAAAGCAGGTTTGGCCGGGTCGTGTGCCCGGCTTCTTCGTGTCGATACCTTAAGCAAACAAAAGGCCAGCGTTGCCGCTGGCCTGTACGGATAACAACAATAGCTGCCGACTACTTCTTCACCGGGGCGATGGCGTCTTTGACCGATTTCGCCACATAGAACTTTGCCACGGTCTTCGCCTTGATCTTGATCGCTTCGCCGGTCTGCGGATTGCGGCCCATGCGAGCCTTGCGCTGCACCTTCTTCAGGCGGCCCAGACCCGGAAATACAAACACACCATTCTTCTTTGCCTCTGCGACTGCGACGTCGGACAGAGTCTCCAGAAATGTTGCTGCCTGTTTGTTGGTGAGCTCAAGTTTGCCAGCCATCACCTTAACCAACTGCGTCTTTGTCATCGTTGCCATTGAACACGTCCTCCTTGACTCTCTAGGAATAAATGCTCCCCTGCTACCTTCGCACGAGATGGCGATTGCTGCAACGTAGTTTACGTGGTTTTTTGAGGCTTTGCGTATATTTTTTGGTGCCGCACCCCCATGAACAGCATGTTTCCGCGTGAATCCCATCCAGGGAACAACCCAACGGCGACCGGAACGGCATCTGCCGAACCGCTGGCCGGAGTTGGCGCAGAGCGCGCGGATTGATATGCGCGACAACGCGCAGGGCCTCCGTGCGCGGTAAAAATGGGCCTGAGCAGATTCCTTCTCAAACGATGATGCCTTTCAGCCATGTCCTCTTGGACGACCGCGCGGGCGGCGTTCACCTGATTGCTTGGCGCACAACTCTGCCCCGCGCCTGGTAATCGAAAGGCCCTTTGGGGCGCTTCAAAGGGGCAACCAGGAAGGCAAATTCTTGATCGGAAGGTAGATGAGCTGGCCCAGGATAGCAACCCAAGTGCAAGACCTCCCGTTTTCGGTCGAAAAGAGAACTCTCAGCCAAATTGTCGGAAGGAGAGACGTATGCCGACGGAATCAGCTATGAGCGCCTGGGCTCTGCTTATGCTCCCCGGAACTATTGTTCCCGCCTACGCACAGCACGAAGCGAACTTTTGCCTGCGAACGGCGGCGGTGCTCCGACCATATGAATCTAGCAGCGCATCCTAAAGCCCGCATTCTTTAAGGACTATTGATGAAGCAAGCTCTAATAATTTGCTCCTTTGTCAGCTTATTGTTACTATCGCCGCGCTAGGAGAATACATGGAAATTCGCAAGATTATTGCCGACCTCACGGCACAACGCAACCGTATCGCCCGCGCTATCATCGCTCTTGAGGCACTGGACAGCACAGATGCTTCCATCTCCCACGGACGTCCTGCCACAACCGCCAAAGCCGCTCCGAAGCAGCCAAGGAAGCGCGGACTGACTCCCGCCGGACGCAGGCGCTTGTCGGCTTTGATGAAGGCACGGTGGGCGGCGAGGCGCAAGGCAGCGGCGAAGCCTGCTCCGAAACCAGCTCGTGGCCGCCGCCGAATGAGCGCAGCCGCCAGAAAGAAAATCGCAGCGGCGCAGAAAGCAAGGTGGGCTGCGCAGAAGAAAGCCGCGGCCAAGAAAGCGCCAGTCGCGAACAAAGCCGAAGTCGTAGCTGCACCGCAGGCCAAATAACGAGTCATAGTTGTTCGTCGACGAATCGGGCGGCTCACTCATCCAGGGCTGCCCCAACCTACCTCAGGCCGGGGTTTTTCGCCCGACCCGGAGCTCGACGAAATGCTGTTGGTGAAAATGTTCTCGCCATGAGGCGTGATCTTTTGCCGGCGGGTGCATGGACGATCGTCGACGCGCAACGCTGTTCGGTTTCTCGGCTATTGGCCTCTGGGCCGCGCTGGCTGTATTAACTACGGCCGCGGCCGGTATTCCACCCTTCCAGTTGCTGGCACTCACTTTCAGCTTGGCCGGGGGCTTGGGTTGCGCCTGGCTGCTGCGACCCGGGGGAGCGGGAATCGCGGCGCTGCGCCAACCTCCAGGAGCCGCAGCGCTCACCATCGCCGCACTGGGCGGATACCACTCGCTCTATTTCATAGCCTTTAACCGCGCCCCTGCCGTCGAAGTCAACCTGGTCAACTATCTCTGGCCGCTCTTGATTGTCGTATTCGCCGGGTTGCTACCGGGCGTTCGGGTGCATGCACGGCAGTGGGTTGGCACCTTGCTGGGTCTGGCCGGTGCGGTTTTGGTGGTTACCCGCGGGCAGTCATTCGCCATGCAACCGAAGTACATCGCTGGCTATCTCGCCGCCTTGGGTGCGGCGATTACCTGGTCGGCATATTCGGTTTTGAACCGCCGCTTCGGCACGGTTTCCAGCAGTGCGATGGCAGGCTCCTGCCTTGCTGTCGGTGCGCTCGGCGCGGTCATACACCTGGCGGGCGAGGTCTGGGTAACACCCACGCCGGGGCAATGGGCGGCAATCCTTGCCATGGCTACCGGCCCGGTTGGGATGGCCTTCTGGTGTTGGGATAGGGGCACAAAGCACGGCGACATCGTCGTGCTTGGAATGGCAAGCTATGCCGCGCCTTTGCTCTCGACCGGACTGCTGCTCATCTTCGGCCGGGCGCGGCCTCATTGGACGCAAGGCGCAGCACTGGGCTTGCTTTTGCTCGGAGCTTTTCTCAGTGCGCGCGGCGACCGGTCAGTGTCGCCGGTTGGCCACAATGATCTGAACTAACGCAGCGTTCATGCCTTTGCCGAGGATAAAGCCTAGATCGGCGATGTTGACGTGGCTTTTCAAAAGTGGAAGATAATCGGTGTAGTGAATTGCTCTCAGCAGTCTGTCGGCCAGGAGGTTGATGCCCATGAAAGGTTCTGCCGGAGTCACCATTCGAATCGCCGAGTCGCCGGACGACATTGCGCTGGCGCGTGAGCTATTCAAGGAATACGGCGCTTCTTTAGGTTTTCCATTGTGCTTCCAGAACTTTGAAGAAGAACTGGCCACACTGCCGTGCAAGTACGCTCCCCCGCGTGGCCGGTTACTGCTTGCTTTCATCGATGGCGCGCCTGTTGGCTGCGGTGCGTTGCGGCCTTTCGATCAGCTTGCGTGCGAGATGAAACGCCTGTATGTGCGGCCCAAATACAAGGGCCAAGGCATAGGCCGAAAACTCGCGGAGCGCCTCATCGCCGAGGCCAAACAGATTGGCTACGCACGAATGTGTCTGGACACGATTCCGGCGGAGATGATGGAGGCCAACCGATTGTACCTGTCACTAGGATTTCATGAGATTCCGGAGTACTACCATAATCCGCAACCGGGAACCAGTTACCTGGAGCTGTCGTTGCAGTGAGTAGTGTGATCAAACTCGCTCCGCCCCGCGGAAACTGACTTGAACGCGCCGCCCGCGACATCTGGTCACAGTAATCGGCAAAACCCGAACGTAAACGGCTGATCGCTTACTTCCCCGTCGCTTCCTTCACTACGAAATAAACCATTGGTTCTTTAATTTCCTTGAACCAATGATTGACGCTGTCGGGGATCACAATAACATCGCCAGCTGCGAGCGTACGCGTCTCACCGCCCGTGATCGAAGTTCCGCGGATTTCACCGGGGCCCGTGGTCTTTCCCCCCAACATTGTCCCGCCGGTAACGAACGTAGCCGAACCTTCAACGATGTAGAAAACGTCTGTATCCTTCTCGTGGAATTCCACCTGGCCGGCTTCGGTCCGCTTGCCCATCTGTACCCTGAAAGTCTTGCCGTCGTAAATGGCGGCGCCGGAGACCAATGCTTTCGCGAGCTGGGCCTTGTCAAAATACCGGACAGCCGCAGCGCGCGCTGTGGGCTTCACCTTATCCAGGGTTTGCGCCGAGCTTCTTTGTTTCTCATTCATGAATTCCAGCCCCCATTTTTGCCGCCAATCTTACTAAAGAGATCTGCCGCGCGAGTTGCAGGCTACGACGTGGGTCGTGCCTTCGGCCAGCTTCGCCGGTGGATGCTTACCGCCCCATCCAACCGCCGTCGACAACCAGTACGTGGCCATTGACGTAATCGCTGGCAGGCGCGGCAAGAAACACCGCCGTGCCTCCGATATCTTGCGGCGTCCCCCATCGTCCGGCGGGGATGCGCTCGAGGATCTGCCGGCTGCGTTGCGGGTCGGCGCGAAGCGCGGCGGTATTATCCGTCGCCATGTAGCCGGGAGCAATCGCGTTGACGTTCACTCCCTTTGGCGCCCATTCGTTGGCCAGTGCCTTGGTCAATTGCGCGACTCCACCCTTGGCCGCGGCATAAGCCGGAACGAACACGCCGCCTTGGAAGGAAAGCAAGGACGCGATGTTGATGATCTTTCCGCTCCCTTGGGCCACCATCCTCCGCCCCGCGAGCTGGCAGAGCCGGAAAATGCTGTTCAGGTTGATCTCGATGACGTCATTCCAGTCCGTGAGCGAGAACTCCACGGCCGGCGCGCGTCGAATGATTCCGGCATTGTTGACCAGAATGTCGATCGACCCCAACCGCTCGACCGTGCTCTCGACCATGCGCTCACAGACCTTTGGGTCCGCTACATCCCCTAACACCGAAAAAGCCTGCGCACCCGCTTTACAGACCGCCTCGCGAATCGTCTCGGTCTTGTCGAACTCCAGTCCGTGCACAATTACATTCGCGCCCGCTTCAGCCAGAGCCACGGCAATACCGGCGCCCAAACCTTGCTGTGCACCGGTTACAAGCGCATTCTTCCCAGTTAGCTTCAGCGCGTCCAAAATCATTTTCTATCATCCTCGGTGTTATTTGCGGCTGGCTTCCAGCCCTGAACCGCCCTGACTAAAGTCCGGTTGCACATTGACCAGGCCGAACTGCCGGTCAACTTTCTCGCGATGCGCGGCCATTGCCCAGATGAAGCAGATCCTGTGGCCGGGAACGGAAACATTGGGGTGATAACCACTGGGCATCAGCACCGCGTCACCTTCGCGCACCGGAACCACCATCTCCGGATACTCCGTGTTGTCGTACACCAACTGCAACCCGAAGGCCGGCGCAGGCATATCGAAGTAGATATACATTTCTTCCAGAATTGTGGTGTGCTCGTGGGGCGGCCAACTCGTCCAGTTGCCGGGTTCAGAAGAGGTAAAGCCCGCGACTAGTCTTCCGGCTTCGACGTTTTTTCCGAAAACAATATTAAGATGACGCGCCTGACCGGGAGCGCCGGCGTCGAACTTCAGAGTTGGATTCTTGGAGATTTCCGCGTAGGAAACGAACTGCAAAGGATACCGGTTCTCCACATCCGAGGAGAGCTCAACCAGATCCACATTCGACTTGGTTGAGACTTCAATCTGGCTGTCGCGTGGGATGTAAATGCCGTCGTACTGTCCCAATTGAAATGGCTTGCCGTCAACGCCTACCGTAGCGCTGCCCGCCATACACAGCAGGGCGGTCTCCTGGTTGCCGCCGGCAAACCGAACTGAGGGAACCGAAGCATTCAAAATGATGCGACCGTAGGACAGATGCTTGTTGGTGCTGTTGCTGGGGGTGACGCTGATGTTGCGTCCGACTTTGTTGTTGGTTTTGCGAAAAACCATTTTCTCCAGGGAAGGTTGTGCCTGCATGCTCTTCGTCCTCTTTGCTCACGTCCTATTATGTGAGACGTGAGTCTCATAGTGCCAAGTGAGAGCAGTCTCAGTCACGCCAACTCGAATGTCAAGTTCCACCCGGCAAGAATCATCGGGGAGCAAAAGCCGCATTTTCTCAGGATGCAGTATGCGCGACATCTTATACGTCCACGAGTGGACTGCGGACGTAGAAGAAACATCAGAACTCTGCGCCGCCGGATGCAAGAACTGCCCACGCGGTTATAGGGGCTGCTGAAAGATTCGTAGGAGTGTCATCCTGAGGTCGCGCCGATTTTGCGGGGTCCCCGACATGCGCCGTATTTGCGCATGTTGGGGTGCGCGTCCGAAGGATCTGTTTTGCTTTCAGCACGAGCGAACAGCAGATCCTTCGAGAATGGATTTTCAGCAGATAGGCTTCATCGGTGACATCGGTGGAATGTTGTACTTGATAGCTCATCACGTCTTTTGAGCCGGCGGCGCTGGAGGCGATGCTGGGGAGGCCGGCGGTTTGAGACAGGGAGAACAATTGGCTGGCAACAGAGTTGGTGGGCATGTGGTAAGCTATCCAATAACCCGCCGGAGAGGTGGCCGAGTGGCTGAAGGCGGCGGTTTGCTAAACCGTTGTACGGTCAAAAGCTGTACCGGGGGTTCGAATCCCCCCCTCTCCGCCAGTCATTTCTGTAAGTTATTGGGTTTATTGTAAATTACTGATATTTAAGCAGTTATTTACGACGTCGTATCGCGAATACAGCGAACGCCGCGCCCAGTTTGGCGATGTTTCTCCTGTTTTACCTTACAAAATCAGTTTTACCTTACAACGGCGCCAACGGACGAAAAGGTGCTTACCGGCCCGCAGCCAATTCTGATGTGAGCACCCTGCAATGGGAACCCTCCCAAAGAACCACCGCTCCTGCGAATGTCAACCTGCTCAGGAGCTTCAATCTTGCCCGCAGGAAGGGATTTGGCCGAAGTCAGCCTTCAGGAAAATTCGGCCCTGCGCTCGTCGAGCAACTTCTTAAGAATGGAACGGTGACACCGTTTCTCGTTCTCACAGTAGCAACCTAATGAGAAGCTGGTCTGACGAGAAAGCGCCGCCAGCACATCAAGGAGTCTCGATGCATCTGGCTTTTTCATCTCGGCTCGGAATTTGCGCTCGTATGTTTTCCACCACTGCTCGTTCGGCGGATGGTGGGCAAATGCCACCAGTTCCCGGCTCGGGGATAGATTCGGCAGCCAGACATCGTAGTAATCAAGCTTTGCGAATTGCGATTTCAGCACTCCTCGTGGTGGCATGCGAACCGTGCCAAGACGCAAGCCTTCATTTGGTTTCCTCGGAGATCCCAGCCTCAACACTGTAATTGGCAAGTTCTAATCCTTCCTCTCGATCGGGCAATGTCACATCTCGATGCTAATTAGCGCCTTCGTCAGCCTTGGGCTTTCTTCTTAGGCGCCATGAATCTTTATTCTCTTGCCGTGCCAGATATCCTCAATGAAGGGATTCTTTTGGACTAACTTCTCTCTTAGTTCCTCGCGCTTAAGCACGGTGTAATTGATCTCGCGGCCAAGCCCCCGTTCCAGCTTGCGGATCTTGCTCGCCAGAAGTTCGACTGGCGGCGCGCCAACGATCAACACGTCAATATCACTGGCCTGATCGGCAGAGCCTTTGGCAAACGAGCCGTACACGTAAGCTTCTTTGATTCCGTCTATAGCGGCCAGAGTCGCGCGCAATTGCGGTACGACGCCGACCGTCTTCAAGACAATGCTCCTCACTTCCTTGTAAAGGGCATACTGCTTGTTGAGCTGGAAATGCTTTTGGCCGCCCCGCAATTGCGATACAAACATCCCATCGTCAGCAAGGCGAGCCAGCTCCCGGGAGAGATTTGTCGGGTCTACCCCCAGAATGTCCGCCAATTCCCGGACATAGTGGGACGCTGAAGGATTGGTAAAGTAATAGCCGAGCAACTTCCGGCGCAGCTCGGAACGAAGATTGATCATGGCCGAGGTCATTACTTACTACAACTGTAGTGAATAATTACTACGCAGTCAAGCCCTCTTAACCTGTGTCGCCACCCGGGAACGTGTCAATTTGCCTGCGCTCGGTCCCTCGCTGCGGCAGTTGAACCTCAAATTGACTCCCCTTTGGCTACCCGCCCAAGGCTCCTTGCGTGTTCACAAACACCGAATACAGGGAATGCCCGCACGCCATGAACAGGCGACTGCGTTGCGGTCCACCGAAGCACAGATTGGCGCAGCGTTCCGGTAGCTTAATGTGGCCGATCAGCTTAGCTTGCGGATTGAAGATGCTGACGCCGTCCAACTCGTCGCTGCCCATGCCCCAGCCACACCACAGGTTGCCGTCCACGTCGACCCGGAAGCCGTCAATGGTTCCCGGCCCGGCGTCGATAAACACGCGGTTGTTGGCTAGCCGCGTGCCGTTGTCCACCACGTCGAAGACGCGGATCAAGCGCGGCGAAACCATGTTCTCGCAGATGTACAACTTCGACTCGTCGGGGCTGAAGCCAAGGCCGTTGGGTCCTTTGATCTCCGCAGTGGCAATGGTGATCTTCCCCGTTTTACCGTCGACGCGGTAGACGTTAAAGGGTAGTTCGGGCTTGACGATGGCGCCCTCGTACGCGTTGAAAGTGCCGAACGGCGGGTCGGTGAACCAGATCGAATCGTCCGATTTCACCACGATGTCGTTGGGAGAATTAAGCCGCTTGCCATCGAACTTGTCGGCTATCACGGTAATGCTGCCGTCGTGTTCGGTGCGGGTGACGCGCCGGGTGATGTTCTCGCAAAGCACATACCGCCCCTGGCGGTCGCGCGTGCTGCCGTTCGGCTTATTGGCAGGCTTGCGAAAGACGCTGACCGCTCCTGTCTCCTCCTCCCACTTCAACACTCTGTCGTTGGGGATATCGCTCCAGAGCAAGTACCGGCCAGCCGGGAAATAGGTCGGGCCTTCTCCCCAACGCGTTCCGGTGTAAAGACGCTCTACGCTGGCATTGAAGAGCTTGTATTTGCCAAAACTGGGATCAATGACCTGGACGGTGGGATCCGGATAGCGTTCGCTCGGTGCCCATTCGGCCCACGCCCGTGGGACAACCGTTGCCGCGGCAGTGGCGACCGCGCCGGCGGTGAGGAACTGCCGCCGGCTGACGCCTGGCACGCTGCCTTCGGCTTCTGACCTTCTGTCTTCGCTTGCTTTCGTTTCTATCATCTCCTTCTTTCCTTTCACTTGCCCGGAGTTAGTGGCAAGACTTCGGTTCGGCTGTTGGTGGCAAATCCGTTGTTCTGCGCGCAACGGATTTTGTTGCTAAATAGCGTATTCCTTCACGGCATTCTCATCCAGTTCAACCCCCAGCCCCGGTAATTCGGGAACTCCCATATACCCGTCGTGGATTACCAAGGGCTGTTTCAGAAGACAATCCCGCAGTGCATTTTCCGCGCCGTCGTACTCCAGCAGCAGGGCTCCCGGCGTAGAGGCCATGAGGTGAAGGGTCGCCGCGAGGCCGACGGCGTTACTGTAGAAATGGGGCATCCACTTGACTCCCCATGCGTCCGCCATAGCGGCAATGATCTTGCATTCTTGAATTCCACCCGTTCGGGTGACATCCGGCTGGACGATGCTGACCGCTTTCCGCTCCAATGCCTTCTTGAATTCGTAGCGGGTGTAGAGATTCTCCCCGGCCGCAATGGGCGTAGAGGTCTGATTCGAGAGGAACGCCATCCCCTCAAAATCGTCGCAAATGAGCGGTTCCTCCACGAAGGCCAGTCGAAAGTGCTCCCACTCCTTGATGGTCCGGAGCGCCTGCTGGACGCTCCATGCCATATTCGCGTCCACCGCGAGCGAGGCTTCGGGGCCGATGACTTGCTTCAGCTCCGTTATGTTTCGCGTGTCAGTCTGGTGGTTTAAGCCCACTTTGACCTTGAAGGTATCGATGCCCATCCGCCGGCATTTCGCGGCCGCCTCCAGATTCCCAGGAGGCAAGCTGCCGTATGGCTTGACCCGCTTCTGAACTGCTCCGCCCAGCAGTTCATAAAGCGGCTTGCCATGGTGCTTCCCATAGATATCCCACAAGGCCATCTCAACGCCGCTGATCGCCTGCATGATCAAGCCTCTGGCGCCCCACTGCGTGCCCAGGCGGTTTAGTGACCTGTAGAGCTTTTCCCAAACGAGTTGAACGGCCAGCGGGTCTTCCCCGATGAGCAACGGCTTGAGTCCTTTATCAACGGTGGCTTTTCGCTCATCCACCGCCCAGGACGGAAAGTTGACCCACGTCTCGCCGATGCCGGTGATGCCCGATGAGGTGTAGATCTTCAGGATCATGCCCGAGCGAAATTCCATAACTCCGAACGAGTTGCGTATCGGCTCCTTCATCGGAGCCCGCAGGGCAACTGCTTCGATACCGGTGATCTTCATCGTTTTTCCTTTCGCCGGACAGAAGGGCGCTACCGCACATGCGTCTCCTTGCTTGCTGCAGGGGCGACTTTCAAACTGGCACGCATCAGCGCTCCGATAATCAGGACGACCCCGGCGGTGACGACCATTACCCCAGACATGAACACGAGTGAGCCCGAAAACGAACCTGTGACATCCCTGCTCCAGCCTATGACGTAGGGACCGATGAAACCGCCGATGCTGCCCACGCTGTTAATGAGAGCAAGTCCTGCCGCCGACGCCGTACCCGTCAACAACATTGCCGGAAGCGCCCATAGCGATGGAATGGCACCGGAAATCCCTGCAACTCCGAGGATCAGTCCCAGGAACATCACCGCCGGGTTTGACGCCGTGGCGGCTATGCAGAATCCGGTGGCAGCCAAAATATAAGGTCCTGCCACATGCCAAACGCGCTCGCCCGTCTTGTCGGCGTGCCAACCGGAGAGCAGCATGGCAAGCACCCCAACAAAGGAAGGCACGGCAGTCAGGAACCCGGTTGCAATGTTGGTCTTGGCAAATGTCTTAATGATTTGCGGCATCCACAGGGCAGTGGCCGTCACACCGATGACATTCCCCACGCACATGAGACACATCAACAGGACGCGATGGTCGGCCAGTGCGGCCCACACCGTAAAGCGCTTCACCTTCTCCTGTTGTGCCTGATCGATTGCGAGTCTCGCCGTCAATGCCTCGCGCTCCTCGGCAGTCAGCCACTTCGCATCGGCAGGGCGGTTCGGCAGGGCAAAGAAAATGATGAGGCCTACGATAACAGCAGGGACGCCCTCAATGAGGAACAGCCATTGCCACCCACGCATGCCCAGCCAGTTATGCATCAACGTCATGATCAGCACGGAAAGGGGTGCGCCAATGACAGTCGAAATGGGAACTGCGATCTGCACCCGCGAGTTGATTCGGGAGCGGTGGGTGCGCGGGAACCACTGTGTAAGATAGAACAGAATGCCGGGATAGAATCCCGCTTCCGCGGCGCCCAGCAACATTCGCAAGACGATTAAGCTATCTCTGTTCCACACGAAAGCCGTCAAAGCCGAAAGTATTCCCCAGGTGACCATGATCCTGGCAATCCAAACACGGGCTCCGAATCGAGCCAGCAGCAGATTGCTCGGAACCTCGCAGGCGACATAGGTGATGAAGAAAGCTCCCGCGGCCGCGCCGAAAGCGGTAGCGGTGAGACCCAGATCGCGATTCATCTGCAGAGCCGCAAATCCGACATTCACTCGGTCGAGAAATGCAGAAAAGTAAGCAAAAAGTAAAATTGGAATTAACCTTCGTCTCGCCTTTGATATTGCGCTTTCGACCGGGTCCATCTGCCCTCCAGAATGCTTGTTTATTAAGTATGAGTTCGGGGTCTGCCTCACACCACCATTGCATATCGCACCACTTTGAAATGTCTACGGTTCTTACATCGAATTCGGAAAAGTGGCTACAGCACAAGGCACGGACGCTTGTTATCAAACTTCCAGCGGGTATCAAGTATTGCATAGCGACCGCTTCATCACGCGAGCCAAGGCCATCAGCCATATAGAGCCGGTGTGCTTTTTCGATCTGGTCCATGTCGGGCTCAACTCCGAGTCCGGGCCTGTCAGGAACCGTACGTAGGCCGAGCCAGGAGTGACGCGGCAAAATCTGAATTCCACCTGAATGCCAAAGTTGTCGGACATCCTATAACATCGCATGCGGAACTCGCAAGACGCCCGGGCCGCCATAAGCTTCGTGGCCCGCAAGACAAGCCTGCGGCCGGGCTTCCCAGACGAAGAGCAGGTTACTGATAGCGGCGATCAGGGATGCGCGACGCCCGCTGGCGGCGGCGCAGGACCGGAGACGGCAGACGTCGGCGGAGCAGTCCTGCGCACCTCGATCGCATTGGCCGTTCCGATGTCGACGGCTTTCGTGTTGGACTGCCTGATGTCGAGCGAGCGTACGATGTGCGGCATGATGACGAAGACGATTTCGTCCTGCACACGCTCCGTCTGGGACTGGCCGAAAAAGTACTTGAGGATCGGAACCTGCGACAGCAGCGGCAACCCCGTCATCGATCGTGTCTCCGAGTCCTGCAGAAAGCCACCGATCAGATTGATCTCGCCATCGCGCAGCCGAAGTTCGTGTTCGATGTGGCGCTGTCCGATGACCGGCTGGTTGATACCGCCGATGCTCGTGTAATTTAGGACCGACGAAATTTCGAACATCATCTTGAGCGTGATCTCGCGATTGGCGTGAATGTGGGGGGTCATGTCGACGTTCACCCCGACGTCAATGTAGTTGAACTGCGTGTTGACCAGCGCGCTGACCGAGGTCGTTCCGGAGGTGAACGAACCGGTTGCCACGGGCACACGACTGCCGATTTTGAGCATCGACTTCTGTCCGTCGACCGCGCGCAACTGGGGCTGCTGAATCACCTTGCTGCGGCTGTCGCTCATCAGCGCTTGCACGCTGGTGGAAGGAATGCTGACCGCGAAATTGCGCGCGTTAAGATTTGCCAGGTCGTTGAGAGTCAGTCCGTTATTGTTGGTGGTGGTGGTACCAGTCGTGGTAGTGCTGGTGCTGGTTGTGGAGCTTGCATTGGTGCTCTGCAAAGTAATCGTGGGATTCGAAGTAGAGCTGAACGGCATCTGAATGCCAAGCTGGCGCAGCTTGTCGCGCGTCACCTCCATGATCACGACCTCCACTACGACCTCCGACTTTGCCTTGTCGATGTCATTCAGCACCTTCTCGGCGAGCGCGATCTGGGATGGTGTACCGCGCACCACGATCGCTCCCGAAGTCTGCAGTTGCTGCACGCGCGGGAGTTCCAGCAGCGTTCGCAGCGTATTGGTCGCGTCCTGAATATCGGTCGGCGTGCTCCAATTGGAAAGATAGAACGTTCGGATCACCTGGTGTTCCAGGTCCGTGCGCTTGTTCTTGGTGTCGGCGGCGACGAAGATGGTGTTCGGCGTCAGCGGAGTCCAGAAGGTCTTCGACTGGGCCGCGGTTACCCGCAACGCCTCCGGCAGACTCACGCTGTTCAGTTCAATTCGTATGCGGCGCGAGGTGTAATCCGGATCGAACGTCACGTTCACTCCCGCCAGCTTGCCGATCGTCTCATACACGATTTTGCTGTCCTCGCTCAGCCTCAGCGTGACGGGAACGTCGGTCAGTGGCTTGAGTTCGACCGGGCCAGCCATCGCCTGCTCATTGCCGGGCTGGGCTGTGGCGGGCGTCGCGTTGAGTGCGGCGATCTTCTCGCGAGTACGACGCAGCTCCTGGTCGACGACCTGGTTGGAGGGATCGATCTCCTTGGCCGCCTGGAATTCCAACAAGGCGGCTTCCAGGTTCCCCTCGTCGCGCAGCGTCTGGCCGCGGTGCACGCGCGCATTGGCGGCCAGAAACCTGGCTCGCTGCAGGGCCACCCGATACCGGATGTCCTTTGGCGCGGCCTCGTAGGCTTTTTTGTAACACTCGTAGGCGCTGACGTACTCCTGGCGCACCTCCGCCTCTTTCCCTCGATCGAACAGCGATGCGGGGCTTTCGCCGGCGGCGGAGAACGTCGCGCTAGCGATCACCAATGCCGCACCGCAAAGCCAGACGGCGTGTTTCATACGACCTCGCTCGGCAATTCGCCCAGGGCGTTCAAGTCGCCCGCGCCGTGTGCCGAAAAGACCGAAGCGGGCGCCTTCCTTTGGCGTACTCTTATCCGAACACGTGCCTCACAGGCCGGCGGTAAAGTGTTTGTGCATCGTGGGTAAAGTTTTGTAAACCGCCTGTTCGAAGCGCCCCGTTTGTTGGACTATAGAGAGGGCTGGATATTCACATGGATCGCGTTTTGGTCATCGATGACGACGTCGAACTGTGCGCGCTGGTACGCGAGTACCTCGAGGGCGAAAGTCTAGAAGTCGAATTCGCGCACGACGGCAGCACGGGACTGGCGCGCGCGCAGGCGAGCGAAGCCGCCATCGTCATCCTCGACATCATGCTGCCGAAACTCAACGGCCTAGACGTGTTGCGGCAACTGCGGGCCGTTTCGAATATCCCGGTGCTTCTGCTGACGGCTAAGGGGACGGATGTGGATCGCATCGTCGGTCTCGAACTCGGCGCCGACGACTACCTGCCCAAGCCGTTCAATCCGCGCGAGCTGGTAGCGCGCATACGGGCCATTCTTCGCCGGACTGCGGTCACGCCGGGCGGCAACGAGAGCAAGCTGGTGGTGGGCGATGTCGAACTCGACCCAGCGCGGCGCGAGGTCACGCGCGCTGGCATTCGTATCGAGCTGACGGCCGTGGAGTTCAACATCCTGGCAGCGCTGCTCCAGTCCGTCGGCAAGGTGGTCAAACGCGACGAGCTGTCGCGGCTGGCGCTTGGCCGCGTTCTGTCTCCCTTTGACCGCAGCATCGATGTGCATGTCAGCAAGATCCGAAAGAAACTCGGGGCCGGAGGAGAATGCGACCGCATCAAGACCCTGCGCAGCGTGGGGTATCTGTACGCTCTTCCGGAGGAGTGCGGGCTGATTCGATGACCATTTTCCAGAAAATCTTTCTCTGCTTCACACTTGCCTTCGCCCTTTCGATTCTGGCGACGATGCTGCTGATGCCGTGGCAGGGCACGCCACCTCTGGTAATCCTGTGGCGCAACGTCGCCAGCAGCGCACTTGAGCTGTATGCGAACCAGATGGCTGTCCAGTTCGAAGCGGAGGGCGCCGCTGCTGCGAGCAGGATCGCCGATTCAGTGCGGCAGAGGTACGACATCCACCTAAGCCTGCTCGATTCGCAGGGCCGACTCCTCGCTGGCGATGCCCCGCCTGCCAATGCCGATGCGATCGCCGTACCCGCCGTCGGCGACTTCCCACGCAACCCCAACAGTCCGCTGCTCGCCTCATTCACCGCCCAAGGCCGCAGCGGGCGCGAGTACCGCGTGCTGGCGCTGATACCCGGTCCACTGCTGGAGGGCCGCCCGCCACCGCCACCGCGCGATTTCGATGTGCGGCGGTTCGCCATCCTGGTGTTCGTCTCCGGCATGATCTGCTACCTGCTGGCCAAGTACCTGACAGTTCCGCTCGTTCGGCTGCGCCGCGCCGCGCAGAAGCTTGGCAGCGGCGATCTTTCAGCGCGCGTGCCGGTGATACGCGACAAGAGTAAAGACGAGGTTTTCAGCCTGGTGCAGGCTTTCAACCGTATGGCCGAGCAACTGGAGTCACTCGTGAAGGCACAACGCCGGCTCTTGTCGGATGTCTCGCACGAGCTGCGTTCGCCGCTGGCGCGTCTGTCTGTCGCACTCGACATCGCGCGCCGAAAGAGTGAAGCTCCGGTGCAGCCAGCGCTCGACCGCATTGAACTCGAGGCGAAGCGGCTGGATGACCTCATCGGCGAGATCCTGCACCTTTCGCAATTGGAAAGCTCCGCCACCGACACGGAGAAAGAAGAGGTCGATTTGCAGGGGTTCATTCGCGAGGTCGCAGAAGACGCCGACTTCGAGGCGCGCGATAAGAACTCCCGCGTGCGATGCGGCGAAATGCAAGATTGTTCCGTCGCGGCCAACCGCGAATTGCTGCGACGCGCGGTGGAAAACGTGTTGCGCAACGCGGTCTCTTACACCGAGTCGGGCAGCGATGTGCTCGTCAACCTCCAGGTGGAAACGGATGCGCGAACGCGTGTGGCGGTGCTCACCGTGCAGGACCATGGTCCGGGAGTACCCGCAGAAGAGCTGGCGCACATCTTCGAGCCCTTTTACCGCGTGGGAGACGACCGCTCCCGGAAGACTGGCGGGACAGGGCTCGGCTTGGCGATCACCGCGCGCGCCATCCAACTGCACGGTGGTTCGGTCAAAGCCACTAACGCCGAGGGCGGAGGATTGATCATCACGGTCGCAATTCCTTGCCAGTCCTAGCCCGCATTTCTCACCAGAGCAGCTTTGTGCTCTGGCTGGTGGCTCCTGTATGCTCGCGGCCTCCATTTTCCCATCCTTTTCGCGCATACCTGAGATCGCGATGGCGCGTCCCAGTCTACCTCCGTTGGGCCATCAACTTTTCTCTCGGCAGTGCTGGTTTACGCAACTTTACAGTTCTTCGCTAACTCTTAACCCCACTCCTCCGCCTGCCGTGGTCTTCTAGTGAAGGGGAGCGGGCGATCTTGAGTCAGCAAGTGCTCTGGATCAGTAACATCCATTCTACAGTCGTTTCTTACCACAAACGCCTGATTCTGGGTTCGAAACCAGATGCATGACTTCGGCGGCGGCCGATTCCGGACGCCGCTGAGTTTTTTCGCTGCCAAGTACGATTTCACAGAACTTTACGTTTCTTAACCCACTCTTTGCCTGCATGCGTTGGTCGAGGTGGTTTCATGGAGTGAATGAACACTCCTTTCACCACCATCCGGCGGATAGCGCATAGGATCAGCCATCCTTTGCAAAGCGCGCGACTCGGGGATTACACGAGGAAGCTGATCACGGCGGCGCTTCTGCTGTTGTGCCTCGCAGGGCAGATGCTCGTTGCCAGCGCGATCGAAAATAAGACAAAAATAACGCGGCCGAGACACGCGGCGGATCTCGCGTCCTTGAGTACTTCGCTGCAGGAAGTCGTTACCCATGTCAGCGCGTCGGTGGTGCAGGTCAGCGCTACTGGCTTCAACATCGAGGGCGCCAGCGATAGCAGGCAGATGAAGGTCTTCTCCCGCGAGCGTGGTATCGGCTCGGGCGTGGTGCTATCGGCTGACGGATTGATTGTGACCAATGCGCATGTCGTCGAAGGCGCTCATCGCATTCGTGTTCACGCGAAGGCAGCCAAGACGGGCGAAGAGGGCCGCGCGAGCGCATGCCGCGACGATCCGGCCCGCTGCCGCGAGGCAGTGCTCGAGGCGAAGTTGGTCGGCGTGGATCGCTTCAGCGATCTCGCGCTGCTGAAAGTGGAGGCGACGGGGTTGGAGTATCTGAATATCCGCGACTCCGACGACCTGCACCAGGGAGAACTCGTGCTCGCCTTGGGAAGCCCGCTGGGGCTGGAGAACTCGGTCAGCATGGGGATCGTCAGTTCGGTGGCAAGGCAGCTCGCGCGCGACGATCCTCACGTCTACATACAGACGGACGCGGCCATCAACCCGGGCAACTCGGGCGGGCCTCTAGTCGACACGCATGGCCGGCTGGTTGGAATCAATACGTTCATTATGAGCCAGTCCGGCGGGAGCGAGGGCGTGGGTTTTGCGGTTCCGGGCGACCTCGTGCAAAACGTGGTTGCGCAGTTGCGGGCGCAGGGCCGAGTGCGGCGGGGACAAATCGGAGTGTTTCTGAAAACGCTCACGCCGGAGTTGGCTACCGCCCTCGCCCTTTTGAAGACCCTCGGCGTCGTCATCGAGGACGTCACGCCCGGCGGGCCGGCCGAGCGCGCCGGACTCAGGATCGGAGACATCGTCGAAACGTTCGCCGGCAGGCCGATTCAGGATGTGCCGCAGTTCGCGAAGGCGCTGTTCCAGGTGCGCGTCGGCGAGAGCGCGGCGATCGCGGTGCTGCGAGGAGCGAACCGCATTGCGGCAAACGTCATGGTGGAAGACCGTCCCCACGATCCGCCAGGGCTTGCCGATCCGGTGAGCGAAAACAGCGTTCTCCCTGAAGCTTGGGGTCGTGGCCGTAACGGTGAACCGGCAAGCCGCCCTGAGCCAGGGGCTGCGCGTCCCATCCGGCGTCGTGGTCGCGGCGCGGACATCCGGCTCGATGTATGTGGGCGAGACTCCGGAGCCCGGAGACGTCATTCACGCCGTCAACAATCACGCTGTCGGTTGTCTGGAAGACCTGCTGGCGTATTTAACTGCCACTCCCAACGATGCTCCGCTCGTACTCCAGGTTGAGCGGCGGGGAGAAATGTATTTCCTGGTGCTGGAGACCAGCTAACCGTGTGATCCGCCGACGTGAGGCGCGCGGGCTCTGAATGGATTGAGGATTGAGACTGCTTATGAAGGCACTCGCACGATGCGCACTGCTCTTTTGCCTGTTCCCAATGAACGGGATCATTCTTTCGGCCGTCGGCGTTGACAACAACCGGACGGCGACCGGCACCTGCCAGGCCGGCCCCAGCAGCGTCCCCGTCTGTGCCTGCGACTCCGATGCTCCCGAGGAGCCAACGCCCGACGACGAGGACATGGACGTGGACGTCGAGATGAACTCCCTGGACTTGGCAATGATGCTGGAGTGTCTCGATCCATTTGAGCGCGATCCCCGGGCAGTCGTGCGTTGAGACAAGTCGAGCGGTTCTTTGACCGCAATCCAATAAGGTGACCATAACGATTACTTCGTGACCAGATGGCTTTACATAACTTTACCTGCAATCAGGGAAGCTATTTGGCATTCCGAGTGTTTACAGCAGTCAAGTTCGCAAATTTGAGAAGGAGACAGTACGCCAGAAATAGAGCACGGTAACGATCCGCATTGCGACTCCCCAGTTGGCGACCACGAGCGTGCGAATACACGGTTAAGGTTCCTTCGGATTGTGGTCGTAGACGACTGCCCTGAATTTCTCGAGCTTGTCTGCACTCTTTTGGAAGCAGAAGATTCCGGCCAATGATGGCATCGAAGCTCTCGATGCAGTAGCAGAGTACAAACCAGACGTGCTACTAATGGACGTAAACATGCCTTATGTTGACGGGGTGGAATCAGTGGCTATCGTGTTGAAACATTTTCCTGCCACCAGCATCGTCCTGATGTCGGCAGAGGACTCGCCAGAGCTTCGACGCAGGTGTAGAGCTTGTGGAGTACTCGCTCTAATCTCCAAGTCCTCATTAGTAGAGGCACTGATGGCCGCGCTCCAGCCGATTTTGATACGTCAGTGACCGCAGTCTTCTCATGACTTTACATATCTTTACATTTCATGAACTGACTCTTTACGGAGTGTCGTGGCTGTTTCCTGTCTAATGGGGTGTAAGTGCGAAGAGCTGGTTTCATAAATGGGTTCCGCCTCAAGTAAGTGACTTATGTAGCGGGCCTGCGTTGTTGTTGGCTGGGAGCATGCTCAGCGACCAGCAGTGGGCGGTGATTGCGAAGTATTTTCCGGAACCCAAGCGCCGACGAGATGGGCGGGGACGACCTTGGGTAAACAATCGAGTTTGTGTTGAAGGCATACTCTGGGTAGCGCGCAACGGGGCGCGATGGCGCGATCTGCCCGCCCAGTTTCCTAGCGCCAGTACCTGCTGGCGACGGCTGCGGAGATGGGAAGAAGCGGGAGTATGGCTGGCGGCCTGGCAGCAGTTGTTGCGCCAGTTGGACCAACGAGGATTGCTGGACTGGAACGAGGCGTTTCTGGACGCCACGTTCATCGTGGCGAAAAAAGGGGCGCTGGAGTGGGGAAAACCATGCGCGGCAAGGGTACAAAGTGCGTGGTGGTGGCGGATGGCGCGGGCATTCCTTTGGGAATTCAACTCGCGAGCGCCAAGCCGTCGGAACACAAACTTGCCGAGAGCACGCTCGCGCAGGTGAGAGTGCCGCGTGCGGGCCGCGGCCGACCGCGCAGGAAGCCGCTGCGGGTCGTAGCCGACCGCGGCTATGACAGCGATCCCATGCGACAGCGGCTGAAAAGGCGTGGGATCGAGTTGATCGTGCCTTATCGTCGTAACAGCGTCCTACGCCGTTACGAGGACGGACGAAAGCTGCGTCGCTATCGTCGCCGCTGGAAAATTGAGCGCACCATCGCCTGGTTACAGAACTTTCGTCGTGTGCTGGTGCGCCACGACCGCGTTTTTGCTGTGTACTGCGGCTTTGTGCACCTGGCGTGCTTGATGATCACGCTGAGGCATTTATGAAACCAGCTCTATGTAAGGTCAGGCACACAGGTGGACTATGAAGGCATGTGTTCAGGGCAGAGCATTTGACGGTTACAGGCTCTGGGCTCGACATATAGTTGTATCTTTTATTTTGCTCACGCTTGCCGGATGCGCGACCCGGATAACAAAGGCTGGCAGCCCAACAACTACTCCGTCGGCATGGAGCAGTGTTGGACAAAGCACTGCACAGGCCTCAGCAGGAGATCTCTCGCAATGGTGGTCACGGTTCGGCGATTCGACACTGTCCAGTCTGATCGAACAGGCATTAAGAGCGAATCCTAATCTTCGTATTGCCCAAGCCCGTTTGCACGAAGCCCGGGCGCAACGGAATCTCGCCGCCGCCAACCGGCTTCCGACTATCGGCGCATCAGGATCAATTTCCGGCCAGCAGGCGATAGGAGGTCCCTCCGGTCCGCAAGGCGCCATAGTAGCCGGAGGCTCCGCTGCCAGTACCGGCAGCGGCAACTTGTACTCGGCAGTTCTCGACGCCAGTTGGGAGCCGGATGTCTTTGGCATCAAACGATATGCGCTGAAGGGCGCACAAGCGGACTTGCAAGCGACTCAAAATGACCTTTACAGTACCCAAGTTTCACTCGTGGCTGAGGTGGCGTCGAATTATAGCGATCTGCGAACCTTTCAAAAACGGCTCCGGATCGCCCGCGAGAATGAAGCCAGTCAGGCGCAAACAGCACAGATTACAGAATGGCGAGCCGAGGCAGGACTAGTCAGCAGTGTCGATGTTGAACAGGCCCGCACAAATCTCGCACAAACAGGCGCTCAGATTCCAAGCCTGGAAGCAAGCGTTGCACAGGCGCAACACCGGCTGGGGATTCTGCTCGGGCTCTCGCCCGGCGCGCTCAAAGAGCAACTTGCTGTCTCAGCACCAAACCTGCCGGTCCCAGATCAAGTTGCGGTTGGGATTCCAGCCGAAATCCTTCGCCAACGTCCCGATGTGAAAGCAGCCGAGCAGAGGATTATTGCCGAAACCGCCCGCCTAGCGAAGGCGCGGGCAGCGCGATACCCAAGCTTCAGCCTGACAGGATCGATCGGAGCAGAGCTGATAACCGGCGCGCTGAGTAGCGGCACTTCCATCGGCACATGGGCGGGCAGCGCGGCGCAAACAATCTTCGACGGCGGGCGGATTAGGCAACAGATCAATATTCAAAGCGCCGTCCAAGAGCGGGCCGTCGCCACCTACGAGTCGACCGTCCTGACTGCTTTGGAAGATGTCGAAAACGCTCTGGTGTCCTTCGAAAAGAACCGTCAGCGACTGGCCGCCCTGAATACCGCCCGTGGAGCAGCCCACAACGCGGCATCGCTTGCCCGTAACCGTTACAGCGCCGGGCTCACCGACTTCCAAACGGTGCTGGACACCGAACGGACAGTCCTGTCAATCGAGGACAGTATCGCAACAACCGAGGGTGACCGGATTACGGCTCTCATCAAGCTGTACAAAGCAATGGGTGGCGGATGGTCTTCAACTACGGTGACGACCAACAGTCAAACCCAAGGTAATCACTCATGATCAATACGGCAGTTCAGCAGAACGAGGACATATCCCAGCTTCTAGCCGCCCGAACTAAGGCGCGATGGGCAGACAGGTACGCTTTTAAGTTTGGCGCGACCGTATTCTTGGTATCTACAGTCATACTGGGATACTTCATTCTGCGAGGAGCTGCCACGCCTGGGGCAGAACACTACCGCACGGAACCGGTTACACGTGGCGACCTCGCGGTGACGGTTTCGGCTACAGGTAACTTGCAGCCAAAGAATAAAGTCGATGTGGGCAGCGAACTCTCCGAAATAGTTGAAGCAGTGTTCGTCCAGGAAAACGATCGAGTGAAGAAAGGGCAAGTGCTGGCACGCCTTGACGAGGCAAAGCTAAAGGACCAGATTACAAAGTCACGAGCGACATTGTCCTCAGCGGAGGCGAAAGCCGCACAATCGTCAGCGACTGTCAAAGAGACAGCCGCGAACTTAGAGCGGCTGCGGCAGGTATCGCGAATATCCGGAGGCAAAGTTCCATCAAAGACGGAGATGGAGATGGCCGAAGCAACGCTGGCTCGCGCTCAAGCAGACCAGTTGAGTGTGGCAGCATCTATCAACGAAGCACGCGCTACCTTGAGTTCCGATGAAACGAATCTTGCCAAGGCCTCCATTCGCTCACCGATAGACGGCGTAGTGCTCACGCGCAGCGTTGAGCCAGGCCAGACGGTTGCGGCCTCGCTGCAAGTTGCTACCCTTTTCGTTATCGCCGAGGATCTTCAACATATGGAGTTAAAGGTATACGTGGATGAAGCCGATGTCGGCAGTGTTGGGATGGGTCAAAGTGCCACGTTCACGGTTGACGCATATCCCGGCAGGAAATACGCCGCCAGTGTCAGACGTGTCGCCTATGGTTCGCAGACGAAAGACAATGTCGTTTCATACCCGACCGTGCTGAAGGTCAACAATGATGACCTGAGCTTGCGGCCGGGGATGACCGCGACTGCCGAGATCGCGACCACCAAACGCAAGAACGCACTGTTAGTTCCCAATGCGGCGCTGCGGTTCATGCCCCCTGCCCTGGTTCAACCGCAGCCGAAACGTGGAATCGTCGCCAGTTTGCTCCCTGGGCCACCACCCGGAAACTCATCACAAGCGGCTCCGGCTCAGCCAAAAGGGAAGACGCAGCAGGTCTGGACAATTCGAGATGACCGGCTTGTACCTATACCCGTCAGTGTGGGATTAACCGACGGGCGGCTGACAGAAGTGACTGGAGGCGGACTGCAAGAAAACATGCAGCTAGTCACGGAAAGTGTTGCCACAAAAAAATGAATACTCTGGAAATCCAAGGCATGCCCCGGAAGCTCGGCGGAGGAGGGGGGGCGGAGGGTTTCATCGAATTGTCCGGGATAACCAGGAAGTACGGCCACGGACAATCTGAGCTTCAGGCCCTTCGAGGGATCGACCTGCGCATCGGGCCTGGAGAGTTCGTCGCGATTATGGGCCCGAGCGGATCGGGAAAATCGACCATGATGAACATCCTCGGATGCCTTGATGTGCCGAGCTCAGGTTCTTACGTCTTTCGGGGCGTGCGCCTGGAAAGACTGTCGCGCGATGAGCGGGCACTGGTTCGCCGGCACTACTTTGGGTTCGTCTTTCAAGGTTTTAACCTCTTGGCCAGGACAAGTGCACTTGAAAACGTGGAACTGCCACTGCTCTACCGCCGCGTGCCGGGTGCTCAACGGCACGAAACGGCGCGGCATGCTTTGGCACTGGTGGGACTAACGGATTGGGAATCGCATACTCCAGCCGAGCTCTCCGGAGGCCAGCAGCAGCGGGTAGCAATAGCGCGCGCCCTTGTAACGTCGCCGGCAATTCTGCTTGCTGATGAACCAACCGGCAACCTCGATTCGCAGTGCACCCGTGAGATCATGGAATTGATTACCACTCTGAACAGGGACAATGGGATTGCCGTCATAATGGTCACGCATGAAAGCGCTGCGGCAATTTACGCCCACAGGGTCGTGTACATGTTCGACGGACTTGTGCAGAAAGAAGTTCGGAATGGCGAGGCGCACTGATGCTTTGGAACACCCTACTTCTCGCCTTCAAAGAGATGCGCCGTAACTCAATGCGCTCATTTCTGACCATGCTGGGAATTGTGATCGGCGTTTCCGCAGTGATCACCATGGTGACGCTTGGCAAGGGAGCGACCCAATCGGTTGCCGATCAGATCGCCAGCCTCGGAAGCAATCTATTGATTGTTATGCCGGGACAGCGCCCCGGAGCTGGCCGAGATGCCGCCAGCGCACCGCGTTTCAAGGTTGCCGACATAGATGCCATAAGATCGCAGATCGGCGAGTTGAAGGCGGTCGCCCCGACCGCCAGCCAGAGCGTCACGGTCGTTGCAGGGGCAAGAAACTGGAACACCTCAATAACCGGAACCAGCAATGACTACTTCACAGCTGGCAATTGGCATCTGGCCTCCGGACGAAACTTTGCCGATAACGAGGAACATGCCGGGAAGGCCGTATGTATCATCGGCGAAACGGTTCGAAAGAACCTATTTGGCGGTGAAAACCCCATCGGCAGTGAAATCCGAATCAAGCAGTTCTCTTGTCAGATCATAGGAGTCCTAAGTGCAAAGGGCCAAGCCTCTATGGGAAGGGACCAGGACGACGCTGTTATTGTTCCCTTGCGGACGCTACAACGAAGACTTGCCGGTAATCAAGACGTGGGCTCTGTGATGGTCGCCGCGAATGATGGTATATCGACTGACAACATAAGGTACCGAATTGAACTCCTCATGCGCGAGCGCCGACACATTACCGCAGGCAAAGAAGATGATTTCAATGTCCTAGATACATAGGAAATTGCCACGGCAATGTCGAACACCACCCAGCTCATGACCACACTGCTGGGTGCCGTAGCCGCAGTAAGCCTGCTGGTGGGCGGAATCGGCATAATGAATATCATGCTGGTCTCGATTACGGAACGGACCCGAGAAATAGGGACCAGGCTGGCGATCGGCGCGCTTGAGTCGGAGGTTCTGCTGCAATTCCTGGTGGAGGCCGTTACCTTGTCTTCGGTCGGTGGCATAATTGGAATCAGCGTTGCTACAGCTGCTTCGATAGTACTCGCGAAAGTTATGCAGGTTCCTTATCTATTCAACCTACCGATAAACATACTCGCATTCATTTTTTCAGGAGCTATTGGGGTTATTTTCGGCTATTTACCCGCCAAGCGTGCGGCCCGCCTTGATCCCATTGAGGCGCTGCGCCATGAATGAGGTCAGTGCAGTGCGGTTGCCCACCGCATCATAGCTGTAGCCGAGTTGGCTGCCGGAGGCACCTGTCCGAGACTGGCTCCTAATCGTGTTGTATGGTGACGATTGGGTCTAGTAATGAATAAATCAACTTTTGCTGGGGTTTTGGCGTTGTTGACTTAGCTGAATTCCCATCAAATGCGTGAAAACCGTATACTACGGGATCTGCCCCTATTAATTAAATAATTAACCTGTCGCGTAAGTATCCATGATTGGGGTCAAAACAGCGTTTTCACGCTCGCTCGGGGTTAATTTGGTGACCCCATTTTCTGGGGCAAAAGAAGAAATATCACGTCCGTTCCCGGAAGGGGAACGGCGGCGGGGCGGCGGCAGGAATCCAGGGCTTCTTTTTTCTTCTACTTCTTACCCGCCCCCATATAAAGAAGACCAACTTCCCAACCCAGTCCCTTCTCTGGGAATGAACAGCTAAAGCCAGGCTGAAAGACCAGAAGACCGCCATCATCGGCGGGACCCAACAAGCAGTTCCCCAACTACAACAAAGACCCCCAAACACATAGCATGGTTAGCAGAGGTGATGAGATCCATCGCTGGATGCAGCGGAGCCAGCCGGGTACTTTCTAGAAAGCGGCGCCGCGTAAACTCTCGACCTGGCATTCACTGGACCAGGAGTGTGAGTAATACAAAATCCACAAGTATTTGCGGTACTCGCAACTGGCAATCACAAGATCTGGCCATGGAACTGATTACCCGGCCGGGCTCTTAGCTTGGTACCAACTTAGCCGACGCCGCTATAGGTAGTAGTTATCCAAGTGGTGCGCTCCAGCATCGCAAAGCCACACGTCTCTTGCTCCCGCGCGAGACAGATTTTTCTATTCGTCGCGGAGCACTCAGTGTAAAGGGTATAAACCGTACCTTTAATGAAGGCTTCCGCGACACGGCCTGCCAGGGCTCGACGAAGCGGGCGACGAAGGTCGCCTGCATCTCGGTCACGGCATCGTCGATCGACACGCCGGAGCCTTCGTTCAGGATCTCGACGCCGAAGATCTTCATGGTCGTGGCCGCGCCCTGTTCGTTGGTGCCGGCGAGTGTGATGTCGAAGGGCAGGATCTGGTCGGAGTACCAGGGTTTGGCTGCTTCCTTCATGCCGCTGACGGCCGTCATCTGCGTATCCATCTGATCGATGGTGGAGCCGGCGGTCTGGCCGCTGTCCCGAACCAGGGTGCCCTGATAGATTGCGTTCTGCGACAGGAAGGCATTCTGATCGGTACGGAACTGGGGACGGATGTCATCGATGTTGGCGATGAACGTACCGCCGAGTTTGTGGACCAGGTTCAACAGAGCATGACGATCGAAGTTGACCCAGATGAGGGCTTTCCCCAAAGAAAAATGCACGTATCTGCCTCCCGACCCTTTGGTAGAGTCACCCGAATAAAATAAGCTATTGACATACCGTTGATATAACGACATAATTTAGGCCCATCCCAACCGACGGGCCAACTTTTAGGGAGGCTACACCATGAAACACACTCGCCGTCGCCGTCCGCTCCGTCCGTTCCGTCCCTGTCCAACTCGTTCCCAAGTGCGCCAGCAGATCGGCCGCGTTCGCGGCGCCATGCAGTTGTTCCAGGTGGAATGGCTGCTGGAAGCCCAGCAGGAGCAGTCCAACCCGGCGCGCCTCCGTTTCCTGCACGATGCCATCGACGCCCTTCGCGATGAACTCAGTGAACTGGAGCAACTCTAATAATGAAGAAGGCTGTGCTTTACATGAGGGTCTCGACTCTCGACCAGATCCCGCGTCCCAGCTTCACGATCTTCAGCAAATGGCCCAACAGCGTGGGCTTGAGATCGTGGAGCAGTATGTCGATCACGGCATTAGCGGCACCCGGGCCCGGCGGCCCGGGTTAGACCGGATGCTGGCCGACGCCCGCCGCGGTCGCTTCGATGTCGTCCTGGTCTGGGCTTGCGATCGTCTGGCCCGGAGCGTGCGTCACTTCCTGGAAGTGCTGGATGAACTGAACCGGCTGAACATCGAGTACATCAGCTTCCGGGAGAACCTCGACACCGGCGGACCACTGGGCCGCGCCGTTGTCGTAATCATCTCTGCCATCGCCGAGTTGGAACGATCACTGATTGTCGAGAGGGTCCGGGCTGGGATGCGCCGGGCTCGACTCGAAGGCCGGCACATCGGGCGCCGCCCACTCGATATCGACCATGCCGCAGTCCTACGGCAGCGCATCCATGGCCAGAGCATCAGTCAGATCGCCCAAACCTTCTCGATCTCCAGGGCGAGCGTTTCACGCATCCTTAAACAGTGCCAAACGGCCTGTCCAAAAGGGTCGCTGCAAACCCATCCGCAAGTACAAGAAAACAGTCAGCCGCTTCCGGCTGCCTAAGCTGTTCCAAAAGGTGTGGGTTTAGACAATGCCTAGAATCCAGTTCCCAACTCGACCTGCGCTGCCGAAAGCACCGGGACTTTACAGGTGACTGCCCCTTCTGTTGCTATGTCCGTCACTTCGATGTGGAGTTCGACAGGCTGCGCCAGCGCCGGGCCACTCTGGTCCGTCAACTGCGTGAGAAGCTCAGATCTGGCGAGGTCGTCGTAATCGAGATCGTTTAGACTGCTGAAGGGAACATGGGAGTGTTGCCCACAGAGAACTCCTTCATAGGCGGCTGCGTCCCACACCAAAGCGCGGCCCTCCGCTCCCGTCAGTGCTGTAAACAAAGCGAACACGGATGAGTAGATGTTGCGGCAGAAACGAATAACTTCCGGATGGCTCGTCATCCTAGAACGAGATTCCTCGCCGCACGGAAGATCCCATTTGGTGCGGGCCAACAGTGAAAATGATGCGGTATGCCCGCTGGCAGCATCGAGCGCGGCAATACTTCTTCACGTCTAGGCTATTTGACTTAAATCTTTGGCCAACTCAAAGTTCTGTAAATAGCCCTTTACAATTGGCCATTTTCAGAGCAGAATCGGTTGCCAAAATCACAGTACTTCAGGAGAAGTAGAAGAGAAGGAACAGCCGAAGTATCGGAGCGCAATAAGATCGGAGCGCAATAAGATCCTCGAAATCATGGAGAAATGTACTATCTGCAATCTTGCATGATGGGGAATATTCGTATATTGTCCCGGCAAACTTCGCGCTTCGCAAAACGGCGTATGGGGTAGAACTCTGCTTTCACGGCGCCAACGAAGGCAAAAAGATAGTTCTCCGTCGAAGCCAAACAGGAAGCGAAAAGCCGCAGCGATGGACTCGCGTCGCCGGTGAACACACATTAAGCCTTTTGCGCTTGCTCGCAGAGGAAGGGGCGGACCACAAAGAGGGGTGAGCACATGACTGATTTGACCAAGACCGAAACTGAAAAGACAACGACCGACGCTGTGAAACAAACCATAACGGCGGCTGCACACTCGATCGGGAAGAAACGCTACTGGATTGCGGGTTTTTGTTTCTTGGCTTACGTTGTCGCGTTCATGGATCGTTCGAATATCGGGGTGCTTATTGCCGATCGTGGTTTCACCAATGCGCTCGGTATTGCCAACGATAAATCCGCGCAAGGTTCGCTGATGTCCGTATTTCTGGTTTCTTATGGCGTCACTTGTTTCCTTGCTGGTCCCTTCGTACAACGCTTTGGCGCCAAAAAGACGCTAATAGCGGGACTGTTCTGCTGGGCGGTCTTAATGGCGATCATGGGAGCAGTGCCTTCACTTCGGATTATGCTGATCTGCCGCGGCCTGCTAGGCGTGGGAGAATCGGTGCTGGGCCCGGCGGTTGCATCACTTGTTCAGGCATGGTTCCCCAAGAATGAAAAGGGCGACTGCAAATGGCGTGTGGTATGTCGGAATTAAGATTGCCCAGATCATTGCTTCTCCGGTTTTGGCACTATGGATTTACCAGGTGGGTTGGCGAGGCAGCTTTTACATCGTCGCCGCGATCGGCTGGTCCCGCTCTTCTCTGACAGTACGCCATGTTTATGATCATCCGTCTAAAAGCCCGATCATTAGCAAAGAAGAACAAGAGTATATCGCTGCTGGAGGCGGGGGGCCAGCTGCGGTTGTAACCAGCAGGAAGATGGAGTTTAGCTTTTTGAAATCTGCGACTTTCTGGTACATAGTTGTGGTTTACTCGATCGCGAACGCGGGACTATGGGGCTTTACCTCTTGGGTCCCTTCGTATTTGAAGGTGACCCTGGGGTTCTCCTGGAAAGAGATGGGAATGCTATCGGCGCTGCCTTTCCTCTCCGCCACAATCTTGGTCCTGGTGCTTACCCCTATTATGGATAAGCTCAATCGCCGAGCGGTCTTTGCCCTAGTATGCTTATTAGTCTATGGGGTGGCGCTCGTGATCGCCATGACAACAGAGAGCCGAATGGTTGCGGTTGGCGTGCTCTCACTCGCATTGGCTACTTGCTCCGTCACAAGTCCTGTTGCGTTTGTGCTGGTACAAAATATTACGACTCCAAGCCAGGTTGCGACGGCTACAGGCACTTTGAACGGAGTCTCTTATGTTATTGCATCGATCGCGCCTTACGGCATGGGATTGCTGTACAACTGGACCGGAACGCTCAAGTCTGGCTTTCTCGGCCTTAGTGCAATGGTAATTGTAGGCGTCTTCTTATGTATTCCGTTGGTGCGGCAACGCCTGTAGTACGCATTTGCGACTACGTTGCCGCCGAGGTGCGCTATGAATACAAGATTTCACGGCCTAATCGCCTTCCCTGTTACTCCCACATCGCGGTGGAGATTTGACCGGCACGCAGGAACTGCGGTGCAACTCAAGTAACTAATCAGGCAAGGGCAAACGGCTGCTTCAAGCACAAGAAAGAGGACAGACACTATGATTCGAAGTTCCGAGATATCCGGTAACTCGCATGGCCAAGCTCTTGGCACTGCTCCATTACTCTATGTCGAAAGAGATCGTGGCAGCTCTGGGCGAAGATCGTGGCAAGGAGGTTGTCCTGGCGGCGATTAAGAGGTTTGGGGAAGCCCGGCTGAAGTCGATGAAGGAGGAAGCCCTAGAACGGGGAATGGACCCCAACTGTTTCGCAAACATACAAGCAAGTGCGCGACATGCCGGGAAACGGATGGGAGCGTGACGCCAACAATCCCATGAAGATCACCTTTTGTCCCATGGATAGCGTCTGGGCGCAATACGGAGAAGAAGGCCGAAGACTGGGATATCTTTATTGCGCGATTGACCATGTCCTGTATGACGGCTTCAACGCCGACTTGGAGCGGCCATCCTGCCGCGCATTAGGCGATGACTGCTGCGATTTCCATCCCAAACCCCGAACATAGGTGTGCACATTGGAGTGACACGCGCAAGTTGACGGGGCCGTTGGCCAATGCTTCGGTGGGAGAAAAGAGCCTCGCCGTGAGTCTCGTATTCAGTGCGTTTCTGAACGGTGGTTCGTTGCGTAGAAGTCGCTAAAAGCGAGCAGCGTTTTACGGCCACCTTTCGCTTCGGTTAGGCGCGGTACCAATTTTGACCTTAATGAAAGAGGAGTTATATGGAGCCTGTGACAAGGTTTGATCTTACAAGGGAAGAATACTTGGCGCTGGAACCCGTCGAGTTTAGGGCGCGTTTCAGAGAACGTGTGCACCACACTTTGGAAATTCAGACGTATGCCGCGATGCATTCCGGGAAACAGCTTTCAGAGTCCCAGACGAACAGGGTAAAGGCCTTAATTCAAATATGGGAAGAGAAGGGCTTGCCAAAGGATACTGCCGACTATCAGTGGGCGGCTGAACTCGTTTGCTTCGCTGAGCAGAGCCAAGCCGGAAAGAAAGTCGATTTAAGTAGGTTCGCGCCCAGGAAGCCAAGCGAAGCTGACGTTCAGGCGTTTGAGGCGATCCTTTATGAGCGCCGTTCTGTGCGGCACTGGACAGACCAGGATGTTCCCGACGAGATCATCGACAAGTTGATGCAAGCGGGTTTGTGGGCTGCGCATTCTTGCAATCTCCAGTCCATCCGTTATCTTGTTGTACGCGAGAAGAACGATCCGGGGCTTTTTGCGGGAAGCGATATACCTGGCGGGCCGGTTCATGTGGTTCTGCTGCAGGATATGCGTGTTTACAACGCGAATCCTCGTAATCCTGTAAGGAATCGCCTGCTGGACTGCGGTGCGGCCGCGCAGAACATAGTGCTTGCCGCCCATGCCTACGGCTTGGGTGGTTGCTGGTTGACTTTCACGGACAAGATGATCGAGAGACTAAACGCGCACTTCAATATTCCTGAAGACATAAAGATCGTCACTTATGTTGATGTCGGATACCCGGATCAGACTCCTTCAGCGCCGCGCCGTCTTACTCTGTCGGAGATGATATTTGCGCGCATATAGGCGTAAAAACACCAGTTATGACGATGATCTTCGTCGGGTAGCCAATTTGCCCGCACGGCCTCAAAGAGGGACTTAGAATCACCGTTCGGCCAAATTCTCGGACCCTCTTTCGGCTGTACCGAACCTGTTGCCGTGACGCTCGCAGCTCCTGGTGCGGTGCAGGCCTCCCGTGGCTGGACGCCGTCCTCCCAGCACCTGCCTTTGCCTGAGGTGTGGGAGGGCAACGTCTGTGCCATCCAAGTGCAAGTCAGCCGAAGCATATTTAAGAACGCTTTCGCGATCCCGATCCCGAATAAGGAGGGTCTTAAAGGGATTCTTATGACCGCTGCGCTTGGCGCTTTCTGTGATCCGCGGCATGGAATGGCCATTTTTCAGCGCTTAGGTCACGAGGATAGGCTCAGGGATGACCAATATAGTCCAAGCGTCCGCCGTCCACTGTGAGAATCTGTCCGGTAATAAAGCCGGATTCAGGCGAAACCAAAAAAGCCACGGCATGCGCAATGTCTTCCGGAGTACCCGAGCGGCGCACCATGGTTAGAGCCGAGAGACCGTCAATGATGGCCGCAGCCTGCTCCGGAGTACGATTCTGATACGTTATATCTGTGACCACAAAGCCGGGCGCCACCGCGTTGACCGTAATGCCATATTGACCAAGTTCCATAGCAAAGCGTTTCGTTAAAACCGAGGCCGCTGCTTTTGTCGCTGAATAGAAATCCATCCCGCTCCGGGCTGTGGCATGAGCAGCGGTCGACGTTATATTCACGATCCTCCCGCAGCGACGTGTCTGCATGCCGGAGACAACCGTGCGGGTTGTGTTAATAAGACCATCTACATTGGTGCGCTGCATGCTTTGCATCTGCGAGTAATCGGAATCCAAGAGATCACCACGGCGAAAGATACCGGCATTGTTCACCAGGATCGCGATAGGGCCGAGCTCGTGCTCTACCCGCTTGATCATTTCCACAACGGCACGCATGTCTCCCACATCTGCACTTTCTGCCAGCGCGCAACCGCCTGTATTCCGGATCTTTGCGACTACCGATTCCGCTGCGTCGCGGCTTTCGCGATAGTTAACCGCTACCGCTGCGCCTTCGCGTGCCAGACGGAGTGCGATAGCCCTGCCAATTCCTCGCGCCGCGCCAGTCACCAGCGCTGTTGTCCCTTGAAGCGTCATGCCAGAATCAGCCTCCCAGCTTGGAACCAACGAGCTGCTTGTTACGCTAGACCAGCCTCGGCGCCAGCGGTGCCATCTGCCTATCCATGTCCATCACCGGTTCCGCTTCTTTCTGAGTCACGGTTTCCATCGCGGCTTGCCTGGTCGTTATGCCTCGTACAGCTCACGCCGTGTAGTTTTACGCTGGAATGCCAGATATTCCTGCCGCGTGATCGGCGGTTTGGCTTTAGCGAGCACCTCTCTAGCTCCACGCGCCCCTTCCGCGAGTAGGTCCACCGCCATGGCCGCCAGCAATTTGGCCATGCCGACATAAGCTAAGTGTTTGTCTTCTATGTGGTAGTCGGCGCCATGACCCGTGCCGCAGGCTCCGCCAATGAAAGGATGGAGCACGGGCATCACCTGCGACAGATCCCCCATGTCAGTCGAGCCAGAGCGATGTCCGGTGATGCGGAAATGTTCTTTGCCGAGCAGGTCAACTGCGTTGGCCTGGAAATACTCCTGCATAGCAGGGTCGCACTTCATAGGCATATAACCAGGCCACGTCTCGATCTCCACCTTGGCTCCCAGAGCAAGCGCTCCTGCGCGCAAGGCCCTGTCCACTTTGTTAGCAGCATCGACAATCGCCTCCACCGTTTTACCGCGCACGAAAGTCTCCAGACGCACATCAGCGGGAATTACGTTCACCTGCGAGCCGCCCTGCGTAATGATGGGGTGGACGCGAATACTGTCCTCGTCCCGGAAGGTCTCTCGCAGGGCATTGATAGCCATAAGCCCGATCTGGGCGGCGTTGAGAGCGTTGATTCCCTTGTGGGGCATGCCGCCTGCATGAGCCGCCCGGCCGATGTAGCGGGCGGTCTTGGCCACGAAGCCGTTGTTGGAGGCAGACACCGACACTTTGCCGTCTTCCGGCTGAGGAGTGGTATGAATCATCATAGCGACATCCACATCGTCGAAGTGGCCGAGGCGAAGGAGTTCGGGCTTGCCTCCCATGAACTCAAGCCGGCCCGCTTGGACTTGGCTCACGCGCCAAGCGATATCGCCATACTCCTCCGCTGGCACGGCGAATAGCACCACGCGCCCGGCCAACTGCTGCATCACTTTGGAATCTACCAAGCCCATAGCAGCGCCCAGGAGTCCGGCGATCTGCGCATTGTGGCCGCAGGCGTGCGCCGCACCCGTTGCCGGATCGGCTTCCGGATGCCCGGCGACTATCAAGGCATCGAGCTCCCCGAGAATGGCAAATGTCGGACCGTCACCTGCACCACCCGGAAGTTCAGCCCGAACTCCGGTAAGCGCTAACCCAGTGCGGGGCTTGAGCCCCAGCTTTCCGAAAACCTCTTCAACGACGCGGGCGGTTTTCACCTCTTTGAACCCGAGCTCAGGATGACGGCGAAGCCCCTCGCCGACAGCGATAATCTCCTCGCTTCTGCGCTCAATTGCATCGAATACTTGTCGCTTCAGGTCATCAGTAGTCATCGGTATCCTCCGGAAGCAGCTTTTGTGCGAAAGGTAAGAGCCTGCGTATGCTTATGCCACGGCGCCGGCTTCGTGGGTCGCATATCCGAGATTCGGACACGGCAGCCAGCAGTCACCGAATCACATCGCGTTGTCAATAGTCTACTGGTATTTATTCGCATAATAGCTCCGGACACGATGAAATTGAAGATTTTTACTCGGCAGCTAAGGTGTAGCGAGCACTCACACGCGCACGTCTGTCGAGGTTCTGGGCGGATTGTCGCCAGCCTTGATCGGAAATGTCTCGGCGCAAAAGGCCGGAAGCAAAATCGCAGCGTTAAATCTCCCGGACGTTTTCGATAAGGAGGCAAGCAGGAAGCCGCGGGCGGTTGCGGCGGACGCGCGTCAGCTATGACAATAGAACCCTAAATGTTGTGCTTGGGTTCTGATGGTGCACGATCGCCACAGCACCCCAATCATGCGGCGTAGCGAGTTTCGGCACGATACTCGTTCGAGGGCAATAAACCAATGCACGCGCCAGTGTCCGCCGCGCCA
>CAWHUL010000014.1:0-113878 GCA_963832365.1 uncultured Acidobacteriota bacterium | reverse complement strand
GCTTTTGCCCGATCGGCCCTCCCGACTCACATGTACTTCCCGGCCGCCTGAGCGCCTAGAGTCTGCTGGTGCTGAACTCTGCGCAGGCCGGAACCCCCGTCCTGATTCGCAATCTGGTAGTAACCGGTGCCGCCTTCTCTCTCGGCCATCGGGCATAGAAGGTGGCTCTCAGCAGTGCCCAACGCTAGGCCAATAATAGGATTGGCGGGACAGGCTGTCTGTCCTTCTTAAAAGCGACGACAGGGACAAAACGAGGGTGAATGACCTCAGCAGATGGAAATCTTGTTAGCGTTTCCGGCGTCGGGAACCAAGGGAGGAGATTCTCTTGCGCGCACTTGATGGCTTATAGCCGTAGTCCCACGCGATGAAACGGTTCACAATGTCGCTGGTTGTGGGGCTTCTTCCTTTTAGCCAACTTTCAAAGCCCGATTCCCAAGTCTCTTTGACAAACTCGCCGAAATCATTGCTGTTTGCAGAAAGCCGCTCGTATGGGTTTGCTCGATTCGCGGTGAGCTTTCCGAAGTGTTTCAGAAGCGGGTCTATTTCAATCCTGGTGCGACCAAATAACGATTTGATCGCTCTTCTGATCTGGTCCAGTTCAGCCTTTAGTCTTTGCGGAATTGATACAATCTAGGGTCATCGAGACTGCGCTGTGCCTCACCACGCGACACCTTTGCATACAATGAAAGCGCGTTTCCGAGTTTAACAAAAAGGTCATCGGCAGGGGCTACGCCCTTTTCCCATTCAAGCATACGCGCCAAGACCTCACTCCCGAACAAAACACGCACCCCTATCGTCGCGGCCTGGTCCTCCGACAATAAACTCGTCAAAAAGACCCAGGACTGCGCTTTTCGTATCGGCATCAAGCCTCTCAAAATCGCACCCGCCCTTGACATACGCTTGACAGTGGACTTCCGACTTCGATTCGAGGTAATCCCAAAACTTGGCTTTCAATAGTCGGTTAAGCTGAGTGCGATCATGTTCCGTCTTTGGATCAAGCGAAAAGGCATCTTCTGGCAAAGGGTGTGAGTATTCTTCGTCCAATTTAATGGAACCTCTTCCGAACCGCCTTAAACTCTTAGTTCGGCGATAGTCTCAATGCCGCTTATTCCAAGAAAAACAGACGGCTCCCTTTCGAGCAGCCGCCTTGATCGTTATGAACCGCCCTGTTGAGAAGTTGCAACCAGAAGCACTGCCTTCTTTGCGCCCTTGGCCATAGTGGCGTAGGCAGAGTCAATATTGATCCCCTTCTTCGCCAACTTCCCGGTTACCTCGGCCAATGCGCCCGGTTTGTTATTGAGTTCGAATTGTTCCAGCGTCCCTTCCGTGTACGACATTCCGGCTTTATCCAAAACCTTCTTAGCTTTGCCGATCTGATCCACGACGACCTGTGGCCCGGTACTGCTGCCCACAAGAAGGGCTACGATGTTGACCTTCGCATCGGCCAGAACCTGCGCCATTTGAGCTAATGTTCCGGGTTGGTTTTCGAGGGAGATCGTCAGTTGTTTGACCTTCGCCATTCCATGCCTCCCGCTGAGCCACTTGAAGATGCGTGGCTGCATCGAGAATTGTCCTCGGGAATGGATACGTTCGCAAGCAGGCTGTTAGGTCAGTTCAGATCGTCACTTGCCGGGTCGAAGTCGGGGGGTGGCCCAGGTTGATCCCGTCGCCGTTGGGTCGGCTTCCCCAAAATGGTCCCAACCGAGAGGGCCCATTACTAATCCGTGCAGCCTACTTTGGATTACTTCCGAGTTGCCGACATCCGGAACTTACCTGCCTGGTCGAGCCAGGACGCGGGTCTGAAGTCGGCTTCTGGGAAATCGGGCGCGCAGCTGATGAACAGAGACAATCAGGAGACTAGATCAGTCCCAACCGGAACTAATTGACTACTGGAACGTGGTGACCTGGAGATCGATATCTGGCAATGGACGATTTCTTGTCTTCTGCGGCTGCGCCAGCAGCCGGGGCTGGCGGAGCCGCGGACAAAGGATTCCCGCGGTACTACGCGGAGCTGAACGCGGGATACAGTAGCATGCCGCGTCCAAGTTTTTACGTGCAGCGGAGCCTCTGGCACGCCACCAGCCGATGCAGTGTCACGCCGGGACCGCCTGATACTCTTCATATGCGCCTTTGAAGTCGGTAACCTGATGGTCAGGTTCAAAGTGCCAGACTCTTGTCGCGACCTCATCAAGCAGATCGTGGTCGTGCGTGGCCAGGATCACCGTGCCTTGGTATCGTTGCAGTGCAATGTTCAGAGCGTTGATCGATTCAAGGTCGAGGTGATTTGTGGGCTCATCCAGCACCAACACGTTGGGCTTCTGCACCATGAGCTTGCAGAACAAAAGGCGCGCAGCTTCTCCACCGGAGAGCACTTCAGTACGCTTGTTGGCGTCGTCGCGCGCAAACAGCATCTGGCCGAGCAATCCACGGATGTCTTCTTGATAAGCCGCCGGATCCCACTGGTGCAACCAATCTAAGATCGTCATGCCTCGTTCGATCAGCGCCCTGTGGTCCTGGGCAAAGTGCCCGACCGCTGCTTCGTGGCCCCAGATCACGTTCCCCTCGCTCAGAAACTCACCATCGTAGCCGCTCGTCTTGCGAAGTTCACTCTCGGAAATTGTCGGGGCGCTGGCTAGAATAGCGTTGATGAGCGTCGTCTTTCCAGCGCCATTGCGTCCCATGAGCGCGATCTTTTCCCCGCGCGTCACGCTCGCCGTGAACCCTCGAAGGATTTCGAGGTCACCATAGGATTTGGTAATCCCTTTCAGTTCGAGGACATGCTTGCCGGATGGACGCTTCTGTTCGAATTTCAGGAAAGGGCGCTGGATATTCGACTTCGCAAGTTCTGTTACCTGCAGCCGCTCCACTTCCTTGCGACGGGATTGCACCTGGCTCGAGCGAGTGCCGGCAGAGAATCGTGCGATGAAGTCATTGAGCTGATCGATCTTCTTCTCTCGTTGGGCATTCTGAGCTTCGATCTGTGAGCGGAACTGAGTCTTCGCCAGAACCATTTCGTCGTACGTTCCGGTGTAAGTGATGATCGTCTGATAATCGATATCGGCAATATGCGTGCAAACGCTATTCAGAAAGTGACGGTCGTGCGAAATCACGATCACGACGCCGTCATAGCTGTTCAAAAAGCCCTGCAGCCAGTGAATAGACTCGAGATCGAGGTGGTTCGTAGGTTCGTCGAGCAACAGGGCTTGCGGATGTCCAAACAACGCCTGCGCCAGTAACACGCGAACCTTTTGCCCACCCTGTAGCTCACCCATGGTGCGCTGGTGTAATTCGTCTGGAATGTCCAATCCCTGGAGCAGGAGTGCGGCATCGGTATCGGCGGAGTACCCATCCTCATCGCCCACGATGCCTTCCAGTTCGCCAAGTCTCATGCCTTCAATGTCCGAGATTTCCGGCTTGGCAAAGATCGCTTCGCGCTCTTCCATCGCGGCCCAAAGGCGCTTGTTGCCCATGATCACCGTATCGATGACGCGATAGACATCAAATGCGAACTGGTCCTGGCTCAGGACGCCGAACTTCCGAGGGCGAACAACAGAGCCTTTCTGAGGCTCAAGTTCGCCGGTCAACAGGCTCATAAAGGTCGACTTGCCCGCTCCATTCGGGCCCGTGAGACCGTAGCGTTTGCCGGGCGTGAACGCCGTGGACACATCTTCAAACAGAACTTTGGCGCCGTAGCGCATGGAAACAACAGAAACAGAGATCATAATTGTTAGTTAGGAAAATGCTGGGGACATACCGGAAGCCGGACCACAGTTTTCATCTAAAGAATATCATGAAGTCAGGGTGCCGTTGCGCCACCCGGAAATGGAATCTCCCGCTAACACGCATCCGATCTTCCGATAAGGGCGACCGTGACGAAATACATTGGAGCAATCGATCAGGGCACGACCAGCACTCGCTTCATTCTGTTTGACCGTTCCGGATGTGTTGTGGCAACCGCCCAGAAAGAACACGAACAGATATATCCCAAGCCGGGATGGGTCGAGCACAGGCATTGTGCAGGCTATCGGTCCTTTGAAAACCCTCTCTGGTGAGGCTGCCGGTACTGCGGTGGTGCCCTCGCGCAGATTCCTAATTGTTAGTGAGATGACAAATCCGTCGCAGGTAGCGCTGCGCGAGGCCAGCGCTTCGAGCAATGCAATTTCCCTGAAATGAAGGCGCCAGAAGATGGGGCTAACTGAATAAGACGGTCGAAACCCGCAATTAACAATCCGTGGCTCGGCTTGCCGGTCCTCCGCCTGTAGAGGAGGACGCTATCTCACAGGAAAGCAATCGAGGTCGTTAGCAAACTCTATAGGGCCTGAAAACCGTTTCTTGATTTCAGATTGGGTTTGATCTTCTTTCCCCAGCGTCCGCAGCATGCGATGCGACAAAACCAGATGCTTGACGTGCGCGTTGCCGGCGATCCGTCCAATGACCGACGGAGGCATGTGCAGGTTCCGCTCAACTCCGATGACGCCCTCAGGCACCGCGTTGTGGGCAATGAACAAATCCGCGTTCGATGCCAGACGCACAAGGCCTTCGCCCTCGCCGTTTGTGTCTCCACTGAACACGACCGCTTTACCGCCCACTTCCACACGCCATGCCAAGGCCGGAACTTGTCCGTGAATCACCCGCACCGAATACACAGCGAGGTCACCGCTACGGAATACAACTTCGGGGTTTGCGCTTCCCGCTACGTTGCGGGGCCGCAATTTGTAAGTGCTTTTCTCGCGCTCCACCAGTAGCTCACTGAGGTAGCGATATGCACCATGTTTCTCCCCAAAGAGATCGGATACGAACTCGGTCGTGGAAGGCATAAGGTCATTTCCCGACGGACCGTAAATCGGCAGGGGACGCGTCCGGTCTTCGAACCAGGACGACTTGATCAGCGCTGCAAAGTCGCCGCTATGGTCGACGTGAAAGTGGGTGAACAGAAGCACATCTGGGTCCGACATCTGCGCCCCACTCTGGCCGAAGCGCAGTGCACTTCCTCCTCCCGCATCGACCAGTACTCGTGCTCGCCCCTGTTCCCACACCAAATAGCTGCTCGAAGCCCGTTTGTCCTGCAGCTCCGGCCCCCCGGAACCAAGCACTTGCACCGCGATGCCCTTCGAACCGCAGGATTGCGCCCAACTTGATGATGCGCAACTCAGGAGACAAATGAGAATGAGGAAGACTAATCGCGGAGAGACCGAAAAGATTCTGGCAGTTGGCTGATCCATCTGTGCTCTACTCCTTCAGGCGAAGCGCCAACCCGTAATTCGGCCCGTTGAGTGGCGCATTTCTAATTAGGCAAGGACCCCACACAAGTAAGGAAACCTGTGTAGGACACTTTCAAGATGATAACTGGCGTAAGCAGGCCATACGGTGAAATTGACACAAAACGAGACTTTGTTCTGATTGAGAGGCCGCCCGTCTGATTCGTACCGATAACCGCCCATCCGGCCGGAGATCGGGGGCAAGACCAGGGCAGGTGGAAACCCTGACACTGGCCGACTTGCGGAGACTAATCCTCTCACCGCGCGGCAGGTTACTCCTGTTTGCCGACTAATCTGGCGCTAGCGGCGAATTTACTATGACGTCCCACGGAGTCCTACACCGCCCAAGCGCGGTTTCTTTTCGCCATCTGCATCCTGAAAATGGTCCCTGTTGTCTGGTTGAGGGCGGGCCGAAGTTTCCCAGCACGCTACGTCGAATCGTGCTATTTTGTTGTGCAAAATGAAGGTTCTAATCGATCTGGACGATGTTCCGCTGGCCATTAGGAATCAAGGCGTCGCGCATCTGGCAGATTTGATCTTCACGGAGCTTGCGTGGAACTGCTCGTCAACGCATCTGGGGTTGTGAAAGAAATACGGGAGGCTAAATTAGAGGCCGCGAAGCAGCGGTAGCGAACTGAGCGATACACCTAAGCTGTCATAACACCTTTCACCTGTTAAAGGGGAGGAAAATAATCATGGAGAGGAATACAAAGTTGCTCGCGCTGGCCGTGCTGGTATGGCTGTTGTTCGGCCTTTCCGCGGCTGCCCATGCGCAGTTCCTAGTCATCGGCCTCGATAACAAGCTGTACTGGGACGACGCCGGCAAGACGGTCTTTACCGAACCCGGTAAGGACGCGGTGGTGATCGTCGACATCAAAAACCCTGAGGCGCCGAAGATCGTCGTCTCGCTGCCCTTGATGAACACAATGATCGGCCCGCCGACCAATCTCGCGATCACGCCAAACGAGAGCCTGGCGCTGGTCGCCAATTCGCTGGCCTATCAACCGGACGGAGCAGGCTGGAAGCCAGTACCCGACAACAAGCTCTTCGTGATCGATCTGCAGTCGACGCTCCCGAAGCTGATTGCCACCGTCGAGGTCGGCAAGCAGCCCTCGGGCCTCGCGATCAACAGGAAGGGCGACCTCCTCCTGATCGCCAATCGCGCCGACAATTCGATCAGCGTGCTCACGATCAACGGCAAGGAAGTGAAGCTCGTCGACACGGTGCCCATGGGCGATACGGTCTCGGCCGTCGCCATCACCCCCGACGGGAAGCATGCGTTGGCCACGAAGCACACGGTCAACAAGGTCGCCTGGCTCGACATTGACGGGCAGAAGGTGACCTACAGCAAGGTCGATTTCGGGGTAGGCGTGTTTCCCTACAACGTGCAGATTACCGCGGATGGCCGCTTCGGCCTCACCGCGAACCAGGGTAACGCCGGTGTGCCCGACGGCGGTGCCGGCTCGGTGACCGTCATCGATCTGAAGGCGACTCCGCCGCACGTGGTCGACTACCTGGGCATCGACCACTTCCCGGAGGGTCTTGCGATCAATCCGACTAGGAACCTCGCCGTTGCATTGGCGCTGAACGGCAGCGGTGGCGCGCTGTCGAAGGACGCCTGGTTCGCGCATCCGAACACCATTGTCGACGTGCTCTCGACTGCAGGCGGTACCGTACGCAAGGTGGGTGCGGTCAACGCGGGAAGGAAGGCCGAGGGCGTTGCATTCAGTCCAGATGGCAAGTACCTCTACGTCGCCAATTTCTACGTCGGCAATTTCGAACCCGGCAGCCTGCAGATCTACAGGGTGCAGAGAGACAAGATAGTCGATACAGGCAAAGTGCTGAGGCTGCCTGGGCATGCCGCCTCGATGCGCAGCAGCGTGCCGTAACTCTTGGCGGAAGTGAAGTGATAGGAAACCTGCACCCATGCCGCGTGGAAGCCTGGCTTCTACGGAACCGACAACCGGGGGATCGGAGAAAAGGAAAGGAGTGGGTCCGGGAGCAGACGCGTGATCCTGACATTTCGGCTCGCTCCATTTCCAGTGCAGCTATTCGATGATCTTCTTAGCTCTGAGCGTGTTGTCGATATCGGGCTTGAAGATTACACCGGCCTCGATTTCTTTCACGCGTTTTGCCTCGCGTTCAAAAACAGCCTTGGTCTCCTGCAGAACATAGGCGGCATCGGCCTTGGGCACAACGACGATTCCGTCCTGGGATGCGATCACGACATCGCCGGGCATAACCACGACGCCACCGCATTGAATCGGGAAGTTGACTTCGCCCGGCCCGTCTTTGAAGCAGCCGCTGGCGACGATGGTGCGGGAATACACCGGTAGTGCGAGTTCCTTAAAGTCCTCGACATCGCGGATTGCGCCATCGATGATCAGGCCGGCAATGCCGATCTTCTTTGCGGCGCGCCCCATGAGTCCGCCGAAGCCTGCGCCAGCCATGTGGCCAAAGTAGTTGCCGACGATGACATCGCCGGGCTTGGCCAGTGAAAGGGCCTTGTGAAACATCAGGTTGTCTCCCGGCGCGCACATAACCGTGACGGCGGGACCGGCGACGAAATCGCCTTTGTTCGCCGCCTTCATTCCGGCATCCATCACGCGAAAGCGATTCATTGCGTCGGCGATGTTGGGGGTGGGGTATTTTGCCAGCTCGGCGATGAGAGCAGGATCAGCCCGTTCGATCACGGTCTGGAAACGAAAACCGATCTTGCCAAACACGGTAGAAGTAGCTGCCGCGCTAGTCGTCATTTTTGAATCCTCCTAGTTCTTTCCTGCGTAATTGAGCAAGCCGCCGTGCAGAACGATGTCGACTTGGCGGGACGTAAGATTGTGAACAACCGTGAATTCGCTTTGTTGAGTCTTGTTGATGACGACGAATTCGCTCTTGCGGAAATCACCGGGAGTATCCGCGATCTCCAGTTCGTCGCCGGGCTGAATTCCGTCGTAATCCTCACCGTTCTTGAACGTCAGAGGCATAATTCCGAAATTGATCAGATTTGCCATGTGAATACGTTCAATGCTCTTGGCAATCACGGCTCGCACTCCGAGATACATTGGACATACCGCCGCATGCTCGCGCGATGAGCCCTGTCCATAACTGAGACCGCCGACGATGACCGATGCCAAGCCCCGCTTCTTAACGTCCTGGCAGCGCGCGGCGAAGTCCGGGTCGACGTTCTTAAAAATGAAGTCACTCGACTTTGGAATATTCGACCGGTAGCGGCTGACGGAACCGGCAGGGATGATGTGATCGGTGGAGATCTTGTCACCCAGTTTGATCGCTACCACTGCCCTGAGATCCTCCGGCATCGGCGAATTGCTGGGCGGTGTTCCGATATTCGGGCCACGGAAAATTTCGCCGGAATAGGACGGCTGAATGAACATGCTGTCGTCGACGAAGAACTGCTTTGGTCGTTCGACCGCTGGATGCGCACAGCCCAGCTCGCGCGGGTCGGTGATCATCCCGGTGAGAGCGGCCGCGACTGCGGCCTCCGGACTGACAAGATAGACCTTGGCGTCCTTGGTTCCGCTTCTGCCTTCGAAGTTCCGATTGTTGGTGCGAACCGAAACAGCGCCGCTATGCGGTGACTGCCCATAGCCCACGCAAAATCCGCAAGCCGATTCCAGGATGCGTGCGCCAGAATCGACAATGTCGGTCAGCGCTCCATTGGCGGTGATCATGCGGAGAACCTGACGGCTGCCGGCGACAACTCCGAAACTCACGTCGGGATTGACCTTCCTTCCCTTCAGCAGCGCAGCTACGGTCATCAAGTCCTTGTAGGAAGAGTTCGTGCAACTGCCGATCAGCACCTGGTCGACCTTGATGCCCGCCATTTCCCTGATCTTCTTAACGTTGTCCGGCGAATGCGGCAGCGCCACGTTGGGTTCTATGGAACTGAGGTCAAGGTCGATGACGCGGTCGTAGTGGGCATCCGGATCGGGTTTCAGCTCCATCCAGTCCTGCTCGCGCGCCTGTGCCCGGAAGAACTCCCGAGTGACCTCATCGCTGGGAAAGATCGAGGTGGTCACACCGAACTCTGCGCCCATGTTTGTGATGGTCGCTCTTTCAGGCACTGTGAGGCGGGCGATGCCTGGGCCGCCGTACTCGATGACAGTGCCGACATTGCCCTTGGTGGTCAGGCACTTCAGCAACTCAAGGATGACGTCCTTCGCCGTAACCCAAGGCTGAAGTTCGCCATGCAGGTTGACGCGCATGACCTTGGGATAGGTCAGGAAAAATGCGCCTCCCGCCATGGCGACCGCCACGTCCAATCCTCCGGCGCCAATGGCAAGCATTCCTACCGCGCCCGCCGTTGGCGTGTGGCTATCGCTGCCGATCAAGGTCCACCCCGGCCGGCTCAGCCGTTCGAGATGAACCTGATGGCAGATTCCATTGCCCGGTTTCGAGTACAGGATCCCGTACTTCGCGGCCACCGTCTTCAGATATTTGTGATCGTCGGAATTCTCGAAGCCCTCCTGCAGCGTAAGGTGGTCGACGTAGGATACGGAAAGCTTTGTCTGGACTCTTTCGATTTTCATGGCCTCGAATTGCAGATAGGCCATGGTGCCGAGCGAGTCCTGCGTCAGCGTTTGGTCTATCTTGATGCTGATCTCGCAAACCGGCTTCGTCTCTCCCGAAACCAGATGCGAGGCGATCAGCTTTTCCATCAAATTCAAACTCATGCCGAGACGCCTTTCTCAGCTTTCTTCTTGTCAAGAGCGGTCAGGATTTCGTGAAAATCCTTCGGTGGCACACCTTTGAAATACTCCTTCAGCCCCAGTTCCGTGCACCATCTTAGCTTGGCCCTGGTGGCCTTGGACATGATCGCATCGACCTTCAGGGTATCGAGCGTGGCAATGACTTCCTCCATCTCGTGCTCGCGCCTTGCCGAGTGAATTACACCGCGGGCAACAAGGCCATTGATCACTTCGAGCATCGGGCCGGCGGTCAAGGTCTCCCGGACAGAAGCCAGCACGTCATCCTCTACGCCATAGCTGTGACCGGCGACCAACATCTCAATTAACAAGGTGACAAAGCCCTTCATGAAGATGCTGCGGAACATTTTGGAAGCCGAAGCGCTTCCAGCGGGCGCATCCATGAACGTGATGTTCATGCCATAAGGTTTCATTTGTTCTTCAAATCGCTTGGCGCCCTTGCCCGAAACGGAGACGGGCACTTTGTGACCGTAATTGGGAACCGGGCCCATCACCGCGCAGTCGACGAACGACGCCACGGGTTCGATCAGCGCATTCGCCGCCTCTTTGGTCATTGGCGAAGTGGCATTGATGTCCACATAGAGCTGGGTCTTCTTGAGGAAGGCTCTCGACGTTTCCGCCAGGGAGACGCACATGTCGGCGCTCACGGCCGACACTATGATCTCGGAGTGCTCGACCAACTCCTTGTGGCTGGGTAAGAGCGTCACCGTTGTTTCGGCCGCGCGCCTGGTGATCAACTCGCATTGGGGTGCGACATTCCAGTATTTGTCATACGCGATGATGTCGTGGAGGCCCTCTTGCTTCAGTCCTTTGGCGAGGTTGAAAGCCGCTTCACCAAATCCGATAAATCCGAGCTTTGCCATATCAGTATCTCCTGTCGAATTTGCCCCTCAACCGGAACCGAGCCGGATCATTGGGCGCCCGATTGCCGTGGCAGGCTTTGCGGGAGGCGGCATCGCCGTTCGATCCGGCTATTCAGCGGTGCAAACGTCAAACTCCCAGCGCGCGCTTGCGTGCCCGTTCCAGAGCGTACTTCAGGATCGCCGCGGAGCGGTAGAGACCGTGCACAAATTTGCCATACGGCAGCATCAGGAACAGCGTCATCACGATGCCAAGGTGAATCACCAGCAGTGAGCCCATGGCCGCGGTCTCGCGCAGCACCAGCAGCAGCAGACCAGTGATGCTAGTGAGCAGAAGCAGCGCGATGAAAGCCACATCCATTCCTTGCTGGCTCTCGTCGGTGATCTCGCGATTACGGCTCGCTTTCAACCACCATAGCCCCGCGGGACCGATGAGCAGGCCGAGTCCGCCCAGTGTGCCGAGCACAACAGGCAAGCTGGTGTACCCGTATGGGCCTGTCCACCCGAAGCCGTAGTAATAGATGGCGCCGAGCGTAGTAGCCGCAAAGCAGAGCGCGAAGCCGTAAAAGGTGAAGTGATGGAACCAGCGCCGCGTTTGCGAACTTGTTTCCGCCGGGTACGAGCACCCAGGACCACCTCCATCGAGGTATTCCAGCTTGAGCACTTCCTTGACCGCCTTCGTCAACGAGGGGAAATCGAACAGGTCTCCGACCTGTTCGCCGGCGTCGCGCCAGAATCGAAGGAGACCAGTGAGCAGCGCAATCGCCACAAACAACCCGACGGAACCGAAGGTCACAACCAGGATCTCGTGCGACGTGATCTTATAGAAGTCGCCGCCGGCAACCGTCGTCGAGAGGCTACGACTTCCCGCCGCTTGGGTCACGCCAAAGATAAACAAGATCAGCGTCAGCGCCGTAACCAGCGAAACCACTAAGCCATTGGCGCGGAATGCGCTTGCCAACCCCTTTGGCCATGCATACTCCTCATAGGACGCGGCGCGGATGCGGGCAAACGTCTGCGGCGGGTTCACCGCCCACTCGTGCGGCGGGGCGTATTGGCAGGCGTAGTAGCACTCGCTGCAGTTGTGGCAGAGATTCGCCAGGTATTTCAGGTCGCCCTCGGCGAAGCTGCGGCGGAACTCCATCGCGGGCCACACCGCGCAAAAACCCTCGCAGTATCGGCAGGAGTTACAAACTGCCATCATCTCCTGGCCAACATGAATCAGTTCACTTTGCGGCATAGGTTGCCTCCTTCGACGCCACAGCAGCGGATTTGTTGGCAAGAGTGGCCGCTTCCTTGCCCGCTATTCGTCCAAATATGTTCCCGATCACCAGTCCTATTCCGCCGATATAGCCTTTCGGCAGGATGTTACCTGCCATAACCTCGCCGGCGGCGAAGATGTTTTCCGCCGATTGGCCGCCTTTCATCAGAACCGCCGCCCGCCTGTCTACTTTCACGGCGAAATAGGTGAACGTCAGCCCCGGACTCAATGGAAAGCCGTAAAACGGAGGCGTGTCCAGCCGCTGTGCCCAGTGCGTCTTGGTCGGGGTCACACCGGCTGTCTTGCAGTCGTCGAGGATGGTGTGGTTGAAAGTTCCAGGCTGGACCGCGCGATTGTACTCCGCGATAGTCGCTTCGACTTTTTCGACCGGTAGCCCGAACTGCCTGGCGACTTCACCGATGGTGTCACCTTTGATTGCCGGATAACGCGAAGGCATGAACTTGTTGATGGTCTTGGAATCGACAAAGCAATAGCAAATCTGGTCTTGCTGCTGCGCCACCAAGCGTCCCCAGATAGCGTAGCGGAAACCCCAGAAGTCTTCGCCTTCGTCGTAGAAACGGTCGCCGGCCTTGTTCACCACGAGGCCCAGTGTGACGCAGTCGAGCCGGGTAACGATGCCGCCGTCGAATTTGGGCGATCGCGAGTCGCAGGGCACCATGTGCCCCTGGCTGGGATCGCCAACCGATTCTGCACCGGCGGCCAACAGCACTTTTACCATCGTGCCGGTGTCGAACGGAGTGCCGCGAATCTGGAAGTTGTCGGACGCCGCTCCCCATGCTCCCTTGAGGAATTCGAGGTCGGACTGCAACCCGCCGGCCGCTATCACCACGGTCTTGGCGGGGATCTGGACTGTATTCTGCCCTTTGATCCGCACGCTTGCGCTACGAAAGCGGCCGTCCTTGATGTCCAGGTCGATCGCTTCGGCGTCGTAGAGAACACGCGCACCCAGCGCTTCCGCACGGCGGTAGAGGGTGTTCATCAGCGATTTGCCGCCCCCCAGGAACCAGGCATTTGTGCGGCTGAGGTGGAGCGTGCCGGCCAGCGCGGGTTGAAAGCGCACTCCCTGCGCCCTCATCCAATCCAGGACGCTGGGCGATTCGTAGATGGTCATTTTGGCCAGTTCCGGGTCCGTCATTCCGCCGGTACAGCGCATGTAGTCGTTCCACATCTCGTCTGCGGGATAAGGCCCGGTGTACGGATCGATTTGCTTCTCATGCGCCAGACGCATGTTGCGCGTATGACGGCTGTTGCCGCCGCGAAGCGATTTGGGAGAGCACTCCAGAATCAGGACGCTGGCGCCATTTTCGAGCGCCGTAATGGCCGCGCACAAGGCCGCGTTCCCTCCACCAATCACCAAAACGTCCAAATTGCCAAAGTCATTTGCCATTGCCATCTCCCCACGACACCTTACGCAGGCATCCATGCAGCGTATGTTCCTTCTCGATACGGTTGGGACCGAAAGTGGTGCCCTCGTCTCCAAATCCCGGAATGATGTACAAAGATTAACGCCGCAATTGCTTGATTTCCAATATATTGATAAGAAGAATTGATACTTAACATAGAAGGATCCCATGGAGCTGCGGCACCTTCGATATTTTGTGGCGGTTGCGACGGAGAAGAGCTTTCGCCGCGCTGCTGAACGGTTGCACATTTCGCAGCCTCCTCTCAGCATGCAGATCAAGCGATTCGAAGGAGAACTCGGGCTGGCATTGTTTGAGCGCACAAGCAGGTCGGTACGGTTGAGCCTTGCGGGTGAAAATCTGCTGCCGCTGGCAACTAGCATCCTCGATGCAGCCGATCGGCTGAAGACGGCCGCCAAGCAAAGCGCCGAGGGAGCCATCGGCGTGCTTACCATCGGCTATCTGCTTTCGTCTCTTGGACCTTTGCTGGCGGAGGCCATGCGCACCTTCCACGCCGCCCATCCTAATGTGGAGGTTTCTCTGGTCGAACAGCGGGCACCTCAGCAGATTGAGGCGATTCTGAATGGCTCCCTCGATCTTGCGCTGACGCACGGCAAGGTGGAACAGAGTGAACTGACGGCCGAGGTTTTCAGTGAGACAGACGTGGCAATCGCGTTGAACCGAGGCCACCGTCTTACCCGCAAGGCCCGGATCACGTTGGAAAGCCTGCAAGGAGAGAGACTGGTTCTGCTCCGACATGAATTGACTTACGGGTTCTACGACCCATTCTTCGCGGCCTGCGCCGCAGCGAATGTCACCTTGCCAGTCTTTCAATACACCAACGACTTTGTAACCAAGCTCTGGCTGGTCTCGGCGGGTTTCGGTGTTTCGCCGACGATGCTTCCATCCTCCCTGCACTTCACCATCAACGACGTTGTCTTCCGCCCGCTTGCGACCCATTTGCCGAAATCGCCGCTCTATCTTGTTCACCGCAAGGCAAATATGTCTCCGCTCCTGCGAATCTTTGTAGATCACGTAAGGCAAGCGCGCGCGAAGAAGTAGCGTAATCAAGCTCATTGAGTTGAGACCTGGAAAACGGCTCGCGGGCGCGGCTGAACCGCATAGTGCGCTTATTCGGGGACAAAGCTAGCGCAGACGGCCCGCGAGTTCTATTTCCTGGCAGTTTCAGGGCCGGAGCTTTTGTGTCAATTGATCAATGGTAACGATCTTTTCAAGATTTAAAACATCATCGATGACGCAATCCACCTTGGGTCCGAGAATCTGCGACGTCAGTCGCTTGAACTTTGCAACGACCTTCTCCTCGGTCGGGAGCAGGGTTTCGCCCTCGCTGCCCTCTATCGAGAACACCTCGTTCCCGTACTGGATCGAGATCTTGACTGTGCCCTTTAGCGCGGGATCCATGACCAGCTCTATTTTCTTTGTGAATTCGACGATCTTGGGATCGTCATGGTGTTCGTCATAGAAAGCGAACTCTTGAATCGGCATGCCAAGAAGTGCGGTGGCAACGCAGAAGCGTGCACTGATGCGCGCCTTCAGCTGGTTCATGAACGGTGCGACGTTGAGGAAGCCCGGGTTCGTATACGTAAGCTCTGAGGCCGTGACCGTGACCTTGGTGATCTTGTCTGCCTGCAACTTCCGGTCCTCTCGCAGTTGCAAGGCGAGCGCCACCGGAGTCTGCGTAAAAATGCAGATTGGATACTCCTTGTAAACCGCTTCCTCCAGGAGGAATCTTTCCCCTAGGCCTTCCGTTGCCCGACCCACATGTTCGGTGGTTCGGGCGAATGCCAGGTAGAACCCCGATTGGCCTTCGAATTCCGCTTCAGTGGCCGTGGCCCCTTCCTTGGCGAGGATTGCCGCAGTGACACCATTACGGCACGCCATGCCAACATTGAGTTTCACGTCCATGGTGCCGGTCAGAAATCCGGCGCCAAAGCCGCAGGCGAATACGGCCGAACATCCCAACGCGTTTGCTGTTTTCTCTGCATCGAGCCCGAGCACCTTGGCAGCGGCAGCGGCGGCGCCGACCGTTCCGGCGACGCCCGTCGCCCTGTAAAACGGCAACATCGCCGGCCCGCCCAAGTACACGCGCCCCACAATGTCGTACCCCACTACTACCGCACTGAGAACATCCGCGCCTGAACCGCCGAACTCCTCGGCGGTTGCCAGGGCCGCGGGCACGGATATCGCGCCGGCATGCGATTTGTATAAGAAATCATCCTGCGTCCTGGCATTCACCAAGGTGGCATTGACCAGCGCGGCATCGACCGCGGGCACGCGCCCTGTTTGTCCGATGACCGTGGCCATGCCGGAATGCCTGCAAACGAAGGCCAGTGCCACGCTCGGTACGGGAAGCCCTTTACCCGCAATCGCGGTGCCCAGCGAGTCAAGGATTCTCAACTTCGCCCGTTTGATGACGCCCTGCGGCAAGTTGTCGATTGACGTGTTCGTAATGAAAGAAGCGAAACGCTTACTAATCGTAGAGTTCACAGTACCCGCCATTCTCTTCTCCAATTTTCACATCGATTGCGGCCTGCGCAATCACCGTACTCCTCGGTTCGGCGCAGGACCGCACAACTCAATGGTTAAGCTCTCTCTGCCTTTGCGACCTGCTCTTGGGCCCGGGGAGAGGTTGAAAATCCTCGCGCACGATAGTAGCTGTAGAGAACCAGGCATGCGATCAGACCGCACAGGCCACCGAAGCTCATCCATATCCCTGGCGCCGCCCGATTGTTCAGTACGGCAACAAGCCACGTAGCGATCGCGGGAGTGAAGCCTCCAAAAACCGCCGTGCCGACGGCGAACGCCATCGAGAAACCAGTGGTGCGAACATCGACAGGCATGACTTCCGCCAGGGCGATGTACATCGCGCCGTTATACCCGCTATACAGGAAGGCCAGCCACAACATGGCGATGATCATCCTGCCAAAGCTCGGATTTTGCACGAGCCAGAGCATCGTAGGATACGCCGTCAGTATCATCAGTGAAGGAAACAAGATCAGCAGTGGGCGGCGGCCAACCTTGTCAGATAAGGCACCCATGACGGGCAGCCAGAACGAGTTCCAGGCCGCTATGCACAACGCCACCAGAAGGGCATCTGTTCTGGAGAGCTTGAGTACACTGTGCCCGAAGGTCGGCGTATAGACCGTCAGCAGGTAAAACGCAATGGTCGTAGTGCTGACCAGCAGCACTCCGCCGAGAACAATGCCGAAGTTATTCCGGATTGAGTCATATATCTGTCGCGTCGTGGGCCGGTGCTTACGAGCGGCGAACTCCGGCGTTTCTTGCAGGGAGCGACGGATGAGAAACAGAAACGGAATCATCAGACATCCCACGAAGAAAGGAATACGCCAGCCCCAGGAAGCGAGGAGTTGCTGACCGAGGGTGACGTTGATCGTATAGCCGAGTATGGCAGCCGCCATGACTCCCACTTGCTGGCTGACCGCCTGCCAGGCCACATAGAAGCCCTTGTGTCCAGGAGGGGCTATCTCCGCCAGGTATACGGCGACGCCGCCCAACTCGGCTCCCGCCGAAAAGCCTTGCAATAAGCGGCCAATCACCACCAGCGCGGGCGCACACCATCCGATGACGGAGTAATCCGGCGTACAGGCGATCAGCAGAGTGGCAATTGCCATCAGAGTCAGCGTAACCAGGAGGCCATTGCGGCGTCCGTGACGATCGATGTAACCGCCAAGTAGTATTGCCCGATCGGTCGGCAAAGAAAACCGACACCGAAGGTTGCAAACGTTAGCATCAGGGTGGCGAACTCGCTGCCGGACGGAAAGAATGCCTTGCCTATGTAGCTAGCGTAAAAGCCAAATAGAATGAAGTCGAACATCTCGAGACAGTGGCCGACGGTTACCCGAAGCACTGCCACCACTTTGCTTGCGTGCATTGTTTCTGATCTTTCCATCTCAGCCTCTATTCCTGTGATTCAGCCACCACGATTTTGGCGCAGATTGGCTCGATTCGAATCGCAAACTCGGCAGCCCTAGCCTTTTGCCGCAGGTTGCAGGCCACGAGCCTTTACATAGTCATGCAAATTGTTTTTCCCGAAGGTCAAGTCCGGGTCATTTTCCTGAACCTCAAAGAAGATGCCGAGCGGGGCCGAGCTGGAAATAGGTGCCAGGTAATCGCAGATTGCCGCAAATACTTTTTCCCCAGCTGTGCGCTTCACTTCTAATGTGCGACCTGGGCGGATCCTCATGGTAACCCGGATAAAGGCGTTCTCCGGGTCCGCATCCGCGATTCGATAGCAGACATGCTCCAAGGTGCGGGTAATAGTTCCTCCCAGAGGAAATACGCCCGTGGCCAACGCGGCGTTATGAACTTCTTTTACGAAGCCTTCGACGTTCAATCTTCCGCGAAGATTACTCGAATACTCGATCACAATGTGCGGCATGGTCTCTCCTCGATTTTCGAAGCGCTACTCCCACCTGGAGCGATTGCGAGAACTTGCATTTTCCAGGCGACCCGGGTGTCCCCCGCGACTTCCGCACCTATAGGAGGAATCGTGTAATTTTGCGACGCCACTTGACGGGTATCGGTGCCTGAATGCCGCAACGCTGCAACGCCGTTAGCTAATTCGTGCCACTCGCCTTGACGCTTAACTCCAGGGTGGCGCGAGCCTAGCATCGACCGCCGATTTCTACCAGTACATTGTCTTGATGGATTGATACTCAAAACAGCACGATCGAGATAGGAGATCGGGCGCGGCGGCCTGTCGAGGTCTCGTTGCCGCCGCGCAGTCTCGGTCGGCATCTTAGACTGGAAAGTCATAAAGCCTCGCGGGATTGTCGGCCAGGATGCGGTCTCTCACCTGCTTGTCGGGAACCCAGGTCGCAAGCAAGTCCAGCAGTTCCGCGTCCACTGGAACCTCTTTCCGGCAGGATTGATGCGGCCAATCGCTTCCCCACACCAGCCGCTCGGGGGCCTCCTTCACCAGTTCCCTTGCCATCGGGGTGACATCGTCAAAAGGAAAGACTTGGGCCGAGGTCAGATAGCCGCCAGAGAGCTTTACCCAGCAGTTGCCTTCGCGCAGCAGAGAAAGCAGTGTCTGGAATCCGGGTTGCTGCACGCCCAGGTTGGCTGGCACTCGCCCGATGTGGTCGATCTCGAAGGGAACCGGCAGCCGGCGCAGCCGCGGAGCCAGATCCACGAGGTCGCGGCCATCCACCAGGAGTTCCAGATGCCAGTTGAACGGTGCAATCAGCTTTGCCAACGGCTCCAGCGTGTCTACCGGGACTCCGCCCTTGTAGATGAGGTTGATTCGCGCACCGCGGAAGCCCGCATCGTGCAGCCGTTGCAGTTCCTGCTTGGGGGTGTCAGTACTGAGTGTTGCGACCGCGCGCCACTTTCCGCCAGTTTGAACCATGGCGTCATAGGTGCAACGGTTGTCAGGACCATAGAAGCTCGGTTGCACGATGACAGCGCGTTGCAATCCGAGCGCCGTCAACATCCGCTGGTAGGCATCAATGCGGGCTTCGGGCGGAGTATAGCTGCGGTCTGTCGCAAGGGGATATTGCTCTCCCGGGCCGATGATGTGAGCGTGGCAATCGCATGCGTTCGGTGGAACAGCAATCTTCGGCGTGCCAGGATCGTGCCTATACCCGCTGCTGATTCGCGCTGGGCCTGTCGGATTTGTCATTCAGTCGATTCCTTTCGGTTGGTTAAACCGCGCTGGAGAAAGAGTCCCATACGCGCGGGCTCCTGAGTAATTGCCTGAGAACGAGAGGGACTCTGGGTGCGTCGTCATAGCGCCCCTCGAATACACCATTCCACAATATCGCCGCCAGTGGTTAAACCCGCAGGGTCCTGCAGGTCCCTGCTTCTCCGCTCTCGAGCCCGGGCGTGACAGCGGCGAAGTGATCGTCAGACCTAGCACCGCATCAATCCAGGTGTGCAGGCACACACATTAGCCCAACGCGGCATTCCTCGCCAATATATTGATAGGAATGGTCGATATGTAAATCAGAATAATCGGATGGAGCTGCGGCACCTTCGATATTTGTGGCGGTAACGACAGAAAAGAGCTTCCGACGGGCAGCCGAACGCTTCACATCGCGCAGCCTCCGCTCAGCACCCAGATTCGGCAGTTGGAGGAAGAATTCGGCCTGCGCCTCCAACTCGTTTAACAACTTGCAGAGCAGAGACGAGTGCGATGTACTCGAGGAATGTCTTGCCGCGACGTGTGGCATGGTACAGAATCTACTCGCGAGGCGCTTCGGTCGGCAGCGAACTCGCGTTGCTCACTCCGGCCGTCCACCTGTCCGATAGTAGAAAGGAAAAGTATATGGTCTCATTCGCCAAACTATTTGCGGGGATCGCCGTGTTGGCGCTCATCACCGTCGCCAGTACCGCGCGGGCGGCAACCTATGTCTATGTCTCCAACGCCGAGGACGGCACCATCGGGACGTATGTGATGGCAACCAACGGCACGCTAACACCGGGAGCGCGCGTCGAAGCGCAGAAGCTGGTGATGCCAATGGCCGTCAGCCCGGATAAGCGTTATCTCTACGCCTCGGCCCGCTCCAAGCCTTACTCGGTGTTCACTTACACCATCGACCCCAAGACGGGCGTGCTGACGAAACTATCAAAGGGGCCGCTCGCCGAGAGCATGGTGTACATCTCCACGGACAAGACCGGACGGTATCTGTTCGGCGCGGGCTATGGTGCCGGCCTGATCAGCGTCAACGCCATCGGCAAGGACGGCAAACCGTCCGAGACTCCGCAGGTGATCCCCACGGCACGCAATCCGCACTCCATCGTCGTCGACCGAACCAACCGGTACGTCTTCGTCCCGCACCTCGGCACCGACCAGATCTTCCAGTTCCGCTTTGACCCGAAGACCGGCAAGCTGACGGCAAACACGCCGCCGGTGCTGCAGATGAAGGCTAAGACAGGATCGCGCCACATCATCATCTCCGCGGACAACAAATTTGCCTACCTGCTAAGCGAATTGGTCGGCACGATCACCACGCTCTCGCTGGACGCGAAGACGGGCCTGCTCACCGCGGTGAGCGAAGCCAAGGCACTGCCACCGGACAGCAAACTCGTGCCGGGCGCGCCGCGCATGCCGCACGGGCAGGGTGAGGAGCCGCGCGATGTGTCGAAAGACATCTGGGCCGCCGACCTGCACCTGACACCCGACGGAAAATTTCTCTACGCCGTGGAGCGCACAGGCAGCACCATCGCCGCGTTCAGCGTCGATGCCGCGACGGGCAAACTCACCTATCTGTCGAGCACTCCGACCGAGAAGCAACCGCGAGGCTTCGCCATAGACCCCAAGGGCAAGTACCTGGTTGTCAGCGGCGAGCTCTCGGACACGATTTCGGTCTACGCAATAGACGGGAGCGGCGCGCTCACGCTGCTGAAGAAGTATCCGACCGGCAAGGATTCGAACTGGGTTGAGATCGTCAGCTTCGACTGATCTTTGGCTTTCCACGGCGCGGGCCGGAGATTAACTTCTCCGGCTCGCCGTGGTTTTTGCCACTTAGACAACCATTGTGTTCGAAGCGGGCTTACTGTCCGGCTCCCGGGATCGTCATGTTGAAATTCTTGTGGCAGTCCAGACAGTACACCTTGGCTGCCGAGTGTGCATAATGGCAGAGGGCGCATGGAATTTCGTCGAGGTGCGACCGGTGGGGATTGCGTTCCGGAAAGTCCTTCGACGCGCTCTTGCCGGCGAGTTGCTCCAGAGGACCATGGCAAGCCAGGCAGCGGCTATTCTCGACGGTGGAGCCTTGCAGAGGAATCTCTTTGCCGTGGCATCCCGCACAGTCAACCATAGACTTGGCGTGCAGATGGTCTGTATAGCTGGAGCTTGCCCAGGATGTGAACTCCTGCTTGATTGCGGCCATGTCGCTGTCTTTCGGCGCACCCCACGAATTACTTTGTCCAATAAGGCCGAAACTCTTGCCGGCCACATAGGCATGGCAACCACCACATTCCATATGCAGCTTCGGACCACCGTGAGTCAGGTGAATGCGGGTCGAGAACCCGTTCTTCTTAGCCTCGCCTGCCTGCCCAATAGAGTGACACTGGATGCAGGCACCCAGGCCTTTCTCTTTCACCGCCGGATGCTCCTTGGGCAGCACGGAAGAGAAATCGGTATGGCAGGATTCGCAGGCGTCCGCGGCGCGGGGCGAACTGGTTTGCGTGAATGAGAATGGCACCGTCGCCACAAGGCAGAGCAGCGCCAAAACGATGAGAGCAGAAAGTCTTTTCATTAGGCCTTTTTCCGAAGAACAATTTAACAACAACTCAACCAAACTCCATCAGGTTCAGATAGTGAGTGCTTGAAAAAGGCCCCACGTCAGCCCAACATCAGGGCGGGACGTGGGGCACCCGTTTTGTAAGAATTCAAATGACCCACTCATGACGCTGCCACGAGCTTTTCAGCAGCGCACTAGACTTTCTCCGCAGCCGCCTCCTTGCCTGCAATGCGGCCCTGGACGGTGCATCGTGCCAAACCATGCTCGCTGAATCCGCCGGCTGACTCGCCTCCACAGTAGAGGCCCGGTATTACCTTGCCATTCAGGTCGACTACCTGGCACTTGCCATTGATCCTAAGGCCGGCGCGCGTGTCGTGGACACAAGGCGTAGCCCAAGCCGCGTAGAAGGGAGCAGTTTGTATTTTGTACTTAGGGGAGGGCTTGCCAAAGTCGGCATCCTTGCCCGCATCCACGAAAGAGTTGTACTTGGCCACCGTGTTCTGCAGGGCATCGGCCGGAAGACCCTTGGGCTGAAACTTCATGACGATCTTGTTCGCCAATTCCGCGATGGTATTGGCCGTGAAGAAATATCCTTGCTCGATGTCCACGTAGGGGGGCGCAGGAGTCCACTTCTCGCGCTTCACCGCATCAGCGTCGAAGATGGCCCAAATAGGTCCTCCTCCGTTCATGGGGCCCCCGGTTCCTGCCAACGCGGCGTTGAGGAAGTTCATCGAACGGGGATCGTACTTGACCTTGTCGGGGTTGAGGTAGCTTCCTGGGGTGTACGGCTTTATGGCGTTGTAATTGTTCCGACCGAACTGATCCACGGTCTCATCGTAGAAGCGCAGACCAGCCTGATTCACCAGGATAACGTCCTGCCAGTTTCCCACCCCAAGGCCGCTGGCGCGGGCAAGATGGAACACCGGACTGCCCGGTTGCCACGACAGATTCCTGTAACCATACTGGCAGCCGATATATCCCGTCTTGGTGATATTGGAGCCGAATTCGCCAGCCTGGTTGTAGGCTCCCCACAGGGAGGCTCCGACTGCCATGGCGGCAAGTTCTCCGCTGGCATCCTGGAAAGACCAGGGTTCGCCGGCCACTCCGTTGTACTCCTCCGTAAGTCTGGGATCGAAGATGCGACGGAAGTTCACGTTTCCGGTAGAGCCGCCCGTGGCTATGATGACCGCCTTCCTGGCGCGAATATTCAGCTTGGTTCCTTTGTTATCCACCGAGAGACCAAGCACTCGGCCAGAGGTCGTGCTTTCCCGGACAAGCCCGGTCATTTTGTGCTCAAGCAAAATCTGTACGCCTGATTTCCGCGCCGTTACCTCCAGCGGCCTTATCAGGCCGATACCGTGGGACGTAATCGGGCCAACAGCGGAGGGGAACGGTTTGCCGGTGTCAGGCCGCGGCCATGCCATGGCGGCGGTGTGCATTTCTCTGGGAGCGGAGTTCCCGGTCTCCATCGCGCCCGCATTGTCAGGGGCCTTGTTAACGAAGATGACCCCGTGGGTTACCAGCCATTCATAGGTCGGAGCCGAGTTGTCGGCGAAGGCGCGAATTACTTCTTTATCGTTATAGCGGTAAGTCGGGAAGCCGTTCGACACCACCACCGACCAGTCGGTCAGGTCGGAGAAGAGCGTATCAGGCGAATCTGCGATGTTGTGCTTCTTCTGCGCGCTGGTTCCACCGCCCAGAGGGACGTTTCCGTAGCTGCAGATGGCGTGTCCTCCGACGTCCTTCTGCGCCTCCAGCAATATGACGGAGGCTCCGTCCTCCCGAGCCTGAATGGCGGCGGGTAAGCCGACGGCGCCGGCCCCGATCACCACGACATCCGCCTCTTTATCCCACTTGATGCGTTTGGTAGCCGCCTCAGCTTGTGGAATTAGACTTCCAGCAGCGATTCCTGCACCGGCCAGAGCTGTGTTTTTGAAAAAATCTCGACGCGTTTTCTTCATTATCTTATTTTCCTCGGTTCCCGCGTTATGTCCGTCTCGTTTGAACAAACCATGGGTAGGGTTAGTTCGAAGCAGAATCTTTCTTCCTGAGTTCCGGTTCGCAAAAATTGTAATGCTTGTGAGCGGTTTTGCAAGGCCAAAGCTGCAATCAGCGAAAACCGAAGAGCTGCCTTCGAACGACATTCTGCGCGGCAACCATGTTCTTGTGTCCGACATCGGACATAAGAATGGCGGTAACGTTCTCAGCGCTGGGAACCGATGTTTTGGGAAAATATTGGGGGTTCATGGCATTGGCCACGAAATTCGAAGGCGACGCTAAAATGCCACAAATTGCCCGATGTTTACAAAAAAGCATTGTGTGGACATTTTTCAACACTCTGGTGGAAGTCACCGGAATCGTGCTCACACTGGCAGAGCTAAACAGCGACAAACACAAATCACCGTCGAAACTTCCCCGACGCTAACTCCAACCCGTTAGAAAATATCCAACTGCTTCCAGAACTTCAATTCCAGTGCCTTGATTATTTGAAGACGCCTTGTGGCAGCAAGTCTAATAGTCTTCTAATGATTTGCCGTCCGATCTCCCACCGACAAAATCCTGAGTGGGCATAACCTCCGCCTAACTCAATAAATCGACGCTTTATGTGACCGCCACACCTTTATTTGGCAACCAAACTGCCGTGTCATTCATAAGCGATCTACGCCGTAAGTCGCAGACTAGCTATCGAGTGCGAAAGAGTCATTGAAGCATGCGGAGGTGCAAAAGCGATGTCCGTAGCAGGCATTTCGAGTACTACCCTGTACCAACCCAGTAGCGTGAACACTGCCTTTCAGAACCGGCGTTCTGAGTTCCGGCAACTCGGGCAAGACCTTCAGGCCGGAAATTTGGCAGCGGCCCAACAGGATTTTTCCCAGTTGACCCGGATTACGCAAAAACCCAGCAGCGGTGTTCAACCTGCCAGCGTGAACCCACAGGTCTCGGCTTTCAAGTCGATCGCGCAGGACCTCAATATTCTCGGGCAGTCTCTCCAATCGGAAAATCTTTCTGCTGCTCAGCAAGCCTATTCGAAAGTTCAGCAGGACATGCTGCCAACCACCACTGCTCCGAGCACAACTGGGGTCAGCACCGGGACGACCAGCAATAGCCTGCTGAACTTGCTATCCTCCAGCATGGCGAATGCGAGCAGGCTGGGGGATTGAATTGCTATCCACGGGCCTCAGTAAGATGGCCTGATTGATTTTCGAACACTCTTTAAGCTACGTGGGAAGTATTAGAAGGCGGCGGTAGATTCCGCCGTCTATTTCTGTCTTCATATAATGCTGCACACAGGTCGATGCCGCACATGACGTGAACTGGCCAGGCGAGGCATCGCCGACAGTTTCGCAGTCGTGGTTAATACCACCTACGCCGATTTCTTGTCAGTGCTATAGGGCTTGTAACCGCTCTTGTTATTTGCGGAAGTATGAGCTCGGCGAGGCATTGCCGTCGTCCTTCGCATCCGTTCCCAGTCGTAGCCGTATTCTGCTCCACAGTTGATGCACACCTGGTAGTAGGTGCCATCTGGCAGCTTCATTGGCCACGAGAATCGGTGGGGGCAGCCAAACAACAATTCACGCAACATATTAGGAGCCTCGGCCTGTCTATTGCCCAGTGATTCCCCAGATACTTCGAAACCTGCATTGCTCGCCGAACGCACGGGCGTTCAGGCGATCTTGGAACCCGGAATTGCGGGCATTCGCACTGCTGCGACATGGAGCCGTTTCCAGCAGGCATGCGCCTTTTCAGCGATCGCGATTGCCGCTTTGTTGCCCGTGACTCTCCAGCCGCAGTCGAGGCATTGGCTCGAGTCAAGCTGACTACGGTGCTGCGGCCCTACTAGGATCTTTGTATGCCAGAAGCCGACCATGGTGCCGCTCCACTTGCGACAGTTCCCGTCTCACCCCGCCTCGGCATGTCGCAAGACGTTCAGGTCAGTGGCGTTGCGGTGGATGTTACCACCGCGCCTTGCGTTGTCAATGGAGATCATGCTTCTGTTGTCGGAAAACACGAAAAAAAGATTAGCGGCTGTCTTTCCCATATCAGGAACTGAACCTACAAGATAATCAACGTACTCTGGATTCGGGCATAGCTCGTCCACTTTGGAAAAAGACACTTGGAGATCCGGCGCACCTCCACCCCGGGAATGGCTGGAAAAACCATTCCGGGGGCCCTCATCGATCAGTATTGAAAACATCCGACGAGCCCTTACAGGCTCATGCGGTCGCGGAAAGGCTCAACCTCAAGCAGTTGGGACATATGCACCGGCCTGTCTCGTCTACGTATTTATGCTCGTCGCAGATCGGCTGTTGGCAATAGTCGCACGCCACTTGGCAGATGAGTCCGCAGGTCTCACTGAATTTATCGGAATACGAGGTACACCACATTAAACGATTCGCAAATAGAGCCATACCTCAACCCCCTTCCGTGGAGGAGCCACCCCACCCCACTCAAATGAATCTAGTGCGGATTTCAAACGCTCACTCTAGTGATCGTCAGTTGTCAGCGCTAAACAGCAGACTGGCGTTTGGAAATGAACTCGAATGCCAGCGCGGTAATCGCCAGCACGAGTAGGACGTGAATAGAGCCATCGAACGTGTAGCCGTTCATCAATCCGGCCATCCACGCAAGCGCGAATATCAAGGAGAAAATCCAAAGCATGGTTCTCACCCCCCCCAGAGGCCATTGGGAGAGTTTTTTATAAGACTGCGGTGGGAATGTCAAGAATTGCATGACCTTAGTCGAAGTAGAATGCGGGATAGCCCAGTAATCTACACCGAGCACTCCAGAAAACAAAACGGATACACTTTCAACAACCAGCTCTGGATTCGGTGTATACGTATTGCTCATGACAAATCTCAGGCTGGTGATAGCTCGGACCGCGTCTGACAGTCTGCTTGTGGTGCCGTTCGCGGACACGTTGGATTTTAGTATTCGGCGCGTTGTCGAAGATTCTGATTTTGTTGCGCTCCTGGAGCGGTTCGGGATGGATTCTGATGAAGCACGCCTCACGTTAGAGCGGAGCTATCCGCCTCCTCGGAGCTTCGAGCTTAGCCTCAAGTTATCTGAGGAGCAGAGCCTATACCTACACTCCTATTTTCCGCTGTTTGTTGAGGCACTTTGTTCAGTTGCGTGAAGCGGCTGGCGACCGCTTGTCACGGTAGCAGTTCGAGATAAGAGGCTAGCCCCTGCGGGCCGATCGGAGTGCAGGTTTCAAGTTTCATGCCATCTTCAAACTGCAATAGCAACGTGGCTGCTTTCTGTTGATCATCAAGCAGGGCGCGCGCTTCCGAATTCAGTCTACCCGTAAATGCCGTTGACATCGCCGGCGTATTGTTATGCTTTGCTGAAACTACCGTGGCCTGCTTTCCTGCATGGGCTAGATCAGCCGTATGGGTTCCGGGCTGGCACAGCGGAATACTATGCACGTTGACTTTCTTTCCGATGAGCTTCGCCGGGTCTTTTATAACAGGCGGTTCCTTCCCCAAGCTACTTGCCGCGAAAAACAATAGTAGTAAAGTGACAAACAGCTGCTTCATCGGATTCTCCCGGTTGAGCCCCAAAAGCTCTATCGAACTTCTTGATCATTTCGTTCGGTGGAAACTGCTGAATTTGATAATACCAACTCATGCAAATATAAGTGAGTTGTTACCGTAGCCGAAGATATCGGTCATGCGCTCTCATTCCGAGATTCGTTCCGAAATGCAATAGCCTAAAGACGGCCTTCTCTCCGTACTGTCCCATTCACGGCTATACTTTTCCTAACATCGCGGGCCGGAGACTTGTCCAGGCCGATTCAATTACAAGTGACTGCCCAAACGGAGGGAACATGCAGCAAGCCGCGCACGAAAAGCCGTATGTTGTTGAGTACTACTACAAGATCAAGTGGGGGTGTCAGGACGAATTTCTCAGGCTGTTTCGCAAGAATCACCTGCCGCTGCTGAAGAAGCAAGTAGAGGCGGGCCGCATTGCTTCGGTCGATATGGTCGCTCCCCGTTTTCACATGCCCGAAGAGGTGCGGTGGGATTACCGCGTGACCATCGTCTTCAAGAACGCGGCGAGTTCGATGCAGGGAGATTCCGACGAACTGAAAAAGCAGCTCTATCCAGACCAGGAGACGTTCAAGCGGGAAGAGCAGCGACGGTTCGAGATCGTCCTGGCTCACTGGGATCTGCCGATTTCAACGCTTGAGCCTGAAGACCACGTGGCGTAAGAAGGCGGTGGGAGTTTCGGGTCAGGTGCCGTCGCTGGTCGAAAGCAGGGCGCGCCTCACTTCAGAGATGGACTGCTCCTTCCAACGCCGGCTGAAATTCTCAAGTGTCATGAATGTCCGCGTGTGCATCCTGTCGATATAAACAGCGCCGTTCAGGTGATCGATTTCATGCTGGAGGATTCGCGCATACCAGCCCGATGCTTCGATCACCATGGGCTCCCCTTCCTCATTCAGGCAGCGCACGCTGACCTGCCTGAATCGAGGCACGAGCGCGGTAAAGCCCCCCAGGCTCAGGCATCCCTCGAAGAATTCCACTTGCGCGCCGCTATGCCCCACGATCTCCGGGTTGACGATAACGTGAAACGGAATCGGCCGACGTTGGCGCGCGGCAAGTTGCTCCGCGCCGAGGTCTCGGCTGTACTCCGGCAGGTCTTCGATGATCGCCAACTGAATGGACACGCCAACCTGCGGCGCCGCGAGGCCAACGCCCGGCGCGTCCCTGAGCGTCTCATGCATGTCGCGAATGAGTTGCCGAATATATTCCGAACGAATTTCCTCGAGCGAGAGTGGCCGCGCCATTTGCCGCAGCACCGCTTCGCCGACCTGGACCAGCTTGTGACGCACGGCAGTCATTATTTCAGATTAAACAAGCCGTGAGAGCGGTCGAGCCTTGCGCCCGCATCGGCCGCATGCCATTCGCGGCGGCCTTCTGCTTCGCGTGCAACGCCCGCGCAGCGGCCCACGATGACCAAGGCAGGCGATGGTAGAGGATCGCGGTTGGCGAGCCTGTCGATGTCAGTCCACAGCATCTGCTGGTTGGGTCTGTCGATCCCCGAGATCACCACGCAGGGTGTATGCGGTTCGACTCCGGCTCGGCGCAGTTGCCCGCTCAAACTGCGGTAGTCGCCGCCGGGCATGTAGATGGCGAGCGTCGAGTTGGATGAAACGAGTCTGTCCCACTCCACGGCTTCCGCGCCATCGCCGCGGTGCGCGGTTGTGAAAACCACGCTCGATGCAAAGCGCCGGTCGGTGAGGGAAATTCCCGCGGCCGCGGCTCCGGCAATTGCGGATGTGATGCCGGGAACGATTTCGAATGCAATGCCCGCCTCGGTGAGCGCTTCAATTTCTTCGCCGGCGCGGCCAAGAATGCAAGGGTCGCCGCCCTTCAGCCGGATGACTACCTCTGCGCTTGTAGCGCAGGAAATCAGCAACGAGTTGATTTCAGCCTGCGTAAGCAGCTTGCGCCCGCAACGCTTGCCGATGTCGATGAGCTTTGCGGCGGGAGAGATCATTGCCAGAATTTCATTTGTGACCAGCGCGTCATGCAGCACGATATTCGCCTGCCCGAGCAGACGTGCCGCGCGGAGGGTCAACAATTCGGGATCGCCGGGGCCTGCCCCGACCAGAAAAACTTTACCCATCGCATTCTCCATCGCGGCGAACTGCCGCGCTGCTTCAGCCCTCAATTCCGTGGGGCGTGATGGCCGTCGGAAGATCTCTTGGTACCGGGAGGGTAATTCCGCCGGCAAGGAATCCACGGATCTCGTCGTTGCTGTGTCGTGAGAAAAACTGCCGCAGGTTCTCGCCCTCGTTGCGCAACCGGTTATAGACCGACAGCAGCCGAGCAATCGCATCGGGGACCTCCGAGGCCAGGCAGCGATAGCCCACCGCGCGCGCGATCGACTGTTCGCGTCCAACCGCGCCGCCCACGCAGAAGTAGTAGGCGTCCGCCATCCGACCGTCGACCCTGATCTTCTTGCCCTCCAGGCCGAGGTCGGCGATCCAATGCTGGCCGCAACTGTTCGGGCATCCGGTGATGTTCAGCTTCAACTGCTGATCGAAACCGGGAAGCCGTTCCTCCAATTCTTCGACAATCCAGCGGGCGAAGCCCTTGGTTTCGGTGATCGCCAATTTGCAGAACTCGGTTCCCGTGCAGGCAATAGCGCCGCGCCAGAAGGGTGAGCCCTCGATGCGCAGCCCGATGCCTTCCAGCTCTCGCGCCAATGCCGAGGCATTCTGGCTGGGAACGTTGACGACGATCAAATTCTGCATAGCGGTGGCCCGCAACTCGCCACTGGCAAATCGATCGCTGAGATCGGCTGCCAGTCGCAGTTGGTCGGCGCTGAGGCGGCCGCGCAGCACGGCGGCTCCCACGTAGGAGTGCCCCGGCTGCCGCTGCGCATGAATGCCAACGTGGTCGCGCATGACGTCGCTCGGCGGATCTTCCGGCTCGGCGGGGTCGAGTTCGAAACCGAGCCGCCGGTTGATCTCGGCCAGGAAGCTGTCGGCGCTCCATCCGTGTTTTAGAAATAGGAATTTCAATCGCGCCTGCTCGCGGCTGTCGCGGAGCCCATCGACGTCTCTGAAGATTTCCGCGATGGAGCGCACGACCGGCACTGCCTGTCGCAACCCGATGAAGGCGTTCAACCTGAGGGCGAGGTGTGGCTGGGTGGAAAGACCTCCGCCGATGCGCAACGAGAAACCATGCTCGTCGCCGCCGTTGCGCTTGCGGATGGTGCCCGTGAGCCCAATATCGTTGATCTCGGGGTAGGTGCACCAGGAGCGGCAGCCCGTAATGGAGATCTTGAACTTGCGCGGCAGGTTGCGAAAATCCGAGTTGCCGACAAAAAAGCGATTCAGTTCAAGCGTCACGGGAGAGGCGTCGAATACTTCGTCGCCATCGACGCCGGCTAGCGGACAGCCGGTAATGTTGCGCGTCACATCGCCGCAGGCCCCCAGAGTGTTGAGACCGACGCGCCAGAGTTGCTCTATGAGATCGGGCAACTCCTCGATCCTTACCCAGTGCAGCTGAATATTCTGGCGAACCGTGATATCGACCACGCCTCTGCCATAGCGAGCGGACAAGCCGGCGATGGTGCGCGCCTGGTCACTCGACATAAAGCCATTCGGAATGCGGATGCGGACCATAAAGAATGGCATCGCCAGACCTTCGCCGCCCTTGCCGCCGAGAGCGCCCGCTCCGTCGCCCTGCGTGTAGATGCCCCAGAAACGGAAATAGGTCGAAAGCCATTCCGCCGGGATGGAACCATGTCCTTTGCGGGCGAACTCGCGGATTTCGTCGAGCTTCTCCCATGGATTTAGTTCGCGCTTCAGTCGCTCGACTTTCTGCGCCTTGGTTTCCTTCGACTGCTCTGCCATGAAGTTGTCCCCAAAAACGAAAAGCCCACATGCCATCAATTTCTGGCGTGTGGGCTTTGCGAAAAAACTTGATCTAAATCGCTATGCCTCGTTGTCTCCCGCGCCAGAGAGTGTGATCCCGCAAAACATGCAACAACAACACGTGCCGGCCACCTTTTGACGCAACTGACAACGGAACTTCATTGCCGTACGGTTATAATCGAAATCGTGGGTGATGGTCAACGTCACAACCCTTCAAGCAGCAGATTGGATTCAGGGTTGCTGCATGGTGTTGCCAGTAGCTCTCCTCGCTGACAGTTTATTAATTGTCTTCTTGAAGCGAACTAGGAAGGACTTAGTTCGCCATGGCCAATTTGTTTATAAAAGAGGGGGTTGGTCCTGATCGCGCCACGGCGCATCGGTCTTAAATAAGCTCGGGTTTCTGGAAAGGTTCATGGTCACGCTGCAAAAAATAAAGGAAGCGCGAGAGCGGATCGGCAGTTCCGTATTTATTTCGCCCTGCTCCCGCTCGGAGACATTTTCCGAACTCATCGACAACAATGTCTTCCTGAAGCTCGAGAACCTTCAGATGACAGGTTCGTACAAGGAGCGGGGAGCACTCAACAAAATTCTCACGCTGACGCCGGAGGAGCGCGGCCGCGGGCTGATCACGGCTTCGGCGGGCAATCACGCTCAAGCTGTTTCCTTTCACGCCAGCAAAAAGGGCATCGCGGCGCAGATCTGCATGCCGCTGACGACTCCGCTGAACAAGGTGATGTCGACCCGCCGCTATGGCGCGGACGTGATTCTGCACGGTGCGAACTACGACGAGGCTTGCGGGGAAGCGCTTCGCCGCTGCGCCGCGGATGGGCTCACTTTTGTGCATCCATTTGACGACCACGCGGTCATCGCCGGACAAGGGACTATGGGGTTGGAATTGCTGGAGCAGATTCCGGACCTTGAAGTGGTGATTACCGCAATCGGCGGCGGCGGCCTCATCAGCGGCCTGGCTTGCGCGCTCAAGGAGATTAATCCAAAGATACGGGTCATCGGTGTGCAGACTGCAAGGCTGCCTTCGATGAGGGCGGCACTGGCCGCACAGCATCCGGTTATTCTTCCGGTTTCCTCCACGCTGGCGGATGGTATCGCCGTGCGCCGCGCCGGCGACCTCACGTTGCCGCTGGTGCAAAAATATGTGGACGACATCGTTACCGTTGAGGAAGAGGAAATTGCCAACGCGATTCTTCTGCTCCTCGAGCGCGAGAAGACGCTGGCGGAAGGCGCCGGTGCGGCTCCGGTTGCCGCGCTGCTTCAGCGCAAGGTCGCGTGCATTGGAAAGAAAATAGTGGCAATCATCTCCGGCGGCAATCTCGATGTCTCGATTCTTTCGCGCATCATCGAGCGCGGACTGGCGAAGGATGGCCGTCTGATCAGGCTGCGCATTCATCTGCCGGACTACCCGGGAGCGCTGCACAGGCTTACGGGCGTACTTGCACGGCACCGCGCCAATATCGTTGAAACCTCGTACGATCGCACCTACTACGGTGTCAACCTCGGCGACACCGCGATCGACCTGACGATGGAGACGCGCGGCTCCGAGCACGTCGGGGAGTTGCTGGCAGCCCTGGAGTCGGAAAAGTACGATTTCGAGCGCATTCAGTAGTGTCCATCCTTTTCTGAAACAACCCGGCCTTAAGTGAACCCACCCCGGAGTGTCATCCTGAGCGGAGCCGGCGCTGGCTGGTGGCCCATTCAAGCCTGTTGTTGGCTTGAGTGGGGCAGTTCCGCAGTAGGTTATTCAACATCACCAGCGAGGAACCAATCTGGCCAATACGAGACTTCTCTTCGCCTTTGGTGTTCACATGATTTAAGGCCAATGCAGGAAGCGTTAGAGCGATTTCCTCGGAGCGGAGCCATCCTTTGTTTTTCGGCAGCAGAAACAAAAGGTGGCTCGACTTCGCTCGCCATGACACTGTGACGTTTGTTATATGCCTGTTGGGGAGCCGCCCCCAGACGCGCCGGGATTCCGTCCAGACCCAGCGGCGGCAATAGAGAATTGCGGGCCCCACGAATCGATGGCTGGTATCATAACTGCTGATTCCAATAAGGTTTGGAAATGGAATTCTCTTGGATCAAATGCCGGTAAGCAAAATCGCACAGCTTCGTGTTGGACCTGCTTCTCGATTCAGGTATGCGGGAAGGTTACTCGCCCGGTTGCTTATCGTGAGCACGATCGGGTCGCTTACTATTCTGGCGGGCTGTAGCAGTTCGAGTAGTAGCCGTCCGGGCGGAGCGCGCGCGGCAACCACGCCGCAAGTTATCCCGGTCGGAGTCTTCACCGCCGAAAAACGCGATATGCCCTACTATCTGACGGGATTAGGCAACGTCACCGGCTTCAATACCGTTACGGTGAAGTCGAGAATCGACGGCCAACTCGCGCAAGTTGCATTCAAGGAAGGACAGGAGGTCAAGAAAGGCGATCTGCTGGTCCTGATCGACCCCCGGCCCTACCAGGTCGCGCTCAGCCAGGCGGAAGCGACCCTGTTCAAAGATCAGGCTCAGTTGCAGGATGCCCGCGTGAACCTGGAGCGTTTCACCGCCCTGTTTGCCGACAAGATCATCCCGCAACAGCAGCTCGATACGCAGCGCGCTTTGGTGAATCAGTTGGATGGGCAGGTTCGTGCCGATCAGGCTCAGATCGATAACGCAAAGCTCAACCTGACGTATTGCCGAATCACGGCTCCGGTGGATGGACGCGTAGGCTTACGACTGGTAGATATCGGCAACATGGTGCATGCGAGCGATCAAAATGGGTTGCTGGTGATCGCCCAGCTGCAGCCCATTGCGGTCGTATTCACGCTCCCGCAGGACCAACTGCCGATGGTATCCAAGGCCATGGCCAAGGGGCAGCTTTCGGTGCTGGCTTTCAGCCGCGACGGTCTCACCCAGCTCGCCACCGGAAGACTCCTCACCATCGACAACCAGATTGACGTGACTACCGGCACCGGCAAATTGAAGGCAGTGTTCGATAACCACGAGCGGGCGCTTTGGCCCAACCAGTTTGTCAACGTGAAACTGCTGCTTGAGCTGCGCAAGGACAATACCGTAATTCCCGCCGCCGCCATACAGCGTGGGCCGCAGGGTAATTTCACTTACGTCGTCAAGCAAGACAAGACGGCTGAACTGCGTCCCGTGCAGTTGTCTTTCATCGAAGGCAATCTGGTCTCGATTGCCAGTGGACTTGCTCCGGGAGAGCTGGTGGTTACAGACGGGCAGGATAAATTGCAGTCCGGCAGCAAGGTGGAAGTTCGTTCCACGGGTCCCGGACCTCGTCCGCAGAATACGGGTGCAACAGCGCAATGAGTCCGTCAAGACTCTTCATTCTCCGACCGGTCGCAACCTCGTTGCTGATGATCGGAATCATGCTCGTGGGCATTGTTGCCTACAGGCAGTTGCCGGTTTCGGCGCTGCCGCAGGTCGACTATCCCACCATTCAGGTCGTCACGTTCTACCCCGGGGCGAGCCCTGATGTGATGGCTTCATCCGTAACGGCTCCTCTCGAGCGCCAGTTTGGGCAAGTTCCCGGGCTTACCCAGATGACCTCGACCAGTTCATATGGCAGCTCGCTGATCACCCTGCAATTCAACCTCAACCAGAACATCGACGTGGAAGAACAGCAGGTTCAGGCCGCGATCAATGCCGGCTCCAGTTACCTGCCCACGAATCTGCCGAACCCGCCGATCTACAGCAAGGTCAACCCCGCCGACTCTCCGATCCTGACCTTGGCGCTAACCTCGGATTCGCTGCCTTTGACAAAGATCGAGGATCTGGCCGATACCACGCTCGCGCAGAAGATCTCGCAGGTTCCCGGAGTCGGCCTGGTCTCCATCAGCGGAGGCCAGAAGCCCGCGGTTCGCATCCAGGCAAACCCGACAGCTCTGGCATCCTACGGACTGAGCTTGGAAGACCTCCGTACCGCGCTGGCGCAGGCCAACGTCGATCAGGCCAAGGGCATACTCGATGGCCCGCGCCTCTCCTATACCATCGGCGCTGACGACCAACTGATGTCCAGCCAAGGCTACAAGGGAGTCATTGTCGCCTACCGCAATGGTGCGCCGGTACGCCTCACTGACGTTGCCACGGTTATCGACGGCGCGGAGAATGTCCAGCAGGCCGCGTGGATGAACGAGCGTCCGGCCGTCATTGTCAACATTCAACGCCAGCCCGGCGCGAACATCATCGGTGTAGTCGACCACATTAAAGCGATCCTGCCGCAACTGAGTACGGCGCTGCCCTCGGCAGTAAAGGTATCCGTGCTCACCGATCGCACGCAGACCATTCGCGCCTCAGTCGACGATGTGCAGTTTGAACTCATGCTCACCGTCGTACTGGTCGTCATGGTGATGTTCCTGTTCCTGCGAAATCTGTCGGCAACCGTCATTCCCAGTGTCGCCGTTCCGCTTTCGCTGGTCGGCACCTTTGGCGTGATGTACCTGCTCGGATACAGCCTCGACAATCTTTCGCTGATGGCGCTCACCATTTCTACCGGCTTCGTGGTCGATGATGCGATTGTGATGATCGAGAATATCGACCGTTATCTGGAAGCCGGTGAATCGCCTCTGGAGGCCGCGCTCAAGGGCTCAGGGCAGATCGGTTTCACCATTGTTTCGCTGACCGTGTCACTGATCGCGGTGCTCATCCCTTTGCTGTTCATGGGCGATATTGTTGGCCGCCTCTTCCGCGAGTTCGCGGTCACGCTCGCCGTGACCATTTTGGTTTCGGCCGTGGTTTCGCTCACTTTGACGCCGATGATGTGCGCCAAGCTGCTGAGGCACAAAGATCCTTCCCGGCAAACCCGCTTCTATCGCGCATCCGAAACGTTTTATAACCGCGTGATCGAGAAGTACGGGAACACTCTCACCTGGGTTCTGAAGCACCAGCCGGCGACCCTGATCATTACCGTTGGAACCCTGGTGCTCACCCTGGCGCTTTACGTTTTTGTGCCCAAGGGCTTCTTCCCGGTGCAGGACACGGGCGTCATTCTCGGCATCTCCGATGCGCCGCAAACGATTTCCTTCGGCGCCATGAGCGAGAGCCAGCAGCAGCTTGCTCACGTTATTCTGCAAGATCCCGATGTCGTCAGTCTTTCTTCCTTCATCGGCATCGACGGCACCAACACCACCCAGAACAGCGGACGAATTCAGATCAACCTGAAGCCGCGCGATGAGCGCAAGGAAAGCGCTTCAGAGATCATCCGGCGGCTGCAACCCAAGTTGGAGAGCGTTCACGGAATCACTCTTTACATGCAGCCGGTGCAGGACCTCACGGTCGAGAGCAAGCTCAGCCGCACTCAGTATCAGTACGCGCTCGAGGATGCCGACATCAATGAACTCTCCCAGTGGGCTCCGCGCTTTCTCGACAAATTGAAACAGCAGCCCGAGCTGCGCGATGTCGCCACCGACCAGCTTAGCGGCGGCTTGAACGCCGACTTGACTATCGACCGCGATACGGCGGCGCGTTTTGGCATTTTGCCGCAGGCGATCGACGACACGCTCTATGACGCCTTTGGCCAGCGCCAGGTTTCGACCATTTTCACGCAACTGAACCAGTATCGCGTTGTGCTCGAAGTGGACCCGCAGTTCCAGAAGAATCCGGATGCTCTGAACAGCATCTACGTGCGCTCGCAGACCGGGACGCAGGTGCCCTTGATGTCGTTCACCAAGCTGCAACGCACCAATGTTCCGCTGGCGATCAATCACCTCGGGCAATTTCCGTCGGTAACGCTTTCGTTCAATTTGGCTCCGGGAGTTTCTCTCGGCGAGGCCACCAAGATCATCGACGATGTGCGGCGCGAGATCGGCATGCCGCTCAGTGTGCAGACGGGCTTTCAGGGGACGGCGGCTGCGTTCCGCAACTCTCTCGCCAGCGAGCCCTGGTTGATTCTCGCCGCCATCGTTACCGTGTACATCGTGCTCGGAGTGCTTTACGAGAGTTACATTCACCCGGTCACGATTCTGTCCACGCTTCCTTCGGCGGGTGTCGGCGCGATTCTTGCCCTCCTGATGACGGGCAACGATCTCAATGTCATCGGACTGATAGGCATCATTCTGCTGATCGGCATTGTGAAGAAGAACGCGATCATGATGATCGACTTTGCCTTGGAGGCCGAACGCCATGAGGGCAAACCGCCGGAAGAGGCGATCTTTCAAGCATGCCTGCTGCGCTTCCGGCCCATCATGATGACCACCATGGCGGCCCTGCTCGGTGCTTTGCCGCTTGCGTTGGGTACCGGAACCGGCAGCGAACTGCGCCGGCCGCTCGGAATTACGATTGTCGGCGGCTTGCTTTTGAGCCAACTGCTTACGCTTTACACCACGCCGGTCGTCTACCTGGCTTTTGACCGGCTCTCCCGGCGATTCTCGCGTTTCCGGGTTGGCAACAAGATCGAGCAGCCCATAGCAGCGGAGTAGTTATGAATATCTCCGAGCCATTCATCAAACGACCGGTGGGCACATCGCTGCTCACGCTCGGACTATTGCTGGCGGGCTCGTTGGCTTTTACTCTGCTGCCCGTCGCGCCGCTGCCCCAGGTCGAGTATCCGGTGATTTCCGTGAACGCATCTTTGCCCGGAGCAAGTCCTGAAACCATGGGCTCCGCGGTCGCCACTCCGCTGGAACGACAATTCGGACGGATTGCGGGCGTCACCGATATGACTTCGACGAGCCAGTTGGGATCGACCAACATCGTCTTGCAATTCGATCTCAGTCGCAACATCGATGCCGCTGCCCGCGACGTTCAGGCTTCCATTAACGCTGCCCGGGGCACCCTGCCTTCCAATTTGCCGCAGAATCCGACCTACCGCAAGGTGAACCCGGCGGACGCCCCCATCATGATCTTGTCGATGACGTCGGACTCGATCACCAAGCCGGACATCTACGACGCCGCTGATTCGATCCTGGCGCAAAAGTTGTCGCAGGTGGAGGGCATTGGACAGGTCTTTGTAGGTGGCGCCGCGCAGCCTGCCGTCAGGGCCGAGTTGAATCCAACGCAGTTGAACAACACTGGAGTCGGCCTCGACCAGATAAGAATCGCTCTCGGCGGCGCCAATGCCAATCAGGCAAAGGGACAGTTTTCCGGCGGGCAGAATGCCGTCACCATCAGCGCCAACGACCAGATTTGGAAGGCCAATCAATACCGGGATCTGATTGTCGCCTATCGCAACGGATCGCCCGTAAGGCTTTCCGATATCGCCACCGTGCAGGATAGCGTGGCTGATCTGCACACCGCCGGGTTTGCCAACGGGAAGCCGGCTGTCCTGATGATTGTGTTCCGCCAGCCCGGCGCAAACATCATCGGCACCGTTAACCGCGTCTATGACTTGCTGCCCCAGTTGCGGGCTTCGATTTCGCCGGCCATTGATATTTCGGTGTTGATGGACAGGACCACCACCATCCGCGCCTCTGTGCGCGATATCGAATTCACCCTGATGATCTCAATTGTCCTGGTCATCTTTGTGGTCTTCGTCTTTTTGCGGAATCTTTGGACGACTCTCATCCCCAGCGTCTCCGTGCCGCTTTCGCTCGTTGGCACCTTTGGCGTGATGTATCTGCTCGACTATAGTCTCGACAACCTGTCGCTTATGGCGCTGGCGATCTCCACCGGATTCGTGGTCGATGACGCCATCGTGGTCATCGAGAACATCACCCGCTACCTGGAGCAAGGCTACAGCCCGGTTCAGGCCGCCTATAAGGGATCGCGCGAGATTGGGTTCACCGTGCTCTCGATGAGCACGTCGCTGGTAGCGGTTTTCATTCCGATCCTGCTGATGGGAGGCATTGTCGGGCGCTTGTTCCGCGAATTCGCGGTCACCCTCAGCGTCGCTATCGCGGTTTCGCTTGTGGTTTCGTTAACCACCACGCCAATGATGTGCGCAAAGTTCCTGAAGCCTGTCGAGAAGCAGAAGCACGGCAGGCTCTATCGGTCCAGCGAGCGGGTCTTCGACTGGATATTGGAGAGCTACAGCCGCGGACTGGGATGGGTGTTACGTCATCAGCCATTCACGCTGGCGGTTACCATTGCTACCCTCTGTCTCAGCGTCGCTCTTTACATCGTTGTGCCTAAAGGATTCTTCCCGCAGCAGGATACCGGCCGCCTGGCGGGCTCAATCCAAGCGGCACAGGACATCTCTTTTGGCGCTCTGCGGCAGAAGATGTCCGAATACGCAGCCATCGTAAAGAAGGATCCGGCCGTTGCTCAGGTCATGGTGTTCTCCGGCGGGCGCGGACTGCAAAACAGCGGCAGCATGTTCATCACTTTGAAGCCGCTTCAAGATCGCAATCCGGAACGTAGGAAGGTTACGGCGGATCAGGTGATCGGGCGCCTTCGCCGGCAACTGGCGGTCATTCCCGGAGCGACCTTGTATATCCAGGCCGCTCAGGATCTGCAAATCGGTGGACGCCAAAGCGCCTCGCAGTTCCAATACTCCCTGCAATCGGAAAACCTGCAAGAGCTGAACGCCTGGGCGCCGCGGCTGCTGGCGCAACTGCGCGCCATGCCGGAGTTGCGCGACGTCTCGACCGACCAGCAGGACAAGGGTTTGGAAGCCCATATCCAGATCGATCGCGACACCGCCGCACGCATGGGCGTGACCTCCGCCGCCATCGACAGCGCGCTTTACGACGCCTTCGGTCAGCGCCAGGTGTCAACCATCTATCGTCCGTTGAATCAGTACCACGTGGTGATGGAGGTCGATCCGCGCTACAGCCAGAACCCTGACGCTCTCCGCAATATCTATGTCCGCGGCACCAACAACACGGCCGTGCCACTGCATTCGTTCGCCAAGTTTGTGCAGTCCAATACCGCTCTGGGAGTGAATCACTCGGGCCAGTTTCCCTCGGTTACGCTGTCGTTTAACCTGGCTCCGGGAATGTCCCTCGGAAAGGCGACGGTGGCCATTCTGAACGTTCAGCGCCAGATCGGAATGCCCTCTACCATTCGCGCCCAGTTCGCAGGCACGGCAGCCGCCTTCCAAAGATCGCTGTCCAGTCAGCCGTTGCTGATCCTGGCCGCTCTGGCTACCGTTTATATCGTCCTCGGCATCCTGTACGAAAGCTATATCCACCCCATTACGATCCTGTCGACGTTGCCGTCCGCCGGTGTTGGCGCTCTGCTGGCACTGGTGATTACCCGCACCGACCTTTCCGTCATCGCTGTCATTGGAATCATTCTGCTGATTGGCATCGTGAAGAAGAATGCCATCATGATGATTGACTTCGCTCTCGACGCCGAACGCCGCGAGGGCAAGAGCCCGGCAGAGGCGATCTACCAGGCGTGCCTGTTGCGCTTTCGTCCCATCATGATGACCACCATGGCCGCCCTGCTTGGCGGTCTTCCACTCGCCCTCGGCACCGGGACCGGCAGCGAACTCCACCGCCCGCTCGGCATCACCATTGTCGGCGGCCTCATCGTCAGCCAGATGCTCACCCTTTTCACCACGCCCGTCATTTATCTCTACATGGACCGCCTTCGCTGGTGGGCAGCACAACGCAAAGCGGCGCGAATCCCCTCAATGTTGCCGAAACCCGGCGCAGCCGATTAGGACAACTCTTCGATCCGTGTAACCGTGGTGCGCCATATCTGCCGCAGTTAGCAGATGTGGGAGTTCATAGTGCCGGGGTGCCACTCGATATGTGGGTGCCCCACGTCCCGCCCTTCTTTTGGGCTGACGTGGGGTAGTTTCCTGCGGATCGGAACGATTCGGATTTCTGCGAGCGGCAGCCCGGCTCCTGAGCACCCGGCCGTCTTCAATCCGATTGCTATGAATCAGCCCTTTCGCGACTTATCGACCATCTCCCTGAATTTCTTCACGTTGTCCGCACCGGCCCAGTCAGCCACCCGCTTATACGCCGGTTCCATCCTGGCCCGGAACGGCGCGAGATCCGGACGAGTCACCGTCATGCCGCGGCCTTCCATCTTCTTGATCTGATCCACTTCTTCGTCGGCGATCAGCTTGCGCATGAGGTTGCCGGCGGAAGTACTTTCCTCGCGGAAGATCGTCTGCTGCTCGGGGCTCAGTTTCTTCCACGTGATGGCGCTGACCGTATGGATCATGTTGTTGTACACGTGCTGAGTGATGGCGAGGTTCTTCTGCACCTCGTAGTACTTCTGGTAGTAACAGACAGCGACGGGGTTCTCCTGGGCGTCCACGACCTTCTGGGCGAGCGCGAGGTAAAGTTCCGGGAATGCAATGGCCTGCACCACGCCGCCCATCGCTTCCATTGCTGCCTGGATTTGAATCTCAGGCGGGGTGCGGATCTTCAAGCCCTTCACGTCGTCGGGCGTATAGATCGGGCGCTTGCTGTTCGTCAGGTCGCGGAAGCCATACTCCCAGTTCCGCAAAAGAATGAAGCCTTGCTTCTCGGCAAGCGGGGCCAGCCACAGCATGCCCGGACCGTCCAGGACGCGGAAGACATGGGCGGGACTGTCGAAGACAAAGGGGAGCATGACGGTCGCAAAGGCCTTCTCGAAGCTCTGGAGCTGTCCCTGCGTCGGCAGGCCCATGTCGATGGTGCCCAGTTTGATCTGCTGGGCTTGCTCGGGGGGGCCGCCCAATTGATTGTTCGGGAAAATCTGAATCTTGATGGCGCCGCCCGTGCGCGTCTGAACCCGGCTGGCAAACTGCTTGGCCGCAATATTTGAAGGATGGTCCTCCGCCCCAAAGTGGGCAAAGCGGAGCGTGAGCGGGGCGGCCGCCGCACGCGTAACGTAGGGCGCCGCCAGAGCAAGTCCGGCGATCCCCATGCTGTTCTTGAGAAATGCCCTGCGATTCATATGTGTCTCCTTTGTAGTGATCAGACTGCCGCCTTATCCGGGTCGGGTCGCTGTCCCACGCTAATTGGTCCCACCAGCGCCGCTATTACACTGCCGGATCCCGGGGCGGGAACTCCGCCGCACTGCAACTGAAAGCAAAACCCTCCGCTCTACCGTGTTACGACGCCGGGCCTACTGCCCAACGCCAAAATAGTGAGGGAGGAACAGGGTGAACCACGGAACAAATGCCACGATGAGCAGGCCGATGAAAATCACGATCAAATAGGGCACCATGGCGCGGGAGGCGTCCTCGATCCCGGTTTGCATGATGGCGCAGCAAACATAGAATCCCACCCCGGCCAACGGCATAAAGCCGCCGACTCCCATGGCGATGATCAGAACCAAAGCGTAATGCAGTTCGCTCACGCCGATCTTCGCCGCGATGGGAAGCAGGAGGGGCGCGAGGACGTTAAGCGAGGGTAATCCCTCCAGGAGCACGCCGGCCCCGACCAGGAGCAGGATGGAGACGACCATGAAAATACCCGCGCTGTTCTGCATGCCGTGGAGCAGCTCGACGAGACGCTGCGGTACATAGGCCACGGTGAGCGACCACGAGAACCCGCCCGAAGCGGCGAAAATGAAAAGCAGCATGCCGGTGAGCGAAGCGGTATCGAGTACTGTATGCAGCAAGGTCTGCCAATTCATGGCGTGATAGACGCCCATGGCCAGAACAAGGCCGTAGAGAACAGCGAAGGTCGCGACCTCCGTGGGAGTGGCGATTCCAGCCAGTATGCCCACCAGCAGGATCACCGGCATCAGGAGCGCCGGCACCGCAGTGAGGGCCGCTCGCAACATCGACCGGACCGGGGCGCGCGGCGCGCACGGCGTCCCGGCGCGGCGGGCCCGGCCATAAATCATAACCATTAGACAGGCGGCCATTACCGCCGCGGGGATGATGCCGCCGATGAATAGTGCTGCCATCGATAACTGGGTGATCGAGCCCACGATGAGCATCGCGATGCTGGGCGGTACGGTCTCACCCATGATGGCCGAGGCGGCCAGCACGGCCGCGCCCTCGGCCGCACCATGGCGATCGGTTAACCGATCACGCATTACGGTGCCGACCGCAGCCACGTCGGCAGGCTTGGAACCGGAGAGTCCGGAGACGATGTACATGCTGACCACCGAAACCTGGAGGAGGCCGCCCCGCAGGTGTCCCACCACCGTTTCGACGAAACGAACCAGTCGAAGGCTGATGCCTCCCCGCTCCATGATCAGTCCGGTGAAGATGAAGAACGGCACCGCCAGCAGAATGTAGTTTCCGGTCCCGTTCACCATGCTCTGCGGAAGCGACACCAGCGAGGGAGCATTGGTCAACCACAGATAACTCGCCGTAGCCATCAGCAGCACGAATCCCACCGGCACGCCGATGAGGATTGCCAGAATGAAGAAGGTCACGGTGGCGATGATGGCGTTGTCGCCGGCGAACCACGGCAACCAGAGACTGCGGGTGGCCATTACCCCGGCCATCACCACGATGAAGGCGCCTCCCACCACCCAGGCTCGCCGTCCGTGTTCGTGGCGCAGGTGGTTGATGGCATAGATGGCAATCAGCGTCAGGCCCACGGTAAGCGGTATAGCGATGGTGGCAGCCGGGAGCTGGAAGATGGGGGTGCGCTCGCTCCAACTCGACTCAATGAATTCGAAGGAGGCGACCCAAGCGACGATTGTGATGAAGAGCGCCAGAACATCGGCGAGCGCGAAGAACACCCGTTGCAGTCCCACGGGTAACCGGGTGATGAGCACGCGCACGAAAGCGTGCCCGCGACGCCGATAGGCAACTGCGCCGCCGATGAAGGCGATGATCGATAGCACGAATCGCGCTACCTCGTCCGCCCATAGGAAGGAGGTGTTGAAAAAGACGCGCGCCAGCACGTTGACGAAGACGATTCCCAGTTCGGCTATCAGGGCCACAACCAGGAGACCGTCCGCGCAGGCGTCGATCACCCGCAGGACGATGCCTGTCTGCGCCTGCGAAGTCTCTGGCGTGATAGCGGCAGTTGCCTCTTTCTCAATGACCTTCTCATCTCCCACGCGTGTACCTCCTCGATGAACGCACGGCAACTAGACCCGTCATATGCCGCCGTCACGAAGACTCCCGCGTCCTATTACGTGAGACGCAAGCCTTATGTGTTTAATGAGCGACAGTCTGAGTCACGGCAGCTCGAATGTCAATTACGGATTTATAACGCGCAGCTTAGAATGCTACCCCGGCAGCGTAGCTAGAACACGGCAACGCGACATCAATGTGTGCATCCGCAGCATCTCACTTATCGGTTTAGCTGACGGGCTCAAGCCGGGAGGTGTTATGAAGCGGTCTATCGCTGTTCCAATAAGTGGGCGCCCCGGTCCACATCTTGCCGCCGATACCGCGCCTGGCGCGCCGGCACCGGATCAACCTATCCGGGCGGTTGATATCAGCGAGTGTGTCAGCCTCTTTGATTTCGAAACGGCGGCACAGCAATGTTTGCCGCACGCCACCTGGGAGTATTTCAACAGCGGCGTAGCCGATGAAATCACGCTGGGTTGGAACCGGAGTACTTACGACCACATGCGGCTGCGGCCACAGGTTCTGGTCGACGTCTCCAAACTCGATACCAGCATCGAGTTGCTAGGCCGGCGCCTGCCGCATCCCATCCTGCTCGCGCCTGCCGCGGATCAGCGCATGTTGCACCCCGAAGGCGAAGTCGCCACCGCGCGCGCCGCCGGTAACAGTAGCTAGCGTCTTTGTGCTCAGCTCGTTTACGAATGTGCCGGTCGAGGAGGTTGCCGCCACCGGCGCGCCTCTGTGGTTTCAGCTATACATGCAGCGTGATCGTGGCTTTACCCGGGATGTCGTCGACGCGCGCTGAAGCCGCCGGTTGTCAGGCCCTGTGCTTGACGGTAGATACTCCGGTCTTTGGCGCGCGCAATCGCCAGGAGCGCGCCAGATATGACCTGCGGCCGGGTCTCAGCAGGCCGCACCTGCCATCGCCCAGCAAGACGACGGTGCCCGTCGAACTCCAGGTCTTCGCCGACTGGGTCGAACCGTCGCTTACATGGCGGGACATCGGCTGGCTGCGCTCGATCTCTAAACTCCCCGTCCTGCTCAAAGGAGTCTTGAACCCCGACGATGGAGAGCGTGCCGTGCAGGAAGGAGCGGCGGGTGTCATCGTCTCGAATCACGGCGCACGCAACTTGGATACAGTCCCCGCGACGATCGATGCCCTGCCGCATGTCGCCGAGAAGGTAGCCGGACGTATTCCCGTCCTGGTAGACGGCGGCATTCGTCGCGGTACTGATGTGATTAAGGCTCTCGCGCTGGGAGCCAACGCGGTGCTTATTGCGCGTCCCTATCTGTACGCTCTTGCGGTGGCCGGCGAGTTAGGCGTGAAGCGCGTCATCGACATCTTGCGCAAGGAACTCGAGATGGCTATGGGACTGCTCGGTCGACCCACCATTCAGAGCATCGACCGCTCCGTACTGTGGGATCTGTAGCCGGATCGCAAATCCCTGCATTGATTAACTTGCCTGCGCTTAAGCCGTTGGAGGCGCCAGACGGGTTCTGGATGCTTGTCACTCACCTCTCTTGACGGCGCCCGGTGCAACAGCAGCGGCAGGAACCTATCAAGCACAATAACTGGTATAAGTATCCTATTTACAATTGCTTAGCGTTGGTGCCGTCATCAACCGAGCCGAGGGCAACGGTCTGTTTGGACTTCAAGAAGTCCTCGAAATCGGCAGCAGCACCAGACGCCCTCGGTCGGCTTGCCTCTTCGTGAAGAACAGCAGATTCGTCTTTACGCCTGCACCCGCGTCCACGAACGCGCCCCCGGAAAACTGACAATGCACCAGTTGCAATTATCCAGCAGCTTTTGTGCCGTACGGCACAGGATTGTTGTAGTAGAATGTCCACCCATCGGAACACGTTAGGCAGTGACGCACGACATAGCAGGTTGTGTCCCGTGGGTTGCCGTAACGTCACCGCAATTCTGACTGAAGTGCGACAAGGGATCGCTGTTCTTTTTCGACCTGTATTGGGGCGAGTTGGAGATCATTCCAAATTCCTAATGGTTGGAGCGGAAAGGTATACAAACATGGCTATCCAGAGCACGAAGGCTAAAGCAAAACAGGAAGCTGACGGCGGTCTCGTCCGCCTCGGCCTGGCATTGTCGAACTGGAGTGAAAAGTGGTTTCCTGATCCTCTTATCTTTGCCTTTATGGGGATCGTGATCGTTTTCATCATCGGGCTGCTGCTAAATGAGTCCCCCAGCAAACTGGCGATCCAGGGCGGCAAGAACTTCTGGACTCTGGTTCCGTTCACCATGCAGATGGTGATGATCATCATCGGCGGTTATGTGGTTGCGACCACGCCGGTAGTGAATAAGCTCATCCAGTTGCTGGCTAAGATTCCCAAGACCGGGAAAGGCGCTATCGCGATGATAGCGTTGTTCTCCATGCTGACCTCGTTAATTTCCTGGGGTCTGAGCCTTATCTTCAGCGGCCTGCTTACCCGTGAATGCGCCCATCGCGTCAAGGGCATGGATTACCGGGCGGCTGGGGCCGCCGGATACCTGGGCACGGGAGCGGTGTGGGCTCTCGGGCTTTCGTCCTCGGCAGCCATGATGATGGCGACCAAAGGATCGATTCCCGCTCCACTGTTTGCGATCAGCGGCCTTATTCCACTCAGCCAGACATTATTTCTGTGGCAGAGCATAACGACCGCCGTAGTGCTGATCGTCATCTCGGTCGCCGTTGCCTACTGGTCCGCGCCCTCGCCCGATAAAGCCAGAACTGCCGAGGATTACGGCATTAAGTACGAAGAGCCGGACCGTCCCCTGGAACCGCAAACCAAGCCGGGAGAATGGCTCGAGTACAGTCCGGTGCTTACGATTGCCATCTCGGCTCTGCTGATCTGGTACCTTGCGAGTTTCTTCCGCAGCTCGCCGCAAGGCGCTTTGGCGGCGCTGGACCTGAACATTTATAACCTGATGTTCATCACGGCAGGCATACTCATGCACTGGCGGCCGAAGCGATTCGTTCGGGCGATTGCCGAGTGCATTCCAGCTACCGGAGGCGTTTTGATCCAGTTCCCGTTCTATGCCGTCATTTTCGGCATGATCATCGGCACCGGCATCTCCGACTGGCTGGCTCATCTGTTTGTCCAGATCACCACTCACAACACCTACGCTTTGCTGGTAGCCCTGTACTCGGCCATCCTGGGTGTCTTTGTTCCTTCGGGCGGTAGCAAGTGGCTCATCGAGGCGCCCTACGTGCTGCAAGCCGCGAATCTGCACCACGTGCACTTGGGATGGGTGGTGCAGATTTATAACGCCGCCGAGGCTCTGCCCAACCTGGTGAACCCGTTCTGGATGTTGCCGTTGTTGGGCATTCTAAAGTTGAAGGCAAGGGATCTGGTCGGCTACTCCGTCTTGCAGCTGATCGTGCACGTACCTGTCGTCTTTTTCCTGTGCTGGTTCTTCGCCCAGTACATCCCCTATGTAGCGCCGATCAAGTAGTAGAGAGATTCGGTCTTAGTCGAGGGAGCAAGCGGACGGTTTCCCGTTTGCTCCTTGCTTCGCATCACCGGCGCCAAACCTCGGGCGCCGAGGCGTCCGTCTGAGGTTTGTCCCAAAGCGAAATTTTGGAAAATATTGGCGTATTTCCAGAGACAGCGAGCCTGCTTCTCTGTTATTTATGTTCAAGTTCGAAGTTGCCGTAGCGATGCGCAGCGCACCATCCCTCGCGCATGTTAAAGATCGTCTATAGAAAACTGGAGACTACATGAAAATTTCGAGATCTCTATTATTGGTCTGCGCCCTTTCTCTGCTCGTATCGCTGTTCTGCGTCAGTGCCGTTGCTCAATTGCAAATCCCACAGGCTCAGGTGACAACCAGCTTTTCGTACCTGAATAGCGCCAGGGACAGCATCAACCAGCGCGGCTTCGAAATCTCGTCGGGTTACAACTGGCTTAAGTGGTTAACCCTCGGCGGAGATTTCTGCCACTATTCCGGCGGTGGGCACGAAGTGCAGCCGGTTGGGCCTTTTGGAAATACTGATGTTCCCTTCAACGTCAATACGTACACCGTCGCGGTCGGTACAAAATTTCTGTATCGCAAGAATAAGTATGTGGTCCCCTTTGTGCGCCCCGGTCTGGGATTGGTACACGAGTCGCTCGTCACTGTGCAACCCGCAACGAATGTTGCCGGAGTACCGATTCCTGGTGTTGTTCCAATCGGGGGGGTGTCGAAATCCGAATACAGGATGTTCTATGGTGCCGGCGGTGGATTCGAAATTTTCCACGTGGTGCCGCATGCTTCCGTCATCTTGCTCGCCGACTACCTTCACTCGCGCCTTTTTGGGGAAACATTCAACAGCTACCGCATTTCCGCTGGGTTGAGTTACCACATCGGCAGCAAGCAGGTAAAGTAGGCCCGAATCGCCGCAATTTCCTGCTCTGGTCGAACGCGGTTTAGAGAGATGTGGATCGAAGGGCTGCCCTCGCGGGGGCGGCCCTTTCTTATTGCTTATTGGACGCCGAGAGCAAAACCAGAGTAGGGGTATCTGTCTTTGGAGGAGCGCAGCTTCAGCCGCGCCGAATAAATGCCCAAAACGGCGGGCCTTTAGGCCCGGAGGGAGCGGCCTTGTTTGCCCGGAGAGCCGCCTGGAAGTCGTTCAAATCCGAACTGCCGGATGTATCGGACTGAAAGACAACCACTTATTCGAGCAGCACGTCTCGGCGCCAACAGCATCTAAATCTCCGGCGGCCGTCTGCTTCGGCTGGCAATCGTTTGTGGCCGACGCAGCAAGGATCAGACAACGGAATAGAATTAGACCAGATTCGACCACTTGTTGGCCTGCGTAAGACTCTTGTTGGCGGCCGGGTTCTTAACAACCGAGGAAGTGTATTCATGAGGTCTCCAAAGCTTTGGATTCTCGCGCTCGCGGCAGTGCTTGCTCCGTCGCTGGCCGCTCGCGCCGCCGATAACGCGAAGGCCGTCACCGCCGATTCATCCGAAACGAAGTATCACGACGGCAGCATCAACGACCTCAACGCGATCGGGAACCGCAATGTAGGGTGCGGCCGAGGCGTGGGCAACTGGTACTCCATCGAGAAACAAATCGCGTTGGGAAAAGGTTTTGCCGACCAGATCAACCGGACGGCGAAGATGGTGCAGGACCCGGTTGTTACCGAGTATGTGAACCGCATCGGGCAGAACATTGTTCGTAACTCCGATGCCCATGTTCCATTCACTATCCAGGTCATCGACTCCGACGAGATCAACGCATTTGCACTTCCCGGCGGCTTCTTCTTTGTGAACTCGGGCTTGATACTTGCCGCCGACAACGAATCGGAACTGGCCGGCGTGATGGCGCACGAGATTGCGCACGTCTGCGCCTGCCATGCCGCGCGCGGCGCCACCCGTGGAGAGCTTGCGAGCCTCGCCTCCATCCCGCTCATCTTTGTCGGAGGCGGCCTCGGTTACGCGGTCTCGGGTATTGCCGGCCTCACGTTGCCAGTGGCGTTTCTGAAGTTCTCGCGCGCATTCGAGGCTCAGGCCGACTACCTCGGCGTGGAGTATCTCTACAAGAGCGGCTACGATCCGCAGTCTTTCGTCCTGTTCTTCGAGAAGATTGAAGCCCGTGAGAAGAAGAAGCCCGGCTTGCTCAGTAAGACCTTCGAAAGCCATCCTCCCACGCCCGATCGCATCGAGAAGACACAAGAAGAAATCGGGCACATTCTCCCCGATCGCAACCAGTATCTACTCGATACATCGGAGTTTCAGTCTGTGAAATCGCGCTTGGCGCAACTGCAAAACCGGCGCAAGGTCGACGACAAGGACAAGAAGGAGCCGAGCCCCGCGCTTCGCCGCCAACAGCCCAGCGCCAATACGAACGACAGCGATCAAAATCCAAAAGATCAGAATCAGACGAAGGATGACGATCAGCCGACGCTGCATCGTCGCGAGAACTGACGCGGCACCGCCTCTTACTACACTGTCGCCGGGTGCCCCACGTTCCGCCCCGCTTTTGGGCAACGTGGGGTAGTTTCTTTCTACGAGTTTTTCAGCAGCCTGCTGGAACTTGCTCCAACAATAGTTCTTTCTTTAGTCCTTTGAAGGCACGCGCGTCTTCAGTTCTTTGAAGGGAACGGGATTGAAGTTGCTTTGAAGGGGACGGGCTTCAGCCCGTCCGTCAATAGCCAAGAAGAATGTGGGCTTTAGCCCCCGAGGGAACCGTCGGCCACTACGGCCGTAAATGGTTTAGATTGATAGCAGCTGGCGCATTGCCAGGCGGGCATGCCCGGTGGAGGAAGAAACCATGCGATTTGCGGTGATAGGGGCGGGAGCTGTTGGCGGCTACTTCGGTGGCAGACTGGCGCAGTCGGGAGAAGAAGTTTGGTTCCTGGCGAGGGGCCGCACCCTGGAAGCCATGCGGCAGCATGGGCTGAAAGTCGACAGCACAAAAGGTGATTTTGTGCTGCCCAGTGTTCGAGTTTCAGAACAGCCGAACGATGTCGGGCCGGTCGATGTCGTGCTGGTGGCCGTCAAGGCCGAGCAAATTGCGGAACTGGCTCCCACCCTAAAGCCCCTCGTTGGACCGCGAACCATGGTCGTCCCGTTGCAGAACGGGGTGGATGCCCCGGATGAGTTGTCGCGGATGGTTGGGAGCGACAAGGTGCTGGTTGGGCTCTGCGGCCTAATGAGCACGATCGTCGAGCCGGGACACATCCGGCATTTCGGCCTTGAGCCGTTCATCGCGTTCAAGGAACAGGACAATTCCATCACGCCAAGGCTTGAACCGTTGCGCGCGGCCATCGCCAAGACAGGCGTCAAGGCCATCATTCCAGAAGACATCTACGTCAGGTTTTGGCTCAAGTTTTACTTTATTGCCGGGTTTGGGGGAGTGGCCAGCATCATCAGAGCGCCTGGAGGCATTGTGCGCCAGACGCCCGAAACGCGGCAGTTGCTCCATCGGACAATTCAGGAAATCGACACCCTGGCAAGAGCGAAGGGCATAAAGATGCCCGCCAGTTCGGTGGATGACACCATGAGCATCGTCGACGCCATGCCCCCGGGAGGCACAACCTCCATGCAGCGGGATATTTTGGAGGGGCGTCCTTCGGAACTGAAGTCGTTGTGCGGGGCGGTCGTTCGCATGGGCAAGGAACTAGGGCTCGATTTGCCGGTCAACACCGCCATATACAGTGCCCTGCTGCCCTCCGAGCTGCGAGCCAGAGGCGAGCTGAAGTTCGACAGGCTGTAGCGGCCCGAGGGCGATTACCGGTCAGAGACGCGGCATCTTCTCCAGTGTCTCGTTCCAGCGGTTTACCTCGTCTTGCGGCGGCAGTGCGGAGACGTCCTTGCGTCGCTCGCGTTTCGCCGCATAGAAGAGCCAGATCAATACCGCAAGGTTATAGGCAAGCGGACGAAGCAACACGTAGCCGGGGGTGCTTCCGTCTCCCAGGTAGCTTCGCATCATCGAAACCGCAAGCTGCACGCTCGCCATCACTCCAAAGCCCAATGCAATTCCGAATGGCAGCTGTCCCCAGCCCAGCACCAGCATCCGCGACATCACGAACAGAGTCGCTAGAACTCCCAATTGAATGATCATTGAGCTGGTATCAAGCGTCAGCAGGCCCGCGACGGTGCGGTCTGTTTCGGTGCCGGGCGCCAGAAGCGCGGTCCCGAATGCCGCCACAACCAGTGCCAGAACGGTGCAGCGGTAAATCCGATTGGCCCTTCTTCTCAGAATCTGGTATTCGCGCAGCACCGCGCCGAACACCTCCTGGATGACAGCGATCACCAGCAGAAAATCGAGGGCTTGCATGATCCAGAACGCATAGAAATAAAGCGCGCGGGAATGGAAGTAGCAATAAAACTCAATCGGCAACTGTGCTATATGGAAAAAAACGTAGGCGAGAAAGACGGGAAAGTCCGCGGAAAGCCCGCGGCGCGACATGACCAGTGCGATCAGGCACTGACCTGCTGCGGGCGGCGACCCATATCACGTAGCTGGTGCCACGAAAGCATAGCTGCCGGGTAGGGTCAGAATACCCGCAAACCCGGCAGCGAGCAAATACGAACGCCTTACCTGCCGAGCGGCGGCGGTCCACCACTGCCATCAGGCTGAATGACTCCGGGAGGGTTGGTGGTGCCGCCGCCGACTGGCGGGTTGCCGATGAAGGATGAGAACGCCAGAATCAAGCTAAGTAGAGTTGCCAAGGGAAGACTCCTTTCAGGGTTCAAAAGTCATTGCCGCGTAACGGTACGACAATGCCTGTTGCAGCGGAAAATGCCTTAACTATTTTAATTTTGTTCAAGTTTCCGAACTTAGAACAAAAGAATAACGCAGGATGACACCTTTGGAGAACAGTTTCAGCCTGCTAGGCTCATGTCCCGGAAATACCTGCCGTAACTCCCTGGAGTGTCATGTTGAGCGTAGCGAAACATCCCATGAAAACTGCCCCAACCCGCGACCGCCCTGAGCCTTTATGAAGGCCTTCAGTTGCGTCTCAACTCCGCGCCGTGCTGGATTCTTCGCCTCGCTCAAGCGCGTTGGCTCGACGGAAGCGACCATTCCCAAACTGGCACCCGGAGTGCCCGCGAGGATTGTGAAAGTTCGGTGAATCGACAGCCCGAAGGCTGTACCTTCATCAATTCACAAGTAGAATTAGGGCGTGAAGCCTATCATCTTTGTAATGGAGGATGAAGCGGACATAGCTCACCTCCTACGGCATCATCTTGAAGGCGCGGGTTTTCTGGTTCGCCTCTTTTCGACTGCGAACAGCGTGCTCGCCGAGGCCGAGAAGCAGAAGCCATTGTTGTTCTTGCTGGACGTGATGGTTCCCGGCGGAGACGGCTTCGACCTTTGCCGCCAGATACGGGGAAGGCAAACGATTGCCATGACTCCCGTCATTTTTCTGACGGCAAAGACTGGCGAACCCGACCGCGTACTCGGTTTTGAACTCGGTGCTGACGACTACATTACAAAGCCGTTCAGCCCCCGCGAAGTCGTGGCCCGCGTCAAGGCCGTGCTGCGTCGATTTGAGCGGCCGCTGGCGCCGGAAGTGGTACAGTTTGAAGACCTTGTGATCGATAGTGGCTCCATGACGCTTACGGTTCGCGGTGAGGTGGTGCCGACCACCGCGACGGAATTTCGTCTCCTGGATTACCTGGCGCGCCATCCCGGACGGGTATTTACCCGCGATCAGGTGCTGGATGCCGTGTGGCGCGAAACTGCTTTTGTTACTCCTCGCTCGGTCGATGTTTATGTGCGCCGTCTCCGCGAAAAGATCGAAAAGGATCCCGAGCAGCCGCAATATTTGCGAACCGTTCGCGGGGCGGGTTACCGCTTCGGTGCGGCTAAGTGAAAAAACGGGTTTTTTTCAAGCTGCTCTTCGCTTTTCTGCTTGTTATCCTGGTGGCGACCGTCACGCTCGACCTGCTGGTGCGCCGCTCGTGGGAGAATTCGCTGCGCCGCGAAACCGACGCGGCTCTGCGGCAGAAAGTGGCGATGTTTGCCGACAGGGTGAATCACGAGCGCCTGCTTTCTCCGCAAGAACTCGTCGAGTTGGTCAGCCAGGAGGCAGCCGCACGTGTCACCATCATCGACCCCCAAGGCAAGGTGATCGCGGATTCCAGCGCCGAGCCGAATGCGATGGAGAACCACGCGCAGCGTCCGGAATTCCATGCGGCCCTGCAAGGCGGAGTTGGGAGCGACACTCGCAAAAGCGCGACTGTCGGAGTCGAGTACCTTTATGTCGCCGCACCGGTCAGCGTTGGCGCCGTACGGTTGGCCTATCCGCTGCAAGCCATCCAGGAGGCCCGGCGCAGAATCCGCTACGAGTTGCTGTTCAGCTCGCTATTGGCTTTCCTGGTGGCGATGGTTGTTGCTGCTTTCTATGCACGCTCCATCAGCACTCGCCTGCGGCGCATTGTCAGTTTCGCGGCACTGGTCGAGAAAGGGGATCTTTCGGCGCGGCTGGATGAAAATTCCGCCGACGAAATCGGAGCGGTTGCGCATTCGCTGGACACCACGACGAAGAAGTTGCAGGAGAACTTCGAAGCCCTGCAGACCAGTCGCGATCAACTGGAAACACTGCTGAATAGCATGCAGGAGGCCGTGTTGGCGGTGAACCGCGAAGGCCGGGTGCAATGGGCGAACCGGCGGATGGAAAAGCTGCTGACCACCGGCGTCCGGCCAAACGCCGCTGTCGTCGAGACCATTCGAGAGCCGAATTTCCTGGCGACCATTCAGACTGCGCTTCGCGATCGATCGGTTTCCACCAAGCGCGCGCCTTCCATTGTGCCCGGCAAAATCTTCAACGTGACTGCCGCGCCCATGGCCGGCGGAGGCGCAGTTGCCGTGTTGCACGACCTGACTGAGATCGAACGCGTCGAGAAGACCCGGCGCGACTTCATCGCCAATGTTTCGCACGAACTGCGCACGCCTCTGACGAACGTGCAGGGATACGCCGAGACGCTGCTGGAGACCGCCGGAGAAGATGGCCCCAGCCGCGAGTTTCTGGAGATCATTCGCAAGAATGCCGCGCGCATGACGCGGATTACCGAAGACCTGCTGATGCTTGCCAAGGTTGAGTCGGGCGAGCAGAAGCTCGATCTTCATCCGGTGTTGCCCGCAACGCTGCTCGAGGATGCCGCTGAAAACTTCCGCGAGAACGAACTCAGCGGAGCGATGAAGTTCATCATTCAAAATCATGCCGCGCAGTGTGTATCCGCCGACCGCAACGCCGCTTTTCAGGTCTTCCGCAATCTAATCGATAATGCGCTAAAATATGCCGCGTCGGGAGGCCGTCTGGAAATCGGCGCGCGCGATCTGGAAGGCGCAGTCGAATTCTTTGTGCGTGACTACGGCCCGGGGATCGCCTCGGAGCATCTGCCCCGGCTGTTCGAGCGTTTTTACCGCGTTGACAAAGCGCGCTCTCGCGAGAGCGGCGGCACCGGGCTGGGATTGGCAATCGCCAAGCACATCGTCCGCGTGCACGGTGGCGCGATCTGGGCCGAAAGCGAACTGAACCATGGCAGCACCTTCTTTTTTACTTTGCCGGCAGCAAACGATGTTCCATAGTTTTGATCAAGGTTTCATGGGGCGCATTCACCGGGTGTAAACCCGACATAGCGGAGATAGCATGGCCACCTCTTCTTCAGATCAATTCGCCGATATCTCTCACGTCATTACCTTGACGCTCGATGCGTTCCACTTGGCTCGTTCCGGGGCCGGTGCTGCGGCGGAGGCAATCGCCACCGGTTCCGAGGAAGCCCTGAAAGCCTTGCGAAACTGCGAGGTGAATCTCGACGCGATCGACCACGACGTCGATGAAGTTTGCACCTCCATCATCACGCGCGTCAGCGAAAGCGATGCACGGGAGCTGCTTGTCTGCATGAAGTTAGTGATCAATCTTGAACGCATCGGCGATCTGCTGCTGAGCTTTGGCAACCGCGTCGAGTCGGTTGGCCCTCGCATTGCCGCCGAAGACAAGAAAGCACTGGAGTCAATGGCGACGCGCCTGGAGAGCATGTTGGGCGAGGCCGACGGCGCATACCGCGAGCGTAATCTTGATCGCGCCGTAGCCGTGTTGCGTTCCGATGCCGAAATGGACCGTCTCCGCAACCTGGTCTTCCTGCACCACCTTGAGACACATGACCAGCAAAAGCACTCGGAGAGCTTTCATGTGCTGTTCATGGCGCAGGGACTGGAGCGCGCCGGCGACCATGCCAAGAACATCGCCGAAGAGGTCTGTCATCTTGTGAGTGGAAAGACCGTGCGGCATGTGCTGCGCAGCTACGATGTACCCGACGAAAAACTCTTCATCGAACACCTGCGCTCGCAGCACCGGGAAAAATAGTAAAGGCTAGCAGGCTGTTATGGGTGGAGCAGGGCTTCAGCCCTGCATTTACGCCGGCCTGGATTGGCGGCTTTAGCCGCTGAGGTGCATATTGTCGGCAACAGCTGAATCGCCTCAGGGGCTAAAGCCCTCATGGTTGCTGGCTTTTCTGCAGGCCTGAAGGCCTGCTCCACCCGATTCTTAACCGGCCGGCTCGGGACCGTCCCAGCGTAAATTCATACTCTTGTAACAACAATTCATTCTTTTGTAACAACTTCATAGTATCTAACAACTCAGGAGTACAGCTCCAATAGAGCTGAAACAGGAGGACGGATTGAATCGTTTACTCAGAGTTGCATTGTGCGTTGCGCTTTTCAGCATGTGTGCTGCGGCGCAGAACTTGAACGGCGCCGGTGCTACGTTCCCATATCCGATCTACTCGAAATGGTTTAGCGAATTCCACAAAGCAAATCCCAGCGTTCAGATCAACTATCAGTCCATCGGCAGCGGTGGAGGCATCCGTCAACTGCAGGAAGGGACGGTCGATTTCGGGGCCAGCGACGGCCCGATGACCGACGAGCAGCTGGCCGAAGCCAAGGTGAAGATCCTTCATGTGCCGACCGTGCTCGGCTCGGTGGTTCCCGCCTATAACATTCCCGGCGTCACCCAGGAACTGAAATTTACACCCGATGTTCTGGCCGGCATCTTCCTCGGCAAGATCAAGAACTGGTCCGATCCCGCGATCGCCAAGGCGAATCCCGGCGTCAAGTTCCCCAACCAGCAGATCGTGGTTGCCCATCGTTCCGATGGCAGCGGCACAACCTACGTGTTCACCGACTATCTCTCCAAAGTGAGCCCCGAATGGCAAAAGACGGTGGGCAAGGGAACGAGCGTCAAGTGGCCCACCGGAATCGGCGGCAAGGGCAATGAAGGAGTCGCCGGTACGGTTGTCCAGATTCAAGGTTCGATAGGCTACGTCGAGTTGATCTACGCGGTGCAGAACAAGATTCCGTTCGGGACCGTGCAGAATGCCGCGGGCACTTTCGTGAAGGCCTCGCTGGAGTCTACGACAGCGGCGGCGGCCTCAGCCAAGATGCCGGCCGACTTCCGCGTTTCCATCACCAATGCTCCCGGCAAGAACGCCTACCCGATCGCCAGCTTCACTTGGCTGCTGGTGCCAGTACAGTCCAAGGATGCCGCCAAGGGTAAAGTTCTGAAGGACTTTCTATCCTGGATGCTGGACAAGGGCGAGCCCATGACGAAACAACTGACGTATGCCCCTCTGCCGACCGATGTGAGCAAAATGGTTCGCGCGGAGATTCAGCAAATCCGCTAGCTTTGGAGGAACGGCTCTGCTAACTTCAAAGACACACAACGAGTCTTTGGAGTCAATATGAAGAGAGTTCTAGCCGCGGCGCTCGCGCTCGTGCTTTGCAGTTCGATCTGCGCGGCTGCTGACGATACGGTAAAGAAAGCACCCGTGCGCAAGCAGGCCACGACCAGCTCGGCGCAAAAGCTGCAACAGATGCAGATCCAGATGAAGAAACAGCAGGAGCAGATTAATAAACTGCTCCTGCAGTTGCAGCAGAGTCACGAGGCGCTGCAGCAGGCGCAAGAGAAGGTCCAGGCACGCGCGCAGCAAGCGTCGCAGCAGGCGCAGACTGCGCAACAGCAGGCTTTGGCGGTGGACCAGAAGGCCAATGGCCTGAACCCTCAGGTAACGGGAATGCCTGGCAACGTCGAGCAGAAACCGCAAACGAAGTAGCCAGCGAGCATGTTTGATCGCCGGGTCTTGACGTTTACGGTGACGCGGCTTCACCGGGTATTAGAACTGCGGTCGCTGCCGGCTTAGACCGGCAGTTTTTTATTGCGGCGGGTTTTTCGAAGTGAACTTCCAGCAGGCTGCTGAAAACTATTCTGCGAGGGTGTCATTCTGAGCGGAGCGAAGAATCCCAGCACGGCGCGGAGCTGAGACGCGGCCGAAGGAATTCATAAGAGCTCAGAGCGGCGTAGGGTGGGCAGTTTTCATGGGATGTTTCGCTACGCTCAACATGACATGCTAAGTTATGTCACAAACTTTTGGGACAGCACTCCATGAACGGCAGGCAAGACATGACCTCTGATGAGCTTGACACGATTCGCTGTGTGCGGGATTTGCTGCAATCGCAAAGTACGCTGACGCTGGCGACGGTGGACGAGCAGGGACACCCGGACGCCGCGCCGCTGTTCTTTTTTCTTCAGAACGATCTTCCTCAAAACGATCTCACGCTTTATTGGCTCTCCTCGGCGGACAGCCGGCACAGCATCAATCTGCGCGTGCGGCCGCAGGCTGCGGTCGGGGTTTATGCTTCGGTGAATCGTTGGGAGAAGATTCGCGGCGTGCAACTGGAGGGCACGGCGACCGAAGTGTCGGACCCGCGGCAGCGCCGCGAGATCATCGCCGGCTATCGGCGCCGTTTCCGGCTCGGAGTTGTGCTTTCCGCCGCCATCACGCAATCAACCCTGTACGCGTTCCGGCCCCGTTGGCTGCGCTACACCGATAACGCGCGAGGATTCGGATACCACGTTGAAATGGAAATGTAATTGCTTCCGGCTAAGACTCGTATCCCAGAAGTTCGAGCAAAAACTTTTGAGGTGTCATTCTGAGCGAAGCGAAGAATCCCAGCACGGCGGGGAGCTGAGACGCAGCCGAAGTAACTATAAAAGCTCCGAGCGGCGCGGGTTGGGGCAGTTTCATGGGGTTTCGCTACGCTCAACATGACACTCCGGGGGATTAGTTATGGCACGTATCTCTAGGACGCTATGCTATAGCCGCCGATACCTCTCTTGAGTTTTAACGCTACGTTAACAAAGCTCTGGTAGTTTTGCACGGTGAGTACATTGCCTTCCAACGGTGCTCCCCGTGTTCCCGGCCCTGTATTTGGCAGACCGCAAGTAATTGGTGAAAAAGGTCGTAGTGCGCTGGATGCGGAACGGACACCCTCGCCCGTGCGCCGCATTAATCTGCGAGCGGGACGGGCCACCAAGATAGCCGACGACTCTTTCCGCTACGTCATGTTGGCGTGTTCGCTTTCCGTGATGGCTATCGTAGTGCTGATCCTGCACGAGTTGGTTACCCGCTCCCAACTTTCGGTTTCCAAATTCGGATTCAAGTTTTTTCTTGGTTCGGACTGGGACCCGGTTGCCGGGCAATTCGGCGCATTTCCTTTTCTTTACGGCACCCTGGTTTCTTCTCTGGTTGCGTTGGTGCTCGCGGTGCCATTGGCGGTTGGCGTCGCGGTGTTCATCACCGAGATCTGTCCCAAGCCCCTGCGAGGTTTCACTTCGTTCACTGTGGAGCTATTGGCCGCGATTCCAAGCGTAATCTACGGGCTTTGGGCAATTTTTATTCTTGCTCCGCTGCTGCGCAACTATGTTCAGCCGGCTTTGGCCAAATCGTTCGGCTGGACGGGGCTTTTCACCGGTCCGCCGTTTGGCATCGGCATGTTGGCGGCCGGAATCATCCTGGCAATCATGATCATCCCGATCATCGCCTCGATCACGCGCGAGGTGCTGATCGCCGTGCCGCGCCATCAGCGTGAGGCGGTGCTGGCGTTGGGAGCGACGCGCTGGGAGATGGTTCGGATGGGCGTGCTGCGCAACGGACGCGCCGGAATCCTCGGGGCGGTCATTCTCGGTCTGGGCCGCGCCATGGGCGAGACCATGGCGGTCACGATGGTCATCGGCAACCGTCCGGAGATTTCCAAGTCGCTGTTCGCGCCCGGCTACACCATGGCGAGCGTCATCGCCAACGAATTTACAGAGGCCACGGGCAATCTCTACCTCAGCGCGCTGGTTGAGATTGCGCTGGTACTGCTGCTGCTCACCGTCGTCGTGAATGGTTTAGCGCGGCTCCTGATCTGGTCCATCACGCGCGGCACGCCTTCGAGAGTGTGATGTCGAAAGTCAAACAACACGTTTCTTTGTGGCGCAGCGCAGCCAACGTACTGTTTACGGCTGGTGCGGGAGCGGCAGCTATTCTGGTGCTGGCGCCACTGTTCGCGATTCTTTTCTATCTCGTTTACAAGGGCGTCGGCGCCATCAACTGGGAATTCCTGACGAACACGCCGCAGCCTGTCGGCGAACTGGGCGGCGGAATGGGAAATGCCATTCTCGGCTCTGCGTTGATTCTTGGTATCGCCAGCGTTATTGGGGTGCCGCTCGGAATCGGAGCAGGCGTTTACGTTTCGGAATTCGGGCGCGGAAGATATGCCAACATGGTCCGCTTCACGGCGGACGTGCTCAACGGCGTTCCGTCCATTGTTATCGGAATTGCGGCCTATACGCTGGTAGTGCTCCGCCAGGGACATTTTTCCGCGCTGGCCGGGGGCATAGCCTTGGGCATCATGATGATTCCCACCGTGGCGCGAACTACCGAGGAGATGTTGCTGATGGTTCCTCACTCGGTGCGCGAGGCGGCTTTGGGATTGGGTGTTCCACAATGGCGCAGCACCGTTTCGGTGGTATTGCGCACGGCGATGTCTGGAATCATTACTGGAGTAATGCTGGCTTTTGCGCGGGTAGCGGGAGAGACGGCCCCGCTGCTGTTTACCGCCTTTGGCAATCAGTACTGGAATAGCAATCCGAATCAGCCCACCGCCGCTCTGCCGTTGCAAATTTTCGCCTATGCCATCTCGCCGTTTGAAGAATGGCATCGGCAGGCATGGGCGGGAGCGCTGGTCTTGATTGTCCTGATTGTCTTGGCCGTCGCGGTGGTGCGCCTGGCGGCGCGCCGCGGTTCCTTTGCGCAACAATTCTGATGTACGATCCACCGAAGTTCCCCCAACCTGGATTGCGGTGGACGGCAGCCCGGCTGCCGAGGGGAGAAAAGAGGCCCGTACTGAATGGGCGTGGGCATTGATGTCCAGGATCTGAAAGCGTGGTTTGGCAAGGCTCAGGTACTTCACGACATCAAAATGAAAATCGAGCCCGGCAACGTGACGGCCATTATCGGACCGTCCGGATGTGGCAAATCGACCTATATCCGGTGCTTGAACCGCATGCATGAGACGCTGCCGGACGCGCGTGTTTCCGGCAGTGTGAAGGTCGGCGATCTCGATGTGTATGACAGCTCGACCGCCGCCGTGGACGTGCGCCGGCGCATTGGCATGGTCTTTCAAAAGCCGAATCCGTTTCCGACCATGTCGATTTACGACAATGTTGCCGCCGGACTCAAACTGAACGGTTTCCACAAGCGGCACGAGCTCGATGAAGTCGTCGAGCAGTCTTTGCAGTTGGCCGCCCTGTGGGATGAGGTCAAAGATGTGCTCAAGAAGAAGTCGGGCGCAAGCCTCTCCGGCGGACAGCAGCAGAGGCTCTGCATTGCCCGCGCGTTGGCCGTGGCCCCCGAAGTCCTGCTGATGGACGAGCCCGCTTCGGCCCTGGATCCGATCTCGACCGGAAAGATCGAAGAATTGATCTTCCAGTTCAAAGAGCGCTACACGGTTGTCATCGTTACGCACAATATGCAGCAGGCTGCGCGCGTGGCCGACTACACAGGGTTCTTCCTGATGGGCAGTCTGATCGAGTTCGACAAGACGCACAAGATCTTTACCACTCCCTCCGATCAGCGTACGGAGGACTACATCACAGGCAGGTTTGGATGACGCGAACAAGGTTTCAACACGGGCTTGATGACCTCAAGCAGAAGCTTTTGCAGATGGGCGGCATGGCGGAGAGCATGATCGAAGCCGCGGCCGAGTCATACCTTCAGCGCGACCCGAAGCTTTGCCAACTGGTCTTCGAACGCGAAGACTCGATCAACGCCGCCGAACGCACCATCGATGAACTTGCGCTCGATCTGCTCGCCATGCAGCAACCCATGGCCGTTGATCTGCGCTTCATCGTGGCCGTGCTGAAGATCAACTCGGACATCGAGCGCGTCGGCGATCAGGCGGTGAATATCGTGCAGCGCACCATGAGTCTGCTGACAGAGCCTGAAGTCGCCAACATCCCGGTTGATATCGGGCGGATGACGGCAACCGTGTTGACGATGTTGCGGCGTGCGCTCGAGTCCTTCCTCTCCGCAAAGGCCGAAGTCGCCCAAGCCGTCTTGGAAATGGACAATATCGTTGACCGCATGAAGGACGAAGCCTTCGTCGTGCTGGTGCAGCGCATGAAGGAAGACCCGGAGCGGGCGCAAGCCTATCTCGACGTGCTGCTGATTACGCGCAATCTCGAACGGGTGGCCGACCACGCAACGAACATCTCCGAAGACGTAATTTTCTGGGTTCGCGGCGCCGATGTCCGTCACCGGGTCGGCCTCGATCCGGAAGACCGGCCTGCAATGCCGCAGTAACCTGCTCTTGACTTGGCTCAACCGCCGCCGATGTTGGGCTGGAAAAAACAAGGGCCGCATCTTGCGATGCCGCCCTCAGTTAGGAGAACTTGTTAGAACTTCTTCGTGCTGAACCTGCCACAACTTTCACCGGAGTGTCATGTTGAGCGTAGCGAAACATCCCATGAAAACTGCCTCTAACCGCGCCGCTCTGAGCTTCTATAACGTCCTTCGGCTGCGTCTCAGCTCCGCGCCATGCCGGGATTCTTCGCCTCGCTCAGAATGACATTTCGGGGATCTTCCCCCGAACTTGAGACTCACTACTCTAGCTGGTTCCCTTCTTACCCATCAGCAGAACCGATTTCATGTTCTCGCATGCCGGCGCCGCACGGTAGATCTCGCACTCGTAGCAATTCTTTCCCGGCCAACAGCAGGTGTGGTGAACCCAACAGGGATTGGTAGACTCTGCGGTACTGGCGCAGTGGGTTCTTTCGGCGCTGTCACATTGGCGAACGTCCCAGCACGGCAGAAGAGCCAGCAGATGCCGGACGCCGGCAAAGTTCAACCGGTAATCGCGCACCAGTCGCATCAAAGTCTCTATCCACGGATAGTCTCTCTCGGTGTAATAGCGGGTGCCCTTGGACGACTTGATGGGTATGAGGAGTCCCTCGCGCTCATAAAGCCGGAGCAGATCCACGGAGATATTGAAATGCCGTGCCACACCGCCGATCTTGATTTTGCGCTCTGGCTTGGTGGGAGGCGCGACAGCAACTAAGGAATTCGGCGTTGAAAGCATGGCTACCTCGAAACTATCGACACGGTCGAAGCATTATCGTGCATACAAGAGACGTGCAACCGGGTGACCAATCTCCCCACCTTACACCAGATTATAACTGGTTCGATTTCAATGTCTTACGGGAATGTACCGCAATCGAAGAGAAATCGTGACCAGAACGGCGCGAAAACACGCAAGGAAAGTGCGATTTTTCACTATTTTCCCGTTTTGGGAGGCGAGTGCGCATGCGGGGTCTTGGCAGAAATCCCGCTGACCAACTGGCCAGAGCAATTCACCTTTGGCATATCCGCTCTCTCAAGGTCATCCTGAGGCGGAGCGAAGCGGAGCCGAAGGATCTTTCTGGCACAGGAGCAAGCAGATCATTCACTTCTTCCGACGGTGCCCCATATCTGCCGCCGTTAGTAGATGTGGGACGTATTCCCCAACTCACTTCGCAGTCGCCGTGCTGATTCGGAAACTTCTTCTCGGCCGCAGTCGAGAACGTAATGCGCTTCAATATTATTTACTCATTCTTCCAGCGTGCGGGCAACCAAAATCGCGGAGCAACTCAGGTGTGCAACTCTGGCTTCTATTCAAAGGTCGCAGACTGCGATCTGAACGAATAGACAGGAAGGTGTCATGTTGCAAGCCTCCTCCCCTGGACGCTGCAGGTATTTGGCCCTGTGCGTGGTGCTTCTCGCGTTATTGCTTCTCTCGGCATGTGGCAGCGGAAACGCTGCACCCACCGGTGGTTCGCAAACCAACGGTTTGCAAACCACGCCGACGGCCCCCACCGTAACCCTCAGTGCCAGTGCGCCGACCATTGATGCCGGGGCGCCAGTGACTCTGACTGTGACCGTGGCGAACGCCAACACTGTGTTCATCACGAATAACGTGGACAATACGAGCGTGCCTGTTTCGGCAGCCGGCGGGACTGCGACTGTAACTCCGGCCCAGACGACGACCTACACGGTTACGGCTACCGGGGCGAACAATCAGGCCACTGCTCAGGTCACGATCACGGTAATGTCTGTGTCGATCGCGGCCGCTCCCAACACGATTGTCGCAGGCAATCCCACTACGCTGACTGTCACGGCTGCAAATGCGACGCAAGTGGTGATCTCCAACAATATCGACAGCACGACAGCTACTCTTCCCGTGAACGGCGGAACCTTTAGCTCCAGCCCAACGCAGACAACCATCTACACGGCAACCGCCACCAACGGAAGCGTCACTGCGATCGCGACGGCCACCGTGACTGTCCGTGCGGCGGCTGATGAGTCCCTGATTAACCACGTCATCTTCCTGATGCAGGAGAATCGCACCTTCGACACCTACTTCGGGATGTTGAACAAATACCGGGCTAGCAAGAGTACCTCTGGACAAGCGTGGAATGTAGGCGACGACGGCACTGAGTACGACGTCGACGGGATTGCCGGAACCAATGGCGTGGTGGCCAATTTCTCCAACAAAACCGACGTTATCACCTGTCCGGCGACCGGACTGGAGGGAACCACCCCCTGTACGCCGGGCCTCCCCGTCCCGGGATTGGACGGCAGCGCCATCCCGTTGTTCAAGTTGGCTACCTCCTGTGTCGACGACATGACCTCGGACTGGCTTGGGAGCTACGGCGATGTCAGTCGCTTTAACTTCACGACCCAACGCAACATAAACATGGATGGCTTTGTCCACATCGCCTATAACTACACCAAGAACGGCAGCGGTAGCGGGAACTTGACAGACGATCCCAACGGCCAACGCGCCATGGGGTACTACGATCAGAGCTTCCTCAACTACTACTACTACATGGCTTCGCAGTTTGCGCTTTCCGATCGCTGGTTCTCGCCTGTCTCCAGCAAGAGCACGCCGAACCGCATTGCAACTTTAACGGGTGGAACCACGCAAGGGCTGGTCTACGACCCATTCAAGAACGACAACGTCGGCACCCAACTGACGATTCCAACCATCTTCAACAAGCTGGATAAAGCCGGGGTGTCATGGAGAATCTATTACGGCGTCACCAACGCTGGCTGCACGGATCCGGACGGCGACTGTGGAAACTCAACCCTGAGCGCCTACCCTTCAATCACGTTCGCCGATTTCACCGATTCGTATAAGTATCTGTATGTTCCGGCAACGGAGGGAAACTGCCTCGCCCCGACGATCCCTTCGGGTACGGCCGTTGCCGATGCACAGAATGCGTTCTGTATCGATCCGACTCACATTGCTCCTGTCAGCCAGTACTTCACCGATGTAGCGAATGGAACGCTTCCCAGCTTTGCCTTCGTTGAGCCGGCCTACGGCCACAATGACGAGCATCCCGGCTCGGGCCAGTCCATACTGACCGGACAGGCTCAGGTCGCGAGCATGGTCAATGCGCTGATGAGCAGTCCGTCGTGGAAGGATTCGGTTTTCTTCCTCTCCTACGATGAGGGCGGCGGGCCCTTCGATCACGTTCCTCCGGTCCCCACTCACTCCAACGATTTCACCGGCCCTGCATCGGGTATTGCGGCGAACGTTCTTACCACCATTCCTGACATATCCAGCATCGCGGTCAACCCGGACACCTATTACCCGTGCCCGGCGAACGGTCCCGTCGATCCAGTTACGCTGAAGCCGACACCGACCCTGCACTGCGACCTGACCGACCGCGGGAACTTCCAGGACCCCGGTTACAATGCCGGCGACGCGGCGTCCGCCCCGGCGCTGGGAGGGCAGGGATTCGCCGCTCAGCTCGGATTCCGGCTCCCCAATATGGTGATCTCGCCGTTTACCCGGAAACATTATGTTTCCCACGTGCCGATGGATCACACGGCGATCCTCAGGTTCGTGGAAGATCGCTTCATCAAGGACGGCAAGTACCTCACCCTGCGCGATGCGGCGCAGCCTAATTTGCTGGACTTCTTCGATTTCACCAACGCGCCTTGGGCCACACCGCCTGCCGCGGGCGGCATCCCCACGCCCACGCCCGTTGGTTCGACGTGTAAGCCGGCGACGATGCAGTAGTTGCCGGGTGGTCTGGTGGCCCACATTTGCCCGCAGTTGGCTAATGTGGGGTGAAATTGCGGGTGCCCCATTCAAGCGAAGCTTGGGTGGGGCTTTTCCTTCCTGAGTCGTAACGCTATCCCTGGGCGCGTACCCCCGCATCTGTCATCCCGACCGAAGTGGAGGGATCTTGTGTTTTCCGTGGGTGTCCCGATGTCCCAACCATTTTCCCCCAATCAGAAATCTGAAATGTCGGGCCGGGTGCCCCCATTCAAGTGTGCGGTTCGACGCCATGTTGGGGTCGTTGATGTTTCCCGACAAACTGCCCCACTCAAGCCAACCGAAGGCTTGAATGGGCCACCCGCCAACTTCGCTTTGAGATAGAATACCTACCGTTTCCAGACTCACACCGAAAATCTAGAATGGGCTTTGGTTGGCTCAACGCATAACAGTTGCGAAAGCGAGGTTGACAATGACCTACCCAGACGTACAGTCCCTCTCAAAAGTTCTCTATGAGCGAGCGAAGCGCAGTTTGCCGGGAGGAAACACACGCAGCATTGTCTACATGGAGCCTTACCCCATTTATGCGGTTCGCGGCTTCGGCTGCCGCATTTGGGACAAGGATAATGTGCAGCGGATCGACTGCATTAATAACTTCACTTCTCTCATCCATGGTTACGCCCACCCTGAAGTTGTCCGTGCCGTGATCGAGCAGGTGAGCGCGGGCTCAGCCTTTGGATTGCCTACGGAATCGGAAGTGGAACTTGCGGAACTGCTCTGCGAGCGGGTGGCGTCGATCGAAAAAGTAGTTTTCTATAACTCTGGCACAGAGGCCGTGATGGCGGCCCTCAAGGCGGCACGCGCGTTCACCGGTCGGCACAAGATTGCCAAGGTCGAAGGGGCTTATCACGGCTCCTATGACTACGCTGAGGTGAGCCTGGACTCTACTCCCCAAACCTGGGGGGAACCGCCCGCCTCGCTGCCGTATGCACGCGGCACGCCCGCGACAGTGCTTCATGACGTCATTTCCATTCCCTTTAATGACTGTCAAAGAGCTGAAGAACTGATCAGAGAGCACGGTGCCGAACTTGCGGCCGTGCTCATGGACCCGATGCCGAATCGCGTAGGCCTTATATCTGCCGATCAGGATTATCTGCGGATGGTTCGCCGCGTAACCACCGAGATAGGCGCAGTGTTGATCTTTGACGAAGTGATCAGCTTTCGACTTGGGTACAACGGGGCCCAGGCGATTTGGGATATACAGCCAGACCTGACCACACTCGGCAAAATCATCGGCGGCGGATTCCCGGTTGGCGCGGTCGGCGGGACTAACGAGATGATGGCACTATTTGACGCGACCGCTGGGAAGCCGGCAATTCCCGTGGAGGGAACCTTCTGCGGCAATCCGGTGACCATGCGGGCCGGGCTTGCCTGTATGCAGAACCTAGAACCGGGCGGCGTTTGAGAGGCTTGATCTCATGGGCCATCAGGTTCGAAGCGGAATAGGCGAGGCATTTCATAGCTTGGGTGTACCGGGGCAGGTGGTTGGCGCAGGTTCGCTTCTGAAAGTGCATTTCACGGATCGCCCGTTACGCGACTATCGTTCGGCATTTCAGACGAAAGAAGAAGCGCAAATGATGAGCACTTTCCATCGCAGCCTTCTGAACCGGGGCATCCTGGCTGCACGCTCGGGATTGATGGCGCTTTCGACCCCAATGACGGATGACGACCTTGGCGAGATCATCAAAGCCGTGAAGGGTGCGATCCTGGAGGTTGCCGAACTGCACCTCTCCCTCGCACGCAGGTAGTCGATTCTCTTCCGGCTTATTGCTCTCGACCCAGAGGCGTAAGTCAGGCATTCTCGTGAATGTCCATTCGGTCTTCTCTCGGAAAACTGGATTGCTCGTCACAATCAGCTTCTCCGTTGCCGATCGAATGGACAACCTATTGAAACTTCACAGCTAGAGCAGTTCCCGGAGCGGCCGGGCTACAGCATCTCTGAAACGGCCCTAGCGTGCCGAGGCCGGCTTCTCTTTCGCTTGCAGCAACTGCCGGATGACATACTGCAAGATTCCGCCGTGGCGGTAATACTGCGCCTCCTGTGGGGTATCGATGCGAACCAGCGCGTCGAACTCTACCGTGCCACCCTTGCCCGTGGCTTTGACCTTCAAGTGCTGACCCGGTTTGAAGCTGTCGATCAGAGGTTTGACTCCCGTGATTTCAAAAACCTCTTCGCCGGTAAGTCCGAAGGTCTCCGCGTTCTTGCCGGTGGGGAACTGAAGCGGCAGAATGCCCATTCCCACCAGGTTCGAGCGGTGAATGCGCTCGAAGCTCTCGACGATCACGGCCCGCACGCCAAGCAACAGCGGACCCTTGGCCGCCCAGTCGCGCGATGAACCCGAGCCGTACTCCTTGCCGGCAAGAATCACCACCGGCACTTTCTCCTGGCGGTATTGTTCGGCGGCTTCGAAGATGGTCGTCTCCTTGCCATCGGGTAGGTGGCGGGTGAACGGGCCTTCTTTCTGGGGAGCCAACTTGTTCTTCAGTCGCGTGTTGGCGAAGGTTCCGCGCATCATCACCTGATGATTGCCGCGGCGCGCGCCGTAGGAGTTGAAATCTGTCTTCTGCACGCCGTTCGCGATCAGGTATTTTCCCGCCGGACTATCAGACTTGATGCTGCCCGCCGGAGAGATATGGTCGGTCGTAATGCTGTCGCCAAGCACGGCCAGCACGCGCGCGCCCTTGATGTCAGTGATCTCCGGCAGAGTTATCTTCATGCCTTCGAAGTACGGCGGATTCTGCACGTAGGTGCTCGCGGCATCCCACGCGTAGGTGTTGCCTTCGGGCACCGGCAGGGCCTGCCACTGCGCGGTTCCCTTGAACACTTCGCTGTAGGTTTCGCGGAACATCTGGGCGGAAACCGACTTCATGGCCTCATCTACTTCCTTCTGGGTGGGCCAAATTTCCTTCAGGTAGACCGGCTTGCCGTCGGAGCCGCGACCCACCGGTTCTTTGTGGACATCCCAATCGGCGCGTCCGGCCAAGGCAAAGGCCACCACCAGCGGCGGCGCCATCAGGTAGTTGGCGCGCACCTCGGAGTGAATGCGGCCTTCGAAGTTGCGGTTCCCGGAGAGCACGGCGGCCACCACCAGGTCGTCCTTGCCGATAGCGTCGGAAACCTCCTTGGGCAGCGGTCCGGAGTTGCCGATACAGGTGGTGCAGCCATAGCCGACCAAGTTGAAGCGCAGCTTGTCGAGATAGGGGGTCAGCCCGGCTTTCTTCAGGTACTCGGTCACCACGAGCGATCCCGGAGCGAGCGAGGTCTTCACCCACGACGGAACCTTGAGTCCGCGCTCGACGGCCTTCTTTGCGACCAGTCCGGCGGCCATCAGCAAGGCGGGATTCGAGGTGTTGGTGCAGCTTGTGATCGCGGCAATCACCACGCTGCCGTGATGCAACCCATCCGGTCACCCTTTTCAGATGCCGGTGGAATCACGGTTCCGGGCTTCACCAGCGAAGGCAGCGCTTCGCGGAAAGCGACAGAGGCCCGGCTGAGCGGCACGCGGTCCTGCGGACGCTTGGGGCCGGCGATGCTGGGCTCGACCGTCGCCAGATCGAGACTCGACCACATCGGAGTACTCGGCTTCCGGCGTGGCCGCGGTGTGGAACAGGCCCTGCTCCTTGCAATAGCTTTCCACCAGTTTGACCTGGTCGTCGGAGCGTCCGGAGAGCCGCAGGTAGCGCAGTGTCTCCTCGTCCACCGGGAAAATTCCGCAGGTGGAACCGTACTCGGGCGACATGTTCGCGATGACCGCGCGGTCGGCCAGCGGCAGATTGGGCAATCCGGGGCCGAAGTACTCGACAAACTTGCCGACCACGCCCTTCTTGCGCAGCATCTGCGTAATCGTCAACACCAGATCGGTCGCGGTGGAACCCTCCGGCAACTGGCCGCTCAAGCGTACGCCCACCACTTGCGGGATGAGCATTGAAATCGGCTGCCCCAGCATGGCTGCCTCGGCCTCGATTCCGCCCACGCCCCAGCCAAGCACGCCAAGACCATTGATCATCGTAGTGTGCGAGTCGGTTCCAACCACCGTGTCCGGATAAGCGACCTGCTTGCCACCGTCTCCCTTGGCCGCAAACACTACCCGCGCCAGAAATTCCAGGTTGATCTGGTGGCAGATTCCGGTGTCGGGCGGAACGATCGCCAGGTTCTCGAAGGCCTTCTGTCCCCAGCGCAGGAAGGCGTAGCGCTCGCGGTTGCGCGAGTACTCAATCTCAGCGTTAAGCTTGAACGCCTCCGGCGTGCCGAACTCATCCACCTGCACCGAGTGGTCGATGACGAGTTCCACCGGTTGCAGCGGATTGATCCGGCTGGCATTGCCGCCCAGCGACTTCATGGCATCGCGCATGGCCGCCAGATCGACAATCGCGGGGACGCCCGTGAGGTCTTGCAGCAGGACGCGGCTGGGCATGAACGCGATTTCCTCAGTCGGAATCTTGGTTGTCGAATAGGAGGCCAGCGAGCGAATCATCTCCGCCGTAACCGACTCGCCGTCTTCGCGGCGCAGCAGGTTCTCCAGCAGGATGCGCAACGAATAGGGCAGCCTCGCCATCTTCAAGCCCTGTTTTTCAAGGGAATCCAAGCGGTAAATTTCGAATTCGCGGTTTCCAACCCGCAAGAGGGAGCGACTGCCAAAGGAGTTTTTCATAGAGATCGCCTTGCAGAAAAGAATAACGCCCGGCAGGCTCGGCGTCCCACACCACGCCATCCCACCGGTAAACATTACAGTCTACGACTTCTCGCGGCTGGACGAAAGGGTCGAGTTTGACGGCAAACCCCCAGCGAGAGGCGGTGTAATGACCGGCAGAAAGCCCCACCCAAGCTTCGCTTGAATGGGGCACCCGAAATGTTAGGCCAAAAGCGGGGCGGAACGTGGGGCACCCGAAACTACCGGATTGGCGGCAGGTGACGAAGAGGTTTGACACTGGAATCCGGAAAACAATACCCTTTGAGCATCTTCAGAACGGTTGTCAACCTGAAGCGCGAGCTGATCGACATGAGAATTCTCGTACTTGGCAGTGGTGGCCGTGAACATGCCCTCGTATGGAAGCTGAAGCAGTCCAAGCGCGTGCAAGAGATTTACTGCGCGCCGGGAAACGGCGGTATCTCGCAAGATGCCACCTGCCTGCCATGCGACCTTAAGAGCCTTGATTCCATTATGGAAGCCGCCAACCGCGTTCACCCGGACCTGACCGTGGTTGGCCCGGAAATTCCGTTGATGGTCGGCGTGGTCGACGAGTTTCGTCGCCGCGGGTTGCCGATTTTCGGCCCGACCCAGGCAGCCGCTCAACTGGAGGGCAGCAAGAGCTTCGCCAAGTCCTTCATGCAGCGATTCCGCATCCCCACCGCCCGCTATGCGGTTTGCACCAACAACGAAGAGGTCAAGGATGCCCTCGGCCACTTTAGCCATCCCATCGTGGTCAAGGCCGATGGCCTGGCCGCGGGCAAAGGGGTCGTGATCGCCGCCTCCCGCGAGGAAGCCGCGGCCACCGCCGCCGAAATGCTGAGCGGCAAAATGCTCGGCGAAGCCGGGCGGCGCGTCGTGATCGAGGAATTCCTGGAAGGCGAAGAGCTTTCCTTCCTGGTCGTGACCGACGGCGAGCGCATCGCCCCGCTGGTGGCGGCACAGGATCACAAGCGCGTGGGCGACGGCGACAGCGGCCCGAACACGGGCGGTATGGGCGCTTATTCGTGTTCCGAAATCATCGACAACACAATGCGCGATTGGCTGGTCAGCCATATCGCGCGTCCGGTGATTGACGGCATGCGCGATGAGGGCATGACCTACACTGGCGTGCTTTATTGCGGACTGATGATGACCGCGCGCGGGCCGATGGTGCTGGAATTCAATTGCCGCTTTGGCGATCCGGAGACGCAACCGAGCCTGATGCGCCTGGACAGCGATCTCATCGATGCCTTCATGGCCAGCATCGACGGCAGCGTCAGCGACGGCGATTACAAGTGGTCGCCGGACCCCTCCGTCTGCGTCGTCATGGCCTCGGGCGGCTACCCGGGCAGCTACGAAGTGGGCAAACTGATCGAAGGGATCGATCAGGCGGATTCAGTGCCCGGAGTCAAAGTGTTCCATGCGGGCACGACCGTTAAGGATGGGCGGTTCTACACGGCTGGAGGCCGCGTGCTGGGCGTTACCGCCCGCGGTGTAAGCTTGCGGCAAGCGGTCGATCGCGCTTACCAAGCCGTAGGCAAGATCAGCTTCGACGGCATGCACTATCGCCACGACATCGCACATCGCGGCCTGCAGACGCCCTCGAAACCGTAGAACTCGGAAGAGCACGCGTAGCGCGCGAAAGTTGGTAGCCCCAGGCGCAAGCCGGGGTGGGAGTTGGGACAAAGAGACAGCCCGCGAAGCGGGCGTAAGAATGCATGCCGGGCCTACCAGCCTGGAGGAGCCCAATGAGCAACCCGCTGGTTTCAATCGTCATGGGCAGCGACTCCGACCTGGAAGTCATGAACGAGGCGGCCAAGGCGCTCGATCAGTTCGGAATCGCCTACGAGATCGACATCATCTCGGCGCACCGCTCTCCGCAGCGCACCAGCCAGTTCTCTCGCGCGGCGGCCGGGCGCGGCATCAAGGTCATCATCGCGGGCGCGGGCGGAGCGGCACACCTGGCCGGCGTCATTGCCGCTGAGACGATTCTGCCGGTCATTGCCGTGCCCATAGCTTCTACTCCGCTCAACGGCTTGGACTCATTGTTGGCGATGGTACAGATGCCCGCCGGCATTCCCGTTGCGACCGTTGCAATCGGCAAACCCGGAGCCATCAACGCCGGCATTCTTGCCGCCCAGATCATCGCCCTGGCCGACCCATCGGTGGCCGGTAAACTCGAACAGCATAAAAAGAAGTTGGCCGATGGAGTCGCCGAGAAGTCGAGTAAGCTGCGGAAGGCCAGATCCGAAAAATAAGTGCTGTCATGCTGAGCGGTAGCGAAGCATCCCAGGGAACTGTTCCACTCCGCGCCGCGCTGAGCTTCTTCATAAAATCTCGACTGCACTTCAGCCCCGCGCTGTGCTGGGATTCTTCGCTCCTGGTGGTCGCTCAGAATGACAAAGCAATTTTTCGTTATAGAATCCTTTGGTAATTGAAGACCACGGAGCTTCCCATGTCCAACGTTCCCGCTCTGAGCTACGCCGTGCTGCTTGCTTACACCGACGAGGAGACCCGCCGTTGGCGCACCTACTTTGACCAGAATCCGAAGGCCCTGGACGTGTCGATCGGTGGCGAGCGCAAAGACGTTCGCGGGTTGGTGACGCATCTCTTTGTCAGCGAGTACCGCTGGGGTCAGCACCTCGCAGGCGAGCAAGCGGCTTCGCCTGATTCCTTTGAGCCGCAGAACATCGACGAGATCTGGGCCATTTACGCGACCGCGCGCAAACGACTGGAGACCTGGGTTGCCGGCGCGACTCCCGAGGACTTGGCTCAAATATTGACCGTCAAAACAGTCACCTACGGCGAGACCGTTGTCAGCAAACGCAAGATCCTCACGCACGCGCTGATCCACGGCATCCGTCATTGGGCGCAGATCGCGACCGCACTACGCCAAGGCTGCTTTGTGAGCGGCTGGTCGCACGACATGCTGTTCACCCCCGCCATGCGCTAGGCCGGATTTTTCGGAAGCTCCGGAGCCGGGCTTTTGCCCTGTTTCCGCTCACGGGGCGTGCTATTCTGGGGTTGCTCTGCTCTGCATTCTGTGATGAAAGTTGTCATCAAGACCCCCGCCCCCGGAGCGGCGAGACAGAAACTCGTTAACCGATTCGTCTTTGCCGGCATGGTGATCGCCGCATCGGCAATCGGCGTCTTCTGCGGGTTTCTGCTTGTCTATTCCACCGATCTGCCTCAAGTCAGCGAGCTTGAGCGCTATCGCCCCAGTTCGGTGACGCAACTCTACGACATCAAGGGAAGGGTCATTGGCTCGTTCGCCTTGCAGCGCCGCATCATCGCCGCCTACGAGGACTACCCCAAGGTTCTGCGCGACGCCATCACCTCGATTGAAGACAAAGGCTTTGAAACGCATTGGGGAATCGACCTCTGGCGCATTCTGGGCGCGGCCTATCGCGATGTGGCCTCGGCCAGCCGTGCCCAGGGCGGTTCCACGCTGACCATGCAACTGGCGCGCAACCTGTTTTTGTCGCCCGACCGCAAGTTCCGCCGCAAGTTTCAAGAGGTCATGCTGTCGATACAGATCGAGCGGCGCTTCACCAAAGCTCAGATTTTCACTCTGTACGCCAACCAGATATTCCTTGGCCACGGCGCCTACGGTTTTGAAGCCGGCGCGCAGTATTACTTCAGCAAACACGCCAAGGATCTCAGCCTCGAAGAGGCGGCGCTGCTGGCCGGTCTTCCGAAAGCTCCAAACTCCTACTCACCCGTCAACTATCCCGAGCGTGCGTTGCGTCGTCGCAACCTCGTGCTCAATGCCATGATGGAGGACGGCAAGATCACGGCCGAGCGGGCTCAGAGCGCAAAAAACACGCCGATACGCCTGAACCTTCAGAGCGATCCCAATTCCGTCGCTCCATATTTTGTGGAAGAGGTGCGGCGCTATCTGGAAAGAAAGTATGGCACCGCCGATGTCCATGAGGGACGGCTTAGCGTATACACCACGCTCGACGTGGACCTCCAGCAGGCTGCCACCCGCGCCGTGCTGGACGGACTGGCCGCCTACGAGCACCGTCACGGCTGGGTCGGGCGTCTTCCCAATGTCATTGCCTCCGGCGGTGATATGGACCGATACGACAACCCGGACTGGCGCGAGTCAATTGAGCCGGGCACCTATCTTCACGGTCTTGTCACGCAGCTCTCCGGCGGTTTCGCGACGATTCGCCTGGGAAGGGTCACCGGCTTCATCGACAACGCCGGAATCAAGTGGACCGGACGCAAATCTCCCGCGGACATCCTGAGCGTAGGCGACGTGGTTTACGCTCGTGTCCTGTCGGTGGATGGCGCGCGTGCTCAGCTTGCGCTTGAGCAAGACTCCGGAATACAGGGAGCACTGCTCGCGCTCGACAATGCCAGCGGTGAAATCCGCGCCATGATCGGCGGGCGCGACTTCGACGAATCCAAGTTCAATCGCGCCACTCAGGCGTTGCGGCAGACGGGTTCGTCGTTCAAGCCCTACGTGTACACTGCCGCCATCGACCGGGGAGCATCGCCGGATGACCTTGTGCTGGACGCGCCCGTGACCTTCCAGACCGCCTCGGGCGCCTACACGCCGCACAATTACGACGCCAAATTTGAAGGCAACATTACTTTGCGCCGCGCGCTGGCGCACTCGCGCAACATACCCGCGCTCAAAGTGGCGCAGCAAGTCGGAATTCATACCGTCATAGACTACGTGCATCGCTTCGGCATCACCTCGCAGATGCAACCGTACTTGCCGGTGGCTTTGGGTGCGGCGGAGATTACGCTGCTGGAGCAGACCGCCGCCTATTCAACCTTTCCGAATGACGGCGTCCGCCTCGCGCCACACAGCATACGCAAGGTAATCGATTACGATGGGCACACGCTGGAGGCAACCGTTCCCGAAGTTCGCGATGTGGTCAGCGAACGAACCGCGCGCATCATGACCTCCATGTTGCAGGAGGTCGTGCAGCACGGCACCGGCTACCAGGCGACGAAGCTCAAACATCCGCTGGCCGGCAAGACCGGAACCACAAATGATTTCACCGACGCCTGGTTCATGGGCTTTTCGCCCTCCCTTACCTGCGGCGTCTGGATTGGCTTCGACGAGAAAAGGACTATGGGAAACAAGGAGACGGGAGCTGTCGTTGCACTGCCGGTCTGGATGGACTTCATGAAGGTCGCCATCGGCGCGCATCCGGACGAGCACTTCGCCGATTCCGCTCCGGGCTCTCCGGCACGCGCCGAAGTTGCGAGTGATGGGTCAAGCCGCCAATCCAAGAAACCCTCGATCGCGCAGAAGGCGGACGCCGCGGGCTATCATCCAAGCGAGGCCCACTGAGGCCGTCGCGGTCATCGGGAATTCGAGAGTGATGCGCTTACTTCGCACGCTGCTATACGGGCTGGTCCTTGTCGTCGTGGGGCTGATCTCCGCGCTGACCGCGATGCGCTTCGCCATCCATGGACGCGAAGTGAGCGTGCCCAAACTCGCCGGGCTCACCGCGGTCGAAGCGCAACGCATTGCCGGCGAAAGCGGGCTGGCCGTTTCACGCGAGCAACGCTTCTATAGCAGCGACGTTCCCGAGGGCCGCATCGTATCGCAACTTCCTGCGGCAGGCACGCGCGTGCGCACGGGCTTTCGCATTCGCATCGCCGAGAGCCTGGGCCCGCAAAAGGTTGAAATTCCCAATCTGCTGGGGCAATCCGTGCGGTCAGCCGAGTTGAACCTGAAAGAGCGAGGACTGGAGCTTGGCTCGATCGCGCATCTTCCAACGGCCAACGCCACCGCCGACCGGGTAATTGCCCAGAGCCCCACGCGCGACGCGCAGCAGATCTCGACTCCCTCGGTCACTCTGTTGATCAGCGAGGCCCCGGCCCCGCAAGCGTTCGTCATGCCCGACTTCGTCGGCGTAAAGCTTTCCGAGGCAAGCGCGGCTATCCGCGAGGCTGGGCTGGCAGTGGGGACGATCACTACCGCGCAGCCCACGCCACCGGCCGCAACGAATTCCGATTCAGCCAGAACCCCGGCCACCGACTCCGCCGCTGCTCCTGTCGCGGTGAAGAAGCCGGTGACTGCTCGCGCAGCGTCCGATGCCATCATCCTCCGCCAGACACCGGCAGCGGGGCAGCGCGTTTTTCCGGGAAACACCGTTCAGTTCGAAGTCGCGTCCCCGGCACGATAGCGCCCACGCAATTCACGGGAAAAAATCGGGAGCTACTGGCATAATAGAGACACTTATTATTTCTTTGGAGATACCATGCTGCGCGTTGGATTTATCGGTTGGAGAGGGATGGTCGGCAGTGTCCTCATGCAGAGGATGCGCGAGGAAAAAGACCTTGTCGGCATCGAGTCAGTTTTCTTTACCACCTCGAACGTCGGCGGCGGCGGCCCGCCAGAGGCTCGAGGCGCTTCGCTGCTGGATGCCCGCAACCTGAAGGAACTGTCAGCCTGTGAAGTGCTGATCAGTTGCCAGGGCGGCGACTACACCAGCGAGGTCTACGCGCCTCTACGCAAGAATGGCTGGAAGGGATACTGGATCGATGCCGCTTCCACGCTCCGCATGAGCGGCGATTCCATCATCATCCTCGATCCGGTCAATGGCGGCATTATCAAGGACGCGCTCGCCAAGGGCTTGCGCTGCTACGTCGGCGGCAACTGCACGGTCAGCCTGATGCTGATGGCCACCAACGCGCTTTTCCAGGCCGGACTGGTCGAGTGGATGACCACCATGACCTACCAGGCAGCATCGGGCGCCGGTGCGGCCAAAATGCTGGAACTGGTTCAGCAGATGCGGCGCCTGACCGACCCGGTCGCCAAAACGCCTTCGGATAACGCTCTCGAAGTCGATCGCATGGTCATCGAGGCGCAGCGCTCTCCATCGCTGCCCACGGCGGAAATCGGCGTGCCCCTGGCGGGCAGCCTGATCCCCTGGATCGACAAGGAAATGCCCGGAGGGCAGACGCGCGAAGAGTGGAAGGGCATGGCGGAGACCAACAAGATCATGGGGCTCAACCCGCCGGTGCCGGTCGACGGCATCTGCGTGCGCGTCGGCAGCATGCGCTGCCACAGCCAGGGCCTCTGCATAAAACTGACCAAAGACGTTCCGCTGGCCGAGCTCGAGCAGATGCTCGCCGCCGGCAACCCGTGGGTGCGCGTGGTTCCCAACAACAAGGACGCCAGCATTCGCTGCCTCACGCCGACCGCTGTTTCTGGCACGCTGACAGTGCCCATCGGCCGCCTTCACAAGTTGACGCTCGGCCCGCAGTACCTGGGCGCATTTACCGTGGGAGACCAACTGCTCTGGGGCGCCGCCGAACCCTTGCGCCGCATGCTGAACCTGGTGCGCGCACACGTGAACGCCTGAACTGTTTTGGCGATGAGTCAGTAATTTGATTGAGTAATTTGATTTGGGTGCCCCATTCAAGCGCAGCTTGGGTGGGGCTTTTCGTTTGTCATCACAGCGAGAACAGAAACTACCCCACCCTAGCTTTGCTAGAGTGGGGCACCCGGCAAGACCCTCGGTTGGGGTGCTCAGCCATCAGCGGAATATTCTATTCTGAAATTTCAATGTGATAACGGTGATCTTGCGATAACCCGCGCAAAAGCCAGTGCCGGGTTGTGATTCAGCCTCAACACGGCTTGCGCACCCGATTCGGAAAGTGGATTCGACGGGGGCAAAGCGATTCCGACCGCCATCTTCAGGCACACAGCAAGCGCCAAGACGCCGAGCACGATCAGCAGTTGCTCGCCCCGCAAGTGCTTGCTCAGGCGAGCGCCAAGCTGAGCGCCGATCGTCGACCCGGCGGCGATCACCAAGGCCAGCACCAGATCGACGCTGTGATTGCTGGCGGACTGCATGATGGTGGCTCCCATGCATGTGAACAAGACTTGAAACAGCGAAGTTCCCACCGCCACGTGCGCCGGCATGCGCAGCAGATAAACCATGACCGGCACCAACATGAATCCTCCGCCTACACCCATAAAGGCGGTCATGATTCCGACCACAGAACAAAGGGCGAACGGCAGCAGGATTGAGTGGCGCACGCCGGACCTGGCGAACTCCGCCTGAAAAGGCAACCGAGTCAAGAAGGTCGTAAACATCGACTTGGCTGGGCGCTCCCGCGGCGTTAATACCCCACGGCGCAGCTTTCCCATGCTGTTATAGACCATGAAACCGCCGATACCGCCCAGGATTACGACGTACATCACACTGATCAGCAGGTCCACGTATCCCCGAGCTCCCAGTAACTTCACGGCATGTACGCCGAGCGCGGAACCGAACAGGCCGCCGAGCAGGCAATAGGCCCCCATCTTGAAGTCGACATTTTTCAGCCGAAAATGAGCGGCCACTCCCGAGGCCGATGTAGCAACGATTGCATTGGTATCGGAGGCGGCGGCGATGATCGGCGGGATGCCGACCATCATCAGTAGTGGAGTGGTGAGGAAGCCGCCGCCGACTCCCAGAAGGCCAGACAAAAAGCCGATCACCATTCCTATCGAGACGAGCAGACTTATGTTGATCGAAACGCCCGCAATCGGTAAAAAAACAGGCAGAGCCAACGAGAAAGCGGCGACGATAACCAACTTGGCCATAGAAAGACCCGGTGGCTGATAACCGCCCGTTCCTGGTAAACGATTAGCGATTGTACCGTCATCAAAATGCGATACATGAGGAATAAGTTCTGTGTTTCAGGTCACGCGGGGGTGTGCGAGGCGGTTATTTGCCTGCTGCATTCCGCAACAGTATTGGTCTGCACCGAATCGGCATCCCTCCTGAAACTCCCACATTCGACGAAGAATGCGGATGCGGGCCACCATCCGCATTAGTTCAGCCGCCAATGATGAGGAACGCATCTTGTCGGCCACGGCATTGTTCGGCTTCGGGATGTACCTACTCTGAACCCGCGCTGCCCGATTTTTTGATAAGATTCAGCAACCCGGCCAAGGCGGATTGGGGCGTCTGCTTGGCCGTTGAATGTTAGTCTCTGTCCACGCACGCGGCCAACATGGCGGGTCGCGAAGCGGTGGCGGCGGGCTCGTGCTGTATCCTGGGAAGAACAGTCTGTAGTTGAATGCCGTAAAATATTAGATCCCCTATGTGGGCGCCAGCGCTGCTGGAAGGGTCTCCGGCTTTGTAGAGGCTCCTGCAACGGACTTTTATTTTTCGATGGCGGCTGGAATTTGAGGTGGGCAAATGAAACTTACGGGTGCGGAAATTCTTTGTGAATCACTGGTCAGGGTGGGCGTGCGGCACATCTTCGGATATCCGGGAGGCGCGATTCTGCCCGCCTACGACGCGCTTGGCAAAGCTCCGATCCACCACATCCTAGTGCGCCATGAACAGGGCGCGACGCACATGGCGGACGGCTATGCGCGGGCCAGCGGCGGCGTAGGCGCGGCCATCGTCACCTCCGGTCCGGGAGCGACCAACATGGTGACCGGCATTGCCACTGCCATGCTCGATTCGTCTCCCATCGTTTGCATCACCGGACAAGTCAGCAGCAAAGTGCTGGGCTCTGACGCCTTCCAGGAAGTCGACATCACCGGCATCACCATGCCGATCACGAAGCACAACGTGGTGATCTCGCGGGCCGAAGATGTTGCCCGCGCCATTCGCGAGGCCTTCGTGATCGCCGCCAGCGGACGGCCCGGCCCGGTGCTGGTGGACATCACCAAGGACGCCCAGCAGGGCGTGTGCGAATTCGATTGGGAAGGCTCGGCTCCCAATCTGCCGCCGAAGCGCCAGCGTCCGGGAATCGGCGACGAGGCCTACGCCCGTGCCATTGAATTGATCAACAGTGCGAAGCGTCCCGTGGTGTTTGCCGGTCACGGCATCCTGATCTCCGGCGCCGTGGGCGTGTTCAAGGAATTTGTCCGTGCCGGCGATTTTCCAGTGGCGCTGACGCTGCTTGGCCTGGGAGCGTTTCCGGCCAGCGATCCGCGGAACCTGGGCATGATGGGCATGCACGGTGAGGCTTGGGTGAACCACGCGATACAGGACTCCGACCTGCTGATTGCCGTGGGCATGCGCTTCGATGACCGCGTCACCGGCGACCTGCGCACCTATGCCAGCCGGGCGCGCAAAATTCACATTGAAATCGATCAGGCCGAAATCAACAAGAACGTGAAGGTCGACGTGGCGCTCGTCGGCGATGCGCGCCAGGTGCTCGAACGCCTGCTGCCCCACGTCGAAAGGCCCGACCGCTGCGAGTGGCACGATTACATCGACAAACTCAGGGGCGACGTTGCCGTGCGCGACATCCAGAACCTGCCGGACACGGGGCATCTCTGGGCCGCCCACGTGATCAACGATCTCTGGAAAGAGACCAACGGGGAAGCCCTCGTGGTCACCGATGTCGGCCAGCACCAGATGTGGGAAGCGCAGTATTACCACCACAACCACCCACGCTCGCTCATCACCTCGGGCGGGCTGGGGACGATGGGTTTCGCCTTGCCTGCGGCGATTGGCGCCAAGGTTGCGCGTCCCGATTCGGAGGTGTGGGTCATTGTCGGCGATGGCGGGTTCCAGATGACGATGTGCGAGCTGGCGACCATCGTGCAGGAAAAGTTGAACCTGAAGATCGCCGTTATCAATAACGGCTTTCTTGGCATGGTGCGCCAGTGGCAGGAGTTCTTCTACGATAAGCGGTACGTTGCCACACCGCTGGTGGCTCCCGACTTTTGCGCGCTGGCCAACGCTTTCGGAATCCGAAGCGAGCGGATCAACACCCGTCCCGAGGTTATCCCGGCAATTCGCGCCGCGCGTGAAGCGCCGGAAACCGTGTTGCTGGACTTCCGCGTGGAGCAGGAGGATTCGGTGTATCCCATGGTCGCCGGTGGCGCATCGTTGCACGAGATGATTCGCCGGCCCACGCCGCTGATCGAAACGTCGCGGGATTCCTGAGGAAGAGATGCAGACAATTATTGCTTACGTCGAACACAAGCCCGGTGTGCTGAACCGGATTGGCTCACTGGCCCGCCGTCTGAATATCAACATCGATTCGCTCACTGTTGGACCCACAGAGACGCCTGGCATTGCGCGGATGACGATCGTCGTCAATACCAGCCGAGAGGGCGCCCACCGGCTGGAAGCCAGTCTGGAAAACCTGGTCGATGTGCTGCTGGCCGAGATCATCACCGACCGTCCGGCGGTGGAACGCGACCTGGCGCTCATCAAAGTGGCCGCCGACCAGCATTCGCGGCCGCATCTGATGGAGCTGATCAAGGTTTTTAGGGCTCGTGTTGTGGATGTTTCGACGGAATCGATGATTGTCGAAGTCTCTGGCGAGGTCGAAAAGATCGACGGCTTGTTGGAAGTGCTCCGTCCGTTCGGTGTGCTGGAGATGGCGCGCACCGGTCGAGTCGCCATGACTCGCGGTTCCGCCTTGCTACAGCCGCCCTCAAGACCTGCCGAATTGGAGACCCCGGAAGCCGTGGAAAAGGGGAACGGGACGCATGAAAAGGCGTGACCTGTTCCGCCAGCCGACGGATTTTCCATTTAGGCCGGATTAGCGAAGGCGTACCACGAAAGAGCCGGACTTACAGAGTTTCCAACTGGAATCGCTCGGGTATCCCTGAGCCGGGCGAAACCCCGCGCTGCTTAGTGCGAAATGGGCCTAATTTTCCGAATAACAATCCCGCAGCTCACATTTTTGTTGCCTTGTGAGCGCCCAAATAGTAACTTCCGGACGCGACCCTAATTTTTTTTATATTCCAGACTGCGCCCCGCTGGAGAACTGTGGCGGTGACAGCATTGCAGGGTCCCTCCCCGACCGGTGACTGATGGGAAGACATGTTTTCGAAATTCGGAACACGATAACAAGGAGGTAATGCTGTGCAATGGTTTCATAATTATTCAGCGGTAGGAAACAGCCTGGGTCTTACTGCGCTAGTCGTAGCGATTCCAATTTTCTTTTTATTCTGGGCGTTGGCGTTCAAACGGATGAAGGGGCACTGGGCGGGCATTCTGACCTTGCTGCTAACCCTCGTCGTAACGATACTTGCGTACCAGATGCCGGTGGGCGTGGCCGTTTCGGCTGCGCTACTAGGGATGGCGATTGGCCTGTTTCCCATCGGTTGGATCATTTTAACCGCAGTGTTCTTTTACAACCTGACGGTGGAAGCCGGCCAGTTCGACGTGCTCAAGAGCTCCATCTCAGCCCTCTCCAGCGACCGCAGAATGCAGGCGTTGCTCATCGCCTTCTGCTTCTCGGCCTTCATGGAGGGCGTCGCCGGGCAAGGTGCGCCGGTGGCCGTAGCGGCTGCCATGCTGATCGGCTTGGGCTTCTCTCCGATGCCGGCGGCGATTATCTGCCTGGTGGCGAACACTCCTCCGGTTCCGTTCGGACCGGTGGGCGTGCCGACCAACATGATGATCTCAATCACCGGCATGAAAGCCGGCCCGATCACCAAGGCGATCGGCGTTGACATGGCGATCATGGCGTTGGTTATCCCGTTCTTCATGCTGGTGGTGATGGTTGGCTGGAAGAAGATGTTGCAGGTCTGGCCGGCCGCCCTGGTCGCGGGTGTCAGTTACGCCGTCACCTGCTACATCGTTTCCCACTATCTGGGGGCGGAACTGCCTGCCGTGCTGTCCTCCTTCGTCTCCCTGCTCTGCCTTGTCGCGCTGTTGAAGATCTGGAAGCCGGCTGAAATCTGGCGCTTCCCGAACGACCCCTCAGTCTCCCAGGCGACGGAATCCAAGTACACCACCGGGCAGGTTGTGAAGGCATGGCTGCCCTGGGTGGTGCTGATGACCATCATGGGCATCTGGGGCATTCCCGCCTTCAAGGGCTGGATCAACGGCCAACACTGGTTTGTCATGGTCAAGAGCTGGCCGGGTCTGGACGGTGTCGTCTACCGCGTCGCGCCCGTCGTGGCCAAGCCGGCCAAGCTGGCCGCCAGCTACAAGTGGGAGTATTTACTAGCTCCCGGAACGGCGATGCTGATCTCCTCGTTCATTTCCATGATGATCCTCAAGATCAGCCCGGCGAGGGGAGCTAAGGTATTCGGCAAGACCTGCAAGCAACTGGTCTATGCACTGATCATGCTCTCTTCGGTGATCGGCATCGGGATTTTGGCGAACTTCTCCGGCATGTCCTACACGCTGGGGCTGGCTTTCGCCCATTACACCGGCATGTTGTTCCCGCTGTTTTCGCCGGTCATTGGCTGGCTTGGAGTGTTCCTGACGGGCTCGGTTACCTCGTCGGCGGCACTGTTCGGCAAACTCCAGCAGGTGACCGCCATGGCGATCAGCATCAATCCCGTCCTGACCACGTCGGCCAACCTGGCCGGTGCGGTCACGGGCAAGCTGATCTCGCCGCAGTCCATTGCGGTCGCATGTGCGGCCACGGGACTCATCGGCAGGGAGACGGACATTTTCCGCAGCACAGCAAAGTATTCGCTGATCCTGCTGGCGTTCATCGGTTTCCTGATTCTGCTGCAAGCCTATGTTTTCCCGGGGATGGTGCCGCAAGAGGTCGCCTCGGCAATGACTCTGAACGGGTAACAGAGCTGGCTGTGGGCTGCGGCGATTTCCGCTGCGGCCCCGGGCGGCAACATTTCGCGGATTTATGTTGGGAACTTCGCTGGTTCATCTCGGCCCACCCGGCTTTACCGGGTTGGGCCTTTACTTTCGTGAAGCGAACTCCAAGCCACGTTAGGAAAGAGATTTCCCCAGTGATTTGGACGGCTGCGGAACACGTTTATGCTGAATCGCTCTGGGCCGGGTTGGCGGGGGGTGCATATTGCTGTGCAAACTCTGCGCAATTGTGGGCGTCGAACTTCGCCTGAATTGTGCTGGCGAGTTGGGCTCTCTGCGCTTCCAAAAGAGGTTGAGCGTGGCTCCAGCAACAGCGCTCACAGAACCACCCCGACCATCGTTCGGAAATGGCAAATACTAATCGACGCTCGAACTGCCATGCCATATGCGCCTAGTATGTTCATAGAACACGGACAAGGGAAGTGAGCGGCCAGGAATGTTACGGATTCAGAACGTCGGCCAGTGCTCACTCACTCGCGGATGAGCGAACCAAGGCAGAAAATTGGGGATCAGGGCAGCGGTGCTCGCCAAGGAGAGTCGAAATGCGCCGTTGCGTCCTCTCACCCCAGGAGCGATGCGTTGAATAACGGCGGGATTCCGTATGTTTTCGTAATTTTGTGGAAGGCGGCGGGAACGTGAACCAGCTGGCGGCAGATCGGTAGGAATGGCCAGGAAAACGATTCGAATCCTGATTGCCGATGATCACCCGGTGGTCCGGCTCGGAGTCCGGAACCTGTTAAGCGACGATCAATTTACCGTCGCGGGCGAGGCCGCCGATGGCCAGCGCGCCGTCGAGTTGACGCGTCAATTGCATCCCGACATCCTCGTGCTCGATCTGGCTATGCCGCGGCTGTCCGGACTGGAGGTTCTGCGCGAATTAGCGAAGATGCGGCCCGCCATCCCCGCCATCAATGTCATATTGCTGACCACGAAGATCGAGAGGCCGCAATTGATTGAAGCGCTTCAGCTAGGGGCGCGAGCCATTCTGCTGAAAGACTCCGCTCCAAAGGATTTGGTGAAGGCCGTTCACGCCGTTGCCGCAGGCCAGTATTGGATAGGGCAGAGCGCGGTTGCGAGCTTGGTGGAAGCAATCAAGCTGCTGAAGGAACAAGCGGCTCCAGATCCTCGAAAGACATTCGGGCTGACGCCGCGCGAGCTTCAGATCGTCGCCGCCGTTGTCGAGGCCCGCACCAACAAGGACATCGGGGAAAAATTCTCAATCTCAGAGGACACGGTCAAGCGCCATCTCACCAACATCTTCGGCAAGCTGGGAACCTCCAACCGCATCGAACTGGCGCTGTTTGCCATCAATCACGGGCTGGCCACGATTCGCTGAGACCGCTTCGCAAGCTGAAGGAGAGCTCAGAGCGGTGCGGGTTGGGACAGTTTTCATGGGATGTTTCGCTGCGCTCAAAATGACATTCCGTGGGGAGTTATGGCAGGTATTGGCGTCAACTGGCGATGCGCCCCTGCTCGTAGTGCTTTTCGGCGTTCGCCAGGGGCAGGGTTATGGCGAACGAGGTGCCGTGGTTTTCCGAATGGGTGGAGGTGCTGACCTCGATTGTGCCGCCAAGCCTTTCGATAATGCGGTGCGAAACCCAGAGACCCACGCCGAGGCCCATCTCGCCCTTGGTGGTGAAAAAAGGCTTGAAGACGTCGCCAAGATACTCAGAGCGGATGCCGTGCCCGGTGTCGCCTACCCTGATTTCCAGGTTCGGCTCGTGGACGCGGGTTTCCAGGTAGAGGCATCCCCCATCCGGCATGGCGTCGATGGAGTTCGAGATCAGGTTGTTGATGACCTGGCGCAACTCGCCGGAGAAAACCTTCACCTGGGCTTCACTTTCATAGTGCCGGATGACTTCGATTCCGGCCTGTTGCAACTTGCGGGCGAAGGGTTCGCAAGCCGCGTCCAACAGTTCATTGACGGGTACAACAACGGGCCGCAAGGTTTGGCGCAGCGGCGCCAGAGTTTGCCGGGAGATGGTGGTGAGGCGATTGAGTTCGTGCGTGGCCATGGTGACCAGATCCTGCTGACGCTGGCTTGCGGTGGCTTCCGACTGGAGGATGAACAGGATGTCGGAGAGTGAATCCAGGGGATTATTAATCTCATGCGCCAGGCTGGCCATGAGGCGTCCGGTATTGGCGAGTCTGTCGGAGCGCCGCAAAGCCTCTTCCAGTTCGGCGTTCAACAGCTTGATCTGTTCGTTCGCCTTGCGTCGTTCGCTGACATCGCGGATGGCGCTCGTAACCAGCATGCCCTCGGGAGAGTGCATGGGGCTGAGACTGATTTCAACGGGAAATTCCGAGCCGTCTTTTCTGCGTCCAAACAGCTCCAGACCAACGCCCATCGGGCGCACGCGAGGCTCGGCAAAATAATCATCACGATGCCCGCCATGATATTGCCGGTAGCGCTCCGGGACCAGCACCTCAATCTTCTGGCCGAGCAGCTCTCCGCGCGAGTAGCCAAACAGCTTTTCCGTTTCCTTGTTGATCAGTTGAATCGCGCCCTCGGAATTCACAATGACGATGGCGTCGGGGGCAGATTCGAGCAGGCCGCGAAAATGGGCTTCACTGCGGCGGATCGCCTGCTCATCGTGGTTTCGCTGAACAGCAACGGCAATCACACTCGCGACCGCCTGAAGAAAGTCAATGTTCTCCTGCGTGAAGTTCCGTTGCGTGGAGCTATAGGCGCCCAGAAGGCCGAAGGGACGGTTGCCGCCTGGAATCACCACGGTCACGCTGCTGACGATTCCGTGGTCGAGAAGCAACGGAGATACCTGGAACGGGAAATCTTCACGCAGGTCATCGACAACCAAGCGGCGCTTGCTCTCGAGTGCGTGACCGGCCTGCGAATCCGGGTCTGCGGGAACGGTTGCCGTGCCGACATAACCTGGCTTCCAGCCCAAGCCCGCACGCAGAACAAGTCCCTTGCCGTCAGGCATCAACTCAAGCAGGTCGCAGAAGCGGGCGCGGAGGCTTTCTCTCACCAACGCGAGAGCGGAGTTGAAGAGCGAAGAAAGCTCATCTCCGCGCAGCGCCGATTGGCTCAACTCCGCCAGCGCGGTCTGCTCCCTTTCGCGGCTTCGGTGCGCGGTGGCGGGCACGCGACGGTCATGCCCTCCGGGTTCACTCGGCATTCAATCTCTCGTCAAGGCTCCGTCTGATATCGGACATACGGATTCCTCACCTATTTGAGGCCGAATTCGCTCCAAGGTGTTTCCCGTAATTCGAATGTAACGCGAATAAGGAGCAAAAAAAGTGAGCACGTCCGCGACGCTGCGTGTTACAGGAACGCCGCAGACGCCGGAGGCATCAGGATATTTCGCGCGCCCGGATCAGGCTGCGCGCCGGATGCCGCCAGATCCCGTGCCGCCGGTACGGCTGCCAAATATGAGACGAAACAGCAACGTAAGCACAATGGCCCCGCCAATTGCTACGAGGATGGTATAAATCATTCCGCCCTGCCCGGCGAAGCCAAGTGAACGCATGATCCAGCCACCTACGACGGCTCCGATAATGCCGATGACGATGTCCATTACGGTGCCATAGCCTGTTCCACGCATGATCTTGCCGGTTGCCCAACCGGCAATCAGTCCGACGATGATCCACCATACAACTGCCATAGTTTCTCTCCTGTTGTGTTTTTCGGTTTTGCGAACTTAAGGAGTTTGAAACCGTCCAGCGGAAAAAGGTTTCATCGAGTTATGCGGAGGAGACTTGCGAACAGAGTTGCAAGGACAGGTAGCCTGACTCTTTAGGAGGCTGCTGAAAAACTTGTAGGTGTTAGCAAGAGCGGCGAGCACTTCCATCCCTGACATTGCAGATTCAGATAGGATGCAACTGCCCCACCCAAGCCCAAGGCGGGCTTGAATGGGGCACCCGGAGGCGCATCACCCGGCAAATGGCCAGTGGCGAAAACTTGAAACTCGAAACTTTGCCCTAGGCGGCGCTGCTGATTTCGCTGAGGGCAAGCACGGCGAGTTCGAGGCGGTCCTTTGCGCCAGTCTTGCTGAAGATGCTCTGAAGGTGACGCTTGACAGTGTTTTCGCTGATGGTGAGCTGCTGCGCGATGTCGCGATTCTTCATCCCACGCGCCACCAGGTAAGCGATCTGACGCTCGCGCTCGGAGAGGCGGAGCAGATTGGACGCCCGCTCTTCGTGGGTTTCCTGTGACATGGCGGCGAGGACGCCATGGGCGACTTCATCGGAAAACGCCAGTTCGGAGTTGGCGACCGCGCGGATGGCCGTGAACAGCTTCTCCGGCGCGTCGCCCTTCAACACCAGGCCGCGCGCGCCAAGCCGCACTACCTGCACGTAATCGGCATGGCTTTCCGAACCGGTCAGTACCACGGACGCCACATGCAAGCCAGCCTTTTCCATCACTCGCAGCACTTCGAAGCCGTCCGTGCCGGGCATGAAGAGATCGAGAACTACGACGTCGGGCTGCTCGCGCCGCAACAGTTCCAGTGCTTCGGCGCCGGTGGAGGCCTTCCCGACCACCCGGAAGTCCTGCTGAGTCTCTAGCAAAGCGCCGAGCGACTCTCTTAGGACGGTGTGATCGTCGGCAATGACAATACGGATCTTCTTCGAAGACATACTCACTAAAACTTGGATGCCGAAAGAGTTTACCAAGTCGTCAACACTGGACAGAAATTCTGATTTGGGGCGATATCCGGGGCCTCAATCGAGGCACTACCCGAAAGCGGTTGTGGGCGGGGTAGACTGAAAACTGTGGTATATTCCCGTTTTCCGGCTGAGACACTGACGTGACCATCGACGAAGAGCTCACCTTACTGGAAGAAAACGTTCGCCGCTTAAAGGTGGAGTACGACATCTACTTTGGCGGGGGAGCGCGCAGAGCTCCGACCGACTTGGATTGGCGGGTGCAGGGGCTGATCAAGAAGTACTCCGACAGCCAGAAGTTGACCTCCCAGCAGCGCTTCAAATACAACACCATGGTGCAACGCTATGCCACTTACAGCGATCTGTGGCGGCAGAAGCTCAGAATCCGGGAAGAAGGTTATAGGCGTCCCCAGGACGCGCTGCTCGGCATACAGGGGCTGCGGCCCGTAGAAGCCGCTCCATCGCCCCAGCAAGCAGGGCTTGCCAGCACTCCTAAGCAGGTTGCTGCGGTGCTGTTCGCGGACTCGGACGAACTGGAAGGCATTCGGGAGCTGTATCAGGCGATCCAAAGCGGCGGGGGCGGGGACAAAGCACGCGGCTCCCTGGAAGCTTTCGCGGCCTTCCTGCGGGCCAAGACGAAGGAAATCCAGAACACATACGGATGCTCCGGGGTCAAGTACACTGTCGCAGTGAAGAACGGACGGGCGCAAATCAAGGCCTCGCCGAACTTGTAGGAGTTTCGAGTTTCGAGTTTCATGTTTTAAAGTTTCGCAAGTCCTACCCACATTAGCCCCAATCCCCCCACGATTTCAGTTTCACGTTTGAAGATTTCACAGCTTTGAAGCCTTGAAATTTGAAACTTTGAAACCCGAGTGTTCGCCGGAGCCTTGGGTATGCTGGTACACTTTTCGCTAAACAAATCAGTTGCGAGGCATTGATGTCTAAGATCGAGCGAGCTCTTTTGAGCGTTACGGACAAAGCCGGATTGGTGGAGTTTGCGCGTGGACTGGCGCAAATCGGGGTTGAGCTGATCTCAACCGGAGGGACCGCAAAGGCCCTGCGCGAAGCGGGAATTGCGGTGAAAGACATCAGCGAACTGACGGGCTTTCCCGAAATGCTGGATGGGCGCGTCAAGACCTTGCATCCCAAGGTTCACGGCGGCATTCTGCACATTCGCGGAAACCCCGATCACCTGGCCGCCGTGCGGGAGCATGGAATTCAGCCGATCGACATGGTGGTGGTCAACCTTTACGCGTTTGAGAAGACGGCGGCAAAACCCGGAGCGCGTTTTGAAGAGGTGATCGAGAATATAGACATCGGCGGACCATCGATGGTGCGCTCGGCGGCGAAGAACTTCCACGATGTTGCAGTCGTGACCGCGCCCGGCGATTACCCGGAGATTCTGGCGGAGATGCGCGCCAACGGCGGATCGCTTTCGCTGGCCACGCGCTGGCGCTTGGTCCAAATGGCATTTTCCACGACGGCGGCCTATGACGCTGCGATTGCGTCGGCCCTGGAGCGGGTTCCGCCGCCCGCCGCCGACGGCAGCTTCGACGCCGGAAAACTTTCCGCGGACACCGGTTTTCCGCAGACGCTGCGGCTCAGCTTTCAAAAGGCTTTCGACCTGCGATATGGCGAGAATCCGCACCAGAAGGCGGCCCTCTACGGCGATGGTTCAGGGAAGGGAGTGGCCAACGGTAAACAACTGCAGGGCAAAGAGCTTTCCTATAACAACATTGTCGACCTGCAAGCGGCCTGGGAGCTGGCACAGGAATTTGAAGAGCCGGTCTGCGCCATTATCAAGCACACGAACCCCTGCGGCACCGCGACCGGCAAGACGCTGGCGCAAGCCTACCGGCGAGCCCTGGAGTGCGACCCGGTTTCCGCTTTTGGCGGGGTGATCGGCGTCAACCGCGCGATCGACGCCGAAACAGCGCGCGAAATGGCGAAGCTGTTTCTGGAAGTGATCGCCGCCCCGGGCTTCGACGAGGAAGCGCGCAAGGTTTTCTCCGCGAAGAAGAACCTGCGGCTGGTCGAGGTTGCGGGAGTGCAGCAGCGATGGGTGCTGAAAAACGTCTCCGGCGGCGTGCTGCTGCAGGACAACGATGTGCACCTGCTGAAACCCGAAGACCTGAAGGTGGTGACCCGGCGCCAGCCCAGCGATGAAGAAATGCGGGCTCTGCTGTTTGCCTGGAAGATCTGCAAACACGTGAAGTCGAATGCAATCCTTTACGCGCGCGACGGACAAAGCGTAGGAGTGGGCGCCGGCCAGATGAGCCGCGTCGATTCGGCGAAGATCGGCGCGATGAAGGCCGTACTGCCGCTGAAAGGAACGGTCGCCGCCTCGGACGCGTTCTTTCCGTTCGCGGATGGCGTGGAGGAAATTGCCAAAGCAGGTTCGACGGCGATCATCCAGCCAGGGGGTTCGGTGCGCGACCAGGAAGTGATTGAAGCGGCGGATCGGCTGGGGCTGGCCATGGTGATGACCGGAGTGCGGCACTTCCGGCACTAGGATGCATTCGGTCAAGAATTGAAGAATGTCATCCCGACCGGGACACATCATCCCCGGTAGCGCTTAGAGCCCAGGAAACTACCCCAGGTTAGCCAAAGGCGGGCGAATCTGGGGCACCCGACATGCATTCCCCTATTTAGAGCGGATTCTGGGCACGTTCAGAGCTTCCGGGCGCTTGTCGCTGGGTTCCAGCGTGATGGGCCGGGTACGGAACTTAGAGCGGAGATAGGCAAAGAATCGTTTGAACAGGTCAGCCCACTGCGATTCCAATTCGCAAGGCTTGCTGTTGGGGTGATGATTAAAGCCGAAATTACTGCACATTTCCGTGACCTCCGCTTTCCGTTATCACACAACCGTCAATGATCTCGCGGAAGGCGTGCCTGTTACACATGACCGTGACCTCCGCTTTCGGGTATCACACAACCATTCGCGATCTCGCAGACGGCATGCTCGAACTGGATGGTGGTGTGATGAATCTCAAACTTTGTGGCCAACACCTGCCTGACTTCGCGCAGGATGCGTTCACTGGCGGACGGCGGAATATCAGCGATGCCGATGTGGCAGGAAAGCGCGTGTATGTCCGAGCCGATGCTCCAAACGTGCAGATCGTGCACATCGTTGACGCCGCCGATCTCGCCGACTGCCGCCGCGATCTCCTCCAGCCGCATTCCGCGAGGAGTGCCTTCCAGTAAGATGTTGAGACTTTCGCCGATGATGGACACCGACGACCAGATTATGAGCGCGGAAATAAGTATCGAAAGTGCCGGATCGATCCACTGATGACCGGTGACCGCGATTGTCCACCCACCCAGAATAATCGCGGCAGTGGAGAGTGTATCACCAACTTCGTGGATCAGGGCGCTGCGGATATTAAGGTCCTGCCGGCTGCGGAAAAGCAGCCACGTGATGGAGCCATTCAACGCCACACCGGCGGCGGCCACGCCCATCATCAGCCCGGTATGCACATGCACCGGGTGCGAAAAGCGCTGCACCGCCTGGTAGACGATCCACAGAGAAAGCAGAACCAGCGAACCGCTGTTGAAGAGCGCGGCCAGAACACCGGCGCGATGATAACCATAAGTTCTTTTGGAACTGGGCGGGCGCTCCGCCATGTACACAGCCAACGACGACAGCAGCAAAGCGAAGAAATCAGAGAGATTGTGGCCGGCTTCCGACAGCAGGGCCAGACTTCGCGCCCGCGCGCCAGCCACCAGCAGCAACAGAATGTACGCCGCCGTGAGCAGCAGCGAGAGTTTCAGGATCCGCCCGGTTCGCACGTGCGACAAATGATCGTGCGAGTGCCCAGCGTGTACATGCATAATCGAAAGTTTACTTTCCTTACCGCGCCCCCAGCAAGCGCCCCGGCACTTATCGACAAAATCGATTGCCGGTGCGGACTCTTCGGAAGCGGTTCCAGAGTTGGTGGCGGGCAAATGTGGATCATCACCTTCCGGGAACTCGCGAATACCGGCTAATTAGCTTCCGACTATTTGATGACAACCAGGGTCTCGCGGATGAAGAAGCAGCTCTCGTTCCTTTCACGAAGGGAGCAGCCCTCGCGTGTGCGCGGCGCATCATTTAGGACGGTTGGAGGCATGAATGCGCAGCCGCTTACTGTTGCTAATCCTCGCGCTTCTTCTGTCGACGGCAAATGCCGCCTTGTGGCAAGTTCCGGATTCTTCGCCCGCAACCGGCGAGGCGGCAGTACCTGGCGGACCGGCATCGGCCGGAGATAATCAGGAGCTTCGCGAGCAAATCCTGAACGCGCTGCATGCACACTCCTCGCTGGCGAGCAGCACTATCGAGGTGGAGGTCTCAGACTCGCGGATCGTACTGAGTGGGAGCGTGCCCACCGCCCGTGAAAAAGAGACTGCGCGCCGGATAGCACAGTCATACGGAAGCAATCGCAGCGTCGTGGTTTCGAAGATCGGCGTAAGGAATATCGGTGGAGCGCAGGGCGCGGCAGCATCTCAGCGTTAGAGGTGTGAAGCAACCACCCCACGTTAGCCAAAAACGAGCGAACGTGGGGCTCCCACACCGCCAAATACCCACGTAAGTGAGATCCCAAGGATAGAAACTGGGCGAACTTGGAGCACCTGCCCTGCATCTCAGGGGATGGTTCCCGCGGAGAAGAAATGCGCATGGCGACAGGCGATTTGTCCGGCAATGTTCCTGCTCAATCTGTTTCCTCACCTCCCGGCTTGCATAGGCAGGGGCTTCGGGTGCTGATTGCATCCGCACTCTGCATGGCCGGCGCGGTTGCCTCGCAGGCCGACATGACCGGGTTGAGCCAATACGAAGCGGCGCTGAAAGAGACCAGCGTCGCACGGCAAATCTCCGCGCTGGAACGCTTCATCAGCGTCACCGGCAGCGATCCGCTGAAGACTTCCGCGCTTGAGATCCTGGTTTGGGATTACCTGCGAGCTGGAACCCCCGCGCAGGCAGCGCGCCCCGCCAGTGCGCTGCTGGCTATTGATTCCGGAAATTCGATCGCACTGGCGGCGCTGGTTGACCCAGGAGCCGGAGGGTCGCCGGGCGATGGCAGGGAACGCTTCCAGATGGCGACGCACGGCTTGTCCGAGTACGGGCGACTGCAAAAACCGGTAGGCATGGCGAGGGAAGAATACTACCGGCTTCAGTTGCGGATCTTGAGCACGCTTGACGGCGAAGCGGGCTTCGGCTATCTCGGCCAGAAGAATTATGCCACCGCGCAACAATACTTGCAGCAGGCGGTGGCAACGGTGCCGAACAACGGGCGCTACGTGTATGGGCTTGCCCTCGCGATGCTTAAACAGAAGCCGCCTCAGAATCAGGGCTACTGGTATCTGGCGCGAGCCGTCAACCTCTCGCGCGGAACGCCGCAGGAGTCGCAGATCGCGGAATTTGCCAGAGCGCAATACGTGGGCGCGGGCGGTAGCGACAGCAATTGGGATCGGTTTCTGATTGCCGCAAGGGCTCCAACGTCAGCGACCAGGCCCAATGTGGCGCGATCCACCTCTGCACTCAACCAGCCCCGAGTGACGGGCGACGCGCGGCGGGCAGTCCCAATGCCGCCCGCGGCCGCGGCTGCCAGGGCGCGTGCCCAAGCGCAGAGCGTCGCGGTTGCTAAACCGCCGGCCAGCAGGGTCCCCGCGCTTCCGCCGAGCCAGCAACCGGCGCAAGATACGGCCCAGGCTGGGCTGCAACTTCCGCCCATCCGTAAGAAAGTTTTTATTCCTCGCGATCGCCCGCTCTCGCTCGGAATCCTCATTCAAAAGGCGCGCCTGACGCAAGATGATCGCAACGCAATCGTCTTTGCACTGAGCGATCTGATAAGACACCTTCGGCAGGATGACGAGGTCTTCGTCATGGGGTTCAGCAATGAGCTTGAATTCGAGCAGGACATAACGCGAAACGAAAAGCTGCTGGAAGAGGCAATCGCCGACATCAAACCGCAATCGGGCGCGGCGTTGCTGGATGCCGTGGCCTTCGCCGCCGGACACCTCGACCGCATCTCCAAGAACAGAAGTCGCGTGCTGCTGGTAATCTCCGATGGACATAATGCTGCCGCCCACATCAGTTCATCCGAGATCAACGTGGCGTTGGGAAGAGTGCGAGTGGACTGCATAGGGGTGGGCGTGGACGACGCCGACGGCATGAACCTGCTGCAATCGCTGGCATCGTACTCGGGCGGCCAAACTTCGTTTGCCACCGGTCCCAAGCAGTTCAGGGCAGCCACCTGGGAGTTTGCCAAGAGCATGGGGATTGAGTTCCCGTATTAGAAAGCTGGTGCTATCGGGATTTAGTGGAAGCCGCGCCGCACACTAACTCAACGATCGATGTGAACTCCTCGTCGGTTACCAGTCCTTTCTTGGACGCTCCAAGCTCCTTGACTTTTTGCAGAACCACTTCAAATTTTTCCTTGTCCCCTGGAAAATCGAGTCCTAGCTCTTTCAGCTTGGTGGTTACGGAAGCGTAGCCGCTCTTCTTGCCCAGAACTGCTTTAGCCTGCTGCCCAACAAAGACCGGGTTCAATGAAAACATTGCCAATGGCTGCTGATAGACCATGTCAATGCCGATCCCGGATTCCCTGGTGAAGTTTCCCGACCCCACGATTGGCTTATTGGGAGCCATGGCAAAACCAGTCAGTTGCCGAGTTACGGCGGATAGGTTAGCCAGCTGGTCGAACTTGAATCCCCAATCGTAACCGTAGAGGGTCTTCAAGGCCACTGCGACCTCTTCCAGAGCGGCGTTACCGGTTCTCTCGCCAAGCCCATTGATGCAAGTGTGCACAACGGTTGCGCCAGCTTCCACTGCCGCCATCTCGTTGGCCACGGCCATGCCGATATCGTTGTGAGTATGGATCTCCACAGGCAGTTTGGTCGTCTCCTGGACCAAACGTACGAGGTACTTGATCGCTGCGGGAATCGCGCAACCAGTCGTATCGATAACGCCAACGGAGTCCGGCGGCGCTTCCTGCATGAGGCGGGCGAGCAGTTGCTCGAAGTCCGCTACTACGGCACGAGTCGTGTCATAAGGAAAGTAGACCGTATGCAAGCCAAGCTCCCTGGAGCGCCGGATAGCCCTCTGGCTTTGGGCGAAGACATCGTCGATGGTCCATTTGAACTGGTACTCCAGTTTGGGCTGACCAACCGGCACCTCAATGATCACGCCGGTCGCGCCGCAGTCGTGGGCGACATCGATATCCTTTTCCATGGCGCGGACAAAAGCATAGATTTTGGCTTTCTTTGCACGCTTGGCGATGACCTTGATGGCTTCCGCGTCTTCGGCTGAAACGGCGGGCATTCCGGCTTCGATCCTATGAACGCCAATGTCGTCCAGCATTTCGGCAATTCTGATCTTGTCGTCTTTCCGCAATACGATTCCGGGAGTTTGCTCGCCATCCCTCAGCGTGGCATCGTGAATCTGAACCTCGCGGGGCAAAGTAAACTGGCTGCGAACCTCGGGAATAAAATTCACACTGCTCGTCCACCACAGTTTCGACTTCCATTTTTCATCGACAGGCATCAAACATCTCCCTCGTTCAGGACCAATTAGACCATAAAGGCAGCGCCAAGCCGAAGTGAGCTGCGCAAGAACCGAGTCTCGCGAGTTCCGCGGGAGTGACAGCCACCGCAACCTGACTTCGTGCATCGAAGTGCCTAATACGATTACCAGGAGCAGCGTATGGTCTCGAATGAATTGCGCCGGGCGCGGGCCTCTGAGGTTGTACCGGAGTTTGACCTGATTTCGGCGATCGCCGTGAAAGCGGAAGCCTTGCTGGGATATTCCGCGTTGAGGAAGAGGTTGGGCATCCATCCGGCTTCACTGACGCGGACGCTTGAAGAACTCGGAATCGATCCCTTCCTCGAAGAAGACGTAAAACTTTACAAAACCACGAAGGCGCGTGATCTGGAAGCCAAAGTGTGGGCGGATTTCCAGCGGCGGGCGGGCGTGGACCCCGTGGGCGCGGTGGAGGCGCTGGTTACCAGCTTTGTTCGTGTAAGCTGGCGTTGCACCAAACTCGCCAAATTCAAGGGCGAGATACCGGAGTTTGCACTGTCCCGGGCCGTCGAGATCAAAGAGCGCCTTCCGAAAGCGCGGTTTTACGTCGAGGAGCTCACGATCGATAAGCGATACGATCCGTTTCTCATCGTGGCATGCGGAAGAGAGCGCTTCTACATTGACGTCTGGGACGAAGCGGAGTTCGAGGCTCAGCACGGTTGAGCGGCGGCCGCTTCCAAGGCGGGCATGAAGCGCAAGGTAGAGAGCGAACTGCTGGACAGCGATTGCGGAACGCCGGCGGAAATCGCCGAAGCACTGGCCGACATTCGCCGCGTAAACTACCGGTTCGGAGGGGTGAGCACGAGCGAGCGCCTGGTGCAGCGCGTGGTGGATGAGTCCGCCCTGCGGCAGCTCGAGCAACTGGATGTGGGTAGCGGCTCGGGGGACGTTCCACTGGCAGTGGCAAGCCGGTTCGAGCGGCGCGGTGTACACCTGCGTCTTACCTTGCTGGACCGGCAGGCAAGTCATTTGCCGAACGGGCCGGCCGTTGTCGTCGGCGACGCCCTCGATCTTCCTTTTCCGCCCGAATCGTTTGACCTGGTGACTTGCTCGCTGTTGGCCCATCACCTTGAACCGGCGCAACTCAAGCAGTTTGTTCGGGAGGGGCTGCGAGTGGCCCGCATCGCGCTGGTCATCAATGATCTGGTGCGCACGCGGCTTCACTTGACGCTGGTCATGGCCGCGCGCCCTCTGTTCCACAGCAGAATGGCTTGGCGTGATGGGGTCGTGTCCGTCCGCCGCGCCTATACCGAGCAGGAGTTGCGCGTATTGCTGATGGAGACGGGGCGCCGGGTCGAGTTTAGCCGGCACTACCTGCAGCGGGTCGGCGTAATTGTCTGGAAGTGACAGGCCCATCGCGGCCTGCTCTGGCGTCTATAACCACGTTTGTGTCTGCAAGGTACCAAATAGGAACTTCGCCGTGTTTGCGGGCTTGACCCACCTGGCGCGACCGGCGGCGGTCGGTTAGCATCTACAAAGCTAGGGAAAGCAATTTATGCGAAATACATTTAAGACAGCGTTTCTATTGACGGGGCTCACGCTGTTCCTCATTTTCGTCGGCCAGCTAATCGGAGGCCGGCGCGGCGCGATGATGGCCTTCGTGCTGGCAGCGGTAATGAACTTCGTCTCCTACTTCTTCTCCGACAAGATTGCATTGGCGATGTCGGGCGCGCAGCCGGTGACCGAGCAGGAGCTGCCGCGCGTTTACAGCATCGTGCACCGGCTCACGCAAAAGGCGGGCCTGCCGATGCCCAAGTTGTACGTGATTCCGACCGAATCGCCCAACGCTTTCGCCACGGGCCGCAATCCAAGTCACGCGTCGGTCGCGGTCACCGAAGGCATTCTCAATCTGCTGAACGACGACGAAATGGAAGGCGTGCTTGCCCATGAGCTCGGCCATGTCCGCAACCGCGACATCCTGATCAGCTCGATTGCCGCAACCATTGCCGGCGCAATTACCCTGCTGGCGCGCATGGCATACTGGGGGGCGCTGTTCGGCGGCTTTGGCGGACGCGATCGTGATGGCGAACGCAGCAGTCCTATCGCGGGGCTGCTGATGATGATTTTGGCGCCGTTTGCCGCCATGCTCATCCAACTGGCGATCTCGCGCTCGCGCGAGTACGCGGCCGACGAGACCGGCGCGCATTTCACCGGCAATCCCTACGCGCTCGCCAGCGCGCTGAAGAAGCTCGACCAGTGGTCGCAACGCATCCCAATGGCGGCCTCGCCAAGCACGGCTCACCTTTACATCGTGAAGCCGATGTTGGGGATGAGCATGGGCAATCTGTTTTCGACGCATCCGCCGATTGCCGAGCGCATCGCCCGGCTCACCGGCATGCGTCCGGAGCAGCAGTTGCGGGGTTGAGATTGCGCGGTCGGCGCGGCAGAGGAAAGTCGTGGTGCAACAACAAGGCTGGCCGAGGGTGGCGGTGGTGGGCGCGGGCGCCGTGGGATGCTATTTCGGCGGGATGCTGGCACGCGCCGGTGCTCCCGTAACCCTGATCGGCCGCCCGCTGCACGTGGACGCGATCCGCAGCAACGGATTATTTCTCGATACGACCCAATTTCAGGAGTACGTTCAGCTCTCGGCCTCCACAGGGATCGACGCGGCGCAAGGGGCTCAGGTCGTGCTGTTCTGCGTTAAATCGTTCGACACCGAAGAGGCCGCCCGTTTGCTCGCGCCGCATCTGGCTCCGGAAGCGCTCGTGCTGAGCTGCCAGAACGGAGTTGACAACGTGGAGCGCTTTGCCAAGGCCACCGGCCTGAGTGCCATTCCAGCAATCGTCTACGTGGCGGCGGCGATGAGCGGCCCGGGAAGGGTGAAGCATTCGGGACGCGGCAATTTCGTGATTGGCAACCTGCCGCGAAATGGCGGCCTCCGCGATCGTCGCGAACTCGATGACCTTGCCGGGGTTCTGGCTCGCGGCGGAATCCCCTGCCAGGTTTCTGACAACATTGAAGGCGAGCTTTGGGTAAAAGTGATACTCAACTGCGCTTGTAACGCGATATCCGCCCTGGGCCGCTCCGGTTACGGTGTCATGGCTGAGAATCCGCTGGTCCGGCAACTGATGTGCAAGGCCGTGGAAGAGGGCGTCGCGGTGGCTCGGGCGGCGGGGGTGCAACTGCCGGACGTCGACGTGGTGGAAAGCACGATAAACCTTACACGATCCGTAAAGAACGCCACCTCTTCTACCGCGCAGGACATCGCACGCGGAAAGCGAACGGAAATCGATTCCCTGAACGGGTACGTCGTCCGCCGTGGAAACGAGCTGGGCATCCCGGTTCCGGTGAACCAGACGCTGTACACGCTGGTGAAGCTGCTGGAAGAAAATACCCCTGCGGTAACCCCCGACAAATAACCGCGATTGCAGGCGGTGAGGTTTCTGGGTACCATCCGGAGAGATGACCTCAGCGAAGAATCCCGATCGCGAGCGAATCGTCTCGGCCGGAGTGGTCGAAGACGACGCATCGTTTGAACTCAAGCTGCGTCCGCGCCGCTTGCAGGAGTTCATCGGCCAGCAGAAGGTGAAGGAAAACCTGGCAATCGCCATCGAGGCCGCCCGCTCGCGGGGCGAGGCCCTCGACCATGTGCTGCTTTACGGGCCTCCGGGGCTTGGCAAGACGACGCTGGCCACGATCATTGCCAACGAACTGGATGTCCACTTTCAGCAGACCTCGGGGCCGACGCTGCAAATCAAAGGCGATCTGACGGCGGTCCTCACCAATATCCGCAACAAGCAGGTTTTGTTCATCGACGAGGTCCACCGCCTGCAGCCGGCGCTGGAGGAGCTGCTCTATTCGGCGCTGGAAGACTACAAGCTGGACATCATCATCGGCCAGGGTCCGGCGGCGCGCACGCACACCCTGGACGTCGCGCCGTTCACCTTCGTTGGGGCCACCACGCGCGCCGGACTGCTCACGGCTCCGCTGCGCTCGCGCTTTGGCCTGCTGCTGCGGTTGGAGTTCTACACCGACGACGACCTGAACATCATCGTCAAGCGCTCGGCTGAAATTCTGAAGGTGGAAGTCGACGATGAGGGCGCATTCGAAATCGCCAGCCGGGCGCGCGGCACGCCCCGCATCGCCAATCGGCTGCTGCGCCGGGTACGCGACTTCGCGCAGGTGCGCAGCGCGGGAAAGATCGACAAGAAGACCGCACAGGCGGCGCTCGAAATGCTCGAAGTGGATCGCTACGGCTTCGACGAGATCGACCGGAAATTGCTGCTGACGATCATGGAGAAATTCCAGGGCGGCCCGGTGGGAGTGAACACCCTGGCGGCGGCCTTGGCCGAAGAGCCCGACGCGATCGAAGAAATCTACGAGCCGTTCCTGATCCAGATAGGCTTCCTGGACCGCACTCCGCGCGGCCGCATGGCCACGCAGTTGGCCTACGATCACTTCGGAATAAAGCGCACGACTAAGCAGAACACGCTGTTTTAGGGGCGTGTCCCAAAAATACCTAAAGTAATTAAACATACCCCCGGAGTGTCATGTTGAGCGCAGCGAAACATCCCCTGTAACTGTCCTACGTAGAGCCGCTCTGGGCTTTTCGGTGAAATCCTTTGGCTGCGTCTCAGCCACACGCAGGGTTGGGATTCTTCGCTCCCTGTGGTCGCTCAGAATGACACCCCTAAAATATCGGTTGCACAACGTCGGGCAGGTGGCCCATATTTACCTTCCATTGGCAAATGTGGGGCAGTTCAGAACGTCACGCATTCGAGTATGTTTCTTGAGAGCGCGAGTCACCCCACATTAGCTCCGCCTGTGGCTCCGCAAATGTGGGCCACCAAAGATTCTGTTCTTAGAACCCCAGTCCGGCGCTAATCAGCTTCCACGCGAAGAAGCCGCCAAAGATGGTAGCGAAAGCGGTGCCGCGCTTGACCTGCGTGTTTACGGAGATGCCGATCGCCATCAGCAGAATCATCCAGAGGGCGAACAGGTCGAAGGCGTTGAGCAGGGAGTAGAGGAACCTGTGCGCGGCAAAGGAGCCGCCGGTTGCGAGGTCGATCCACTGCGCGGGGCCACTGGCAATGGGGTTCTTGACGTCAAAGCCTTCGGGGTCGGCGAAGCACATGGTGATGATCGCCAGTACACGCTCGATGAGCGAGGGAAGACTGCCGTAGACGACAATCGCCAGGGTCCTCCCGTATGTGATGTTGGCTCCGGCGGCAAAGCGGAAGATCGCTACCAAAGCGGCGGCAAGCAACGCGAACAAGAACAGTGAGAACAATGGAATCAGGTACGAACTGTACTTCGTGATGCGGATGTCCGAGTCCAAACGCAGCTGCTTATCCGCGGGAGAGAGCTGGTCAAACGCCTCCGCACCCGAGGATTTTTCGATCTGGGTGCGAACGATGAGATCCCATCCGATTCGCTTCTCCATGGCAAAGACAAAGCTGATGGAGACGATGGACATCAGCAACCACGGAATCAGCCAATTCGCCTTGCGGCGCAAATCCGCCATGGTCTTGGACGGTGCCACAAAAGTATTCAGGATTCGACCGGTCTCCGAGGGTGCGGGGAGGTCTTCGGCGGCGGATACGGCTGGCGTACTCATGTGAACTCCGACGCGCGCCTCAGTTGCGCGTGTTGAGCAGGCTTTAAGTGACTCTATGGGCGGATTCTACCAGAGCTGGCCGCAGGACAAGTGCAATGTTTGGGATTCGGGCAAGGCGGGAGAGCGGGCGGGGGTAGCAGCGAAACAAAAAGGCCCCCAGGACTTACAGATCGGGGACCTCTCTTCCGCGCGGTAAACTTGTTCGCCCGGCGACGGCCGGGACTCCGGATTCCACGGTCTCAGGCGGCGCGCTCAACCTCGACCGTACGGGAGTGAGACGCCTCGGATGGCTTCGGAGTTGCCCGCTTGAGTCTCCTCAGGAGCAGAATCAGCACGCAACCGCAGGCCCAGATTCTGGGATCCGGAACCGCGGCGGCAAGGAAGCTCGCCCGCGCGGCGCGAGCGGTTTCGGCAGGTCCGAAATTCCGCAGGGCAAAGGCAGAGCGCGAAAAACCAGAGGACTCGGTTTCCGGGCCATCCCAACCGGCACGGGCAGGTTCGAACCATTCCTGCTCCGAATGTGGTTTCGAGAGCAGCTTCTCAAGATCGGGCTGAATGGGAGTAGCCGCAGCGGTGGCGGACAAGAGAAAAATCAGCATCGAAGCTGGAAAGCAGAGCCGCAAAGATACTTTCATTTGCTGTTGGATGCCAAATTGCAAGCTAAAGGGTTTGCCAGGGGTTAAGCGGAATTCGCCCGCCGTCTGCGGCTTTCGCCGGGGGTGCAGGGGTGGCCAGCAGCATGGTAAAATTTCAACAGTGACTCGCGAGTTGACCTTTTGATTGAACTAGCCCCATCTATTCTGTCGGCTGACTTTGCACGTTTGGCCGGGCAGGTACACCCTGCAATCGGAGGGGGTGCGACCGTCCTGCACGTGGACGTGATGGACGGCCACTTTGTCCCGAATCTCACCCTGGGACCGGCGATTGTGGCGGCGTTGCGCAAAGAAGTCGAGATTCCGTTCGATTGCCACCTGATGGTCGAGAATCCGGACGAATTTATTCCGGCGTTCATCGAAGCTGGAGCGAACTGGATTTCAGTTCACCAGGAGGCGTGCGTTCATCTGCACCGCACGCTTGAGCACATCAAGTCTCGCGGGGCGCTGGCCGGGGTGGTGCTGAATCCGGCGACTCCGGTTGCCACCCTCGAAGCGGTTCTGCACATGGTTGATTACGTGTTGATCATGTCGGTAGATCCCGGTTTTGGTGGGCAAAAATTTATTCCGTACTCGCTGGAGAAAATTCAGAAACTGGCCATGATGCGGGCAGCCCACGGACACCATTTCCGGATCGAGGTGGATGGCGGAGTGGCGTTGGACACGGTCGCCGACGTGGTTCGTGCCGGAGCAGAAGTGCTGGTTGCGGGCAGCGCTATTTTTGGACACGGCGATATTCGCCAAAATGCAGAGCAGTTGTTGCAAAAGGCCCGGCAGGCCACTGCTCAACGAGTGTAGGCTGACGGCTCACGCAGCCGGGACGCAGTATTAGAGGTGTAATGGATGTTTCGTCGCATAATCATGGTTGTCATTATCGGATCGCTGCTATCGCTTGGAATAGCGTGCAAACATCATAAGACCAAGGCCAAAGATCCGTTGGCCGAGATCGACTCGAAACAGCCCGACAGCGTGCTGTATGCCAAAGCCGTGGAGGCGATGGGGCACGGCAAGTACGAAACTGCGCGTCTCAACCTGCAAACATTGATTAATGCATATCCGGACTCGGCGTTCGTCGCCAGGGCCAAGCTGGCGATCGGCGACTCGTGGATGAAACAAGGCGGCGCGGCCGGTCTGACGCAGGCCGAGAGCGAGTACAAGGATTTCATTACCTTTTTCCCGAACATGCCGGAAGCGGCTGAAGCGCAACTGAAGGTTGCCGACATTCACTTCCGCCAGATAGGGAAGCCGGATCGCGATTTCACGCACGCCAAGCGCGCCGAAGAAGAATACCGGCAACTCATCCTTCAGTATCCCGACTCGAAGCTGGCCGAAACAGCGCGGACCAAGTTGCTGCAAGTGCAGGAAATCCTCGCCGAGCGTGACTACCGCATCGGACGTTTTTACTATCTGCGCGAAAGCTTTCCGGCGGCCATAGCGCGGCTTAAGACGCTGACCGACACGTATCCTCTTTTCAGCAAAGCCGATGACGCGCTATTTATGCTGGCCGACTCTTACGAGCGGCAGGTGCAAAGGCTTCGTCTAGCGAAGTTCCCGAAGGAAAGGGAAGACGTGAGGACGAGGCTGATTGCTCAGTATTTGGATTCGGCTGCCGTGGCTTATGCCCGTATCGTCACGCGCTATCCCGTGATGCCGCGCACGCCAGATGCGGCATGGCGGCTGAAAGCGATGGGCCGTCCGGCTGTAACGCCGACCCAGGAAGCCATTGATTTGAACCGCCGCGAGCAGGCAAGCCGCGCTGCACTGGGACACACGGGCAAGGCGATGCTGGCCATACACAAGCGTCCGGATTTTTTGCCCGCCACCAAGGTCGGCCAACCCATGCTTGTGGACCCGCCGCAGACGGATGCGGCGCAGATTGTGCGCCAGGCCAATGAAATGGTCCCGGTTACGAAGCCGGCAAAGGGGCTCGGCGCGCTCACGGTCGATACCCCAAAGAGCAGCAGCGCCGCTCCTGAGAATTCGCCGGTGCCGCGTTCCGAGCCACAGGCGAAGGTGCAGTCGCCGGACGCTCCCACGCCCGCACCGCCGCAAATCAATGAGGCGAATGTTTCCGATCCTGCGGCAGCCAGCAAACCCCAAGCCAAGGAAGTTTCGTCGTCCAGCAAGACGAAGAAGAACGGAATACGGAAGTTGGTTCCTTTTTAGAACTAGCTGCTCGACAATTGCAGGCCACAATTTCGCGGGTTTTGGGTGCCGAACCTGGCTGGCCCCGGCTCCGGGAGGGCGTGTACTCAGGTAACCTCAGTACATCAATGCATTGACGTGCGCCGGATAAAGCAGTAACTTTTCCGCTGAGCCAAAGAAAAAAGGAAAAATCGTGCCTCTCAACATTCTGCTCGCCGATGACAGTATGACAGCCCAGAACATGGCCAAAAAGATTTTGTCTGAGGCCGGCTATGAGGTCACGACGGTGAGCAACGGCGCAGCCGCGCTGAAGAAGATTGCCGAACGAACGCCAGACCTCGCAATCCTGGATATCTACATGCCAGGCTACACCGGACTGGAAGTGTGCGAACGGGTCAAACGCGCCGCGACAACTTCCAATATGCCGGTTCTGCTGTCGGTGGGTAAGCTGGAACCTTATCGTGAACAGGACGCGACGGCAGTGCGGGCGGATGGCGTCATCGTCAAGCCATTTGAGGCGACGGAACTGGTCACGATAGTGACCAATGTTATCCTCCGCGCCTCGGGTACCACAATTGACGCCGCGACAAGGCCGTCAACTCCGCCGGTTGCGATGCATACGATTCCGGCTGTGGAGCCGGAAGCGCTGCCTGCCATGGAATTCGAGGGCTACGCGGCTGAGCCGGAAAGCCTGGAGTCCGAAGTTCCAGATGCCGGCAGTGCGTTCACCTACGGTCCCGACACGATCTCAAATGGTGACTATCTCGGCACTTCACTGCCGCCCCCGGTTGAGCAGGGCGAAGGATCGCACTTCGGTTTTGCCGCGCCGGAAAAAGAGAAACCACTGGCGATGGCGGTTCCAGTGCCTGTAGCCGCAGCCGCACCGGACAATTTCGCCGTCTCCCACGTGGCTGAAGCAAACTCGTCCATGCCCTTCATGATCGATGAACTGCTGAAGGCCGACGAAAAGGCCCTGGCGGAGGACTCTCATCGTTTTTCCGGCCCCGAACTTGATGTTTCTCCGGTTGAGGACGTCTCTCGGACTGAAAACATCGCGGAGGATATTGAAATAATCGAAATTCCAGCGCCGGAGCCGGAGTTGAGTGCCGGCACCGAAGTCAGCCAAGAGGCTATTCCGTTGAGCCACGCAGCCGTCCACGCGGAAGCCGTAGCGAATGATACCGGCGTCGCGGCCGAAGAGTTGACCGCGATTGAAGTCGAGGCGTTCATGCGGGAGCATGCGGCGGGAGCTACGTCGGAGGTTCAGGAAGTTGCCGGGGCGATTGCAGCGGGGCCACATGGTTCCAGCATCGGGTCCAGCGAACTTGCAACGGGCGTGAACCAAACGCAAGCACCAGCGGCCGAAGCTCAGGCACCCGCGATTGCAGAGAGCGACAACGGGCCGGTTTTTGAACCCGAGGGTATGTGCTCAGTTTCCCCTTCTCTTACCAGCACGAGTGCGATGGAGACAGCGCCAATCGTCGAAGCGGGTGTGGGCCGGTTTGATTTCAAGAAGGAGTTCGGTGCGCCCGATGTCACGGCGGCAGCAGCGGCCCCAGCATTCGATGCGGCGCCGATGGAACCCCCCGCAGCCGTGGCGGCGGCACAAGAACGCGAGCCGGAGGCCGTCCCGGCACCACCGTCCCCGGCAATGGAGAATGAGGTGGAAGCGGTAAATGCCGGCGACGATTTCATGTTCTCGGTTCCGATGATGCTGGAGGGCACGGCGGCGATGAGCCTGCCCGGATTACCCGATCCCGCGCCCCGGGCTGGTTCGGAATTTGCTGGTGCTTCCATGTTTGGCGCGCCCAATTACGCCACTGAAGCCCGTCTGGCTGCGCTCGATGAAGCGGCGATTACCGGAGTGGTGCAACGCGTCATGGACCGCTTCAAGCCGCAGATCGTAGCGGAAATCGTTCGAGAGCTAGCCAAGCACAAGCAATAGCAGCGCATCTTTTTTCTTCGTCCGTTGCATCGCGGGTAGATGCCACTTGGGGGCTGGTGGTTTTGGTGCTGGTGTTACTCGGTCATCAGCATGAAATCATTGTAGCGTTGCTGTCTTATTTCCATCGTTGACCCGAGCTGAACCAATGAAGACCGGAACTGATGGGGCGGAGAACTCTGAGCATTTACTCAACAAACGACGGCGATTTGGCCGTTCCACCTGCTTTCTTTGTTGCTGTCCACTTCGTTCCAAGAACCGCAGTGACGAGCACGTCTTTCCGAAGTGGCTGCTAGAGCGATTCAATCTCTGGAATCAGCGTTTAACCTTGCTCAACAAAACTGAGATTCCATACAAGCAGCTGACAATCCCATGCTGTAAAAAATGTAATAACGAACACCTTTCCCAAATTGAGAGCCTTATGCGGGCTGCTGCAGCGCAAGGACCAAATGCAGTCGCGAAGCTGAATCCAGTTGTTGTGTATTTGTGGCTCGGCAAGATCTTTTATGGTTTGTTATACCGCGAGTACCTTCTAAGGGAAGACCGCAAACGCAGGTCAGGTTCAATCATTCCGCGAGCAGCGTTACAGGAAATGCATCTTCATCATTACTATTTGCAGGGCGCTAGTCGAAGGATAGAGTTTCCGTTTGGAATACCGGGCTCAGTTTTCATATTCGGGACTTTGGAGCCGGATGCCACCGAACTGCAATTTGACTTCTTGGACCATAAACCCGGACTCTGCTTGGCCATTAGAATGGGATCAGTCGGGTTGGTTTGTTCGTTTCAGGATGGTGGCATACTCCGGAAGTTTCACGACTCAATCAAGCGCTCGTACTATCGGAAGAACCGCTTGCATCCGATCCAGTTTCGGGAGCTTGCAACTGAGATTATCTACAAGTCGTTTCTGATGGAGACTCCCGTCGGATTTTTACTGATGGAAGCTCCTGCGCGAATTCTCGTGGTTCCAAACCACTCAGTGAACATCTGTTTTCGTGAATGGAAACTAGAGGAGTTTTGTCGCCTTTTGAAGTTTTATCTCGGAGAGAACGCAGGTGAAATCTACACGGGTCCCAATTGCTACGCTTCATCCCTCCGTCGATCAGATGGCCAATTTCTTAAGCTCAACCCTAATTCCAGAGTGATGCTTGGATTCTAGACAATGCGATGAGCGTCAGCTTACGTGATCGAAATCACGTCGTGGTTTGACCCGCCATCAGCGGCTCCGATAACATCGAAGTTTATCTTTTTAGAGATGCTTAGAGTCCCTGGCGACGGGCCGTTTTGCCGGTGCCGGGGCAGGAAACTGATGCCGCACGAACTGTCTAAGGCTTACGACCCCAGCTTGATTGAAACGCGTTGGGCCGAATACTGGACCAACGAAAAGCTCTTCCACGCAGAGATTCCCGAACCGATCCCGCCCGCGCAGAACGTGTTCACGTTGCTGCTGCCGCCGCCGAACGTTACCGGCAGGCTGCACATGGGCCACATGCTCAACCACACGGAGATGGACATCATCGTGCGGTGGCATCGCATGCGCGGGTTTTTGACGATGTGGCTGCCGGGCACCGATCATGCCGGAATCGCCACCCAGATGATGGTCGAGCGGCAGTTGGCTTCGGAGGGAAAAAACCGGCGCGGGATGGGCCGCGAAGCTTTCATCGAGCGCGTCTGGCAGTGGAAGCGGCACTATGGCGGATCGATTGTCGAGCAGATGCGGCGGATTGGCGATTCCGTCGATTGGGGCCGCGAATACTTCACCATGGACGACAATCTTTCGCGCGCGGTGCGCGAAGCGTTCGTCCGGCTCTATGAAGAGGGGCTGCTCTATCGCGGCAACTACATCGTGAACTGGTGTCCGCGGTGCGCGACCGCCATCTCCGATCTGGAAGTTGTGCACGAGGAGACGCACGGCAAACTTTACGATCTTAAGTATCCGGTTGTGGGATCTTCGAATTTCATTGTCGTCTCGACCACCCGCCCGGAAACCATGCTGGGCGACACGGCGGTCGCGGTCAATGCGAACGACGAGCGCTACCGGCATCTGCACCATGCCAAAATCCTGCTGCCGCTGATGAATCGCGAGATTCCCGTCATCCTAGACGAACTGGCGAATCCCGAATTCGGAACCGGCGCGGTGAAGGTCACCCCGGCGCACGATCCCAACGACTTCCAGGCCGGGTTGCGCCATGACCTGCCGCAGATCACGGTGATCGACGAGACCGGCAAAATGAACGAGCAGGCCGGGCCGTATGCGGGACTGGATCGCTTCGAGGCCCGTGAGCGCGTGCTGCACGACCTGGAAAAACTGGGATTGCTGGTCGGCATCAAGGACCACGTGCTGGCGATCGGCAAATGCGACCGCTGCAAAACCATCGTGGAGCCGCGCCTCTCGACGCAGTGGTTCATCGCGGTGAACCGCAAGGCGAAGGATGGCAGCCCGAGCCTGGCCGAGCGCGCCATACAAGTGGCCGAGGACGGGCGGATACGCTTTATTCCAGACAATTACAAGCAGGTCTACCTGAACTGGATGACCAACATTCACGACTGGTGCATCTCGCGCCAGCTCTGGTGGGGACACCGCATCCCGGCTTGGCACTGCGGTGATTGCCACGAGATTTTGGTGGCGCGCGAAGCTCCGGCAAAGTGCTCCAAGTGCGGCGGCACGCGACTGGAGCAGGATGCTGATGTGCTGGATACATGGTTCTCCTCGGGGCTGCTGCCGATGTCGGCCATGGGCTGGCCCGGCAAAAGCTGGGATCTGGATACCTTCTACCCGACCTCTCTGCTGATTACCGGCTTCGACATCCTGTTCTTCTGGGTGGCGCGCATGATCATGATGGGCTGCCACTTCCTGGCCGATCACGAGCGCGGCATGATGCCATTCCGCCACGTTTACATTCACGGATTGGTGCGCGATGCCGATCGTCAGAAGATGTCGAAGACCAAGGGCAACGTTGTCGACCCGATTGAAACCATCGAGAAGTTCGGCACCGACGCGACCCGCTTCACGCTGGCGACCATGGCCGCTCCGGGCGCGGATATCGCTTACTCTGAGGGCCGCACGGAGAGCTACCGGGCCTTCGCCAACAAAATCTGGAATGCGGCCCGCTTTATTTTTATGAATGTCGATCGCGCCGAGCAGGAGAAGGTCTGGTCCCTGCACGAATTCCGGCCGCCGATGGACGATGCGGCGGGCATTCCCGGCTTCGTGGCGGCGACACTGGAAGATCGTTGGATACTTTCGCGCTTCAACCGTGTCGCAAACGAAGTCAACGAGGCGCTGACGGATTATCGTTTCCATGAAGCCGCGCACGTGGTCTATCACTTCTTTTGGGGCGAGTTCTGCGACTGGTATATCGAGCTGGTCAAGCCCGGATTGGCCGATCTGAGCAATCGCGAGGTTTCGAAAACCGCACTTCAGAACGTCGTTTCCATCTTCGAAGGCGCGCTGCGATTGCTCTCGCCGTTCATGCCGTTCATCACCGAAGAGATCTGGCACGCGGTTTACGACGGCAAACCACCGCTGAAATCCATCGCGCTGGCCCGCTATCCGAGGCGCGACGAAGCGCAGACTTCCGTCGAGGCCGAAACGGAGATGGCGGTGCTGCAAGACTTGATTGTGAGCGTGCGCAACATCAGGGCCGAGCTGAAGGTGGTGCCCAAAGAGCGGCTGCCGATTGAGGTTTTTTCCGCCACCGAGATCCGCGAACTGCTGTCGCGCAACACGGCGGCGGTGGAGCGGCTTGCCCACGTCGACGGAATCAGCTTTGTCGAGCGATCACTTGCCAAGGAAGCGAACTCGCGCAGCACGGCCCGCTTCGACGTGCGCGTGGTTTACGAGCAGAAGGTAGACGTGGCCGCCGAGCGCGAGCGACTGAACAAAGAGATTGAGAAGATGGAGCGCGAGTTGGGCAATGCGCTACGCCAGCTTGCCAATCAGCAGTTCTTGTCCAAGGCGCCGGCACACGTGGTTGAGGGTTTGCGCAAGCGGGAAGCGGAGTTGAAGATTCTGCTGCAAAAAGCGAAGGACGCCCTGGATTCGTTGACGGGCAAATAAGAGGCGTTATGGACTGGACAAGCCGCCGCGCGAGCAGTGTGCTGGAAATCGCATTACAGGAAGACCGCGCCACGCATGACGCCACGAGCCACGCCTGCATCGATGACGGCCAGCTTGCGGTTGCAACCATTCTTGCCAAGCAGGATTGCGTTCTGGCCGGGATCGGGGCGGTATCGCGTATCTTCGAAATTTTCGCGCAACTGGAAGGATCGGTGCACGTTCATGCGGAAGTGACCATGCACACGGAGATTTTCGACGGCGTGCGCCTGCACAAAGGCCAGCCGGTCGCCGTCATCCGCCACAACGCACGCGCCATTCTCTCGTGCGAACGCGTGATTCTGAATCTGCTGCAACGCATGAGCGGCATCGCCACCGCCACCCGCCGCTATGTGGATGCGATTGCCGGGACGAAGTGCCGCATTCTGGACACGCGCAAGACGGCACCCGGCTTGCGGCTGATCGACAAATACGCGGTGCGTTGCGGAGGCGGCCAGAATCATCGGCTCGATCTCTCCGACGGAATCCTGGTTAAGAACAACCATGTCGACCTGGCGGGCGGCATCCGCGAGGTTTTGGAAAGGGCGCATCGCAACCGCAAGGGCGAACAGCCGATTCAGGTGGAAGTCCGCTCCATGGCCGAGCTGGAAGACGCGCTCCAGTACGGCGCGGAGGCGATCCTGCTGGACAACATGACTCCCGAGCAGGTGAGCCTGGCGGTGCAGCGGGTGGCGCACCACACGCGCCGCGTGCCGCTGGAAGCCTCCGGCGGCATCACGCTGGAGAATGTACGCGCCTACGCCGAGGCTGGCGTGGACTACATTTCAGTGGGGGCGCTCACCCATTCCGCCCGCGCGGTGGACCTGAGCATGAGAATTGTCCCAGTTTAGGCCGTAAATACCCTTCGACCCTTCGTTTTGCTTTGCCCAAGAGGGCGGCAATCCCCGATAATCGTCACGCACTCGGCAAGTGTGTGGCGGAATGGTCCTGAGGTTACAACCCGGAGATCGTGCTGGAGCCAGTGAGCCTGCGGCGGGCACCGACGCGCGCCTAGGCAGGTTGGTGCGCTTGCTGGGAAATCATCCGATGCTGGTGATGAGCGGCACGAAGCTGGCGGAGGAACTTGGCACGAGCCGCTCGGATGTGTGGCGCCTGGTACAGCAGCTTCGTGAACTCGGGGTCGAAATCTCCGGACATCCCGCGACCGGATACCGGCTGGAAAAAGTTCCCGATCTGCTGCTGCCTGAGATATTGAATCCTCTGCTCGAAGCGACGATTTTCGCGGATAACATCCACCACTACTTCCGCATTGGATCGACAAACACATTGGCGATGCGCGCCGCCGGCCAGGGGGAGCCCGAGGGGGCAGTGTTCGTGGCCGAGGAGCAGACGGCCGGACGCGGCAGAGGGACGCATCGCTGGGAGTCGAATCCGTCCGAGGGAATCTGCTGCTCGGTGGTGCTGCGGCCGTTCCTGGCTCCCATGGACGTGCTGCTGATTTCACTGGCGACGGGGCTGGCCGTGTGGGAGGCAATACACGAAGTCACCGGCCTCGAGGCCGACCTGCGCTGGCCGAATGATGTGCTGTTCGGCAATGCGAAGGTCTGCGGAATTTTGATCGAGATGCACGCCGAGGCCACGCGCGTACACCATATCGTGGCAGGCATGGGGCTCAACGTGAATCAGCGCGAGTTTCCGGCCGAGCTGCGGGCCGTCGCCACCTCGCTTCGGCTTGAAAGCGGACGCGATTGGTCTCGCGTGGACTTGGCTGCCGCCCTGCTAAAATCGCTCGATTGCGAGTATCGGGCGTTCGTGGCCGATCTGGAAGTAGCCCGGCGGGAGGTGCTGCGGCGCTTTGAACTGCACTCTTCGTACGTGCGGGGACGCGCCGTCGAGGTGGACGAAGACGGGGGTTACCATGGGATAACCGTGGGGCTGGACGTGCGCGGTTTTTTGCAGGTGCAGACCGACGCGGGGATCAAGACCGTGCTCTCGGGCGGAGTGCGGCCAAGATAAGGCAAGAGTGACTGGGGTAGCGTCCCAGAAGTTCGCGCAATGTTTTTTGAGGTGTCATCCTGAGCGAAGCGAAGGATCCCAGCACGGGTTGAATCTAAGATGCAGCCGAAGGGCTTCATAGAAGCTCAGAGCGGCGCGGGTTGGGGCAGTTTTCATGGGATGTTTCGCTGCGCTCAACATGACACTCCGGCGGAAGTTAGTTATGGCACGACCCATTTGTTTGACGCACTACACTAGCGCTTAGCCGCGCTAACAACACAGGAACTGAATCCATGCTTTTCGTGCTTGATGTAGGAAATACGAACGCGGTTTTGGGCGTTTACGGCGGCGAGGGCGCGGGTGAAGGTCCAGCGCGTTTGCTGGCTCACTGGCGCGTTTCCAGCAACCGTAACCAGACGGTCGATGAATACGGAGTGCTCTTCCGCAACTTGTTTTTGATGAGCCGGATCGATCCCAAGGAGATCAAGGGGATCGTGATTTCCTCGGTTGTGCCGCCGATCGATTCCACCTTGCGCGAGGTCTGCGAGAAATATTTTCAACTGAAGCCGCTGTTCATCGAGCCCGGCGTGAAGACCGGAATGCCCGTACACTACGACAATCCCGCCGAAGTGGGCGCGGATCGCATTGTCAACGGCGTCGCCGCCTTCGAGAAGTACGGCGGGCCCTGCGTGATCGTGGACTTCGGTACGGCGACCACATTCGATGCGGTTTCTGCCAAGGGCGAGTACCTGGGCGGCGTGATCTGCCCGGGGATCGGCATCTCGGCCGAGGCGCTGTTCATGCGCACGGCCAGGCTGCCACGAGTCGATATCCGAAAGACCCCGCGGGTGATCGGCACCAACACGGTTGCCAGCCTGCAATCGGGGCTGTATTACGGTTATATAGGGCTGATCGATGGAGTCCTGGAGCGCTTGTTCGGCGAACTGGGAAAGGCGACGGTGGTGGCGACCGGAGGCCTTGCGCCGCTGTTCGGCGGCGGCTCGAAGTATATCTCGGTGGTAGACGACCTGCTGACGCTGGAGGGCATGCGCATCATCTGGGAGCGCAACTCCGCTTATCAGCGGAAGCGGCAGGAAGGGCAGGGAATCCCGGAAGGCGATGCGGCGCGGCGCGAGAAGTGATGTGATCCGAGAACCCTACTTGTACATGTGCGGGTAGGCCGTGCGCATTTCCGCCGCCTGCTCGCGCGCCATCTCAATCTGTACCAGCTCT